>NZ_JBLVPZ010000010.1:0-150474 GCF_048286555.1 Flavobacterium cryophilum | reverse complement strand
GTTTATTGTAAAAATGCCTTCAAAAGCTTGGGTTTCTGATATCACCTATATTCAAACCAAAGAGGGATTTGTATATCTGACAACTATTATGGATTTGTACGATAGAAAAATCATAGGTTGGAGTTTAAGCGATGGAATGAGTACAGATGAAACCTCGCTTAAGGCTTGGAAAATGGCGGTTAAAAACCGAAATATTGAGGAAGGTTTGATTTTTCATTCCGACAGAGGTGTTCAATATGCCAGCAAAAAGTTTGTAAATGTTCTTGATTCCCATAAAAAAATAACCCGCAGTATGAGCCGCAAAGGAAATTGTTGGGACAATGCAGTAGCGGAAAGCTTTTTTAAATCCTTGAAAACTGAATTGATTTATGGAAACAAACTGATTTCTAAAGAACAAATGAAACTGGAAATCTTTGAATACATTGAAATTTGGTACAACAGAAAAAGGAGACATTCTGCTTTGAATTATGCAACTATTTGAAGAATTTAACAATCAAATTAATTACAAAAATGTAGCTTAACTTAATGTGCACTTTTTATTTGCATATCCATACCCTCACTTTGGATTTTTTAGATAAAATACAACTAGGTTTATTATGCATTTTACATTGGACTTTATAATTTTTTTGCCTCAATTAACACCAATTGCAATTAGACTAATTATGTACGTCAAAGTAAAAAGACACACTAAAGTCATGAATGATGAAGAACCAATCACCCCCTCACCAAAGTCTCCTACTTCGGTATTCCTTTCTAAGGATAGCCTACATCTAATGCTTAATTTTCAAATCATTAATTTCCCTCTTCAGTTCCAAAAACATATCTTTCACACTTGCCGTTTCCGTTACTTGCTGTTTTTCATCTGTGAGTCCAATGTTACATACGTATTCCCAAATCTCAAGTATAGCTGAAACCTTGACTTCATAAGGGGGATAAAAGCTGTTGTCTGATGCTACAACGAGTGCATTCTTTTTGTTTTTATTCAATCGCTTGTACACCATACCTTCATTTTTGGTTATCAGTATGTAGGTCTTGCCATCCTTGACGTCTCCTAACTTTTCAATATACCGCCCAACAATGATGCTACCATCTTCATGCGGTGGCATCGAATCTCCTTCCACCGGAAAACCCCTGTGCTTGCCTGAGCCCAAAAACGGCAATGAAATTTGCTGTAGACTTTCAATATATTCCGGATCGGCATACCCATTTAAATACCCGGCTTTTACTTTTTGTGTAACGACTTCAATAAAGTTATCTCCCTTATTATCTACCATAATCGGCAACACCAATCTGTTATTTTCCAATTGCAACAAATCGTTCAAAGGGATTTTCCGCACATCCACAGATAGTAAAAGGTCAATGCTGATGTGATAATAATGGGCTATTTTCTTCAGTATTTCATACGGGGCTTCCGAGGTTCCGTCTTCATATTTGACATACCTGCCTCTGGTTATCGCTAATGCCTCAGCCAGCTTTTCCTGCGAAATCTTTTGTTGCACCCTAAGGTTCCTGATGTTGTCGGAAAATAAAGACATAGATATTTTGTTATAATTTGTAACAACAAATATAATCAAATTTGTTATCATCTGTACTAATTTTGTAACGTATAAAAAAGGAAAGAAGATGGAAAGAGCAATTGTACACATGGATTTGGATACTTTTTTTGTGTCCTGCGAAAGACTGGGGAATTCAAAACTGGAGGGAATCCCTTTGATCATTGGTGGTGGGGATCGTGGTGTTGTCGCTTCTTGTTCCTATGAGGCCCGAACTTTCGGAGTGCGTTCCGCAATGCCTATTAAAATGGCACTCCGCCTCTGCCCGCAGGCTAAAGTGATGAAAGGCGATATGGAACTATACTCCAAATTATCGCATGACGTAACCGAAGTGATCCAAGAAAAAGCACCAATTGTGGAAAAAGCCAGTATCGATGAATTTTACCTTGATATTACGGGTATGGATAAATTTTATGGAGGCTACAAATGGACCAACGAACTGGCACAATCCGTTACTAAAGAAACAGGATTACCAATAAGCTTTGCGCTATCGATAAACAAAACCGTTTCCAAAATTGGTACAGGCGAAGCCAAACCCAAAGGAAATTTGGAAATACCCGAAAATAAAGTACGCTCTTTTTTAAATCCGCTTTCGATTCAAAAAATACCCATGGTGGGCGATGTGACTTTTCAACTGTTATCGCGAATTGGAATCCGTACGATTCAAACCCTTTCAGAAATGCCTGCCGAAGTATTGCAACGGATGATTGGCAAGAATGGCATCGACATTTGGAAGAAAGCAAACGGTATTGATAACAATCCGGTGGAACCCTATACGGAGCGGAAATCCATTTCAACGGAACATACTTTTACTCAGGATACCATTGACATTCCAAAACTGAAATCGATTTTGATCGGAATGGTGGAGAAATTGGCTTTTCAGTTGCGTTCGGAAGAATGGCTGACTTCCACTGTGGTGATCAAAATTAGATATTCCAATTTCGACACCGAAACCAAACAATGCAAAATACCCTATACCTCAGCCGATCACATGCTGACTAAATCCGTTACCGATTTATTTGATAAAGTATACCAGCGCCGTATGCGACTCCGTTTAATAGGGATTCGTTTCAGTGGGTTGGTTCGTGGAACCTATCAAATCAATTTATTTGAGGATACCGAAGAAATGCTGTCTTTGTATCAAGCCATGGATAAAATGAAAAGTCGGTATGGTTTTGATGCCGTAATGCGGTGTGCCGGAGCAAGCTTCAAACCCAACAACAAAGCAGAAATTTTAAAACGATCCTCTAAATAAAAAAAACAAATCACAACCAAAACCTCACTGTCATCCCGAGCACAGTCGAGGGACAACAACTCATAACTCATAACTTATAATTATCCCCCATGTACCTCAACTGTCATTCCTTTCATTCCCTGCGTTATGGCACCATCCCGCTGACCGAACTCGTCCAGCAGGCTGTTATTTGTGGTGTAAAAACAATGGCATTAACCGATATTAATACCGTTACTGGCATTTATGATTTCATAAAAAGCTGCGAAGAAGTAAATATTAAACCACTCGTCGGAATAGAATTTCGCTGCAACCATCAACTGCGGTATATCGGCTTGGCTAAAAATGCCGATGGGCTAGCCGAAATGAATCGCTTTCTGACCAAACATAATTTCGAAAATACTCTTTTACCAGTATCCGCTCCTGATTTTAAAGAAGTTGTCATTATTTATCCTTTCGAAAATAAGCCAGCAGAATTAAAAGACCATGAATATATAGGGATTACCCCAGAACAGCTTCCCAAGTTGTTTCTTCCGGAATGGAATGCTTTGCTTCACAAAATGGTGATTTTGCAATCCGTCACCTTCCGGACTAAAAGAGAATTCAATTTGCATAAAATCCTGAGAGCTATCGATACCAATGTCATCTTGTCCAAATTGACTATGGATGATTATTGCAAAACGGCTGAAGTAATGATTCCTTTGGAAGAACTACTTTCTAAATTTGGGGAATATCCACAAATAATCGAAAACACGCAAAAACTGATGGATCAATGCCATTTTGAGTTTGACTTTAAAACACCCAAAAACAAAAAATACTATTCGGGGAGTCAGGAAAGTGATAGGCAGCTTTTGACAAAGCTCGCTCAAGAAGGATTAATCAAAAAGTACGGTGCCGATAATCCGCAAGCAACAGCACGAGTGGAAAAAGAATTAAAAGTGATTCACCAATTGGAATTCAGCGGCTATTTTCTGATCACGTGGGACATCATTCAATACAGCACAAGCATGGGCTTTTTGCATATTGGTCGGGGTAGCGGTGCCAACAGTATCGTGAGTTACTGCCTCGGCATCACCGACATCTGCCCTATTGAACTGGATTTGTATTTTGAACGTTTCCTCAATGTGAACCGTAAGAGTCCTCCCGATTTTGACATTGACTGGTCCTGGAAAGAACGCGATACCATTCTCCGATACATTTTTGATAAATACGGTGCCGATCATGTCGCTTTTTGCGGAACCAATGTCGAATTTAAATACCGCTCCATATTCCGGGAAGTGGGCAAAGTGTTTGGTCTGCCCAAAGAAGAATTGGATGCATTGGCCAAAAACCCAATGGCGTTACATGATAAAACCCCAATAGTAAAGTTAGTGCAGGAATACGGGATGTTGCTCAAAAAATACCCAAATCAACGCAGCATGCATTCCTGTGGTATTTTGATTTCCGAAGAACCCATTACGAATTATACGCCTTTGGAAATGCCTCCGAAAGGATTTCCAATCGTGTTGTTCGACATGCATATTGCAGAGGATATTGGTTTTGAAAAGTTTGACATCCTGAGCCAACGGGGTATCGGTCACATTGACGACAGTGTGAAGCTAATCGAGAAAAATCAGGGGATTAAAGTCGATATCCGAGATACTGCTATATCAAAAAATGAGGCTAAGGCCAATACGTTTTTAGAACGCGGAAAAACCATTGGATGCTTTTATATCGAAAGCCCGGCCATGCGCGGATTATTACGCCGTCTGAAATGCGATAACTACAAAACCTTGGTAGCCGCTTCCTCCATTATCCGCCCGGGTGTAGCCCAATCCGGTATGATGAAAGAATACATTTTCAGGCACAACCATCCCGACAAGTTCGAGTATTTTCATGAGGTGTTTAAGGAACAACTTGGAGAAACCTATGGGGTGATGGTCTATCAGGAAGACGTAATAAAAATTGCCTTACATTATGCAGGGCTACCCGCGGCCGATGGTGATATTCTGCGTCGGGCGATGAGTGGGAAAGGACGCTCCAAAGCTGCTTTGCAAAAAGTGAAAGACAATTACTTTGCCTGCTGTGCCCAAAAAGGACATCCGGTAAAGTTGAGTGAAGAAATATACCGACAAATTGAATCTTTCGCTGGCTATTCCTTCTGTAAAGCGCACTCGGCTTCTTATGCGGTGGAAAGTTACCAAAGCTTATATTTAAAGGTGTACTACCCTATTGAATTTATGGTGGCAGTGATCAATAATCAGGGTGGTTTTTACCGTACCGAAGTCTACGTACATGAAGCAAAAATGTCGGGTGCAACCATTCAGAATCCCTGTGTCAACAAGAGCGAGTTTGAAACTACGGTATATGGCATCGACGTTTATCTCGGTTTCATGCATCTGGAAGGTTTGGAAAGTAAAGTAGCGCATTTTATAGTTAAAGAACGGGAGGAACAGGGAGAATTCATTTCTTTGGAAGATTTCATCAACCGCATTCCCATCGGTATTGAAGGGATACAGATTTTGATTTTTATCGGAGCGTTCCGCTTTACCGGTAAAACAAAAAACCAATTGCTGGTGATTGCCAGACTCATTCTGGTCAATTTCAAACCCGAAAACAGAAATGGGATGCTTTTACAGGAACCAATCAAAGAATATGAACTCCCTATACTCGAACGCTCCCCTTTTGAAGATGCTTTTGATGAAATCGAGCTATTGAGTTTTCCGGTTTCCTGTACTCCTTTCGATTTGCTGCAGACCAAATATCGAGGAGACGTAATGGCGAAAGATTTATTGAATCACCATAAAAAAACGGTAAAGATGCTGGCCTATCTTATTTCTAGAAAGCATGTACCCACCAAAATGGGAACCATGTATTTTGGAACCTGGATCGATCATGAAGGAGAATATTTCGACACCGCACATTTTACAAAAAGTTTGGAGAAATATCCGTTTCAAGGTGGTGGCTGTTACCTGCTTCTGGGAACTGTGGAAGTGGATTATCATTTCCCAACCATTTCCATTTCCAAAATGGCTAAAATGCCGTTTCTCCCCGATCCACGGTATTCCAACACTTCTGACAGACAGTATAAAGTACACGAACAGATTCGGGAAGATGTCAGCATGACCCATCGGGCACCGTATCCACAGGAACATGAGATTAATCTGCCAAGGCACAAAATGGAGGTGGGCGCAAAAAAAGAGTCTGTTTGACCTTTTTAGGAAGAAACATAATTGCTTTAATCTTTTACACAAGAATACCAATACAATTCACGTTATATACCAAATGAAAAATCAGGAATACGCAATAGTAGATATAGAAACCACAGGCGGAAATGCCAGTTACAGTCGCATTACAGAAATTGCCATTATTATCCATAACGGAACCAGCGTAATCGACCGCTGGGAAACACTAGTCAACCCTGAAAAGGAAATACCGCTTGCTATTTTTTCGTTAACCGGCATTAATAATGAAATGGTTCGGGATGCACCTATTTTTGATACTATTTCTGAAAAAGTTTTAGAAATGCTTACTGGACGCATCTTCGTTGCCCATAATGTCAACTTTGATTATTCGTTTGTTCGCCACCAACTCGAAGCAAGCGGTTTTAAATGGACTGCGCCAAAATTGTGCACCGTTCGAGCAGCAAGAAAGATTAAGTCGGGATTGGGTTCGTACAGTTTGGGTAGACTTTGCCAATCCTTAGACATCCCTTTGATAAACCAACATCGTGCCGGTGGTGATGCGGATGCCACAGCCATATTGTTTTCCCGTTTGCTGGAATGGGACGTTGAAGGAGTAATCGAAAAAATGATAAAAAAAACTTCTCAAGACCAGCGCCTACCTCCTAACCTACCGCCTGCTGACTTTGAGCAATTACCTGAAAAAGCAGGAGTATATTATTTTTATGATCAGACAAGAAAAGTAATTTACGTAGGAAAGGCGATCAATTTAAAAAAACGGGTGGCTTCCCATTTCAGTGGCCATAATATCACTCCACAAAGGCAAAATTTCCTGCGGGAAATACACGGAATTTCCTTTGAAGCTTGTGCTACCGAATTAATGGCGCTGTTGCTGGAATGTACAGAAATTAAGAAGCTATGGCCCACTTACAATAGGGCACTCAAACGCTTTGACCCTAAATATGGACTTTATGAATATGAAGCCCGCAACGGTTACCGATATCTGGCAATTGGAAAGTTAGGTAAATTTCAGGCATGCATAGAGTCTTTCAATAGTTTGTATAAAGGCATCAATGTGTTGCGCAGCCTCGTCGAACAATTTGGCATTGATAACCGATTCTGTAACTACGGCATGGACGACCACGGAGAATTTATCCCAAAACCAGACCGGACCAATTTACCTGAAGTCGAACAACACAACCAGCAAGTCGAAAACGCCATTAATTTTTTAATAAAAAACAGGCCTAGCTTTGCCATTATAGACAAAGGCAGGTCTGCTGAAGAACGCAGTTGCATTTGGGTTGAAAAGGGTCACTTTTATGGCATGGGATATATCGCTTTAGATATTGGATTTACTGATCCCGCTGAGATAAAAGATCATATCACTCCTTACAAAAGCAACCAATACAGTGTGGATTTAATCCTTGCTTATGCTGAGAAATATCCGGGTAAGGTTCTTTTTAAACAAACCGAAAATGAATAATAATAATAATAATAATAATAATAATACGCTTGGATAACCTCGAATTATTCACATCAACGTTATTGCATCAGTAGATTTTGTCGAAACCCTATGTTCCGTATTTGAAACGTTCTTTTTCGAAATCACACAACAAAACCCATTTAGGAGTATAAAGTCTGACAGTTGGTACAAATAAAACTTCTGCGTTTTTTAACTCCTGTCTGTTTTTTAATTATAGGGAAGTTGCATCTTAAACATAATTTTTTGGTGTGTGCTAGCCAATGCTTTTTTAAGTCGTATTCTCTTTTCCATTCTAAAAACTGAAAACTATAAATACGAGTTTCATCTATGAGTTTATTGAGTTTTGCAGTTGGTATTTTCCCTGTAAGCGATTCGGGATGCACACGAACACGATAAAGTATCTCATTCTTTATAATGTTGCCTACTCCTGCAAAAATGTCCTGTTCTAAAAGTACATCACAGATAAGTTTATCCGGTATTTTTTTTAATTTGGCTTTTGCCTTCTTTTTACTCCATTGGTCATTCATTACATCCGCAGTCCAATCGTAATATTGGTTTATATCTCCTTCAAGATATTTAACTGAACATGTATATAAATTTATTTCCCCGTTTTCAAAGGTGAGATTAAGTCTTATTGTTCTGTCCGGTTTCTTTTCATCTACAGTATAACTGCCAAACAGCAAGAAATGTACCCTTAGCGTAGGCCCGTCCATACAAATGAGAAAATGTTTCCCCCAACTTTTAAACTCAATTACCTTTTTATCAAGCAAAACACTGTGATCAATTTTACTGTTACCACTAACGGCAATAATTTTTTCCCCGATAAATTTTGCAACCGCTTCTTTGACTAGTACTATGGATGGTCCTTCGGGCATGGTCTTACGCTGATTTAGTTTTCTTAACTGCTAAACTTGCTTTTAGCATATCCATTAAATTATCACTTTGCTTCTGCACAAGTTCTATTTTTGGAGTGGTGATTTTTTTACCTTTTGATTTTTCCTTAATTCGTTTTAAGAGTTTATCGGTGTACGTGTCTTTATATTTTTCAATGTCGAATTTTTCGGTTAGCTGCGCTACTAATTTATTTGCCATATCCATCTCTTTGGAGTTAGTTTTTGATAGTGGTGGTAACTTTAATTCAGACGGCTCTTTTATCTCTTGGCTAAAGCGAATGCGATTGAGTACGATCACATTTTTATAAGGCTTTAGTATTGCCAAGCCTTCCTTATTTCGCAATACAAATGTTGTAACTCCAACTTTTCCTGATGATTGTAATGCATCCCTCAGTAAAGCATACGCATTCATTGCTGTTTTTTCAGGCTCAAGATAATAGGGCTGCTCATAATAGAGGCTGTCAATCTCCCCTTCGTCAACGAAATTGATTATCTCAATCATTTTGGTTTTGACGGCATCGGCTGCTTCAAAATCTTCCTCTTCCAAAATCACATAACCACTTTCTAATTTATATCCTTTTACAATATCTGCGTAAGCGATTTCTTTACCGGTGATTTCATTTACCCTCTTGAATTTTATGTTAGCGTGGTCTTTACTGTCAAGCATGTCAAGGTCAATAGAACTTTCTTGCACTGCTGAAAATAATTTTACGGGAATATTTATTAACCCGAAGCTGATGGTTCCTGTCCAGATTGGTCTCATAGTATTGTATGTTTTTAGTTATAATTATTGTTGTCTCATTACTATCCTTGAAATTACTTTCTTGTCCTGCGCTTTTGTATGGCATATTATTCTCTATTGTATGTTTTAATAACTTTTTCCAAATTAATTCCTTTGCCAAGCACGGGCTTAAAAATATCACCTGCGCTTTTTATTCTTTCTAGCGAATTATGAATTGTAAAATCACTCATCTTCAATCCTTTCTTCACTTCATCCCAATGCAAAGGCATCGAAACCGTTGCACCAAGTTTTGGCCTTAAAGAGTACGGAGCCGCAACTGTAGCTTGTGCTCGGTTCTGTAAAAAATCAATATACATTTTTCCTTTTCGCGCTTTTACAACACGTTCAATGCTTGTATAGTCTGGAATTTCTCTTTGCACCAATGTGGCAATGATTCGCGCAAACTCTTTCGATTGATCATAAGTATATTTTGCCCCCAATGGAATGTAAATATGTATGCCTGTTGAGCCGCTAGTTTTTGGATAGGCGATAACTCCCATGCTTTCCAAAATATCTTTGGTAACATTTGCAGCCTCGATAACCTTTTGAAATGTATTTTCAGCAGGGTCCAAATCGATAATACACCAGTCGGGATAATCTTCTGTTTTTACTTTGCTGTGCCACGGATTCATTTCAATGCAGCCTAAATTTGCCATGTACAATAAACTTGCTTCATCCTTCGCTACCAAATAATTTCTTACCCTGTCATCAGCATCGCTTTTATACTCAAAGGTTTCAATCCAATCAGGAGCTGTTCCCGTCACATCTTTAAAATAAAAACTCTCGCCGTTAATCCCATCCGGATGTCGGTTCATGGATTGCGGCCTATCTTTTAAATACGGTAACATGTAAGGTGCAACTTGATAATAGTAATTGAGCATGTCACGCTTGGTGATTTTTTCGTCAGGCCAATAAATCTTATTGAGGTTGCTGAATTTTATTTCATGTCCATTAATTTCACGCAGTTGGGTCTCATCTGTCGGATTCAAAAATGTTTTTAGGCCTTTCTTTCCAGCTGGTTTTACTGTTTTTGGTGAGCTTTCTTCTTTATGGGTTATAATTTCATTTGTGTCAATAACTTCCTCTCTAATAACCTCTTTTGCTTTTTTATCAATCCGCATGGCTTCAAAAGACGGATGCCGCATAATCCCGTCAGCTGTCATTTCAGTAAAACTCACTTCGCAAACCAATTCAGGTTTGATCCAAATTGCGGTTGCATGGGGAGGATTGCGCTGGAATCGTGATGGTTTGTTTATGTCCGGCAGTTCTTTGAAGGGTGGTGTTTTAATTATGTAAGGCTTAAATTGTTTAAGCATTTCTATCTGTTGGGTATCGCTAAAACCTGTTCCTACTTTGCCTGTATAAATCAACTCCCCATTTTCATAGACGCCAAGTAATAATGAGCTGAATGATTTAGAGGAATCATCATTTTTAGTATAACCGCCAATTACCATTTCCTGTCTTTTATTGGCTTTAATTTTCAACCAATCCTTAGAACGACTCCCGGCAGAATAAACACTATCTGATTTTTTTGCGATGATCCCTTCCAATCCCATCTTCTTTGCGGTTTCAAAAAATTCTATTCCGCTTACTTCAAAATTTTCACTCAGTCGAATAATGTCATTTTCAGGGATAATTTGTTTCAAAATGGTTCTTCTTTCACTTAATGGAAGTTGCATCACGTCTTTTCCATTTATCCAAAGCAAATCAAAAACATAAAAATATAAGGCTCCATCGGATTCGCTTTTCCAATTTTGCAAAGCACTAAAATTTGGTTTTCCATCTTCATCGAGAACTACCACTTCACCATCTACTACTGCAGTAATGTTCCATTGCTGAAGGGCTTTATGAACAGGACAAAACTTTTCGTCAAAAGATTTATCGTTTCTGGATTTTAATTCTACTTTATCTTTATTACAGAACGCAAGGGCCCGGTAGCCGTCCCATTTTATTTCATATTGCCAGCCTTCTTTATCAAAAGGCTTATCAACTATGGTAGCAAGCATGGGCGATATCTTAGAAGGAAACTTGCTGCGTTTTCCTCCGGTATCAATATCATCGGCCGTTTTTTGTTCTTTTTCTTTTTTGTTTTTTGCCGAAGCAGCTTTTACATCACTGCGCTTGTTGAGAGAAGTTTCTTTTTTGCTTTTAACTGAAGATTCTTTTACCCGCTCTGCTCCGTAAAAATTAGTGGTGGTTTTTTCTACCTGTGCCAACGTTTTTTTGGAGATAACTGATTTGTCTTTCAAGGTCACATCGTCTTTGGAAACATATTTATCTTTCACCTTAAACAGCAACCAGGCATTTTCTCCTCTGCCATGGGTTTTTACTAAAGCAAATTCACCTTTTAGTTTTTTTCCGTCTAATACAATGTGCAACTTGCCGGCATGAATCCCTTTTCTTAATTCTTTGTCCTGCGTCTCTTTATCCGTTCCACTTGCATCGGCAATCTCATAAAAACCTTCATCCCAAACGATAACCGTACCAGCACCATAACCGCTTGGAATTATTCCTTCGAAGTTTCGATAGTCATACGGATGGTCTTCTACCATCATGGCAAGTCGCTTTATAACAGGGTCAGTAGAAGGACCTTTAGGCACTGCCCAACTTTTAAGCACACCTTCCATTTCCAATCTGAAATCATAGTGCAAATGCGAAGCAGCATGCTTCTGAATCACAAAGCGAAGTTTATCACTATCAGGATTACCGCCTTTAGGTTCGGGGCTTTCATCAAAATTTCGTTTCTCTATATATTTAGTAAGTGCCATGTATATAGTTTTTAAATTTTAACTGCTTTTAGTATGAACTGAATCATTCATGATTTTAAAGATATTCGGCGCCACCTATTGTTTAGACACATTTACATTGATGATTCCATAAACATGAAAAAGGAGTGTGAAATCATTAGTACATAATTCATAAAGTAAATTATAATTCCAGCTATTACGGTAATATTAATTGTGTGCTTAACGCTTTTTTTAAGGATTGCCTTGGCCGTAATTTTGCTTAGCATCATTTTCCATTTTTTTTTGACTAAAATTTATTGAACAATTACGATTAATGCACGGACTCTAAATAAGTTTTAAAATTCATTATATCGGCCTGTACCAATTTTTCAAAATAAGGATTAAGGAGTTTTGCAGCACTTTCTCCGGCGATTCCCAAAGGAGCATGATAAGAAATAGTTACATCAATTTCTGTCGTATTTCCTATTGGCTTAAAAATAACTTTCCCGGCATTTTTGATAGTAGAGTCTGGTAGGGAATTCCAACTGATAACGCTATCCTTTTCATCGTTTACTATTTCGGCTGTCCATGATAGCTGTCCAATGCCAGCAGGACCTTTTGCCGTCCATTTAGAAGTCGTGTACGTAATCGGTTCTACTGATTCCAGATGGGTCATAAATTTCGGCAAATTTTCAAGATCGCGCCAAAAAGAATACACTTCGCTAATCGGTTTATTAATTAGACTGCTTAGGCGAATATTAATGTTTGAGGCTTTGTCATTTTTTAAATGATCTACGGCATCATATAATGGGCAATATCCAGAAATTCCACGCATTAACATTGCTCCTCCAGCACAAATTACGCCGATACTTTTATTTTCTTTAGATACCTCTCTGTATAATAAATAGGCTCCACTTGTAATCATTACGATTCGCTCGAGTGTTGATACATTTGTTTTACTTTTTGAAGTATATGAATTATGCATTGCAGCTGTTGTATTTGCTTCCATGATGTAAATATTTAAGTTAAAATTCAAATTTAAGAAAATTTAAAGTCTATATGTTATACAATTATTATTTTTGACTACATAGTTATCAGTTGTTTATATATTAATTTACGGGATTAACTAAAGACAAATAGGCATCGTTCCAAGGTTTTTGTGATTGATAGGTTTTATAAAATTACTATTATTGTCCACTATTTCTTTCTCTAAAGTAAGTCCAAGCTCACTTTCATTATGGAGTCTGTATTCTGAATACGGCTTTTGCAATTTCAGCTTGAAACTCGTTCTCTGAGCTGAAATCATTATCAGTAACAGCAATTTTTATATAATAACTTCAATAATTCTTTGAAAGGTTGTTCCTCCTCAATTTGTATTTCGGGAATAGCACTTTCTTTGGTGTTTATATGGAGTCGATTATTCTGTTAAATTTTTAAAGTATTAAAAATGCAGTTTGGAATTATGTAGCGTATTTTACGAATGAATTGCAAACTAAATTTGAATAGGCTTGTCTGTACTCTTTGTGGCAATTTTGTTGGGTAAGATTGATAAATAGGTTAAAAAAACCGCTAGGTATTAAGCGGTTTCTTTAAGCTAAATTAAAAATTAAAACTGCCTTGGATGTATCGGATTGGTGTTATTGACATCATCATCGGCATCATTTAAATCATTTTCCAGAAAATCGTCGTCATCTTCAAGATTATCTTCAGAATCATCTTCATCTTCATCAGAGTCAACTTCGTCAGAATCATCTTCGTTAGAATCATCTTCGTTAGAATCATCTTCGTTAGAATCATCTTCGTTAGAATCATCTTCGTCAGAATCATCTTCGTCAGAATCATCTTCGTCAGAATCATCTTCATCAGAATCATCTTCATCAGAGTTATCATCATCAGAGTTATCATCATCAGAGTCATTTTCATCAAAGTCATCTTCATCAGAGTCATCATCTTCGAAGTCATCATCATCATCATCAAGAGGATCTTCTTCGTCTATTTCATCATCACTGTCGTGAATTCCTTCGTCATCTAAATCAGCACCTTTATTTAGGTTTTGATTGATATTTTGTACTTCGTCACTAGTATCTGAATTTTCTAGTGGAGTATCTAATTCATGTTCTTCGTTTCGAGTTCCATCATTTTTAGAAAACTGGTCAGAATGACTGTCATTTTCTCTTTCTTCTATATTCATAATACAAGGGTTTTTAAATGGTTATTTCTTTGCGTTTTTGTCTGTCTTTTTTGTATCGGCAGAAGATTTAGAGCTACTTTTTGCAGCAGTTTCTTTACTGTCAGATTTTTTTGTATCCCCTTTTGTACCTGATGATTTTGCACCCGCAGCGCTGCTTTTTTTTTCGTTTGAAGTTTTTATGAAATTTAGTTTTTAAAGATTTATCATTGTAAATATACAAAAGATAAACGGCAAAATGTTATACAGAACTTTGATTTAATTGTATGATTAACAGCATTTTAACATGCTAAATAGTCATAAGTTCTTCTTCACCTTATTACTGTTATTTATACTAATTAATTACTTTGAATTAGTTAACTTATGGCCGAATTTAAGGCTACAGCTAAAGATTCCGTTTTACAGGCGCGAAATTTTCTGGTATGACTTAGCTAAATTAATTGGTAAAAATTGCATTTTCAGAATCGGTAACCATTTATTCACGAACATTATAATTTTAATGTCTATTGCAAATTTATATTGCCAGAATCAACTTGAACATGATCTATAATAAATCGGTTATTTGGTGAAGAATAGTTTTCTTTTTTTCCAAATTAGTTTTCTTCCAGCATTCGATACGACCCACTCCAAAATGTTCGGTTTCTGAAAGGTGCAGACCGATTTAAAATTTATTAAAAAAACAAAAAAAGTATGTATTGAATTCGATAACCTTTCAAATTCCACTAAGAATTCTGAAATATTAAATACGTTATAAACTTCCTGATATCTAATAGGATAAAGTAAACAACTAAAAAAAATATTTCAGACTGGTATTATTCCAGACAAATCTAAAAAAGCATGGTTATTACAAAACTTTTATTCAATATATTTTTGTTTGATTTGTGCCTGTTTTTGTGTCTAACCGTAAAAAGAAAATACTGTTTTCTGATTTTGATCGAAAATAAAAAATTCAGAACGATTATACGTTTATTTTTTAATTCCTTTTTTTAGTTTTTCAACCAAAGGATTATCTAACAATCGTATTTGATCTGTAACTAGTTTTGCAATTTCAGTAGCCCCTTTTAAAGATAAATGCGTATCATCGACTTTTCCCTGTGGATAATATGGAATTTCCCCTGCTGTATAATGCAAATGTAATTGTTTTGATTGCTCTGGTCCATAAGATGTTTCCAATAATTCAGATAAATACTCTAAATCGATAAACGGTATTTTATATTCTTGAGCTACCAAACGGGTTTCCATTGGATAATCGCCATGAGTAGGTATCAAGACCCCTTGCTCGTTAAAATTTCTTCGCACGATGGATGAAAATAAAACAGGAATGGCTCCTTTTATTCTAGTCTCATTTACAAAACGGATTAAATTATATCGATAAGCCGTATGTGGGTTGGTGTAACGACTAGAATCTTTTTCTTTTTGGTCATTATGTCCAAATTGAATAAAAACATAATCGCCTGGATTTAATGCTTTGTAAATCGTATCCCAACGTTTTTCGTTGATAAAACTTCGAGTGCTCCGGCCATTTACGGCCCTATTATCTATGGTAATATTATCATTGAAAAACTGCGACAACATTTGTCCCCAGCCGTGTTCTGGATTTTCATTGGGTTTTACCTTATTGGCCATAGTAGAATCGCCAATTAAATAAATCGTTGTTTTTTGTGCAAAACAGTCTGATGAAATTAGCATTAGAAAGAGGACAATACATTTCATAATCGATTGTTTTTAGTTTAGTGAATTTATTTTGCAGCTGTTGGAATTGTTGCCTTTTCGCCAATTACAACTTCGTTTATGGTTACATTTTCGGAATTAATAACAGTCATTCCGTTTTTTGCAGATTGTATGCTGATGTTGTCTAATAGGATATTTGATACTTTTTTATTTGGATATCCTTCGATTACAATTCCTGTATTTGTAGCTTCAATACAGCTAATATTGGAAAAAGAAATATCGGAGATCTTAGAAGAATGTAATCCACCGCCTTCTCCGTGATAATTAGCGGTGATGTAAATACAGTCTTCTACTTTTCCAAACGCCAAATTATTGAAATAAATATTTTTGATATAACCTCCTCGATCCGAATTGGTTTTTATAAAAATTCCTCTTTTTAAATCCCCTCTGAATTTGCTGTTTTCCACATATACATTGCGAACTCCTGCGGACATTTCGCTTCCAATGACTATAGCGTGCAAACCCTTAAATTCACAATTTCGAATGACAATATTCTCCGAAGGAGTGTTTAAATTAGTTCGTCCTTCATCATCTCTTCCTGCTTTAATGGCAACATTGTCATCGGCATTGTCAAACAGAATGTTTTCAATTAATATGTCGCTGGAATATTCTGGGTCAATTCCGTCATTATTGTTGTTGTGCGCATTGTATTTTACTCCTCGAATGGTTATGCTTTTGCTTTTTAGCAAATGAAGGCACCAAAATGGGGAATCTTCTATCTGGACATTTTCAACAAGAATATTTTTTGAATTGACAAACTGAATCAGTTGCGGTCTTAAATAATGGCCTTCGCCAAAAATTCGCTCCTTTATTGGTGTATTTTTGTGGTTCATTTCTCTACTTAATAGTTGGTCTTTCTTTTCAAGAGGTTTCCATTTTATCCAAGTATTTTTGGCTTCACCATCAATGATTCCATTTCCAGTTATAGCGATGTTTTCGACCTTGTTGCCATAAATCAATGGGCTATAATTATAAAGCATGGTTCCTTCCCAACTGGTTAGAACTAGAGGATAATCTTTTGGATTGGAGCCAAATCGAATTTTTGCGCCTTCTTCTAAATGTAATTTTACATTACTCACAAAATGAATGGGACCGTTTAGCGTGTAAACTCCTTTTGGGACAATTATGGTTCCTCCTTTGTTCTTTTTGCAAAGTGCCATCGCTTTGTCAAAAGCGGGTTTGCAATCGCTAATCGAATCTCCTTTTGCCCCAATCTTTGTTACGCTAATTTTATACGAAGGAATTTTTGGCAATTGAATGCGTTTTATAATTGCATCAACGGAATCTGACGGGAAACTATTATTTTGGGCAAATCCATTTAAGGAAATCAATAAGAAAAAGAGGAGTTTGTATTTCATAATTTTTAATTCTTGTGTCGATTTATTTTGAAAGTGATTCTTTTATTGTTTTGGAAAAGTCCAACCCATAATATTTTCAATGGTATATTTTTTTACTTCTAATTTTTGCAATTGATGTGACCACGAAACTCTTTTTTTAGGTTGAAAACCTTCGCCACTACAATTATACTCTGCATAAAAAGCTTTTTTTTCTGCTTCTGGTTTTGACCAATTGTGCCAACCTTCCGGTTTGATGTGTTTTCCCATTTCACAATTTAAAAAAACTGTTTTGGCGTAAATGCGCCAAGGGCGTCCGAGATAAACAGCCGTAACTCCTGGAGCAGCAGTCATTTTACAGTTTTGAAAAACAAACCCGTAAGCAACATCTTCCGGAGTGGAAGCTGCCGTTATATAGGAGTCTTTCAGACTATGCAAGGTGCAATTTTCAAATAAAACAGTTGCTTTTCCAAAAATAAAATCCGTGGTTCCTTCGATATAACAGTCTTTTACATACTGTTTAGTACCATTTCCCGTTACATACAAAGTATCTTGATTGCCTAAAATATTACAATTCGAAATTAATACTTTGTTGGCATTTAAAGTCAAAGCTACCGCCTGCCCCACTTCGCCGGAGGAATTTAGTATAGTTAAATTTTGAGCGACAAAACCTTCTCCTTCCACTAACATCGTGTAGGTATAAAAAGTACTGTTTTTGCCTAAATTTATCTTGTTGAAATAATCATCGTAGGTAATTATCGTTTGCTCTCTACTTTCTCCAATCAAGGAAATGTTAGTATTCCACTCGTGGATTTTTACTTTCTCATGGTAAATTCCGTTTTTTATAAAAATAGTTTTCCTTTGATACGGAAATGAATTCGAATCGTTTATTGCTTCTTGAATCGAACTATAATCACCGCTGCCATCCTTTGCAACGACACTGTACCATTCGTTTTTTAAAGATTTAGTGCTTTTTGCACTCGATTTGTCAAGCGAAACCATGTTTGTTTTTTTCCAAAGCGGATACTTTTTCAAAACCTCTTTTGGTTCATTGGTATACCAAGCATATCCATTCCTGCGCTCTGATCCGATTTCTGCTAAAGATCCTTTTTTGACACCATCGCGATCACAGAAGAAAGGTGTGTTGTCATCCAGTTCCATAAACCTTGACCATAAAAGAGCTGCATTTACATCTTTTACCATTACTTTATCGAAGACCTTAGTATTGCCAACTGTTTGTCGGTCTTCTCTAAGTCCTGTTATTTTTGTTTTTTCAAACCAGGCAGCGGCGCTATTTACCGCTGTTATTATTTCCTTGGATGGATTTTCAATTGACATCAACAGCAATACAATTTGAGCTGATTCCTTTCCACTTAAAGAAGGCAATTCATAAGCACGCGCTTTAGCAGGAAGTAAGGTAAATTCATCATGTTGTGCACACCAAGCCGTTAAAATACCGTTTTGTTTGTATTGCGATTTAACGATGCAATCAATTCCTTTGTCAAATGCTTTCTTTACTTTCAAAAGAGTTTCTTCCGAGGGTTTTATGGAATAATAATCTGTACCATCGTTTAAATTTTTTAAAATTTCCAAAATATTCACCATCGAATCATCATTATAAGTGATGTTGGAATAATATCCTATTTTTAAAGGATAAAACTGTGGCCATCCTCCATTTTCATATTGAGCGGCCAGCAAATAATCTAAACCATTTAAGAATGCTTTTTTATATTTTTTATTAGGAACTTGTGCATATACTTTAGACAAGAACAGCATTTCCATGGCAGTCGCACCATTATCAGTAGTCGAATTCATTGGATCCGTTTTAAGCGCTTCCAGTTTTTGTTTTTCGTCCTCTGAAAGTGATTTCTGCATTTGGATGTTTTTGGGCCATCCGCCAATGTTGCGTTGATAAAGCAACACATTCTCTGCAATCCCTTGTACCTCCTTGGAACTGAACCAAGCTTTGTCATCAGTGGCAACAATATCTCTCCAATTTTTATTCAGTATTTGTGACTGAAGGCCTGTACCTGCAGTGCAAACAAATACGAACGCAATTACTATTTTTTGAAAATAACTCATTTTTTAAACTATTAGGAAAACAATTGTACTATAAAAATTCAAGCTTATCTATTCAACTCTAAAGCCGCCAAAATGAAAGGGCCGGTTGCTTTAGGATCGTTATCTTTTTTTCTTTCGTTGACATAATATTCAAAAGAGCCATCACGATACGGATTACCTCCTAAACCTGCCACTGCACAGGCTTGTGTAATACTAATTTCACCATTTTCGCCAACCTTAATTAAGTGTTTTGTCATACCATCAAAAGCTTTATTTGCAATCGCTTTATATTTTGAAGGCAAATAGCCTTTGTTCGCTCCTTTTGCAAAAGCATAAGCAAACATTGAAGAACCTGAAGCTTCTAAGTAGTTACCTCCCACAGCACCTTTATCAGTTACTTGATACCATAAACCGGATTTGTCTTGGTATTTGGCTAAACTAGCACAAACGTTATTTAAATAACCTACTAATTCTTTGTGCTTGGGATGATGTTTAGGGAAATAATCCAAAGCATCTACTAATGCCATGGTGTACCATCCTAGAGCTCTTGACCAGAAATTTGGGGAGTTACCCGTTTCTTTATTAGCCCAGGGCATTAGTTTTTTTTCATCCCAGCCGTGATACAATAATCCAGTTTTTTTATCGGTTGCGTGTAATTGAATTTCTTCAAATTGTTTGGCTACATCATCTAAATTTTTTCCATTTTCAAAAGTCACCGTATATTGTGCGTAGAATGGTTCTCCCATGTACAACCCATCCAACCACATTTGGTTGGTGTATATTTTTTTGTGCCAAAATCCCCCAGTACTAGTTCTGGGTTGCCCTTCAAGTTGTTTGCGCAACAATTGCATTGCTTTTAAATATTTTTCTTCTTTTGTGGTGTCATATAAGTTAAACAATAGTCGTCCAGACACGATCATGTCGATATTAAATTTATCCATTTCGTACGTTTTGATAGTACCGTCGTTATGAATCAAAAGATCGGTATAGCCTTTTGCGTATGCAGCATATCTGGCGTCTGGGTTTTTCTTATATAATTCTTCGAATGCGTGCAAAACCAAGCCGTGAACATAGTCCCATTTTGGTGCTTTGGCATCATCAATCATATAGGATTCTGGATGGCTCTTCATAATAGATCGTGCCATTCGTTCAGACCATTTTAGTTTATCCGAAATAATTTGCTCTTTTTCAACACTACCTACTTTTGTATCTGTTTGAGAAATAGATTTACAACTTACAAACAGTAATGTTACAATTAGAATCATGGTTTTAAAACAATTCTTTTTTAGTATATTTTTCATCTTAAATTATATTTTATTGGTAGTATTTAATACCGCTAGTTTTTTATCTAAATAAGATGAAAACTCTTCTTGTGATTTAATCCCGTTTACCTCTTGCTCCCATGAGCCTAAAAAGTAAAAAGAAATGGGTTTTGTTGTATGTTTAAAAATCAAAAGGTGATCAAATTCAGCATCCACTTCAGATTCGATGGTTTTGATTTCATAGAAAATAGCCATACCCAATTTATCTGGCACCAATGTCTGTGCGCCATAAGTAGCTAAGTAGGCCCATTTTTTGTTTTGGCTCACTTTTTTAAGTACTTCGGTATTTTTCTGTTTTACAATTCCGGTACAAATCCCAGCAATTGCTTGTGAGGCTTGAATGGTGTGTTTGGTATGACGCTGATCAGGATTAATTGTCAATTCTGATGTGAAATCAATTTTATCCGAAGCTGATTTCCATCCGTAGTAATTGATTTTTACACTGGAAGATTCCGCATTATTTTCTACTTTGGCAATGGTAGAATCCACTTCATAAAAGTGCAGTCTCTCTTTATTTAGATAACGATCGATGGAACCAATTCCGATTCCTTTTCCCGCTTTTAGAATATCTGATCCCCAAACTTGCATTTCATGGTAGGAATCAAAACCATCCTGTCCTACTTGTGGTAATACCATCGCTTCGGTTTTTTTTCCGAAAATATCAATGGCATTTCTCCAATCGAGATACAAGCGATATCCTATTTTATTGCTTTCCCAACCCGGACCTTCGTAGCGAATATCAAAAGAATGATCGGTATGTTCTGGAGCTAACTTTAAACTTTGAACATTTTTAAAATTACCCCCTATATATTTACGTCCTTCCCATTTGCCACCATCTTTTACAGAAATTTCGGCATAGGTTTTGGAGGTTGTCGTTACTTGTTTTTCTTGCACTTTACACGAAACTAAACAACTTAAAACAATTACTGAAGCAATTTTTATTATTTTCATTTTGTGTTATTTTGAAAATTATTTATTTATTTTTTTTTTGAAAATTTCATCTAAAAAAACAGTTGTGCTTTCCACCATTTCTTCAAACCACGGATGAAAAAACCAAAAGGAATGTGGCGAATTACGAATGTTTTTTATTTTACTATAAATCCCTAATTCATTTAATTTAGCAATCATATCGTTTCTTCCCGCATGAAAACGAGGCATGTCACTATTAATAAATAAAATTGGAGGCGTATTTTTATTAACATGATTTAGCGGCGAAGCTTGATTCCATATTTCTGGTTTTTCTTCAAAGGTACCACCTAACCATTCACTGGCAACTTTACCCTCTTTGGATTCCGGATGTTTAAAAGCCAGAATGCCATCCATATTTATAATGGCTTGCACACTGGAGCTTTGATTAAACTCACTTTTCAGATCTTCAAATTCTAAATTATTATTTGTCGTCCCAATCAAAGCCGCCATTTGTCCACCTGAGGAACAGCCTAATACTGCTACTCTGTTTGGATCTGCATTAAATTTTTCGGCATTCGCTTTAATGTACTTAATCGCTTCTTTTACATCAAAAATTGCTGCCGGATATGCTGCTTCCGGAGACAATCTATATTCAACCGCAAAACAAGAATATCCTTTCGAGGCGATGTTTTTTGCTAAAAATTGCATCTGTGATTTATTCCCTGATTTCCATCCGCCACCGTGAATTAAGACAACTGCAGGATTACGATTTTTTGTTTTTTTATAAAAGGCATCTAATAGCAAAAACCCTGAAGCACTATTTTTATAAATTATTCCTTTATCTTCAACTACATGGCTTTTATTCGTTTTAGAGACAATTTGAATGAAAGGATATTTTTTTATTTCTTTGTTATAAGTACTAAATACAGTGTAAGAGGTATCTTTTTCAACTGGATTTTGCGAAAACACAGGAAAACCAATACTTATAATAAAAAGGACTAAAACTATCTTCATATTAAAACCTATAAAAAAATTAGAAAAGCGAGGATGAATTCACCACTCAGCGTATTCAACAAATACTATTGGAATTCAAAAGCTCCTATATCTGGAGCACTTCCAAAAAACGGCAAGCCTACATCAACACCTGCATCTATTAAATCACTAGCTGAATTAAGTTTTAAAAAGCTGACATCCGGCAAACTTCCATCTTGTTTTCTTGGTGCCAATAATTGATCGTAATCAACACTCTTAAAATCATTAGCATCGGTTACAATGTAATTTTGCCAACTGTTGTTAGTAATATCCACTATAGTAGCACTCGTAGAGCCATATGCTCCTAATGAACAACTGTTTTTAATAGTAAGTTTTTCAAGTGGATTTGTACTACTAAAGGAGTAATTTTTAGCATTACTATACGCCGAGCAGTTGTATATTACTACATTCCCTCTATTGCTATTATGATCAAATCCGTCACTGCTATTGCCCGCTGCAATACAATTTTTATAAACTGCATTGTGTTTTAACAGCTTATCATCACTTCCTCCCGTTTTGAAACCGTTACCGTCTCCCGCACCCTTGGTTCCGTTCTTTAAGTAACCATTTTTTATAGCCCAACAATTTTGATATGTAGTCGTAATATTATCTGTTCCCCTGAGGTATCCGTCCCAACCATCATCTAAATTTTGCCAAGCTCTACAACCAATAAATTTATTTCCGGTACCGGCAGACAATTTACAGGCAAAACCATCCGCATTTTCAAGAGTAGCATCTGCATTGAAATAAGAGTCACAATTGAGAATCGTATTATTAGAAGCTCCAGAATCGATTTGCAAACCACTATCTGAACATTCAGAAAAAGTACAAAATTCGATAGTGTTATTATTCCCTTTAAGTTCTAAACCATTATCACCTGCTTTATAGATATCAACACCTTTAATATGCCAATAATTTCCCGTCAAAATGACCCCTTGATTTGAAGCGTTTTCGGTCATAGGCGAAAAATCAAGTTTCGGTCTATTCTGGTTGGCTTGGCCAATTAGTGTTATTAAATTATCGGAAGTACCGGAAGCATTCAAAGTAATTTTACTGTTCATAAAGTAAGTTCCTTCATTCAAAATAATAGTGGTCCCCGCTTGTGCTTTGGCTATTGCAGCTGTAAGTTCTGCAACGGTACTTACTGTATATTGATTTGCAGCTGTTACTGTAAAACTAGAAATTACAATACTTTTTGTAGCAACTACAACATTTTTATCAATCGCTGTAGCGGTAATAATTACAATACCGTTTTTTTTAGCGGTAATAAGACCATTTGAAGAAATTTCGGCAATGGTGGTGTCTGAAGATTTCCACGATATTCCTTTGGTGGCCGCATTTATTGGCAAAACTGAAGCCGCCATTTGACTAATACTTCCTGTTGTGATATCAGAACCAGTAACAGCAATCGAATCCACATAAATGATCGCATCCGTTTCAACCTGTCCTGAACAAGAAAGTAGATAAAAAAATAATATCGATATATATTTCATTTTACTTTTTTTAATTTTAATATTTAGTTCGCGAATACAACTAAACAAGAAGCATTGATTTTTTAGTTGAATAAAAAAATTAAGAGGTACACAAAAATCAAAAATGTATACCTCAATAAAAATTTTAGTAAACTGATCTGTAAGATATTATTACTTTCTCCAACGCGGATCTCCAACTTTATTATCAAGTAGCGTTTGATTTTTAATCGTAAAATCTCCCGTTAGTACATTTCCAAATTGCGGATCTAATGCAGTATAAGTTCCCGAATTATCGAATTTTATAGGAGTTGCAGCTGTGGTAAACAGCGCCGCTGAATTAAAATAATTGTTATTTAAAAAAGTAGGTGCTGCAGTAGCGGCTTGGTTCGAATAAATCGCTACTGTTTCAGCAAACAGCGTCTTACGCACCGTCAATACATTAGCATTAAAACGTACATAAAGAATCCTCTTTCCAGAAGAATTACATACACCATATAAAGTACAACTGTCCAATAAAACAGTAGTCGTTAAACCTGTGCCAGATAAGCCCGATGCAGCATCTATTCTAAAAAAATCTCTCGTGGCGGAACAATTATTGAAAGTACTGTTTTTAACGCTTATATCAGCAACATAAGTATTTCTAAAATCAATAAAATCACCTCCATTTGTAATAACATTTGTTACCACACAATTATCAACTATTACAGAGTTTACTTTAGCAGAAGAAGCATTACCCGCAATAAATGAACGGTCAAAATCATGAATAGTACAACCACTTACTAACAATGAAGTATAATTACCAGTTTGACTAAATCTTATAACATCGATTAGCGTTTTACCTCCATTTAAATCCAAGTCAATTAAATTAACTTCAGCAGCACCAGCATTAATGGAAAAACTAACTTTTAAAAGTGGTTTATCATAACTCCTTAACCCCCTGATAGTAATTGATTTATTTAACGATATTGTACCTGTTTGCGCAGAATAGTCACCCGGCTGTAAAACTAAAATATCCCCAGAATTTGCATCCGCTATTTTCTGAAATAAATCATCCGTTATTTTCACTAAAGTACCAGTACCTATGTCAATTCCTGTTGTAAAAGTTGCAAAACCTCTTTTTTTGGCGTTATTATACAATATAGCTGTATACGCTTTTTCCCCAGTTAAACCTGTTACTGTCGCAATTCCATTTGCTTTTTCTTCAGCAGTAATAGCATGTTTAATATCACCTGGATTGACAACAATTTGTGTTACGTTACTATTAGGAACCCATCGAAAAGTAGCCTGTTTAGCTTGAATATCGCCATCTACAGTAGCTAAGAAAAGTTGCTCAGAAAGAGTTGTTGCCGTAACTGTTGACCATTTGGAATCTTCCAATCCGGTTGTGCTTATTGCTTTAACTCTTATTGAATAAACTGTTTCACCTTCCAATGCAATTTGCAAAGGCAATTCAGTTCCGGCCACTTTAATCGTTTTAAAAATAGTGGTGAATTCAGTATCGTCTGCACTGACTTCCACTACATAATGATCCACATTATCCCTTACAGTCCAATTCAGTTCAACCGTTGTTTGATTTCTAACCTTTGCCGTAAGGCCTATTGGAGAAAACACTCTATTTACTTCTAATACCTCCAATATATCTTCATTATAACCTGTACAACTAGAGATCAAAACTGACAAAAGTAATGTGGCTAATAATCCTTTTATTATAAATATTTTTTTCATAATCGCAATTGATTTAATTATTTAAGTTATTAATAGCCGTAATCGTTAACTAGTTTTCCATTACTACCATCGATAAAAACTTGCCATATTGGCCAAAACTGTCTGTTATCTGGATTTACACTACTTTTATAAAGAGAATTTAATTTGGTTTCCTCTAATTTAGTCCAGCTAAATGCAGAATATTCGGCACCTGGATTTATAGATTCCCCACGATTTAATCCGTATATATCAAGAGATACATTATCCGCTTTAGTTTTGTAATATAACGTAGTTGGCACATTGGCATATTCTCCAGTGCGCAATTTTAACTTTAACATTTTAGCTTTGGCCTCATCTAAATTCGTTTTAAGTAAATTCCAACGAATCAGTGCTTGTTTCCGTTCCATTTCGCCTGTAAACTCAAATTTATGTTCTAAAACAATCGCTTTAAACATTGCTTCTTTGCTGGACAAAGCTGCTACATAATTATTAACTTGTTGCGCCTGTGCAGCCGCCGGGAATGCACGCTTGCGAATTTCTTTTAAATAAGGTGCCGCTACAGCAGGGCCTTCTAACTCATTGGCCGCTTCAGCAGCAATTAAAAGTACTTCGGCATAACGCATGTAGAGCTTGTTGATACCATCATCATTTGTTGAAGTGACAAAACGATTCATCCACTCGTAACGGTATTTTCCAAAGTACCAAGTATCTAATGCTCCTAATTCTTGTTTTGCAATACCATTTACAGGAGTACCATATTTATAAGGCACGCAAGTAACGTCTCTACGACTGTCAGATTCGTTATAATCATAAAACACATTGGGAAGAGGACCTGCCGCTCCACCACGTTTATTACCATTAGCATGAAACTGATCACTGCTTGTATGGTAAACTGCAAAAGTGAATAGCATTCTACCACGTCCGTCAGCAAAAGGAAGCTCCCATAGCGACTCTCCACCAGCAGAAATATCTTCTTGATTGTATTTTCTCCAAAATGTTTCAAATGAAGATTCTAAATGTGCTGTGCCACTATTAATAACAGAACGAGACTCATCAAGAGCAATTTTGTACATTTTTACAACAGAAAGATCAGGATCATTACTTCTTCTGATTCCATCAGGATATTGCTGAAAACCACTAGCAACCATTGCTAAACGAGCACGAAATCCTTTTACAAATGCCTTATTGATACGCTCAACACTTGTGGTATTAGCAGTTTCGTTAGGCCACGGAACCAGTTCCGAAGCTTCACTTAAATCTTGAATAAGTTGCTTGTAAATTTCATCACGACTCGATTTTGGCAAATACAAAGTTTCTGAATTGATTGGTTCAAAACGAGCTGGAACATCTCCCCACGTTTTTGTTAAGTCAGCGTAATATATAGCACGCAATGTTAAGGCTTCTCCTAATAAATGCCCCAGCTCAGTTCCAGGTTCTGGGTTCCCAAATTTACGTAAACCTCTGATGCAGATATTGGCACGCTCAATTCCAGAATACATCATTGCCCAGACATTATTTGTTGTATTCATTTGGGAATTGTTCGGTTTAGTATCGTAAACACACAAATCTGACTTATCATCTACCGTCTCCGAAGTGTTATACCACTCAGTATCTGTATTGAATCCATAAAAAGGAAGAAAACGACCTCTATATGAATTAGTTTCCGCGAAAGGTATTTTAATCCCATCTATAGCCCCTTTGGCTAAACCTGCTGTCGAAAAAATAACAGATTCATCTAAGGTTGATTTTGCCGGTGCCTCTAAGTAATCGTCTGCCAAATCTTGGCAAGAAGTAAAAAGACCCGCTATAATGATTACTGTAATTATTATTTTATGTTTCATCTTTGAATAATTATTAAATTAAAAATTTAGGTTTAAACCAAAAACTACTTGTCTGCTGCGTGGAAATGGTGAATAATCAACCCCTGGGGTCAACGGAGTATTTCTTCTTGTAGAAACTTCTGGGTCTAGACCTGAATAGTTTGTTAGAATAAAAACGTTATTCGCTGTTGCATAAAATCTAAATTTAGAAATACCTAATTTAGAAATTAATGACTCTGGCAATGTATATCCTAATGTAAGCGAGTTAAGCCTTAAAAAAGAGCCGTCTTCAACCGCCCAGTCACTAAAAACAAAATTTTTCATGTATGGTGACCACATTGTTGTATTAGCATTAAGTGCTGCCAATTCCCCTGGTTCAGTTACTAGTTGACCAACAGCGTCAAGATTTGTCCATCTATTACCATCTGCCATTTCTGTACTTAAATTCCTGTATTGTCCATTTGTATTTGATGTAGTAAACTCAATTTTATTGGCGTTATATACATCATTCCCAACGCTCCAGTTAAAGGCTGCTGAAAGATCAAATCCATGAGCATTTCCATTGATAACAAAACCTCCTGTATGTTTTGGATTAGCGTCACCGATAATGGAAAGATCGTTAGAATCTACCGTTCCATCCCCATTAACATCTTTTAATTTCATAGTTCCTGGTCTGACAGTCCCTACAACATTTGAGCTGTTTGCAACGTTTGCTTTCAAAGTATAAGCCCCACCAGCATAATCAAAATCCGACACCTCGTAACGACCATCGCTTTTGTAACCGTACATTAATCCAATAGGCTGTCCTACATTAACAACATAGTCATTACCAATTGCAGTAGATGCCCAGTTGGTATTTTGACCAAAATCTTTTAAAATACCTAATGAATTAATACGGTTTTTGTTTAGACCAATATTGAAAGAAAAGCTTAAACCATAATCTGCTTTATCTATAGCTACCACAGTTAAAGATGCTTCTACACCTGTATTTTGTGTTTCACCCATATTTCTATATTGGGAATCATACCCTGTTCCGGGAACAGGAAAACGCACTAACAAGTCTTTTGTGACATTTTTATACATTTCCAACGAACCACTTAGACGACCCTTGAATAATTCATAGTCAAACCCTACATTTTGAGTTACAGTTGTCTCCCATTTTAAGTCCGGATTGGCCAATGTTTTGGATGCAGACCAATAGTTAGTCGCTTCGTTTATCCATGCTGAACTTGATGATTGAAAGCTTTGAACTGTTTGCCCAGTAGGAATGTTATTATTTCCTGCCTGACCATAACTTAATCTGAATTTAAGTCCACTTATCCAAGAAACGTCTTTTAAAAAATCTTCTTCAGATAATTTCCAAGCTACTGCCGCTGCTGGGAAATATCCCCAACGATTGTTTCCTAAAAATTTACTTGATCCATCAGCACGATATGTGGCTGTGAATAGATAACGATTTTTAATATCATAATTTACACGTCCAAAAAAAGAAAGCAATTTATCGTCTGGACTGTAATTGTTATCCACTGCTTGAGGTATACCTTGTGAACTAAGATTTTTTGCGTTATTAAAATCAAAGAACTTTGGAAAACCGTGAATAGTGCTTTCGATTTCATTTGATTTATAATTGATCATTTCTTGACCCACCAGAACTTTTAAACGATGATTCTCTCCAAGAATATTTTTGAAATCATAATTTAAGGTATTCGCATTTCTAAAACGCATGTCATCACGATTACTAATAATAATCGCAGGGCTTCCTTGATTTTCAGCAGAAGGTATATTGCTTACATAATAGGTAGAGCGTCCATAAAAACGATAATCTTTGTAATTATAATTATCCAGACCAAAATCAGATTTAAATTTAAGATCTTTTAATATTTCCCAGGAAAAGCTACCTAACATATTAAAATTCTTTCTATTTTGTTTGCGGTCGTTATCCGCTACAGAAACAAAAGGACTTACCAAATAACTCGAAAGAGCTTCATCTGTGTTATCAGTCGTTAAACCCGGAAGTGGTATTGGTGAATATCCAACACTGTGTCTTAGACGAGCATCCGCAGACGACACTTCATTTTGCTCATTTGTACCACCACCATTTACTTCTGTATCAGAATAACGCATGGTAAACGAAAGGTCAATTTTATCACTGGCTTTGTTTTTCAAACTAAAAGACAAATTATTCCTCCTAAAATCTGAACCGACCATAATGGCTTTTTCATCATAATGAGCATAATTAAAACTATAACTTAATTTATCAGACCCGCCACGAATTCCTAAATCCCGACTTCTTACTTCACCCATTCGCCCATAAATTTGTTTTTGCCAATTAGTACCTTTCACACCAGCGTACTGATCATAATCTTGCCATTTACCAAAGTATTTTTCATAGGAGTTCAAGTCATTTCTAAGTAAAGCATATTCGTATTGCCACTTTACAAAATCTTCCGGTTGCAGCACATCAATTGTATTTGCAATTTTTTTAAATCCAAAAAAGGAATTAAAACTTACAGCCATTTTACCATCTTTGCCCGATTTAGTAGTTATGATAATAACACCATTTGCCCCTCTAGAGCCATAAATCGCAGTAGATGATGCATCTTTTAACACTGTAATATTTTCAACATCTGAAGGAGAAACATCACTCATACTATTAACAGGAAATCCATCTACTATTATTAATGGAGAACTATCCTGAGTCAAAGAGCCTCCTCCTCGAATTCTAATTTTAATTTCTGAATCTGGAGAACCTTCTGAAGATGTCACTTGCACCCCAGCTAAACGCCCTGTTAAAGTTTCGGCCACGCTTGCAATGGATAGTTTTTTCAAATCTTCACCAGAAATAGAGGCCACTGATCCCGTCAAATCCGCCTTACGTGACGTCCCGTACCCTATTACAACAATTTCATCTAATTGCGAAGCTGAATCTTTTAAAACAACACTTAAGGACTTCTTTTGCCCTACTATTTGAGTTAAGGTCTCATATCCTACATAAGAAAAAACCAGTATACTGTTTGACCTAGAGACACCTAGAGTGAATTTTCCATCAAAATCGGTAACAGTAGAGTTTTGAGTGCCTTTCTCTAAAATGTTTACTCCAGGAATTGGCATGTTGTTTGCGTCTGTGACCACACCGCCAATAGTCACCTTATTTTGAGCCCTCAATTCATTGCTCATAAACAAACTCAAGAAGAGGATAAAGGCATAAAAATACTTCATACCATTTTTAAAAAAATGTTTGGTTTTCATAAATTTAATATTGGATTGGTTAATAGTTAGTTTATTAGTTAGTTATTTGGGCTTTGCATAAGCGTTCCATTAATATAAGTATCAATTAATTTAAGACCCACTAGGTTCTCAATAGAATATGCTTCGTCTACTCGGTCAATCCTTACGTTTTTTAAAGTAACATTTTTGATGGGTGATTCTTTGTAGCCTTTGGCCAAAATACCATACTTCCCGCCATCTTTAACCGTTATATTTTCCAGATAAATATTTTGTATTTGGGGAATAAATGTCCCTGGTTTTGCACCATAGACTTCATAAAACATATTCAATTTCAAAACGGCCTCTTTGACCTGACCAATTTCTAAATTCCTTACATACACATTCTCGATGAGTCCCCCTCTATTGGAGTTTGTTTTGATTCGGATGGCTCTTTCCAGATTAGGGCTGTCCATAATACAATTCTCAACAAAAACATTTCGTACCCCTCCAGAAATTTCACTGCCAATAACAACTCCTCCATGACCATCAATCATTTTGCAGTTTTGAACAACAATATTTTCGCTTTTCATTGCTACACGCCTTCCATCCGCATCTCTGCCTGATTTTATAGCAATACAGTCATCTCCGGTATTGAATGTGCAGTTTTTTATAATTACATTTCTGGAATATTCAGGATCACAACCATCATTATTAGGCCCGTGGCTTTCAACTGTAATCCCATCAATAATTACATTAGACGACTTGGTAGGATGAACAACCCAAAAAGGGGAATTCACAATTTTTACGTCCTTTAGAAGAACATTTTTACAATCAAAAAACTCTACAAAATTAGGTCTTAAGTAATGCCCCTCTCCAAAAATTCGTTCCGAAACAGGAACTCCCTCTTCAGCCATCGCTATCAATCTCACTCTATTAAGAGGCTCTCCCTGACTTGGCATTCCTTCTTTCCAGCCGTATCTTTTACTTCCACACCACCACCACCATTTTTCGCTATTTGCTTGCCCATTTAATATTCCGTTTCCGGTTACAGCCACATTCGTTTTTTGGTAAGCATATATTAATGGCGAATAATTCATCAATTCCGTTCCTTCCCATGAGGTATGAACAATCGGATAATCAGCGGTATTCGTACTGAATAAAATTTCAGCTCCTTCTTCTAAATGAAGATTTACATTATTTTCCAGATGTATAGGACCTGTAAGATATTTTCCGGATGGAACCAAAACTTTCCCTCCCCCATTTTTAGTACAATTTTGTATTGCTTTTTTAAATGCCTGAGTATTGTCGAAAACACCGCCAGACTGAGCACCAAAATCAGTAACTACATATGTTTTATCATTAAAAGATGGCGCCTTTACACTATCAATTATGTGTTGCATTGTTTTCCATGGATCATTATTTACCAGCTTTTTGTGTTGTTTTACACCGCAGGAAATAAAAAACATTGAAAACAGCATAAGTGAAAGCAGGTTCCTCATTAAAATATATTTTTTCATCATTTTATATTATTTAAAATCTTTAATTAAAATTATTTATTTTTTGTATCCAAATAAAACTATGCAATCGATTACGCAAACATAGAATTAAATTTCAATATTACCAATCAATAAGCAGTAAAAAAATAATTAATATAATAAAATCCATATAATAAAACAGTAAACACTAAATAAACTATTAAAAAATGAATTATTATCATTACAATCAAAATAAATAACGCTCTAATACATGCTACAATAAATACTCTGCAATCGATAACATTAATTAGTAATAGATCGAAAAAAAGTAGTATTTTTATCCAAAATAAAATACAGAATCTCGCTAATGAATAAAAAAACAACCATTTACGATATTGCCAAAGAACTCAATATATCTGCGGCCACTGTTTCAAGAGCTTTAAACAACAATCCCAAAATAAGTGAAAGTACTATTAAACTTGTTATGGAAACTGCGGCTAAAACGAATTACAAACAAAATAGGTTAGCCTTGGCACTTCGAAGCGGAAGAAGCGGAAATATCGGTGTTATCGTTCCTCGTATTAATACTAATTTTTTCGGATCAGCCATTCGTGGGATTGAAGAAGAATTACATCCAAATAAGTATAATGTAATTATTTGCCAAACACATGAAGATGAGAATAGAGAAATTGAGAATATCAATACACTTCTTGATGCACAAGTTGATGGTATTATAATATCAATAACCAATGAATCTAAGAAAAATGAAAAAATTATTCATCGTGTACTCGAAAAAAATGTTCCTTTAATCTTTTTTGATAGAAAAAAAAATATTGATGGCGTGAGCTCTATTACTATAGATGACTTCAGAGCAGGCTACTTAGCAACTAAGCATCTTATTGACGAAGGCTGTAAAAAAATAGCCCATTTATGTGGAGATCAATCTTTAGAAATATATGAAAATCGATTCAAAGGATACAAAAAGGCTTTAATAGATAACGGAATAGCTTTTGATGAAAATTATGTTATTCGGTCAAAGAGTAGTATTGAAGACGGTATTTTAGTAACAAATAAATTACTGCAATTAAAAAACCCACCCGATGCGATATTTTCTGCTAGTGATTTTGCTGCATTAGGCGCTATACAGGAACTTAAAGAACAAGGAATTCGAATTCCCGAAGACTTTTGCGTTGTAGGATTTGGGAATGAACCTTTTACAAAGTTTATGGAACTTTCAATTTCTACTGTTGATCAATCTCCTCTTGAAATGGGAAAAATGGCAGCTAGAGTATTTTTGGAACAAATTAACAATACTAAAGATTTTAAGATGGAAAAAAAGATTGTTTTGAATCCTATATTACATATTAGAAAATCATCCTCAAGATTGAAAATACAATAAAAAAAAAGTGTGAAATAAATTTCACACTTTTTTAATAAAAACTAAACTCAAACTTATAATGAAACGCCTCTTTTCCAAGGAATAAAATCATTCTGATTTAAAATTGCAGCTTTGGTTTTAATTTCCCCACTGGCAACATTTATAATAAACTCCAGCATTTCATCCGCCATTTCATCAATTGTTTTTTCACCGGTTATAATTCCACCAGTATCAATATCAATAATATCTGACATTTTTATGGCCAATTCAGAGTTAGAGGAAACTTTCACTACCGGAGCAATTGGGTTTCCTGTTGGAGTTCCCAAACCGGTGGTAAACAAAACCATATTGGCTCCAGAACCCACCATTGCAGTCGTACATTCTACATCATTTCCTGGCGTACAAAGTAAGTTTAAACCTGGTTTTGAAATATATTCTCCATAATCAGAAACGCCTACAATTGGAGAAGTTCCTCCTTTTTTTGCAGCTCCTGCTGATTTCATGGCATCCGTAATCAATCCGTCTTTAATGTTTCCTGGTGAAGGGTTCATGTCAAATCCAGATCCTGCATCCACAACCGTTTTTTCATACCATTTCATCAATTCTAAAAAGCGTACTCCAGCTTCGTCTTCAACACAACGGTTTACTAATTCCTGCTCCACACCACATAATTCCGGAAACTCCGAAAGAATGGTTGTTGCACCAAGTGCTGTAAGCAAATCCGAAGTTACTCCTAAGGTTGGATTAGCCGAGATTCCGGAGAACCCGTCTGAACCGCCGCATTCCAAACCAATCGTCAATTTAGACAATGGTGCTGGGGTTCTTTCTATTTTATTTGCTTCTTTAATGGCTACAAAAGTATCTTTTACCACACTGCTCAACATGGCCTCAATGGTACCAATTTGCTGTTGATCATAAATCAAAACAGGCTTAGTACTCGTTGGATTAATTTCATGTAAAGCATCTTTGAATATTTGGATTTGCAAGTTTTGACATCCCAAACTTAAAACCGTTGCTCCAGCCACATTGGGATTATTTACATAACCTGCCAAAAGTTTCGCCAAACTGTGTGAATCTTGACGAATTCCGCCACATCCGCCTTGATGCGTGATGAATTTTACTTCAATATTGTTGAATAAATCAGCTTCCGCCGATTTTCCTGCAGCTTCAGCAGAACCATTTTCAGAACTTACTAACGAACGAAGTAACAATTGATAATCGTTTTCTTTCGGCTTCATTAATTCTTTTTCGAAAATGTCTTTTAAGATTTCGATATTTCTGTTTTCACAAAAAACCAACGGGAAAAATAACCATACATTTTCAGTACCTACCTGTCCGTCTTCCCTGTGATATCCATTGAAAGTTCGGTCTTTCCATTTGTCAACATTTGGAACTGTCCAACCAATCGTTTCGGTTTTCCCAGATACTTTGGCGCTTTCGTGTTTTACATTAGCAGTAGAAAGAAGTCCGCCTTTTGCAATTTTGGCACTTGCCTTACCTACCAAAACGCCATACATAATAATTTTTTCTCCTACTTCAAAAGGATACATTGCAATCTTATGTTTCATTTTCACATCGGTCTCGATCGTGATATTTTCACCTTCAAAGTTGATAACTTCACCAGCTACTAGATTTACTAATGCTACGGCGACATTGTCTGAAGGATTTACTTTTATTATTTTTTTTTGCATGATTATAATTATATAATGATTGACTTATTTTCAAATTGTTTACTAAAAGTGGCAAACCCTCTTTCAATACCATTTGCTTCAATTTCGTTCAAAGCCAATACCAAAGCTTCTGATAATCCTTTAACTGTAGTTAAATCTTCACCCCAGAATTCGTTATTTGCTAAAATTTTAGTTACAACCAAATCTAAAGTTCCTAATTGCCAAGCATTTTTAAATGCTTCAACTATCTCTGAAGAATCTTTTACAGGTAATGCTTCGTTATTCCAAGTTCCTTTGTAGAATTGGATTAAACAAGCTAATGAAAAAGTCAAATTAGTTGGCAATTTTTTATTCGCATTATAATATCCTAATAAACTAGGTAAAACTCTTACTTTGAATTTTGAGATAGAATTTAAGGCGATATCAGCCAATGCGTGTTTGATAAATGGATTTTTAAATCGGTCCATTACCTCTTCGGTATAGGCAAGGATTTCATTTTTGTCCATATCAAGGGTTTCACTAATTTCACCAATAACGCCGTTTACGAATTTCCCCGTAAAATCTCCGTTAACGGTTTCCATAACTAATTTGTTACCGTGCAAAAGTGAAAAAGGGACCATTGCAGTATGCGCACCATTTAAAATACGAACTTTTATCATTTTAAAAGGTCGTATATCGTCAACAATCTTCACATTCAAATTCGTTTTATGAAAAGGTAGCTTTTGTTTTAAAGCATCACCGCCTTCGATAGCCCAAAGGAAAAATGGTTCAGCAGCAACAATTAAATTGTCTTGATAATCTAATTTGTTATTGTATTCTTCAATTTCGGCTCCTGGATATCCAGGTACAATTCTGTCCACCAAAGTACTATGATAGGTACAAGAATCTGATGCCCAAGTTTTGAATGCATCTTCTAACTTCCATAAATCACAATATTGCAAAATATACTTTTTTAAAGTCTCCGAGTTATAATCAATCAATTCACATGGAATGATAGTCAATCCTTTAGAAGCATCTCCATTGCAATGTTTGAATCTTTCATATAATAAAACAGTCAACTTTGCAGGAAAGGAAACTGGTGGTTGCATATCTGGAGTATCACTTTCAATAAATTCAATTCCAGCTTCAGTGGTGTTTGAAACGATAAATTGAAGTTCTTCTTCTCTGGCTAACGCTAGATAATCTGCAAAATCATTATAAGGATTTATAGCTTTTACAATATTATCAATTAACTCAATATCCTGTATTTTCTCCCCTTTCTTAATTCCATTCATAAACAATGTGTAAAGACCATCTTGATCGTTAATCGTGTTTATCATACCCTCTTTCAATGGCTGAACTATTGCTATACCAGCATTGAAATCAACTTCTTTATTTAGTTTTTGAAAAGCGTAATCTACAAATGCTCTCAAGAAATTACCTTCTCCAAATTGAATTACTTTAATTGGTTGTAATTTTTCTAATCCTGTATTAATTCTGTTTAATTTTTTCATTTTTTATATCTTTAATAAGGCAAAATCTTATTTTTTAACAGTAAAACGTTTAATTTATTTAAGCCGGAAATGCGCTTAATTAAGGCTACAATAAACGACTTATCTTCGTTGCGATTCAACATTTCAGTCCATTAGAGGAATTAGGAATGATTCTTTAAAACGCATTTCTTTAAGTCGCTTATTGTATTCTTATTTTATAATGTTAAATTGAATTTTCTTAAACGCCACTGAAAATCGTGAATCCTCCGTCAACAGTAATTTTTGATCCTGTAACAAATTTTGAGGCATCACATAACAACCAAACTAAGGCTCCTGCGAGTTCCTTCGGATTTCCAAAACGTTTAAATGGTGTGTTTTGAAGTACCAAATTCCCTCTATCCGTTAAGCTCCCATCGGCGTTCGTCAGTAACGTTCTGTTTTGTTCCGTAAGGAAAAACCCTGGCGCAATAGAATTCATGCGTATTGCATCGCCATATCGCTTGGCTAATTCCACCGCAAACCATTGCGTGTAAGAATCTATGGAAGATTTGGCCAGGCTGTAGCCCAATACTTTGGTAACCGCTAATTGTGACACTACCGATGAAATATTTACGATACTTCCTGAGCCTGCATTTTTTATAGCTTCCCCAAAAACTTGTGTTGGTAAAATAGTGCCAACCAGGTTTAATCGCATTACATCTTCCAATGCAGTAACATTCAACTTGAAAATATCCTGTTCCGCCTGTACAACTGCTTCCGGAAGGTTTCCTCCGGCTGCATTGACCAAACCATCAATTTTTCCAAATTCAGCAAGCATTTTTTCTCTTGCAGCTAAGAGTTGTAATTCATCAGTCACATCGGCAATCAGAGCAATGGCTCGTCCACCTTTGGCAATTACATTTTGAACTCTTTCATTGGCTATTTTCTCATTTCTGCCCAAAATACCAACTGCCCCTCCTGCTTGAATAATACCATTTATAAAGGCTTCACCGAGTATTCCGGTTCCGCCGGTTATCACTATTACTTTCCCTTTTAATGAAAAATTATTTTCCATCGATTTTTGTTTTTTAGCTTCTAATTTCTTTAATTGTGGCTAAAGTTGCTCTGACAGTTGCCTCTAAAGCTGCGAAATCCTGACTTTTTAAAACTTCATTTGAAATAAGCTGTGAACCAATGCCGACACAAGTCACACCGGCGTCAAACCAACTTTTTAGATTGTCTCTATCGGTTGAAACACCTCCCGTTGGCATAATACTCGTCCATGGACAAGGGCCTTTGATTCCTTTGACAAATTGTGGTCCGTAAACATCTCCCGGAAATAATTTTACTATTTCACAACCCAATTCTTCGGCGCGTGCAATTTCGGTAAGTGAAGCGCAACCTGGTGACCACAATACTTTTCGACGGTTACAAACGATTGCAATATCTTCTCTCAAAACCGGAGTTACTATAAAATTCGCTCCTAATTGCATATACAATGAAGCTGCCGCAGCATCCGTTATTGAACCAACTCCCAAGATCATTCCCGGTAATTCAGCTAATGCGAATTTATTTAATGCACCAAAAACTTCAAAGGCAAAATCACCTCTACTGGTGAATTCCATCAAACGTGCTCCACCGTCATAACAGGCTTTGATCACTTTTTTTCCCAGTTCAACATCGGTATGGAAAAACAAGGGAACCATTCCTGTTTCCGCCATTACATTTGCTACTTCTAATCTTGAATATTTTGCCATACTTCTGTTTTTATCTTGAAACTAATCCGGCGCCATCACCGTCTAGCATATTTTCAACTTCTTTTAAGGTCACTAAATTATAATCACCTGCAATGGTATGTTTTAAACAACAGGCCGCAACTGCAAAATCTAACGCTCTTTGATTGTTATTTTTAAATTGTAACAAACCATAAATCAATCCGCCCATAAAAGCATCACCGCTTCCTACGCGGTCTACTACAGGAGTTACTTCTTTTAAAGCAGCATCATAAATGCTTTTCCCATCAAATAAAATACCTCCAATTCGTTGGTGCGATGCACTCACAGAATAGCGTAATGTAGTAGCTACTATTTTTAAGTTTGGACATAATTCAAATAACTGACTATACAAAGCAGGTAGTGCTTTTGTGTCCTGATAATTAGGATTCACTTTAGGGATTGCTAACATAAAATAAGCGGTATCAATATCTCCTAGAATTACGTTGCTATAGTGTAATATTTCAGGCATAACCTCGCTCGGAGTTTTGCCATATTGCCACAATTTTGACCTGTAATTCAAATCGCATGAGATTGTTAAACCTAATTTATGCGCCACTTTTACGGCTTCTAAACAGGCTTCGGCAGCGCTCTCAGAAATCGCTGGTGTAATCCCGCTCCAATGAAACCAGGTAGCACCTTCCAGTACTTTTTCCCAATCAACTGCTCCTTTTTCAATGGTTGCCATCGAACTATGCGCACGGTCATACACTACGTTGCTGCCGCGTGTTCCAGCACCCGTTTCAAGATAATAAATCCCTAAACGATCGCCTCCAAAAATTACATTTTTGGATTCAACATTCATTTTTCGCATTTCTTTTAGCGCACAAATACCAATTTCGTTATTAGGAATTCGCGTTACAAATTCTGCATTTCCACCATAATTGGCCAAAGAAACGGCCACATTAAATTCACCTCCACCATAGGAAGCTGTAAATGCTTTTGCTTGCTCAAAACGCAAATGCCTTTCTGTTGAAAGTCGCAACATTATTTCGCCAAAAGTGACTACTTTATTCATTTTATACTTGAATTAAATGTTCTCTATTTTATAAAATCTTCTCTCATAGGGCTAAAAACGTCGATCAGAATTCCTTCTTCCAAACAAACAACTCCATGTATTTTATTGGAAGGTATATAAAAGGAATCTCCTTTTTTTAGTATTCTAGTTTCCTCTTCAATAGTCACTTCAAATGTACCAGCGGCAATGTGGGTAACTTGTGAATGTTGGTGATTATGCAAAGGGCCAATTGCTCCCTTCTCAAACTTCACATTGACCATCATAACCCGATCATCAAATCCCACAATTTGACGTTGCACACCTTCCCCCACAACTTCCCATTGGTTTTCTTCTTCTTTAAAAAAGCGCGTATTATTTGCCAATACCGTCATACTATCCGAATCTGATTATTAAAATTTAAAATATTCTTTGGCATTATTATAACTAATGTCCGAAACCATTTTACCAATCCATTCCATATCATTTGGAAGTTCGCCTCTTTTAATTTCATCCCCTAAAAGATTACAAAGAACACGTCTGAAATATTCGTGTCTTGGAAATGACAAAAAGCTTCTGGAATCGGTTAACATTCCTATAAAACAACTAATCAATCCCATATTAGAAAGGGCATTCAATTGTTTTGTCATTCCGTCTTTTTGGTCTAAAAACCACCATCCGGATCCAAATTGTACTTTCCCCTTTATACTTCCATCATTAAAATTTCCAATCATGGTTGCCATAACTTCATTATCCGCAGGATTAAGATTGTAAATAATGGTTTTTGTCAATTTGTCTTTACTGTCTAAAGCATTTAAAAAACGAGATAATTTTTGAGCCTGCGGAAAATCTCCAATGGAATCCCATCCGGTATCAGGGCCTAAAATTCGGTGCATGCGTTCATTATTATTTCGTAGTGCTCCCAAGTGAAATTGCTGTACCCAACCGTATTGGTGATAGGTTTCAGATAAAAACAATAAAATCGCTGTTTGAAATTTTAATGCTTCTTCATTACTGATTTCCTTGCTCTCTCTTTTCTTTTTGAAAATTGCATTCACTTCACTTTCAGTAAAATTTTCGAAATAAATTTGGTCTAAACCATGATCACAAAGTTTGCAACCATTTTTATCAAAAAAGTCAATTCTGTTGGTAAGCGCAAAACACAAATCAGAATAAGAACTAATCGAAATTCCTGCAACTTCACCCAAAGTATCAAGGTAAGAATTGTATCCGTCATTTAAAATTAGAATGGCTTTATCTGGTCTGAAGGCAGTACTAACCTTAGTTCCAAAGGGATTCTTGGCTAATTGTTGATGGTATTCTAAAGTATCAATTGGATCTTCGGTGGTACATACAAATTCCGCATTTACTTTTCGAAGTAAATTTTGAGTGCTGTATTCTGCCAAATTTATTTTGGAGGAAGCTTCAAGATATATTTTCTCTGCGGATTTCTCATTCAATAAATCATGAATATCAAAATAACGTGCCAGTTCTAAATGTGTCCAATGATACAAAGGGTTACGCATGGTATACGGAACCGTTTTTGCCCAATTCATGAATTTATCTTTATCCGAACCGTTCCCCGTAATAAATTGCTCGTTGATACCTAACGTACGCATCGCACGCCACTTGTAATGATCGCCATTGATCCAAACCTGAGTGATATTGTCGAAAATTTTATCTTCAGAAATAAACTGTGGAGACAAGTGGTTGTGATAATCTATTATAGGCTGTTTTTTAGAATAATTATGATATAATTCTTCCGCAAATTTATTTTCTAATAAAAAGTTGTCGTTTATAAATGGTGTACTCATTATAAATTTCTTAAATATTAATTTTCATTTGATGGTTTTCCAATGGTAGCCAATATTCCACCATCGACATATACAATTTGTCCGTTTACAAAATCACTTGCTTTCGAAGCTAAAAAGACTGCGGTTCCTGCTAAATCTTCTGGATTTCCCCAACGTGCAGCCGGAGTTCTGTTGATTATAAATTCATTAAACGGATGCCCATCCACGCGAATAGGTTCTGTTTGTGTTGTTGCAAAATAGCCCGGACCAATTCCGTTGACTTGAATATTGTATTTTGCCCATTCAGTAGCCAGATTTCGGGTCAGCATTTTCAAACCTCCTTTTGCAGCAGCATAAGCCGAAACACTGTTTCGTCCTAATTCACTCATCATGGAACAGATATTTATTATTTTACCTTCTTGCCTTTCAATCATTTGCTTAGCAACCAATTGTGACATAATAAAGGGTCCTACTAAATCTACATCAATCACTTTTCTAAAATCAGAAACCTGCATTGTGATGGCCAATTCTCTTTTTATAATTCCGGCGTTGTTCACTAAAATATCAATATCGCCTAATTCTTTCGTCATTAGTGCTATGTTGTCTGCCGCCGCTTTTTCATCGGTAACATCAAATAAATAGCCGGAAACTATATATCCTTTGCCCGAATAATACGCGAGCGCTTCTTCCATTTTAGAGGGTGTTGTACCTGTTATTACAAGTTCAGCACCTGCAATTGCCAAACCTTCCGCCATTGCCAAACCTAAACCATGAGTTCCTCCGGTTATCAGTGCTCTTTTTCCTTTTAAATCAAATAAATTCATAGTTTCTTATCTTAATTCATTTGGAGCAACGATATCCATGTCGCCATAATCTAAATTCTCTCCGGCCATTCCCCATATAAAAGAATAGTTTGACGTTCCTGCACCGGAATGTATAGACCATTCAGGAGACAAAACGGCTTGGTGATTTTGCATGAAAATATGTCTGGTATTTTGAGGTTCTCCCATAAAATGACAAATCGTTTGCGGTGCTTCTATATCAAAATAGAAATAGGCTTCCATACGGCGGTTGTGCGTGTGGGCTGGCATAGTGTTCCAAACATTTCCGGGTAATAATTCCGTTAGTCCCATTTGCAATTGACAAGTTTCAACAATGCTGTTGACGATGAGTTTGTTTAAAATTCGTTTATTGGCCGTTTTCGCATCGCCCAATTGAATGACTTCCGCCTCTTCTTTGCCCACCTTTTTGTTTGGAAATTTCTGATGTGCCGGCGCCGAATTAATATAAAATAACGCTTGTTCTCCGTTTGAACTAGAAAAAACAACTTCCTTACATCCTTGACCTACATAAAGCGCTTCTTTTTTTTGCAATTCGTATGGCACGCCGTCAACTGTAACGGTTCCGCTACCTCCAACGTTTATGATTCCCAATTCTCGTCTGTCCAGAAAATTTTCCGATTTCAAATACGGAATGGTTTCTAGTTTTAATTCTTTGTCAACTGGCATTATTCCTCCTACAATATATCTGTCGTACATTGAATAGGTCAGTTGTATTTCATTTTCAACGAAAAGATTTTCAATTAAAAAATTTTCTCTCAATTCGTTAGTATTATATTTTTTTACGTCTGTAGGATTCGAGGCGTATCTAAATGAAAAATTTGTCATGTTGTTATATTTAATGTAATCGATTACACAAAGATACTTTATATTCTTTTAAGTACTATTTTTTAATATCTAAAAGGCTGTTAATTTAATTTATTATTAAATTCTTATTTACAAATCGGTTATAGGACTGTATTTCGGCACTAAAGTTTTCATGACCGACCAACCGGTCAAGTAACAAATTGCACAAATGGAGAAAATGATAAAGTAACCAGCTTCAATCCCTTGAAAGCCCATGAAAGCCATATTGGTTTCTTTACTATAATCAAATAACACCCCAGAACCTTTATTGATAATGGTAGACCCAATACCGCCAGCCAAACCACCAATACCTGTGATGGTAGCAATTGCCTTTTTAGGAAACATATCTCCAACTGTTGTAAAGATATTTGCCGACCAAGATTGGTGAGCCGCTCCGGAAATACCAATTATTATTACGGGTAGCCAATAGCTAATATGCCCCAAAGGCTGTGCTACCAAAGCTAATAATGGGAAAAAAGCAAAAATCAGCATGGCTCTCATTCGTCCTTCATAAGGATTCATTCCTTTCTTTTCAACAAAATAAGTGGGCAACCAACCTCCAATAATAGAAAGCAAGGTAATCATGTATAAAACAAATAACGGCAGGGCTGCTTCGGTTGAATCCATACCGTAAACCGAGCTTAAATACGCAGGAGTCCAAAACAAAAAGAACCACCACACACCATCTGTCATAAACTTACCAAAAGCAAAAGCCCACGTTTGCTTGTACTTAAAACAATCCATTAAAGTTACCTTGGTAGTTGTTTCTGGTACATATCCTGCGAGTTTACTATCGGCAATATCGTCTTGCTGGATATATTCTAATTCAGCAGGACTTACTTTTAGATGCTTTTCCGGTTTATCATACATAAAAACCCAAAAACCCATCCAAATAAAACCTAAAGCTCCTATAATTATAAAAGCCATTTCCCAACCAAAAGCTTTTGCAATGAAGGGAATTGATATTGGAGCAGCCAATGCTCCCACAGTGGCACCTGCATTAAAGATACTTGTAGAGAACGCTCGATCTTTTTTAGGAAAATATTCCGCAGTTGTTTTAATAGCTGCAGGGAAATTTCCGGCCTCACCCACGGCCAAAACAAAACGTGCAAAAATAAATAAAGTTACACTTACATTAATAATCAACCCTGTATCATTCACTTTAGTCAGTGCTTCTTTAGCTCCTTCAAAACCAACAAACCAATCCCCAGTTATAATCCCTGCTGTTGCAATACCACAAAACGCATGCAAACAAGCACCAAAAGACCAAATTCCAATAGCCCAAAGAAATCCCTTTTTAGTATCTAACCAATCCACGAATCTTCCTGCAAACAATAACGAGACTGCATAAAAAATAGAGAATAAAGCCGTAATATTTCCATAATCATTGTTGGCCCAATGGAATTCCGGCGCAATAAAATCACTCCAGGTCAATGAAAGCACTTGCCTGTCCAAGTAGTTAATTGTTGTTGCAAAAAAAAGTAAGCCACAAATTGACCAGCGGTAATTTCCAATAGATTTACTAGTCTGCTTCATAATTTGTTTAAGTATAAAAAAGTTAAATTTTTAGATGTAAAAAACACCTGCTTATCGACTAAAAAAGTTTATTGAAAACATTTATCACTTTCAAGATAAAAGCTAACTAGCTCGTTTTTTTATTCAAAAAAGTTTTTCGTTTGAACAATTAAATCAATTTTTAATAAATGTAATCGATTACACAAATATACTTTTTAATATTCATTATCCAAATAGATTAAATATTATTTTAAATTAATAACTTAAATAAATACATAAAATAAAAAAAACAATTTTAAATTACATATTACACAAAATAGATGTTAAAATTAAGAAGATACTAAGTACAACTTTGAGGAATACATAAAGTGGAGATGTCAACTTCGCAAGCACAGAAAGTTACCAAATAATCTTAATTTTAACCTATGAAACAAGAGCGATCGATGATTTATCGTCTCATAAAATGAACAATTATTCCGGATGGAAAAAACAAATAATCACCGCAAGAAAGCAACTAAAAATTGCCATAAAAAAACAGATAACATTGATTTATTTTGAAAGCAAGCAGCGCTATGGAAGTCTTAGAATAACATTATAACTTCATAGTTTTGGTCATAAAATCTCAAGACCCGAGAGCTTTGCTCGAAGAGGCGAAGCAATTACTGTAGCAAAATATATGAAACAGTTAGGCTTACGAAGTAAATTAAGCAAGAAATTCAAAGTGATACCAACTCAAATCATAATTATTTAAACGTTGAAAATATATTAAACAGAGGATTTATTGTAAAAATGCCTTCAAAAGCTTGGGTTTCTGATATCACCTTTATCCAAACCAAAGGAGGGATTTGTATAATTGACAACTATTATGGATTTTATTCGACCGAAAAATTATAACTTGGAATTTGAGCGAAGCCAACTATGCTTAGAGCTTGGAAAATGGCGATTAAAAGCCGAAATAATGAGGAAGGTTTGATTTTTCATTCAGGCGGAGGTGTTCAATATACAAGCAAAAAGATTGTAAATGTTCTTGATTCCTATAAAAAAATAACCCGCAGTATGAGCCGCAAAGGAAATTGTTGCGACAACGAGGCAGCTGAAAGCTTTTTTAAATCCTTGAAAACTGAATTGATTTATGGAAACAAACTGATTTCGAAAGAACAAATGCAATTAGAAATCTTTGAATACATTGAAATTTGGTCCAACAGAAAAAGAAGACCTCTACTTTGATTTATGCAACTATTGACGAATTTAACAATTAAATACAAAAATGGAGCTTAACTAAATGTGCAGTTTTTATTTGCATATTTCACGATCCTATTACTAAATAAAAAAAGAAATAGAATTAGTATCAATAATTCTATTTCTTTTTTTTAAACAATTTTAATTAAGTCAGTTTTTAAAATATTCTTTTATTGATTACGACATAAAAAAACTGTTTAAAGAGATTTTTTGGAAATTTATTTTCCTAGTTTTGTATCATCACTTCCCAATCTCAATCTCATTTTTTATCATGATTTTTAGAAGATGAGGAATCAGGTTTCTTTTCCGCCATTTTTTTTGTATCTGATTTAGCAGATGCATTTGGACCAGTTGCTTTTTTATCTTCCATTTTTGAAGATTGTTTACCATCTTTAGCTTTGTCATCATTGGAATTTGAAGATTTCATAATAAAAATTTTTAGATTAATAATAGTAAATTTAAAACATAAATGCATAACAAACAATGAGTTATGAAAAATATTATATATTTTTAACATATTAAATATCGTTTATTTCCCAGAAATAAAAGTTAATAATACTTAACTTACTCTTGTCTCAGAAATTAATTTTAAAAAAACTTTTTTTGAGTACTATTCTGATTTTACAAAATAAGTAGGTACAAAATTTTAGTGTTTTGGTACTTTTTTAGTCACAATTTTATTAAAATCCAACAGTTTTCGATTGATAATCTTATTTTTTTGGTTACAATTTATCTTAAGGGTTCCAAATAACTTCATTAATTATAACCCGTTAAGTGTAATTCAATTTGTTTACTTTTTACCACATAGAATTATAAATTTTAAAATTATGGAAGGCGTTTCACTTATTTACAGAAAAAAAATAGCTTTATGAACTCAAGGTTTGGATCCGACTTTTTTTTCTTTGTTTCTATGTGGTTCAATTTTTTTATTTAAGATTACCTGAAATTTTTATTAATTAAACCCAACAGGTTAATTACAATATTGGAAGCATTTTTATTTCTATTAAAAAAAGCTTTAGATGTAGCAAACTTACCATTTTTTTTAAAGTATCAATCCAACGCTTTAATTCCATTTCTCTAAATCATTTTAAGTAGTGTAATAAATAATTTAAGTAGGAACAAGACTGTGAATGATGTAATTTATTTATTAAATTTTATAACACTCTAATTGTCAGTTATTAATATCTTTACTTAATGTAAAAACTCATTAAAATAAATTCAAATGAAAACGTCTAATCATACATCCGAATTCGAAAATGGCACTGTAACTTCTGGAACTAATCTTTCATATTGGTTTTCATCGAAAATTGAATCGCTAGCATTTGAGAAATTAAACCAAAATGTTGATACAGATATTTTAGTTATAGGAGGCGGTATTGCGGGACTTACTACTGCTTATTGTCTCGCAAAGTCAGGCCGTACAGTAATTTTGGTGGAAGATGGATATATAGGAAGCGGTGAAACTGGTAGGACTACCGCTCATCTTACTTGTGCGCTTGACGATAGGTATTTTGAATTGGAAAAAAAATTCGACGAACAAGCTGCAAAACTAATAGCTAATAGTCATATGGCTGCAATTGATTGGATAGCCAATACTGTAGAACATCATAATATCGATTGTCATTTTAAAAGAGTGGATGGCTATTTGTTTTTAAGTTCATCTGACACAGTAGAAACTTTGGAAAAAGAATACGAAGCTACAAAACGTGTAGGCCTTATCACAGAGATGTTGCGTTATATACCTTCGGTAGCTTCGGAGGACAGCAATTTATGTCTTAAGTTTTCAAATCAAGCACAATTCCACATACTGCTTTATATGAAAGGATTGGCAGAGGCTTTGATAACGCTAGGAGGAAAAATATATACACAAACAAAAGCCGAAAATATAACTACTCAGGGCGCTACTGCAAACGGTTTTAAAGTAAAAGCAAATCACATTGTAGTTGCAACCAACACCCCGATTAATGATTGGGTAACGATGCATACTAAGCAATGGCCGTATCGGTCCTATGTTATAGGTGTCAAAATTCTTAAAGGAAAACTCCCTTACGCATTATGGTGGGACACTGGCGATATGAATTCAAAATGGATCGTGAAGCCGTATCATTATGTCCGTCTAGAAGAATATGATGAACAGTATGACTTGTTGATTGCGGGTGGTGAAGACCATCGCACAGGGCAGGCAGATGACGAAAATATTAACGAAGAAGACCGCTATGTAAAATTGGAAAAATGGACAAAAAAACATTTCCCAGCAACTGGAGCTATTGAATTCAAATGGTCAGGTCAGGTGATGGAACCTCTTGATTCCTTGGCATACATTGGCAAAAATCCTGGGGAAGATAACATTTACATTATCACAGGCGATTCCGGTAACGGTATGACACATGGAACACTTGGGGGAATGATTATTAACGATATAATTACCGGAAAAGAGAATCCTTGGATTAAAATATACAGCCCCTCTCGCATTAGTTTAAAAAACACTGGTGATTACCTGCACGAGGTTGGAAACATGGTAGTTCAATATGCTGACTGGGTTGTTCCGGAAGATTTAAAAGAGGTAAGCGATTTAAAACCAGGCGAAGGTGGAATCATTTCAGTAGGCTTAAAGAAAATAACAGCCTATCGTGATGAACAAAATAATCTTCACACCTGTTCTGCGGTTTGCCCTCACTTGGGTGCGATACTGCAATGGAATGCCGATGAAAAAACATTCGATTGTCCGATGCACGGCTCCCGTTTTACAAAATTGGGTAGTGTGATAAATGGACCTGCATCATCAGATTTAAAAAAAATTATGCTCAATGAGTCTAAAGTCTAAAAATTAAGATCTGAGATGTTCAGTTTAAAAGTAGGCGAATTTATTGTAGACATTACGGAGATATATAAAGAGGTAAAATATCTGAACTATTTCAATTCTTTCGGGTCAAACAATTTGAATAGTATAATAACACTGAATTTAAAGTTTGAAAATTAATTGCAAAATTAACAGTAAATAAAAATTATTCTTAACCATTAAAAAACAATTAAAATGAATCAGGAAAAATCAATTGACGTGTTAAATACACTCATCGAAATTAACAATGACAGAATCGAAGGGTACGAAACTGCTTCAGAAGAGACTGAAGAGTCAGATTTGAAAATGTTATTCTCCGAATTAATGAAAACCAGTCAAAAATGTAAAATGGAACTCGTCAGCGAGGTTCAAAAATTGGGAGGAGAACCAATTGAACGAACCAGAACAACTGGTAAATTCTTTAGAGTTTGGATGGATGTTAAAGCCGCTTTAACCGGTAAAAATCGTAAAGCAATACTCAATTCGTGTGAGTATGGTGAAGATGTAGCAGTGGATACCTATGCTAAAGCACTAAAAGATGATGTTGAAGATTTAAGTTACGAACAACGTGAAATGCTAGAATCACATTACACAGCAATAAAAGCGGACCATGACAAAGTAAAAAATTTACGAGATATGGCGTCGTAGCATTATAAAAATTTTAAAACAAGCATAAATAATGGAAAGAAAAAACTTTATTTTACCCCTCTATTTATGCTTATTTTTATAATTAACTGTATCATTTGACAGTCAGGGAATCTTTAAAACTACATATTCTTAAATATGTAAATTTTATTGATTTTTTAAACTTTTATTTTAATTTTTTAAAATTATTTTTTGTTTTCATTTTTGTAACTATAAAAAAGTATCTGCGCTATGCTTAAATTCACAAATCGCGTAAAACTCATTTAGTCCATTCTGTAATTTTGATAATCCACAACATCAAACTCCATATCCGGAAAAATATTTATTATTATAATTGGATACGCTACTTTAGATTGGAAATAAATTCCAGAGAAAAACTTTAGTTTATCATATTTAAACACTCCGTAAAATTTTGATGCTTCTTTAAAAAAAAGGTGTTGAACTTAGTAATGTAATACTTAACATTACAGAATTAGGTATTAGAGTTACAACCATCTGAATTTCGACAAATTTTACCGAGATTTGAATATTTTTATTTTTTAAATTTTCTTTAATTTAAGATAAAAAAATAGGTGCTACTATGCAATATTGCCATATGAATTTCCATTGTAGAGCTAAACTGGCAATCGAACAACTATTATATTTTTCATGTTTTTAACGTAGTACATTCTTCTCAAAAAATATCGATCTGGTATATAAAACATCGGGCAAAACATAAAATCCATTTTACAAACTGTAAAATGGATTTTATTAAGGTAGTGGCAAAAGCATCATTCACCAAACAAAATAAAGGCAATAATCAATGTAATAATGATGTTGAATAACTGTGCAATTAGGAACGCATATAATGGTTTTTTACTGTTTTTGCTGAACAAATCTTTAAAATTGGTTTCTAAACCAATACTGGTAAAAGCTAAAGCAAACCAAATCCCTTGTACATTCTTTAATCCATCTTTGACCTGATCCCGGACATCAGTTGTAAGCAAAAAAGAAAAAAGTAACGAAGCTGCAATAAAGCCGATAACAAATTTTGGAAAACGATCCCAAATCACTTTTAACGTTGGTTTTGTTACTGTATCTCCATCCGATGCGTTTTGTTTGTACGTCCAATACACTGAAATAGCAAAAGCGGCTAAACCCAATAACACATTCTGAGAGAATTTAACTATGGTACTTATTTTTAAAGCGGTTTCACCCACCAATGAACCCGAAGCGACAACCGCTCCCGAGGTATCAATACTACCTCCTAGCCATGCCCCAGTAACTTCTTCCGGAAAATTAAAGTATTTGGCAATAATGGGCATAAAAATCATCATTGGAATGGCGGTTACCAAGACCATCGAAATTACATATGAAAGCTTTTTTGAATCTCCTTTGATGGCGCCCGAGGTGGCAATAGCAGCCGAAACTCCACAAATAGAAACCGCACTGGAAATCATCATGGTCAACTCGTCATCAACTTTTAGTTTTTTACACAACCAAAAAGCAAAATACCAAACCGATAACACTATTATTAGAGCTTGTATAAGTCCCAAAGAACCTGCTTTTAGAATATCTGAAAATATGACACTCGTACCTAATAACACCAATCCAATTTTTACAAAAATTTCTGTAGAAAGGGCTGTCCGGAACCATTCTGGAAGTGTAAAAAAATTACCTATGGACAAACCGAGGATCAAACTAAAAATTACAGCCTCTAAATTAAGTCCTTTTACATGACTGTTCCCTGCAATAATCAATGCAACAATGGTTAATAAATACACGACCGGAAAACCCAATAAAAAATCTTTTACTGACTTTCCAGTCAAAAAAGCACCGATACTACCAATCGAAATAAAGTAGATAAATTGCAATGCAATGTTTTGTATGTTCCCATAAGAGAATACATCACTCAGTAAACTTGCTCCATTTGACCACTTAAATACAGGAACTGAAGGAATAAAAATAAAAAGCGATAATCCGATAATCAGGAAACCTAAGAGTACTACAGTCCAATCTTCATGAATTGTAAATTGTTTTGTTTTTTGTGACATTCTAATAAATAGTTATTTTTTTGTGGGTCAAAATACAATTTATTTATCTGTGGATACTACATCTTTGTTAATTTTTGTTAAGTAATTAAGCAACTGCCTCATTTCCAGTTTTAATTTCACAAACCTTTCTAAAGACTACGCCGTCAAAAATTTCAAGCGTTTTGAATATTCTATTCGTTAAAATAGCATTAAAATGATAATTTTTTTTTCAAAAAAATAATACGTGTATCGAAATATTCAGCGACTACATCTCTTAAATATATCCCAAAACATTTATATTAAATTGGTATATCGGGAAAAGTCGATATATTTGCATTATGGATAATATAGAACTATTTAAGGCATTATCAAACAAATCCAGATTGCAAATGCTGGAATGGTTAAAAGAACCTGAAATTAACTTTCCCGAACAGCTGGCTGCCGGTTTTGAGCACGGTGTATGCGTGGGACAAATACAAACCAAAGCTCGACTCACCCAATCAACAGTTTCAGAATATTTATCAATCCTACAGCGCGCTGGATTTATAGAATCTACTCGAGTTGGACAATGGACCTATTACAAACGCAACGAAAAAGCATTTACAGCACTAAGTAAAATAATCGAATCTAATCTATAATAAAATATGAATACAAATAGTTTGTTCACGCCTTTCAAGATAAAGACACTAAACCTTAAAAATAGAATTGTAATGGCGCCTATGACGCGCTCTTTTTCTCCAAATGGGGTACCTACAGATGCCGTCGCTGCTTATTATCAAAAAAGAGCGGAAGGCCAAGTAGGTTTACTATTATCTGAAGGAACTGTGATTAATAGACCTTCTGCGTCAAATGACGAAAATGTTCCTCACTTCCACGGAGAGCAATCTTTAGAAGGATGGAAACAAGTAATTGATAAGGTGCATTCCGCAGGCGGACAAATGGGGCCACAGCTTTGGCATATGGGAATTATGGACAACCACCAGTCCGGTTGGGTTCCTCCTGTACCATTTGAAGGACCGTCAGGATTGAACCGACCCGGTTTTAGCAACGGAACTACGATGACAATAAATGATATCGAAAATACCATTATAGCTTTTGGAAAAGCGGCTGCTGATGCCAAAAAATTAGGTTTTGACTGTATCGAAATACATGGTGCTCACGATTATTTGATCGATCAATTTTTCTGGGATGCCACAAATCAACGTACCGATGATTACGGTGGTAAAACCTTAGCGGAACGTACTCGTTTTGCCGTAGCTGTAATTACAGAAATTAGAAAACAAGTAGGTGAAGATTTCGCCATAATCATGAGACTTTCTCAATTTAAACCATCGGATTACAATTATAAACTGGCAAAAACACCTCAAGAAATGGAAGCTTGGCTTCGTCCGTTGATTGATGCTGGTGTTGATATTTTACATTGTTCACAGCGCCGTTTTTGGGAACCGGAATTTGAAGATAATGACCTTAATTTTGCAGGATGGGCAAAAAAAATCACTGGAAAACCAACTATTACAGTAGGTTCCGTGGGACTTTCTGGCGATTTCTTCGGAGCATTTGCAGGAGAAAGTTCACAGCCTACTTCATTGGAAGAATTAACAAGACGTTTGGATAGAGGTGATTTTGATCTTGTAGCCGTAGGAAGACCGCTTTTATCAGACCCAAATTGGGTTAGCAAAATAAAAACAGGGAAAAACGATCAATTAAAAGGCTTCAGCAAAGCCGCATTGAGTGAATTGATATTAGAATAAATTTAAAATAATATTTAGAAAAAATTATTCTAATAATTTCATTGATTGCATAAAAAAGAGAGAAATTTTAATAATTTCTCTCTTTTTTATGCTTTACAAACCATCCAACAAGTACTACAGCTTTTTCTTACTTAATATTCAGTGCCGTTGTATTTGAAATTCGTAATTTAATAAAATGAACAAAGTCGAAACAATTGAAGCGTTTTACCATAGAAATTATGATTTCATGCCAGACAACCTGCGCAAAGAAATTGGGCATTTTAATGTATTTAAATTAGAACCTTTTATTGGAAATATCACTAAACCGGTTCCCTATAAAAAAAGAGACTATTTCAAAATAACTTTGTTAGTAGGCGAAAGCACTATTCAATATGCAGATAAAGCTGTTCAAATACAAAAGCAAGCATTGGTGTTTTCAAATCCTCAAATACCCTATAGTTGGGAACATACTGACAAAATTAATCACGGGTATTTTTGTATTTTTGACCAAGCTTTCTTCCATCAGTACGGAAACCTGAATCAATATTCCCTTTTTCAACCGGATGGCAACCACGTTTTTGAAATTACTGATGAGCAATTAAAACTTTTAGGTACAATTTATGATCGCATGTTCGCGGAAATTAATTCTGACTATATCCACAAATACGATGTACTTAGAACTATAGTTTTTGAAATTGTACACTTTGCTTTGAAGATGGCTCCCACAGATAATTTGACCAAACATCCAATTAATGCTGCCCAACGCATTTCGACCTTGTTTTTAGAATTGTTAGAACGTCAATTTCCTATTGATGATACGCATCAAATATTACGCTTTCGATCCGCTTCTGATTATGCCGAAAAGTTAAACGTGCATGTGAATCACCTGAACAGAGCAATAAAAGAATCTACCGACAAAACCACTTCTCAAATTATAGCCGAACGTGTCCTACAAGAATCAAAAATATTGTTGAGACAAACAGCATGGTCAATCTCGGAAATTGCTTACGCTTTAAGTTTTACTGAAGTCACCCACTTTAATAATTTTTTCAAAAAACACGTTCAACTAAGTCCTCTGAAGTTTCGGAATGTTTGATTTTCGTAATTTATCGTTTCTTTTTCGTTATTCTATCCTCCAGACCCTCGCTACCTTTGTATTCTAATTACCTACTTAAAAATTTAAGATTAGGAAATGCATAAAAAAGGAACAAGGTTGCAATTCATAGCGCATTTATTCAGCCAAGAATACGAAATGAAAATACTCCCTGCTGTAATAATTAACAAGCAAAAGTTCAACACTTCGCAAGCAAAGGATGTTAACTTTTTTTTTAGAAATATTGAAAAGACCGATACCTGTGTACGAGACACACTGGTTTTTATTTAAGTTTTAATGAAGTAACACACTTCATTACTTTCTTTAAAATACGTTCAAATAAATCCTGTCAAATTTAGTAATTTTTGATTTTTACGCAAAAATATTTTTTTTAGTACGCTAATAATCAAACTATTCACTAAATTTATTTAATTATAAATAATCCGAGAAAACATAAATCTATAAATATAATTTTTAATTAAACACTTCAAAAATGAGCGCAACAACAAATGTAAAAGCTTACGGTACAGTAGCAGCCGATGCACCTTTAAAACAAATGGATATCCCACGCAGAGACACTACTGAAAAAGATATTGAAATCGAAATTATGTATTGTGGTGTTTGTCACTCTGATTTACACACGGCAAAAAATGATTGGGGAAACACCATTTATCCTGCAGTTCCCGGACATGAAATTGTGGGAAAAGTGATCAAAGTAGGAAATGAAGTTACAAAACTAAAAGTAGGAGATTTTGCTGCCGTAGGTTGTTTGGTAGATTCGTGCAAGACCTGTGATAATTGCAAGCAAGATTTAGAACAATACTGCTCTAACGGTTGGGTTGGTACCTATAATGGTGAAGACAAGCATTTAGGCGGAATGACTTTTGGAGGTTATTCTGAAAAAATTGTGGTAGATGAAGCTTACGTTTTGAAAGTACCCGCTAATCTTGACTTAGCTGCTACAGCGCCTTTATTATGTGCTGGAATAACTACTTGGTCCCCACTTCGCCACTGGAAAGTTGGAAAAGGGAGTAAAGTTGCTGTTGTAGGATTAGGCGGATTGGGACATATGGCGATAAAATTAGCTAAAGGTTTAGGTGCCGAAGTAACCCTGTTTTCAAGAACACCAAATAAGGAAAAAGATGCTTTGGAACTAGGCGCAGACGCGGTTGTTATATCAACTGACGAAAATCAAATGACAGCTGTAAGTGGAAAATTCGATGTAATCATTGATACCGTTCCTTATGTTCATGATGTAAATCCATATGTAGGAACTTTAAATACTAATGGGACTTTGGTTTTAGTAGGCTATTTAGGTGGTTTGGAACCAATTTTAAATACTGTTCCAATGATTATGGGAAGAAAATCCGTAGCTGGTTCTTTAATTGGCGGAATTGCAGAAACTCAGGAGATGCTTGATTTCTGTGGTGAGCATAATATTGTATCCGAAATTGAAATCATTAAAATTCAGGATATTAATGAAGCCTACGAAAGAATGCTTAAAAGCGATGTTCGGTATCGTTTTGTAATTGATATGGCATCACTTAAAAGCTAAAACTTAAAATACTTTTTAGCAGTAAATTTATAAAGAGGACGATAGTAATATCGTCCTCTTTTATTTTAAAAAAAACGAATAATAAAAAACTATTTAACGGTGATTCCTTACATTGGAAGCTAAATACTTTATGTCCCTCAATCAACCAAATTCAGAAAAAACATCCTTGTGTATTTTATTATCCTATGATAAATAGCATCACCACTTACTTTAAATCATAAATTTTGTAGTTTTACCCGCGCTATCTTCAAACCCTCATGAAACTTAAACCGATCAACATTCCTCCCATACCCGCCGTACTTTTAGCGATAATAAGCGTGCAATCTGGGGCAGCTATCGCGAAAGGTCTTTTTCCTGTTATTGGCGCCGCAGGAACTGCTTCATTGAGAATCGGCATTTCGGCATTGATATTATTTGCCGTCTACAGGCCAAACCTAAAAAAAATAACTGATGCCCAATGGAAATTGGTAATTCCTTATGGTTTATCGTTAGGTGCTATGAACTTGATTTTTTATCTTTCAATAGAGAGAATCCCAATTGGACTTGCTGTCACGCTTGAATTCATTGGTCCGTTATTAGTAGCGGTTTTGGGTTCAAAGCGCGTTATAGATTTTTTCTGGGTACTTCTTGCTGGGGCCGGAATTGTATTAATTGCCCCATGGTCAAATAATGGAATAGATATTTTAGGTGTACTTTTTGCGCTGCTGGCTGGTACTCTTTGGGCGGCTTATATCGTATTAGGGGGCAAAATTTCAAAAATAATGAAAGGTGGAGACGCAGTTACTGTGGGAATGTTCTTTGCTGCGATGTTAATTGTCCCTTTTGGAATTCTAGGAAATGGGTTAAGCAACCTTACTCCGCAACTTTTAGGCTTAGGAGTTGCTCTCGCGCTATTATCCAGTGCAATTCCTTTCACATTGGAAATGAAAGCACTTGGTCAACTTCCTGCACGCACCTTCAGTATTTTAATGAGTTTAGAACCTGCCGCTGCATCACTTTGTGCTTTTATATTTTTACAAGAATACCTTACTTATAATGAAATTATAGCAGTGATTTTTGTTGTAACAGCTTCTGCCGGATCCACAATTACATCCAAAATAAAACATTAATTATAATAAAAACGGCAAATGTAACATTTGTCACGCTCTTCTTTTAATTCATGCTATATCTTTGTAATAAAATTTAAGAAAATAACTTTCTTTTGAAATTAATTCAAAAAACTAACATCAAAGACACAAAAGTAATGAACAAAGACTTAATTTTAAGAGAACGATTAGCCATACAAAGAACAGTGCTTGCGAATCAATCTACATTTCTTGCTTTCCTGAGAACGGCAATGTATTTTTTAATTGCAGGATTAAGTTTGCAAAACTTATTAAAAGTTGAAAATAGTGTCCTGATTGAAATAGGCCTTTTTGTTACATCATTTGTGATAATTTTACTTGGAACTTTAAACTTTTTTAAGCACAAAAAATCTATTTCCGAAAACAAAAAGCATATTGGTGATTATCAATTAGAATACTATAAGTGATTCCAGTGTCTATCTTTTTTATTTCTTTAAAGAAATTACGACCATAAATCAAAGTCCCCATGCCGAAAGACAATTTATAAAATAATAAACCCCTAAAATCATATCTTTTAAGAAAGTATTGCTCTAAAAATTTAAAAAATGAACTGGAAAGTACCAAAAAAATCTACGTTACAAAATATTGCTTTTATATTATTTATCGTACTGCTATTGTTTAGTCCTTTGGGCACTTTTGTAAAAATTCAATTAAACCGCCTAACGACTTTTTCACCCAAAACAATTGCTGTAACAGATCAAAAAATGCTTTACAGTTACCAATGGCAATTAGTTGATGCAACCGGAAAGAGTGTGAATCTGGAGAAATACAAAGGGAAAATGATATTTATTAATTTCTGGGCCACCTGGTGTCCGCCATGTATTGCCGAAATGCCAAGTATGCAAAAATTATATACGGACTATCAGGATAAAATTGTGTTTCTATTTGTGACAACGGATTCATTTGAAAAAGCAAATGCATTTTTATTCAAAGAAAACTTAACTCTTCCTATCTATCAATCCATTACAAATCCTCCTGTAGAAATGGAATCGTCTACAATTCCCGCCACGTATCTTGTTGACAAAAACGGTAATATAATTGTAGCTAAAATTGGAACTGCAAAATGGAACAGTGATTCGTTTAGAGAGAAGTTAGATCATTATATTAAAAAATAAAATCTATGTTATTTTTACTTTTTTTGTTGTGTGACAAAAGGAAAATAACAACTCCTTTCTGAATATAATCGTTGCAGTTTTAAAGTAACAAATCCGGAATTATAGCTAGCAGGCCCACTAAACAAAAGGGGGACTATCCATTTTACAGTCCATTTTATTTAAAAAAAAACTCTTTCTTATTCCAAATGATAAAAATTCATTATTAAATAATTTAAAAGTAAATACAACAGGGTTCCAACCACAGCAAGCGTAATGGCACAGCTAATCAGGTTGACCACAATATTAGGAATAAACTTCAATCGAGGATGTGTGATTAAAGGCTCTCGATGCAGTCTTTCATGAAGGATTTCTCTTGCTATTTTAAGTTTCTTTTTGATAGTCTTACGTTTTAAAAAATACGGTAATTAATTGGCCCTACTACGACTACTCTAAATTACGTAATATTTTTAAGATGGAGAAGTTCTCCAAATAAAAAGAACATTCCGCGATGAAACTCCTCTTTTTAATGTATCATAAATTTTAAAGGTTATGTAGCAAGTAACAGTTTATATCCCTTTGATATTCCCTTTATTTTTTAAGAAAATGACTTCTATAATTTTACTAGTCATTCCAGCAGTGATTTTTAACCGATTTGATAAAATTTCAATCACGTTTTTTTCTTCTTTTTCCAAGGCCCCATCAGCAAGCAATACCTCCAAAGCCAGAGCAAAGACCGTCTCTTTATCTTCTTCGTTAATCAGTTCACAACAAGCAGAAATGTATTTTAATTGTCCTAGTTCTGTTCTTAAATCAAATGATTTTATATAAAGAGGCGCAATATCAATTCCAATAAATTTTTGTTTAGAATGCAATATTCTCGATAATGATGCCGTTTCCGAATCTGCAATTTGATTATCCGCAGAAACACAAGAATACAAAATTCCAAACCAAGCTTCGATTTCAGAACTTATGGGATTTTGGTCACTACTATTTTTAGCTTCAAATAAACTCATATTTTTTTTGCTTAAAGTTACTGATAACAGGGTAATGGATTACTAGAATTTAGAACTAAATTATGATTTATTTTTTAGTTTTCAGAAACTTTCGAAAACAAGACCTCTATTGTTTTAAAATAATTCAACGTTTTATAACTATTTTAGAAAAACAATAAAAGTCATCCGTAAAATTGTTACGATTTCATAAACTAAATTTGACAAAACTACCGCCTTAACTACTCATAACCAATTGATTAAACGTTTTCATCACATATATGCATCGCTAATACCATAAATAGCCATAGTTTTTATCTATTGAAAACAAAATTAGCTAAGGACGCTTTGTAGTAAATTCGCCTTCAAGTAAATAAAAATCATTTAAACTATGGAAAATAATTTAAATCCAACCACATCGTCTTATAATGTGAACAGCGAAAGCAAATGCCCATTTAACCATGGTGCCAGTACTGGAACTCCGGCAAAGCAAGGCGCTGGTTCTGCTCCGGCAAACCGTGACTGGTGGCCAAATCAATTGAAATTGAATATTTTGCGTCAACACTCTGCAGCGTCGAACCCAATGGGAGAAACTTTCAATTATGCAGAAGAATTTAAATTGTTAGATTTTGCTGCGTTAAAACAGGACATCAAGGATTTAATGACAACTTCACAAGACTGGTGGCCAGCCGATTATGGTTCCTACGGCGGACTATTCATCAGAATGGCTTGGCACAGTGCCGGTACATATCGTATCGCAGACGGACGCGGCGGTTCTGGAGCTGGAACACAACGTTTTGCCCCTCTAAACAGCTGGCCAGACAATGCTAACTTAGATAAGGCACGTCTATTACTGTGGCCAATAAAACAAAAATATGGCAGAAAAATTTCTTGGGCCGATTTATTAATATTAACTGGTAATTGTGCCTTAGAATCGGCTGGTTTTGAAACTTTTGGTTTCGCTGGTGGCCGCGAAGATGTATGGGAACCAAACGAAGATATATATTGGGGTTCTGAAAATGAGTGGTTAGGCGACGGTCGTTACAATACGGAACGCGAACTAGAACAACCTCTTGCTGCTGTTCAAATGGGATTAATTTATGTGAATCCAGAAGGACCTAACGGAAACCCAGATCCAGTATTGGCAGCACATGATATTCGTGAAACGTTTGCCCGAATGGCAATGAATGACGAAGAGACTGTTGCATTAAGTGCCGGTGGACACACTTTAGGTAAAACTCATGGCGCTGCAAATCCAGAGAAATATGTTAGTGCAGAACCTGCAGGAGCAAGTATTGAAGAACAAAGTAAAGGTTGGAAAAACAGCTACGGTACTGGTAATGGTGGAGATACAATTACAAGTGGTTTAGAAGGAGCATGGACTACCACACCATCGAAATGGAGTAATAATTATTTCGAAAATTTATTTGGCTATGAATGGGAATTAACTAAAAGTCCAGCAGGTGCGCACCAGTGGAAACCAAAAGATGGAGCCGGAGCTGGTTTAGTGCCAGATGCTCACAATCCATCAATAAGTCACCAACCTTTTATGTTGACTACCGATTTATCTTTGCGATTTGACCCTGCTTATGAAAAAATATCAAGACGTTTTTTAGCGAATCCAGCAGAATTCAATGATGCGTTTGCTCGAGCTTGGTTTAAGCTTACCCACCGTGATTTGGGTCCAAAAAACCGTTATTTAGGACCTGAAATTCCTGCTGAAGATCTGATTTGGCAAGATCCTATTCCAGCTCTTAATCATGAATTAATAGACGATCAAGATATTGATTTTCTAAAAGCAACAATATTGGCTTCAGGATTATCAGTTTCTCAACTGGTATCAACTGCATGGGCTTCAGCATCGACTTTTCGTGGTTCTGATAAACGTGGTGGTGCAAACGGGGCTCGTATTCGTTTAGAACCTCAAAAAGATTGGAAAGTAAATAATCCTTCTCAATTAGAACAAGTAATCGAGACATTGGAAGAAATTCAAAAAGAGTTTAACAGTGCTAATACTGGTGGTAAGCAAGTTTCAATTGCTGATTTAATAGTTTTAGGTGGTAATGCAGGAATTGAAAAAGCAGCAAAAAATGCTAATCATGATGTTAAAGTTCCGTTTACTTCGGGAAGAACAGATGCTTTACAAGAACAAACTGATGTCGAATCATTTGCAGTTCTTGAGCCTCAAGCAGATGGTTTCCGTAATTACGTTAAGACAAAATATACGGTTTCAGCTGAGGAAATGCTTATTGACAAAGCGCAATTATTGACCTTGACAGTGCCAGAAATGACAGCTCTAGTTGGTGGTATGCGTGTGTTGAATACGAATGTTGATCACTCTCAAACTGGAATTTTTACAAAACGTCCAGAGGCTTTAACGAATGATTTCTTTGTAAACTTACTTGATTTAGGTACAACTTGGAAAGCGGTTTCCGAATCTGATGATGCGTTTGTAGGTACTGATCGTAAAACTGGTACAATTAAATGGATTGGTACTCGTGTGGATCTTATTTTTGGATCAAACTCTGAACTGAGAGCTATTGCTGAAGTTTATGGCTGTGTCGATGCGCAAGAAAAATTTGTAAAAGACTTTGTTGCAGCGTGGACCAAGGTGATGAATCTTGACCGTTTCGATCTGGTTTAATTTTAGTATTTTTAATTTGTTTAAAAAGGTGGTCTGGCAACGGATCATCTTTTTTTGTTTATAATTTACGGTTGATTTTGACTTATAATACTCTGATGCACCTTTAATACGTTTAATTCAACATGAGTTGTATAGCTCGTATTGCACACCAAACTAAATCATTTTCGCTCGGTCCCTATTCCGCATAATTCAGTGTGTCACGCTTATCTTGCCTTTTCAATTTTAGATCCTTATTTAAGTTTTCAAAACTATTTTTAAACAAATATTACACGCAACGTATTCATCGGTTAAAGTTTAAAGTTTTTCTGTTACTTCTTTTTTTATTTTTTTTAATTTTTTTTGGTTTCATTTCGCGTAAAAAAAAAACCGCACAACATCTTTGTTTCAGCCGTAAACTGGCACTCATCCATCCAATTTGAATAGCTTCGTGCCATTATACAGCTTTTGTTAATCTATAGATAATTAACCAAAAATTAATCTATCGCTACAAATCTAAAAGTATTCATTTTTACTACATTACGGTTTCCCGTAAAACCATGATAATAATATTCGATTACAGTTTTTTTAATAAAATAAAATCTTCCCACCATACTGGACGTAAAAACGGGACGGCTTAAGTTTTTTAATCAAAAAAGATTACAAAATATAATCCGTATTAATAAAATTAGATTCTTTACTGCTCAATAATTCATGCAAAATAGCATTGTTATAATCATTGTCTTTAGACGCAACGAAGGTCCTAATCGAGAACGAACGCAAGGCATCGTGAATACTCAGTGTTCCTACAGCTGAATCTTTTCGTCCTGTAAAAGGGAAAACATCCGGTCCTCTTTGGCAAGAACTATTCAAGTTTACTCTACACACTAAATTTACCAAAGCATCAATAAGCGGCGCAATCGTTTTAATGTCTTTTCCAAACAAACTCACTTGTTGCCCGTAATTTGATTCGGCCATATCGTTCAAAGGTTCTTGAATGTCTTTGAAAGAAATAATAGGTACAACCGGGCCAAATTGCTCTTCGTGATACACACGCATTTCTTTATTTACAGGAAATAAAACCGCCGGAAATATATAATTAGACGAATGCTGACCCCCTTTTTCATTGAGTATTGTAGCACCTTTACTGGTCGCATCATCAATCAATTCCTGAATATATGCCGGTTTGTCTTTTTCTGGTAAAGGCGTCAGAAACACAGATGTATCCCACGGATTTCCAAAAACAAGCGCATCAACTTTGGCAGCAAAACGTTTGTTAAATTCATCTGCAACAGATTCATGCACATACAGTATTTTTAAAGCCGTACAACGCTGTCCATTAAATGATAAAGTGCCAGCGATACATTCTTGGATTGCCAAATCTAAATCAGCATCCGGTAGGATTATCGCAGGATTTTTTGCCTCTAAACCTAATATTAAACGCAATCTGTTTTTATTAGGATGTTGGTCTTGTAATGCAATCGCTGATTTACTATTTCCTATCAAAGCCAAAATATCAACTTTTCCAGATTTCATTATTGGCGAAGCCACTTCACGTCCGCGACCATACACTATATTAATGGCTCCTTTTGGAAAACTACTTCTGAAAGCTTCTAATAAATGTGAAATCAATAAAACGCCATGTTTTGCTGGTTTAAAAATAACCGGGTTCCCCATAATTAAGGCAGGAATCAGTAACGAAAAAGTCTCATTCAGCGGATAATTATAAGGTCCGAGACATAAAACAACACCGAGCGGTCCTCTGCGAACCATCGCATTTATTCCTTGCACTTTAGAAAAATGAGCACTACGACTGTTTAATTCTTTTAAGCTGTCAATGGTATCATAAATATATTCTACGGTTCTGTCAAATTCTTTTTCAGAATCACCCAATGATTTTCCAATTTCCCACATCAATAATTTGACAACTTCCCTGCGGGTCGTTTTCATTTGAGTAACAAAATTTTCCATGCATTTTATGCGATCTGCCACTTTCATAGTAGGCCATAATCCTTGACCGTTATTATAAGCTACACTAGCCGCATTAACAGCTTCCATCGCTTCAGCCTCTCCCATAAATGGGATTGAACCCAAAATTGTTGGGCCGTATTCTTCGGTAGATGAAATTGTTGAAAAAACAGGAGTTGTCTGACCGGTCCATTTTTTTAATTCTCCATTAATTAAATACGTATCTTGATTTAATAAAGTATTAATTTGAAATTCTTCTGGTATTACATTCATACTCATTTATTTTATGTTTTTAATTTAAATTTTAAATAGCCAAAACGATACTAGACTCTGTACGTTCTATGGAGCAACTACCTCTCCATCCCATTCTGTAATGCCTCCTACTAAGTTATACGCGTTTTCAAAACCCTGCTCCTTCATTATTTCACAGGCTTTTGCACTTCGCATTCCGGAACGGCAATACACGTAATAGTTTTTTGTTTTGTCCAATGCTTCAATTTCAGTTATAAAACCTTGTCCCAAATGAATATCAATATTAATGGCATTGGCTATAATTCCTTCATTAAATTCGGCTTCGGTTCGCACGTCTAAAATTACGGCGTTGTCGTCAGTTTCAAATTGAGAAACCCAATCTTCTTGTGTTAAATTCATGGTGCTTTTTTTTGTAAAAATACAAATATTTTAGCTAACAATAAACGCCCGATCTGTTAATTGGATAATATTCATAAGAAAACGTTTTCGCAAAACATTAACGATCAACAAACTATAAAATTGACATATCTTTTTACGAAAACAGTCTATTAAATCCATAGGAATGAGGAAAAAATAAGCGCTGAATCAACTACTTGTCATTTATTATAACACTGAAAATTACTCCCTTTTTTTGCGCTTTTTAGATTACTTTTACACTACTAACGCCCGAAAAAAGTCTGCAAATGCACAATCCTATAAAGAATTTTTTTCCTTCATTTTCTAATGAATTAGTGAAAGAAATTGAATCTAATGCAACTATTCATTCCTACCAGACTGGTGATGTAATTATACGAACAGGACAATACATCAAAAATACCGTTTTAGTAATTAGTGGGAAAATTAAAATTTACCGCGAAGATGAAAATGGAGGTGAATTTTTTATGTATTATTTACAACCCGGACAAGCTTGTGCTATTTCTATGATTTGTGCCACCAAAAACGAAAAAAGCCAAATAATGGCTAAAGTGGTTGAGGACGCTGAATTGATACTGGTTCCACTTCTTATAATGGATAAATGGATGATGCAGCACCGCAGTTGGTATGAATTTGTAATTAATTCTTACGGCAGTCGATTTGAAGAAGTATTGCTAGTTATAGACAGTATTGCTTTCAAGGCAATGGATGAGCGCTTACTGTTTTATTTAAAGCGCCATGCCGATGCATGTGGCTGTAAAGAATTGAAACTGTCTCATCAGGAAATCGCATCTGAATTGAGTACTTCAAGAGAAGTAATTTCACGTTTGTTGAAAAAAATGGAACAACGCGGTATCGTTTCCTTACATCGCAATAACATTGAACTTTTAAAATAAATCAACGCAATGAAGTCCATTTCTGGTACACCATATTCTCCGAACTGTTGCTTTAAAAAAAATTAAAATGGAATATTTAGGCTATTTTGCTTCAATAATTATTGGACTTTCATTAGGATTAATTGGCGGCGGAGGTTCTATCCTTACGATCCCAATTCTAGTTTATCTCTTTAAAATAAACCCTGAAAATGCCACCAGTTATTCTCTATTTATAGTGGGAATTACTTCTTTATTTGGATGTATCAGTCACTATAAATTGGGAAATCTTAAAATTAAATCGGCATTGTATTTTGCAATACCATCCGTTTTTTCTATCCTGATAATTAGAGAAGTTATTTTTCCCAAAATTGCGGCAACAATTTTCTCCATTGCTTCCTACCAAGTATCAAAAAGTTTTTTGATAATGATTGTTTTTTCAGTGCTTATGATAACAGCCGCTATCGCTATGATACGCAAAACTAAAACAGTACCAAATACAGCAAAAACAAATTACATACAACTGGGAATTATTGGATTTTTGGTTGGAATTGTCACTGGATTCTTAGGTGCTGGAGGTGGTTTTTTAATCATCCCAGCATTATTATTTTTTGCTAATTTACCAATGAAGCAAGCCGTTGGCACTTCATTATTGATTATCTTTATAAACTCCAGCATCGGTTTTGGAGGCGATTTATATATTGGTACACCTATCGATTATTCGTTTTTACTGATGATTTCAAGTATGGCCTTTATAGGAATGATCATTGGTATCAAGCTTTCAAAAAAAATAGATGCTGCTAAACTTAAACCAATCTTTGGATGGTTTGTATTGATAATGGGAATTTTTATTGTTATCAAAGAATTTTTCTTAAATTAAAAAATGGAATGTAACAATTGTCACTGTTTGTCCTAAAAAACAGAAGTACATTTGTACTGTAAAACTAAAAAATGCAATCATGCAAATAGAACAAATATATACCGGATGTTTAGCCCAAGGTGCTTACTATATAACCTCGAATGGCGAAGCGGCAATTATAGATCCGTTACGGGAAACCCAACCTTATCTGGACAGATTGGATAGAGATGGCGTAAAATTGAAATACATTTTTGAAACCCATTTTCATGCTGATTTTGTTTCTGGTCACGTCGATTTAAGCCGTCAAACTGCTGCTCCAATTGTGTATGGTCCAAATGCAACTTGTGAATTTGAATGTATTTCTGCCAAAGACGGACAGGAATTCACCATTGGAAACATCAAAATAAAAGTATTGCACACACCGGGACATACCATGGAAAGCTCCACTTTTTTATTGATTGACGAAAACAGTAAAGACCATGCCATTTTCTCCGGAGACACCTTGTTTATTGGAGATGTAGGAAGACCAGATTTAGCCCAAAAAGCGGCACACATGACACAAGAACAATTAGCCGGTATTTTATTTCATTCTTTAAGAGATAAAGTGATGACGTTGGCAGATGACGTTATTGTCTATCCAGCTCACGGTTCCGGAAGTGCCTGTGGAAAAAATATGAGTAAGGAAACAATATCAACTATTGGCGATCAAAAAGCTACTAATTATGCGTTACGCGGCGATATGACAGAAGCCGAGTTCATAAAAGAAGTTACCGAAGGTTTATTGCCTCCTCCAGCCTATTTTGGAATGAATGTGGCGATGAACAAAAAAGGTTATAACAGTTTTGAAAACGTATTGCACTTAGGAATGCACGCATTATCGATAGAAGAATTTGAACTGGCTGCCGAAGAAACCGGAGCCCTAATTTTGGATACCCGAAAAAACGAAGAATTTGCCAAAGGATTTATTCCCCAATCGGTAAACATAGGGATTAATGGTGATTTTGCGCCTTGGGTAGGTGCATTAATTGCCGATGTAAGACAACCTATTTTAATTGTTTGTGAACGGGGACATGAGGAAGAAACCGTTACACGTTTGAGCCGTGTGGGATTTGACAACTTGATTGGTCATCTTGATGGCGGCTATGATGCTTGGGCAAAAGCAGGGAAACAAATTGATACTGTCAATAGAATTACAGCCGAACAATTTGCTGCAGCAGTGAAAATTGGTGAAAGCAAAGTAATTGATATTCGTAAAGAAAGTGAATATTGCTCAGAACATGTTAGCGAAGCCTACAGCAGGCCATTAGCCGCAATAAATGATTGGATAAAAGATATCAATCCCAAAGAACATTTCTACCTCCACTGCGCAGGCGGTTATCGCAGCATGATTGCCGCTTCGATACTGGAAGCTCGTGGTTTTAGAAATTTTACTGAAATTGAAGGCGGTTTTAATGCTGTTGCAAAAACGGATGTTCCAAAAACAGATTTCGTTTGCCAAAGTAAAGTTTTGAAATAAAAGCAATTTCGATGACAATGGCAATGGCAATTTCAAAAAAATCAAATTATGGAAGATATAAAATGTTGTGTAGTTTCCTGCGATAAACCGCTAGATGCATCCTATTGGGAATTGCAATACGAAGCCAAAACTACCGCATGGGATTTAGGCAAAGTAGCGCCGCCCATACAAACGTATGTAGATACGATTGCTGATAAAAACTGTAGTATTTTAATTCCTGGTTGTGGGAATAGCTATGAAGCTGAATATCTGCTGGAGCAGAATTTTACAAATAGTACTGTAATTGATATTGCTCCAACACTAATTGCCGTTTTAAAAGAAAAGTTTAGAAACAATTCTAACATTCAAATTATAGTGGGCGATTTCTTTCAACATCAAGGGAAATATGATTTGATTATTGAGCAAACGTTTTTCTGTGCTTTGCCTCCTACAATGCGCCAAAAATACGTGTGGAAAATGCACCAACTTCTAGCAGAAGAAGGAATTCTAGCAGGATTACTGTTCAATAGAACGTATGAATCCGGCCCTCCTTTTGGCGGCAGCAAAGATGACTACAAACTACTTTTCCAAGGCGCGTTTGACTTTTTAAAAATGGATGTGTCTAAAAATTCAATTGCACCAAGAGCAAACTCAGAGTTGTTTATCGAGCTGAAGAAGAATAATCAGGTTGTGGTGAATTTATATGAATTTGAAGGCATTACGTGCAACAATTGTATGGAAACCGCCTCAGAAAAATTAATTGCAATTGACGGAATTATAAATGTAAGCATGAGTAGTAATTTTGCTGAAGTATTAATTGTCAGTACAAATGAAATTGCAATCAAAGCATTGCAACAGGTGATTTCTTACGATGCCAAGTATAAAATTAAAAAAATAAACCCGTAAAACCTAATTCCTTTTTTAGAAAAAAAATGAAAGCATTATTATTTACTAATTGGCATCTTATGCGCTGGCTTCGTCTGGTGTTTGCCTTATTTTTATTTGCTCAAGCATACATTTTAAAAGAATGGATGTTCATTGGTTTTGGACTATTTTTCTGGATTCAGGTCGTTTTTAATTTAGGTTGTGGTTCTAATGGTTGTACTATTGCTAATACTAAATTCAATAAAGATGAGTAAATTTGAAACGATTATCAATTCCGACATACCAGTTTTAATAGACTTTTTTGCCACTTGGTGCGGACCTTGCAAAATGCTAAATCCCATTTTGAAAGAAGTAAAAGACAATTTAGGTGATGCCGTTTCCATCATCAAAATCGATGTAGACAAAAACCAACAAATTTCTAGTCAGTATAAAGTTCGTGGAGTTCCGACGATGATTTTATTTCAAAACGGAAAGCAATTATGGAGACAATCCGGTGTCGTAAGCAAAGAGGAAATTATTAAAACTATCTTGGAAAAAAGTAATAAATAACCAAAAATTTGTGCACCATAGATTTTAATTTTGGTAAAAATTATTGAATATCAGAAAAAAACAACTTTAATACAGTAACGATTATACAAAATTATAATTGAGTCAATTAGCATTTATTTTGGTTTTCTTCTGTACAAAATAAAACCAACACATGTTGATCAAAAGTTTTTAACAAATATTTAGCGATGTATTACTATAATTTAGCTAATTTTGCTTTATTATATACCACAAATGAAAAAGTTTTACTTTTTGTTAATTGTTGCTCTTGGTTTCTTTTTGATGCCAGCAGTAGCTTTTGCTTGTGAAAATAATTCGTCGAAACAAGCTACTTCTAAAGAGATTTCCTCAAAGATGGATAAAGATGATTGCTGTAAAGACGATACTCATTCAAAAAATAAAAATCATGAAGGTTGCGACGGTAAATGCAGCCATTCTAAATGCGGCTGTGCTTCTTCATGCAATAGTTCATTTTCGATTAGTGGTTGGAATTTAAATAACAATGTTTTTAATTTTTTATACGAAAAACAAAATTTCTATAATTCAGAAACCTTTATTTCTTCTGGTTTCTGTTCTCTTTGGCTTATACCAAAAATAAGCTAAATTCCAATTTTGACAGCCCTAATTGTGTCAAATCAAAAGCAATTTTTGCTTTACAATCATTTATTTTATCAGATAATGTCATATTCAAAAGGGTAACTTTGATGTGCTGTCATTTGTTATTGTTTACTTCATCCAATTTAGAATCTTTTTACAATGAAATCACTAATAAAAACAGTGATGGCAATAACGCTATTGCTGTCATTCGAGGTGTTTAACGCGCAAATCAAAAACGATAAAGCCGAAACCGTAAAAATATTCGGGAATTGCGCAATGTGTGAAACTACCATAGAAAAAGCAGGAAGTCTCAAAAAAATCGCCAATGTTGATTGGAATAAAGACACTAAAATGGCTACGACTTATGATGCTAAAAATCCGTACTATGGATCTCAAATGTTGAGTTGTGGTAAAACAGTGGAAGCAATAAAATAATAAATTAAAACTTTAAATAATGAAGAATATATTTTTTACTACACCAAAAAAACCAAATGGTGTTGTACTAAAAATGTAACCTTTAAAATAGCTAAAAATAACAATTAATAAATTTCAAAAAAATGAAAAATCTAATCCTTTCAGCCATAGCAATGGCATTTGTACTAGTTTCTTGTAACCAAAAAAATAAAGAAGCTGTAACAACTGATTCACAAAAAACAGAAAGTACTACACAGTTGTACTCGTGTCCCATGCACCCTGAAGTAACAGGAAAAAAAGGAGAAAAATGTTCAAAATGCGGTATGGAATTAACCGAACCAGTTGCACAAAACGAAGCAGCTCATGATCATACTGATGGTAATCACAGTCACGATGATGCGACAGCAGTTGAAGTAAATACTAAAGCTACAGCGGTTACCCAAACAACATTTTCCACAGATGAAATAATTTTTAATTATTTAAAAGTAAAAAACGCACTCACAAAAGACGATACAAAAGAAGCAGCCAATGCGGGTAAAGCATTATATGCCACTTTTAATAAAGTCAATACTAATTCAATAGATCCAAAATTGAAAACAGAATTTATTGATATCGCCGATGATGCCAAAGAACACGCAGAACATATTGGTGCTAATTCAGGTAAAATTGACCACCAAAGAGAACATTTTGCAATGTTAAGTAAAGATGTGAATGATTTGATAAAAACATTTGGAGCAAAACAAAAATTATATCAAGACGTTTGTCCTATGTATGATGAAGGAAAAGGGGCGGTTTGGATAAGTGAAAGCAAAGAAATAAAAAATCCTTATTACGGTTCGAAAATGCTTACTTGTGGTTCTATAAAAAAACAATTATAAAGTGAAAAAAATCATCAAGAAAATACTCATAATTGGGTTTGTCATTTTTTTGTTGATGCAATTATATCAGCCTGCTCGTAATGAAAGTTATGAACAGGCGGATATAACTGCAAATTTCACAACAATGTACGATGTTCCTAAAAACGTTGAAACTACCTTACGTACATCTTGCTACGATTGTCACAGTAACAATACCAACTATCCATTATATTCTTACATGCAGCCAGCACGGTTTTTTATGGAAGAACACATTAAAGATGGTAAGAAAGATTTGAACTTTAATGAGTTTGGTAGATATTCCAAACGAAAACAAGGAAACAAATTAGAAGCTATTGTCAAACAAATAAAATCAGATGAAATGCCTTTGGCATCTTACACATTAATTCATAAAAATGCCATTTTGACGTCAACTCAAAAAGAGGAAATAATCAATTGGATTGAAAAAACGAAAGATAGCCTTTCAGAAGAATAATAAATATTATGGTAGAAAAATTAATATCCTTTTCACTAAAAAACAGATTTGTAGTCTTACTCGTCTCAGCTTGCTTGCTCGCTTGGGGTATTTATAGCGTGCAACAAAACCCTATTGATGCCATTCCTGATTTATCGGAGAATCAAGTTATTGTATTTACAGAATGGATGGGAAGAAGTCCACAGGTCATCGAGGATCAAGTCACTTATCCATTGGTCTCCAACTTACAAGGAATTCCAAAAATCAAAAATATTCGTGCCTCCTCTATGTTTGGGATGAGTTTCGTATACATCATCTTTGAAGATGATGTCGATATCTATTGGGCAAGAACTCGGGTTTTAGAAAGATTAAATTATGCCCAACGATTGTTGCCTCAAAATGTAGTGCCCACATTAGGCCCCGATGGAACTGGAGTAGGACATATTTTTTGGTATCATTTAGAGACTAACGGTATGGACTTGGGAGAACAAAGAGCCTTGCAAGATTGGTACGTAAAATTTGCATTACAAACTGTTCCCGGCGTGGCTGAAGTAGCATCATTTGGTGGGTTTGAAAAACAGTACCAATTAGTGTTAGATCCACTGAAAATGCAGTACTACAAGGTGAGTATGATGGAAGTGATGAATGCAGTGAAAGCAAATAACAATGATGTTGGCGGACGAAAATTTGAGATGAGCAATATGTCTTATATAGTTAGAGGTTTGGGTTACATAAAAAACATAAAAGATGTAGAAGACATTGCTGTAAAAAATTATAATTCTGTTCCAGTGAAAGTAAAAGACATTGGCTCGATACAAATGGGTGGCGATTTGCGCTTGGGAATTTTTGACGAAAATGGAACAGGTGAAGTTGTAGGAGGAATTGTAGTGATGCGTTATGGTGAAAATGCAGATGAAGTGATAAAAGCGGTTAAATTAAAAATGAAAGAAGTCGAAAAAGGATTACCTGAAGGCGTTTCTTTTAAAACGTCTTATGACCGAAGTGAATTGATTGAAAAAGCTATCGCATCGGTTAAAGGAACTTTAATAGAAGAAATGATTGTTGTTTCAATTGTTATACTCCTTTTTCTTTTTCATTGGCGAAGTGCCTTAATTATCTTAATACAATTGCCTATATCGGTGGCTATTGGCTTTATTTTGCTTGAAGCCTTTGGGATATCCTCTAATATTATGTCATTAACTGGGATTGCATTAGCTATTGGTGTTGTCGTCGATGACGGAATTGTTATGGTGGAAAATGCGTATCGAACAATTTCGGAGAAACAGGAAGAAATGGAGAGCAATCAGAATAATTCGGAAATAAAATGATAGATAAAATAAAAAATATATTCAAGAAAGAACACGACCCCTTATCTTCTGAAGAAAAGTTACAACTTATAGAAAAATCTTCAAAATTAGTTGGTCCAGGTGTCTTTTATTCAACACTAATTGTGATCGCTTCCTTTTTACCAGTATTTCTTCTCACGGGTATGGAAGGTAAATTGTTCAGCCCATTGGCTTGGACAAAATCATTTATACTAATAGTCGATGCTTTTTTAGCGATTACCCTTACTCCTGTTCTAATTAGTTTTCTTCTTAAAGGCAAACTTCGTCCAGAAAACAAAAATCCAATTAACAAAAAACTGGAAAGCATTTATACTCCTATTTTAATTTTTTGTTTAAAATGGAGGAAAACAGTATTGGGTATTAATATAATTGCACTCTTGATTGGCGTTTTGATGTTTACCCGTTTAGGGACCGAATTTATGCCCCCTTTAGATGAAGGTTCCGTGCTTTTTATGCCTGTAACATTACCAGATGTATCCAATTCTGAGGTAAAAAGAATTTTACAAGTGCAGGACAAATTGATAAAATCGATACCCGAAGTGGCTCATGTTTTAGGTAAAGCCGGACGCGCTAACACAGCAACCGATAACAGTCCCATAAGCATGATTGAAACGATTGTTTTACTAAAACCCCAACACGAATGGAGAGAAGACAAAACGAAATCCGATATTGTTAATGAAATAAATAATAAACTTCAAATTCCAGGAGTTACGAATGGTTTTACACAGCCCATCATTAACCGGATTAATATGCTAGCTACTGGTATTAGAACCGATGTAGGAATAAAGATTTACGGAGCAAGTTTAGACACTATTAATGTTTTATCTCAAAAAATAAAAAAAGCCCTTGAAGGTACTTCTGGCGTAAAAGATTTATATGCGGAACCAATTACTGGCGGAAAATACATCGATATTGAGGCGAAAAGAGAGGCTATCGGCAGATACGGACTTACAATAGATGATATAAATAACGTAGTAGAAGCTTCTATTGGTGGCATGAAACTTACTACAACCATCGAGGGAAGACAACGATTTTCTGTAAATGCAAGATATGCTCAAGAATACAGAAATAGTATTGAGGCATTAAAAAAACTCCAAGTGCAAACAATGGAGTTTGGTCCTATTCCATTAGAAGCCGTCGCCGATGTAAAAATAAGCGATGGTCCTCCCATGATAAATAGCGAAAATGCAATGCTACGAGGTAGTGTACTGTTTAATGTGCGAGATCGTGATCTAGGAAGTACAGTAAAAGAAGCGCAAGAAAAATTGAATGCAATGATCACAAAAATGCCAAAAGGCTATTATGTGGAGTGGAGCGGACAGTGGGAAAACCAAATCAGAGCCAATAAAACATTACGCCTGATTTTACCTGTAGTTGTCATCATTATTTTCCTTATTCTTTACTTCACCTATCGTTCCATGAAAGAAGCACTGATTACAATGATAACCGTACCGTTTGCTTTGATTGGTGGGATTTTTATGGTCTATTTTTATGGAATAAATTTATCTGTAGCCGTTGCAGTTGGTTTTATAGCATTGTTTGGAATGGCAATCGAAACCGCTATGTTAATGACTATTTATTTAAATGAAGCAATGAATAAAATGGTAGAAAAACACGGGAACAGTGCCGCAACAATTACAGAAGCAATTTTGAAACAGTACATTATTGACGGTTCTGCTAAAAGGTTGCGACCAAAATTAATGACCATTTCCGTTTCCTTATTTGGATTAATCCCTATTCTTTGGGCAACAGGAACCGGTGCCGATGTGATGCTGCCAATTACGGTTCCACTCATTGGGGGTACAATTACCTCAACAATTTATGTATTATTAGTAACCCCTATAGTTTTTGAGATGGTGAAACTCCGAGAATTAAAAACAAAAGGCAAAATAGAACTTATAGATGTTAAAGAATAACTATTATATCGCAATAAGCTGTTTGATTTTAAGTACTGCTAATATGGTGGCGCAAACACTTTCGTTGGATGCTGTTTTGACGAATATTGAAACAAATAATCCACAACTAAAAATGTATGATGCTGATATTCAAAGTATGGATGCTGCTGCAAAAGGCGCCAAAAGCTGGATGGCACCACAAGTGGAAACGGGTTTTTTTATGGCGCCTTACAATACTAAAATGTGGAAAGCAAGTGAAATGTCTCCAGGTATGGGATCTTACATGGTGGGCGTTACACAAATGATACCGAATGCCAGAAAACTTAAGTCTGATTTCAATTACATGAACGCAATGTCATCAGTTGAAAAAGAAAATAAAGAGTATACAATTAATCAATTAAAGGCACTGGCAAAAGCAAATTATTACCAGTGGTTGGTTTTAAATAAAAAAATAAAAATAGCGGATGATAATTTATTGCTCTTAGGCTATATGATAAAAAGTATGGAAATACGCTACCAGTACAATATGGATAAATTGCCAACCTATTACAAAGCAAAATCGCAATACAGCGCTTTAGAAAGTATGGTGGTCATGTTACAAAACGATATTTCCCAGAAACGAATTATGCTGAATACTTTGATGGCTAGAGATAAAAACACGTTGTTTAAAATAGATGAAACCTATAAATTAAATGATTTTGACGTCATAAAATCAGATACAACTTCCCTTTCTCAAAACCGAAGTGATGTAAAAGCTATTGAAAAAACAATGGTATTAAATCAATTAAAAATTGAAACCGAAAAAGCTAAATTATTACCGGAATTTGGCGTCAAATATGACCATATGTTTGCCTTTGGAGAACAGCCAAAACAATTTTCTTTAATGGGAATGATTACCATTCCAATGCCTTGGTCAACAAAAATGAATAAAGCCAATATCAACAGTTTTAAAATCAAAAATGAAGGTCTCAACTGGCAAAAGCAAATGATTTTGAATGAAGCGGCAGGTATGATTTCGGGTATGAATACCGAACTGATAAACCTAAAAAAACAATATGATATTGCTGAAAAAAATATCATTCCTGCCTTAAAACGAAATTATGATACGGCAATATTGGCGTGGCAGAATAATACGGGAGATTTGTTTGTAGTTTTGGATGCTTGGGAAGCATTAAATATGGCCCAAATTGATCTTCTGGATAAATTACAAAATATTTTAAGCACACAAGTAGAAATCGAAAAACAACTAGAAATCAAATAATTATGAATAAATATTTAAAATATAGTTTAATTTTAATCGTAATTTCTAGTATAGGATTTGCTGTCTATTTCTTTACAATAAAATCAGACAGTCATTCGGAAATGGAACATCAAAACGAGGTTTATACTTGTTCGATGCATCCCCAAATCATTAGAGATAAACCAGGAAACTGCCCTATTTGCGGAATGACTTTGGTAAAAAAAATAACAGAAAGCCAGGCTGAGGAAGACAATTCTATTGACAATTTTTTGAAACCTACTGATAATTTTATCGTCGGGGATTATCAAACTACAAAGGCCAAAGACACGACATTAAGCAGTGAGATAAACTTACCCGGAATAGTGTCATATGATCCAAATTCCTCCGTAAATATTGCTGCTCGAATAAGTGGAAGAATAGAAAAAATGTATGTCAATTATAAGTACCAAAAAGTAACTAAAGGCCAGAAGTTATTTGATTTATACAGTCCTGAATTATTGACAGAACAGCAAAATTTTATTTATTTAGTTTCCAATGATTCCGAAAACACCGCAATAATTAAAGCCTCAAAGCAAAAATTATTGCTTTATGGAATGACAAATAAGCAAATAAACACATTGTCTTCTTCCAAAAAAGTAAATCCTCAAGTTTCAATTTACAGTCCAGCTTCTGGAATTGTTCAAGGAACAGAAAAAATGGATAATACAAGCAATTCGACAATGCAAAGTGCAAGTAACAATACCGAAATATTGAACATAAAGGAAGGTAACTACATAAAAAAGGGAGAAGTCATTTTTAAATTAGTAAATACCGATAAAGTATGGGGTATTTTTAATGTTAGCCAGGGATACAATAGTCTAATTAAAACCAATCAATCTATTAAAATTACGACAGAATTAGACAAAAACGAATTCATCGATGCACAAATAAATTTTATTGAAACTCAATTTAATCCAGCAGATAAATCCAATAGAATTAGGGTATACCTCAACAACAATAAACTAAAATTTCCCATAGGTCTGCGATTGCAGGGTATTATAAAAACAAATCCGACGAAAGCCATATGGTTAGAAAAACAAGCATTGGTAAGTATTGGCAGCAAGAAAATAGTTTTTTTAAAAATGGATAACGGCTTTAAAGCGACTGCCATAAAAGCAGGAATTGAAATAGATGATTTTATTCAAATTATCAGTGGAATTTCCGTTGAAGATACCCTTGCTAAAAATGCACAATATTTAATTGATAGCGAAAGCTTTATTAAAACCGAAAAATTATGAAAACGATAAAAATAATAGGCATGCTATCACTGCTACTTACCGTATTTATAGCTTGCAATAACAAAAATAAAGAAGACCATAGTGCCCATAAAAATAAAGAAACAATTTTTTACACGTGTTCTATGGATCCTCAAGTAAAGGAAGATAAACCAGGGAAATGTCCCATTTGTCATATGGATTTAACGCCTATGAAAAGTGACGCCACAGCTGCAAATGAGATAAGCTTGAGTAAACAGCAGCTGCAATTGGGGAACATCACCATGCAAACTATTGCAACAACTCAAAGCAGTTTAGAGCAAAACTATACCGGAGTTTTAACAATTAATCAAGAGAAAATTAATACCATTTCTGCCAGAGCAATGGGGCGAATTGAAAAATTATACTTCAAAACAGTGGGAGATTACGTTGCTAAAAACGAACCAGTATATCAATTGTACAGCGAAGATATTGCTATTGCTAAACAAGATTACTTCACAGCATACAAACAACTCACCATGCCGGGTGATTTTGGAAAAAATGCACGTACGATGCTTATTGCTGCCAAACAAAAATTAGTATTCTTTGGTTTATCCAATGCGCAAATTGAAACTATAAAATCGAGTAAAGAAATTTCTCCGTACACTATCTTTTATAGTAATAGCAGTGGAACTATCTCTGAGATAATAGCAACAGAAGGCAGTTATGCAATGGAGGGTGCTGGTATAATTAAATTGGCAAATTTAAATAGTCTTTGGCTCGAAACACAGGTAAATATAAATTATGCAAAAAGCATGCAAATTGGACAAAACGCCACAGTTTCATTTACTGATTTTCCTGATAAATCTTTTAGTGCAAAAATCTCCTTCGTCAATCCTGAAATAAATCCAGATACCAGACTGCTTTTAATTCGAATGGAAATACCTAATCAAAATTTGCTGTTAAAACCAGGAATGCAAGCTATTGCCAGATTGACACAATCCAATATAAAAGGCGTATTTATACCCAGTGATGCGGTCATAAGAGAAGAAAAGGCTTCGTACATTTGGATTGAAAAAAGACCGGGAGTATTTGAAAGCCTAATGGTGGAAACAGGAGCAGAAATTAATGGGATGATTGAAATTAAATCGGAAATCGATCCAACCAAAAAAGTGGTGATTACCGGGGCATACGCCATAAACAGTGAATACAAATTTCGTAAAGGAAATGATCCTATGGCAGGAATGGAAATGTAACATTAGGTGAATGCCATAACCCAAGAAATAACTTAACAACTGTTTCAATAATAAAGGTAGCGACTCAAAAAGTAAGTAATCCAATTGCGGCAGGCGGAAGACCCAATGGCATAAGTATGCATTATGATGGGAATTGGTTTTGATGCTACTTTGCATCATCAAAAACTCAGCTAAAATTTGTAAAAAAGATGCTTGTTTTAAAAGACAAGCATCTTTTATTGTGATTACAATTAAAAATATATAGGTTTGATAATGTGTGAATTAAACAACTTTTATTAAAATTTAGCAATGTTTTTACAAGCTAAAAAGCTACCTTTAAACTGCGAAAATTATTTTGCAATTTAAAGGTAAAAAAGATGAGTCATCAAAAATTTAAAGAGTGTATCGATGCATGTTCAGAATGTGCAGTAGAATGTTCGCATTGCGAAAGTGAATGCCTGAATGAGCAAGACGTAAAGATGTTAGCGCGTTGCATAAAATTAGACCATGATTGTGCAGCAATTTGTTTATTTGCTATGCAGGCGATGGCTAGCGGTAGTGAATTTACGGATAAAATCTGCAAATTATGCGCCGAAATTTGTACTGCCTGCGCCGAAGAATGTGAAAAACATGCACACATGGAGCATTGCAAAAATTGTGCGGAAGCCTGTCGAAAATGTGCTGCTGAATGCAGTAATATGAGTAAAATGTAAGTATTCAAATCTCTTAAATTAAGTTTCGTTTAGAGGAATCATCTAAGAGATTTTAAATAATAAAAATTACGTACTACAAAAACAGTATAAAAAAGGATATTAATTGTTTATCGATTGCTTTATTTACTTCTTTCCGATCCAAAACTACTGTAAATCAAACTCTTTTATTCTGGATATGATCGAAGGTAAAAAAAATGCAATCGCACAAAATGAATGGAATGAATAAAAATATGGATATGTCCAAATAATACAAATAAAAACAACATTAAAATATAAAAAAAATGGAAACTCAAAAAACGTACACCTGCCCAATGCATCCAGAAGTTATTTCGGATAAACCCGGAAAATGCCCCAAATGCGGAATGAATTTAGTGGAGAAAAAAGAATGAAATTTATAGGAGCAACCGACGATTCAAAATATAGTAGTAACCCCAAAAGTAGTTGCAGGTTCACCAAAAAACGTAATACTTCACGAAGTCGAAAAATTTAAAGCTGATTTGATGTTGCTCCTCGTGTTCCATCATTTCGTCTACGTTTTTAATACCGCATCAAATATATGCGTTGATTTGATGACAATAAAACATTACAATCTAAAAGAAAACAAAATTAATGCGTTCGTCATACAAATTAGTTAAGAAATTTTAATAAATAAAGGTTGACTTACTATTTTACATTATTGGTAATCAACAAAATTTATTACTTTTACAATCTTGAAAAAAATAATTGCCATATCATTTCTTTTTGCTTTTTTGTGTGCTAACACAGAGATGGGACAATTATTGAAATTACCCAACTTAATTCAACACTATATTGAACACGAAGAGAGCAATAACAGTATTTCTTTTGTCGATTTTTTGAATATACATTACAATAAAAATACAAATCATTCGGGCAAAAATAAACACGACCACCAAAACTTACCGTTTAAAACAGTTTGTTGCCATTCGGTTAACACCATTATTGCTTTTGAAAATCAGACTTATTTTTCGCTTAGAAAAATAATTTTAATTACTTCAAAAATTAAAATTCCCTTTTGTCAACAATTTTATTCTTCTTTTGCTTTTGCCAATATCTGGCAACCGCCCAAATTATTTTAATGATTCTTTAATGTAGTATCAGTAATTAGAAATTTATAAATTTTACTAATTACTACATTATCATTTACTAATAGTATTTGCTTTTTGCAAACTGCTTTTGGTTATAATTTCATTAATCTAATTAATTATGCTGAATAAAATCATAGAATTTTCAATCAAAAATAAGCTTATCATTGGTCTTTTTATTGTGGCTCTCATCGGATATGGGAGTTATCAATTTACCAAATTACCGATTGATGCCGTTCCTGATATTACAGATAATCAAGTTCAGGTCATTACCTCAGCGCCATCTTTAGGTGCGACCGATATTGAACGACTAATTACTTTTCCAATTGAACAAGCCAACAGTAATATTCCTGGACTGAAAGAAATTCGTAGTTTTTCTCGTTTTGGTTTATCAGTGGTTACCATTGTTTTTAATGATGCAACCGATGTGTACTGGGCAAGACAACAAGTAACCGAACGATTAAGTGCTGTTAAAGACCAAATTCCCACCGGTATTGGAAATCCAGTTCTTGCACCGGTAACAACAGGATTAGGCGAAATTTATCAATATGCGGTACGAACCAAACCCGGTTACGAAAAAAAATACGATATAACTGAGTTAAGAACCATTCAGGATTGGATTGTTCGCCGGCAGTTATTGAGTGTTGAAGGTGTGGCGGAAGTGAGCAGTTTTGGTGGAAAATTGAAACAATTTGAAATAGCCGTTGACCCAAATAAATTGCAATCCTATAATATCACGATTACAGATGTTTTTACTGCTTTAGAAAAAAACAATCAAAATACAGGCGGCGCTTATATTGAAAAAGGGCCTAAAGTTCTATACATTCGAAGTGAAGGATTAATTAATACTATCGAAAACATAAAAGAGATTTCCATTAAAAACACCAGTAATGGAAGCCCCTTATTCATTCGTGATGTAGCTGATGTTCGTATTGGTAGTGCCATCCGTTACGGAGCAATGACTTTCAATAAAAAAGGAGTGCAATCCGGTGAAGTTTCGGGCGCAGTGGTAATGATGTTAAAAGGAGCCAATAGTAATGTGGTTATTAAAAACATTAAGGATCGTATTGCCCAAATTGAAAAAACATTACCCGAAGGCGTTATACTGGAACCTTTTCTAGACCGTACCAAAATGGTGAATAATTCGATTTCAACGGTCGAAAAAAATTTATTAGAAGGTGCATTAATCGTTCTCTTTGTTCTTATTTTCTTTTTAGGAAACATACGAGCAGGATTAATTGTGGCGTCAGTTATCCCTTTGGCAATGTTGATAGCAGTCATATTGATGAACATATTTGGGGTAAGCGGTAATTTAATGAGTTTAGGAGCATTAGATTTTGGATTGATTGTGGATGGTGCTGTTATTATTGTTGAAGCGTGTTTGTTTAGTTTGCACAGCAGGAAAACTGCTCAAATTTCACAACAAGAAATGGACAACACCGTACTAAAAACGTCAATAAAAATGCGTAATGTTTCCGTTTTTGGGGAATTAATTATATTGATTGTGTACATTCCCATTTTTACGTTGCGCGGTATTGAAGGGAAAATGTTTTTACCAATGGCACAAACCATTGCATTTGCTCTGTTTGGTGCTTTTATATTGTCGTTGACTTATGTCCCGATGATGACCGCTTTATTTTTAAATAAAAAAATATCGCATAAAAAAACTTTTTCCGATAGAATGATGGAGAAATTAGAAAATTTCTATCAACCCCTTTTGAACAAAGCATTGGGAATTCCAAGAACAATTATTGCTATAACATTAGGATTGTTTGTTTTAGCGCTGATTACACTTTCGTTTATGGGTGGCGAATTTATGCCCTCATTAGAAGAAGGAGATTTTGCAGTAGAAACTAGGGTTTTGCCAGGAAGTAATTTGCAAACTTCAATGACTGCCATTACACAGGGTGCAAAAATATTAATAGAAAAATTTCCCGAAGTGGAGAAAATTGTAGGCAAAACAGGAAGTAGCGAAGTGCCTACCGATCCAATGCCAATTGATGCAAGCGATATGATGATCATTTTAAAGAACAAAAGCGATTGGACTTCTGCCACAACTTTTGACGAATTATCAGAAAAAATGGCAAAGGAATTGGAAGCTGTTCCTGGGGTTTCCTTTGGTTTCCAATATCCGGTACAAATGCGTTTTAATGAATTGATGACTGGTGCTAGGCAAGATGTGGTCTGTAAAATATTTGGAGAAAACTTAGATACATTGGCTTTGTACGCCCATAAATTAGGTAAAATTGTAACTACCGTAGAAGGAACTTCCGATCTTTATGTAGAAAGCGTTACTGGAATGCCTCAAGTAGTAATTGATTACAACAGAGGTTCCATCGCGCAATATGGTTTAAATATTGAAGATATTAATCGAATTGTAAACACCGCATTTGCAGGACAAAGCACAGGCGTTGTTTACGAAGGTGAAAAACGATTTGATTTAGTAGTTCGCTTAGAAGGCGAAAAACGTCAGGATTTGGCAGATGTTCAAAATTTATTAATCCCAACCTCAACTGGTTTGCAAATTCCTTTATCTCAATTAGCAAAAGTTGAAATTACTGAAGGTCCAAATCAGATACAAAGAGAAGACGCCAAACGAAGAATTGTAGTTGGTTTTAATGTTCGGGGACGTGATGTGCAAAGTATTGTAAAAGAATTACAAAGCAAAGTTGAAACTCAAATAAAATTTCCTGCTGGTTACTATGCAACGTATGGCGGTGCTTTTGAAAACTTAAACGAGGCCAAAAATCGTTTGATGATTGCCGTTCCAGTTTCATTACTATTAATATTTATTTTGCTCTATTTTGCATTCAATTCCGTAAGACAAGGGCTATTGATTTATTCCGCAATTCCACTTTCGGCAATTGGAGGTATTTTCTTTTTAGCGTTGCGGGGAATGCCCTTTAGCATCAGTGCCGGAGTTGGTTTTATAGCCTTATTTGGCGTAGCGGTTCTGAATGGATTGGTGTTAATTGCAGAATTCAACAGCATTCGAAAATCGGGAGAAACTGATTTAAAAGCGATTGTTTTACAAGGAACTAAAATACGTTTACGTCCTGTTTTAATGACTGCATTTGTGGCATCATTAGGCTTTTTACCTATGGCATTAAGCAATGGTTCAGGAGCAGAAGTTCAAAAACCATTGGCAACTGTGGTAATTGGTGGTTTATTAATTGCTACATTCTTAACCTTATTTGTTTTACCAATTTTATATATCATGTTTGAAAAAGGAATTAAATTAAAACCAAAAAAGATAAAATCAATTACAACAATCCTAGTATTGGGATTATTTTTGTCTTTTCAAAATGCAGCTGCGCAAGAAAAAATTTCAATAGAAAAAGCGATTGAAACGGCTCTTTCAAATAATATCAAAATTAAAAACGAAAAACTAAATTCAGAGTACTTGCAACAAATGACCAAAACAGGTTATGATATTTCCAACACGGGAATTATTGGCGAATATGGTCAGTTTAACAGCACCGTAAATGATGTGAAAATTGGTATTTCACAAAGCATAAAATTCCCAACAGTTTACAAAAGACAGCAACAGCTTTTAATAGAAGAAGCCAAAAAAGGGCAATGGAACGAAGCTTTGCAAAGAAAGGAATTGACCAGACAGGTAACAATCGTGTTTTATGAAATGATGTATCTAAAAGAAAAGGAAAAGCTGTTGCTAAAAAGCGATAGTATATATTCTGAATTTTTACGGAAATCAGTACTTCGTTTTGATAAAGGTGAAAGTAATATATTAGAAAAAGCAACCGCAGAAAACCAATCCGGGCAAATAAAAATTCAACTGCTGGAATTACAAAGTGATTACAAAATAATACAATCACAATTCAAGTATTTACTTAATTCGGATAACGACTTTATCCCAGTTTTAGATAAATTCAAAATGGATTTTACCGAAAATTTAGATAAAAATACTATCGGCAATCAACCCAGTATAAAATTATTTGAGCAAGAAGTAAATAGCAGCAAAGCGGAAATTGCTCTTGAAAAATCTAAAAAATTACCAGAATTAATCGGTGGTGTTTATTACCAGACTTTCAAAACAAATGCGGAGATTCAAGACAGTAATAATGGTGTTTATGGACAATTTGGAGTGGCACTTCCAATATTCAATACAGCATTAAATAACAGGAAAAAGGCTTTAGAGATAAATACGCAAATCGCTGAAAATAATTTAAATAATGAAAAACTAAAACTGGAAAGCAAGTTTCAGGAATTAGTCCAAGAATATAAAAAAGATAAAGAAACTATCGCCTATTACGAGAATCAAGCCTTAAAAAATGTGGATTTGGTAACTAAAGCGGCTAATGATAAATTTATCAATGGTGACATTAATTATCTGGAATGGGTAATGCTTATTAATCAGGGTACCGAAATTCAAAGCAAATACATCGAAGCAGTTAGAAAATTAAACACTGCTGTTATTGAAATCAATGCTTTAACTAATTAAAATAGTTTAATTATGAAATGAGCATGACCGTAATTGGGGTCGCAAGCACAAATGATGATATGCAAATTACATATGACCGATTTATTCTCATTGCAGAACATATCGCAATGGCAATGAAATTTTAAAGAACAACCACTATCTTACTATTCAAAATAAATAAAATGAAATCGCAGAGTCACAAATACCAAAATAAAAATACAATCATGAGTAAAAACACAATCCTTACCCTGCTGGCACTAGTATTCCTTTCTTCCTGTGGAGATAAGAAAACGGAAAGCGAAACAGAAGCTAATCCAACTATAGAAAACACAACAACTCTTACCGATGCACAAATAAAAAATGCAGGTATTGAAACTGGAAAAATCGAGCAAAAGCAAATTTCATCTACCTTAAAATTAAATGGTAAAATAGATGTGCCGCCTCAAAGCTTAGTGTCCATTAGTGTCCCTATGGGCGGTTATTTAAAATACACCAAATTGTTAGAAGGAATGTATGTGACCAAAGGTCAGGTTTTGTGCATTGTAGAAGACCAACAATACATTCAACTGCAGGAAGATTACCTTTTGGCGAAAGCAAAAATAGGGTACGCAAAAGCCGAATTTGAAAGACAAAAAGAACTCAACCGAAGCAAAGCCAGCAGTGATAAAGTGTATCAACAAGCACAATCAGAATACAACTCACTAATTGTAATGGTGCAATCGTACGGCGAGAAATTAAAATTCGCAGGGATAAATCCAAATAATGTTTCAACAAAGAAGATTTCAAAAAGCATCAATATATATTCGCCAATAAGTGGTTATGTAGCTAAGGTAAACGTAAATATTGGTAAGTATGTAAACCCGAGCGATATTTTATTCGAGATTGTAAATCCATCTGATATTCATTTGGCATTAACCGTATTTGAAAAAGACATCAATAAATTGGCTATTGGTCAATCGGTATTGGCATATACTAACAGCAATCCCCAGAAAAAATATCCTTGCAAAATTATTTTGATAGGTAAAGATTTTACAGAAAACCGAAGCACTGAAATACACTGCCATTTTATAAATTATGATAAAACACTTTTACCGGGAATGTATATGAATGCCGAAATAGAATTAAAAAGTCTGCAATCAAATGCACTGCCATCTGATGCTATTGTAAATTATGAAAATAAGAATTATATTTTTATTGCCAAACAAAACAAACAATTTGAAATGAAAGAAGTTACAATAGGAACTACAGAAAATGAATTTACTGAAATTATTTCAGAAGATTTGAATGAGGCAACTATTGTGATTAAAGGTTCTTATTCACTTTTGATGAAAATGAAAAATGTAGAAGAATAAAACATAAACTTAAGGTGTAAAGAATTTTAAGTATAAAATCCTTTACACCTAATTTATTATTTAATTCTATTACTCTGTTTTTGAAATCCACTGATCCTCAATTCCCCAGTTTTTATTAGGTAATGCTCCTGTTTCGATAATTAGGCTTCCTCCATTAGTGATCTCTTCCTGAGTCAACCAATTCCTAAATAATGGCTGACCATTTAAACGAACCGATTGAATATAAAAGTGATCTTTATTGTAACTATGAACCTTAATATGAAATGATTTTCCGTTTTCCCAATTTAATTTTACGGTCTCAAAAATCGGAGCAGTCAAATAGTAAATGGGGCTTCCAATATTTGCCGGAGACAAACCTATACTTCGCATAACAAACCAGGAGGACATCGTACCGGCATCATCATCCATAGTGCGTACATAGGCTTGAGGTTCGTTCTTATAGATCCTTCCAATATAAGAATCAACGCCTTTACTGTTTTCGTTAAAATAAGCCTGAACGACCGTATCCAACATAATATTCCGAAACAGTTTTTGTGATTTCCAAGGTTGAGAACTCGCATTATATAGTCCCGGAACTTGTAAATCAGGCTGATTCGCATGGTTGTAATTGTCCTCGGCAAAAAACTGGTCCAATTGCTTTAAAAAAGAAACTTCTCCGCCTGTTAATTTTTTGAGACCTGACACATCAAAAGGAACAAACCAGCGATACTGCCATACCGTACCTTGATACATGCCGCGCGCAGGCATTTTATCGATATCTTTTAGGGACAAATCAGCGAAATCTTTTTCCCAATAGCGTTTATAGCCTAACGATTTATTCAAATACTTGACGCTCAATAAGGAATCTTTGGTAATTTTCAGGATTTCCGAAAGCGCCCAACTGTCGTAAGAGGATTCCAAAGCCTTGTCCGGTGTATTGTATTCCAATCGATCCACTTCTGCGATCAGGGAATCTTTTATGGTGTTAAAATCTACCGGATATCCTTTTTTATACCCGTCTAATAAAACCACAATCGCATGTTCTGTGCGCACTGTGGGTGAGGATTCGTGCTTTGTTGCCCAATTATTTTTCCCATACGGATACAAATTAGCAATAGATTTTACTATGGGTCCAAAACGTTCAGGATAAGCCAGCGAAAGCATGGGCAATTGCTCGCGATAATTATCCCAAATAGCCCAGCCATTGTATGTAGGGCTGTTGAATTTTTGAATGGAACCGTCAATGGCCTTATAAGTACCGTCCGTTTCTGAAACTAAAAACGGCGCTTGTAATCCTCGGTACAAAAGTGAATAAAACAATTCTTCCCGATCTTTTTCGCCATCAATTTCTATTCTGTTTAAATGATGGTTCCACTCTGCAGTTGTTTGCACAGCTAAATCCTGTATGGGCATCGTTTCTATTTTTGCTTTGGCGAAAGCCGTACTCACAGAGGAAAAACCGACACGAACGACCATTTCCTTGTTATCTGCATTAGCTTCAACACGATACTGATGATCGGCAGTTTTTGTTATTGTTCCCAAATTAGAGAATTCCAGCACATAATAAATGCGATATATTCCCTTATCACAAGTGGTTTGAGTATCGATCCAGCCACTGATGTTTTTTGTTCCAATTTCATGTTCTTCGGCAACAAATCGATTTACAAAAGCGTGCGATAAATCAATATGCAGCCCCGCTTCCTTCCGCGGAAATTGATAATGATGCATTCCAAAATTATGTTTCACACTTATTTGAGCCTGAATTCCATTTTCGAATGCTACCTGATAAAAACCCGGTGAAGCTGATTCTTGTTTTTTTAGCAATAAAGTATTGGAATCATTATCCAAAATGGGTTTGATTAATAAATTCCCTCCACTTCCTAAACAACCCACTCCTTCCATACGACTGTGGGTAAATCCCAAAAATTCTTTCGCCAGATGTTCGTAACCCGAATGAATATGTGGATAAGTTTGCGGGCCAATACTCATCATATTGAAGGGAGAAGAAGCAGATGGAGACATTTGTCCATGATCTCCTGAACTACCTAAAAAGACATTTACTTTTTCTACTGGCGATGATGTTGATTCAGCACTATTTTTTAAAGACTGGCAAGCTACTGTAACGATTGCTAATCCTAAAACGAGTATTTTTTTCATGGTATATATTTATGGATCCAATGGATCAATAGGATTTTGATGCAAGGATTCCACATTGGGTAGGAATTCTAAAGCAGTCGAATTTAGTCTTTTTAAAATAATTGCAGGCAAATAACCCAGTTCTTCCATACAACGCGCATTAAAATTTGCGTTTCCTACATAATTGCTATGGCTACTATTTGTAACGACGATGCTTTTTTTGTCAAGCGGCATTTGATACGCAATCATCAACCTGGTTGCATTACGCAAATTAGTTGTGGTATGCCGGGCAAAAGGATCAATAAGAATATTTTCTTCAGGAATGTGATGCACATTCATCAATTCTTTTTTCATTTCGATCGCTTCACAAAAAGTAGCTCTAAATGGATGGGCATGACCTCCGGAAACAATAATTAAAGGGGCTTGCTTGGCTTCATATTCCAGCACACCCAATTGCAGATTTAGTTTTCCAATGGCGGACAATCGGTCTTGATAATTTTCCGGCCCGTTACCCAAAATTAAAACAGACGCATAATCAAAAGCATCAAAATCAATTTTTTTTATATGGGCAATTGTCTTCTTATTCTCTTTTTCCTCCAAAGGTTCATAGCGAGCCACTTCATCTCGATGGTTCATATACAAAAGCGATAAACTGAATTCCAGACTTTCCTGAAAAAACAACGTATTTCCTTTCGGTTTCTTATTGCGAAGAAAATCAGACCACATAAAAACAGATCCTTTGTAAAATTCAGACCGTACGTCATAAGAAACCGAATCCATTTTAGCATATTGCGGGGCTTCCCCAAGACCATATACCTTCATGATACGATTCATCCCCTGAGCACAAAGTTGCCACGCTTTTAGTAATAATTCGGTATCGGTACTGTTTTTAAAATTCTCGTATTTCCCAGAAGTACGCAAATTATTTTTTACAAAATCTTGAAGTACCTTTTCGTTTTTCATCAAAATTTGAAGTTCCTCATTAATATTTTTGAGTTCTTTTTCTTTAAATTGATACCCACTAATCAAGCAGGAAATACTGTCTTTGCAGGACGTTAGTTTGGAACTAATCTCTTGCTGCTTATTCTTAAAAATTGTTTTGAAAAAACTATTCTTTTCTAGCAGTTGACTAACGGCTTTATCGTTTTGAATAGCAGTCAACAAATAAAAATTCTTGTCCTGAATCACCGAACCCGATTTAGAAGCGGGATGATCCAGTTCAAATCCTTTTTCTTTTTGGCTGTAGCCTGAAATATAAATAAGCGCAAGTAACAGGTAAATTATTTTTTTCATCTTTTTCTAATAAAAAATTGGGCAACCTTTTTGATTGCCCAATTTATTTTAATTTTTTAAAAGCCACTATTTTGGGTTACTGTACCTATTGGCAATGCATCAATATACCGCTGTGGTATTGGAAAATATTCATTTTTCCCTTTGGTAAATACGGCATTTGTCAAATGCGTTCTTCTCGTTTTCTCTACGGTTAGATACGTATTGAGAACAGTATCCGCTTTTCCCCATCGAACCAAATTAAAGAAACGGTGGCCTTCCATAGCCAATTCTAAACGGGTTTCTAAATGTACCGCTGTTCTAGCTGTACTTTTATCTGTCCAGATAGTGCCATACGGTTTAATATTGTAATTCGCGGCATTTGCACTTCCATCTAAAGTTTTTACAAAAGTAGAGTTAGCGGCACGATTCCGAATTTGATTCACTAAAATTCGAGCTTCGTCAATTTTTCCTATTTCTACAGCCGCCTCTGCTCTCCATAAAACAACCTCCGCATATCGAATAATATAATAATTTAATGCATTTACATAAGGCCAAACAGTAACATGAAAAGCAGATTTAGCAGAAACAATTCGCTTTTTAGGGGCAAAGGCACCGTATGTTGCCAAATCTCTTGCCCAGCTGTCTTGATATAGAATACCTAAATCCTTATAAGGAATTCCCGGACGTCCTATTGTGACATCGATACGTGGATCTACATTATCAGTAGAAACTACATTAATGTTGTTCTCTAATGGCAAACCGGAAGCATCGGTTTTAAAAGCATTCACCAGATTCTGCGTAGGACGGTGAAAACCATATTGAGAATAAAATGGACCTCCTGGCGCTGATAAACGATCTCCTATACTTCCGTTATAAGAACTAGGTTGTCCATCTTTTACAGAAAGTTGTATCGCAAAAATAACTTCCTTATTATTATCATTTTCAGGTAAAAATATTTTCTGAAAATCATCTAGTAAGCCATAATTACTAGTCATTATTTCAGTAGTAGCATCGTAAGCCAATTGCCATTTGTTTTGGAAAACATAACATTTAGCCAAATAAGCTTTGGCCGCAATTTTGGTTGGTCGACCATACTCCGCTTGTGTAACGGGCAGATCGGCATAGGCCAACTGAAAATCATTCTCGATTTTAGTCCACAATTCATCTGAGCTGAAAGTCGTATTGGATTTGGCGTAATCAGCCACTGTAGCTGCCGTTTCATCGATATACGGAATATGATTGTATATTTTTTTTAACTCAAAATAAAAATGACCTCTTAAGAATCGTAATTCTGCCATTCGTTTGACTTTTAAACTGGCTTCAAAATCAGACGATGCATTTAATAAACGCATGGCTTCATTTGCTCGTTTCACCCCTTCGTAAAGGGCCACCCATTTGCGTTCTATATCCAGCGTAGTTGAATTTTCGTTGTAAATCTCCATTTGGTGAATATTATTCTGATCGCCAGTTCCGCCGCCGCCTTTGTAACTGTCATCCGAAGTGACATCTCCAAAACTCCAATTCGAACTTGGTGAATTAAGTGCGTTTGAGGCTCCGTCAATTTGTCCGTTTAAAACGCTGTACGCAGATATAATGGCGCGTTCTACATTAGCCGGCTTCGTCATTTCGGAAGGATCAACTTCACCATAGGTAACTTCTTCTAAAAATGTATCAGAACAAGAACTCATTTGAAGTCCTAAAGCTAGAAAAGCTACTATTTTTATTGTGTTTTTTATTCGCATCATTTTTAAATTTAAAAGTTTAAATTACAGCCAAAAGTAAATGTTCGTGAAGTAGGATAAATTCCTCTGTCGATACCTATATCTAGATTTCGGTTGCTTGAAGAATAACTTTGCAGTCCAATTTGTGGTGTCAAACCACTATATTTGGTAATCGTAAATACATTACTCACCTGTCCATACAAACGTAATTTCATTCCGGCTAGAACTTCTGGAGCAAAAGTATAACCCATTTGTAAATTGTTTAATTTAAAATACGAACCATCTTCTATATAATACGAAGAAGGTCGAATGTTGTTATTCCTGTCATCTAAGGACAATCTTGGAATAGAAGAGTTAGGATTGTCAATCGTCCAGGCGCCTAATAATGCACTATCTTTATTGTAAGCAGCCTGATTAAAGAAATTAGTTTTGTATTTTGTCAGATTATAAATATCGTTTCCAAAACTTCCGTTAAAAAACATTCCTAAATCAAACTGTTTGTATTTTAAATTGATATTAAAACCTAACATGATGTCCGGATGAGGAGAACCTATAAAAGCTCTGTCATTATTGTTAATTACTCCATCACCGTTAACATCTTTAAATTTAAGATCTCCAGCTTGTGCATTGGGTTGCATCCCATAATCGGCAACTTCTTGTTGACTGCGAAATAAGCCTTCGGAAACAAATCCATAAAAAGATCCAATAGGTTGTCCAACGGCACTTCTGGATATTTCCTGACCAAAATTCACTGTATGCAAGGAAGAACTAGGAATTCCTAAATAGGCAACACTATTCAAAGTGGTCAATTCATTTTTGTATCCTGTCAAATTCACAGCAAGATCATAGGAGAAATCACTAATTTTATCGGCATAGTTTAAATCCAATTCAAAACCGCGATTTTTCATTTGCCCATCATTAATCCATTGTCCGTCATTAGTCCCTCCGTAAGTTAAAGGGATTACATTATAAACCAGAATATCATTGGTCTCTTTGTTGTAATATTCTGCCGTAACATTTAACTTATTATTAAAAAAACCAAGATCCAATCCAATTGTTTTTTGAGTAGTAGTTTCCCAAGATAAATTCGCATTCGAAACTCGCGTTTGTGTTAATCCTGTTGAAATTACATTTTGACCTCCAATGGCATAATCAGAATAATTATTGTTGTTGGAATAACTATCAACCGTTGAATAAGAAGGTAATTGTTGATTCCCGGTTTGTCCCCAACTGGCACGAAGTAAAAATGAAGTAAACGTATCTCCGAAATCAAAAAATTCTTCTTTGTCTAATCTCCATCCCCCAGAAATTGCCGGAAAAGTGCCCCAGTTGTTATTGGCTAATCTTGAAGTTCCATCCCTTCTAACGGTTGCACTTAGAATATATTTTTGATTGAAATTGTAATTTACTCTACCAAAATAGGAGTTCAAAGCCCATTCATTCGCAGTTCCCGTGTTTAATTGATTTTCAGTTCCGTAACTTAAATATCTGAAATTTGGATTTTCATAAAGGAAATTTTGGCGGGAAGCACCAAAACCTTCATAATAATATTTTATCGCTTCTTGTCCTAAAAGAACATCCAGGTTGTGTTGACCAAATTGTTTTTGGTAATTTAAGGTATTGGATATCGTAAGTTGATAATTATAACTGTTACTCGTCGTTAACGCATTTTTGACATTTTGCGAAAGAATCTCATTAAAAACAGGTGAAAAATCTCTGTAATTAAAGCTTTGAAAGTCCAGCCCCAAAGAAGTTTTAAAAGTAAAATCACTAATTTTTACGCTGGCAAATACATTTCCTAAAGCTTGAATTCGCTTTTGGTTATTGTCTTTGGCCCGCGTTAAACTTCCTAATGGATTCGAAATGTCATTAATTGGGTTACCCGCAAAATTTCCGTTTATATCATATACCGGAACAATTGAAGGAAATTGTAGAGCATTGTAAACAATACTTCCCAAAGAGCTATTAGTTCCTGTTGCAACTTGCTCGGAATACGAAGCCGTAAAGTTTTCGCCAATAGTCAGAAAATCTTTTACTTTATAACTAGAATTAAATCGTGCCGAAAAACGCTCAAATCCAGTATGCTTTATAATTCCTTCCTGATTAAAATAACCAAGTGTAAAAGCATGTTGACTTTTTTCATCTCCTTTTGACAGTGATAAATTATAGGAATGAACCGCTGCAGGTCGCATGATTTCATTAATCCATTTTACATCACCACTAGGAATCGTATTGGCAGCGTTAAGAAAGGCTGGAATTGTTGGTGAACTGGGATTACTACCATAAACACCGCTAGCTGGAACTTTACCATCATTTTTAGTGGCTTGCCAAAGTAGATCTCCATATTGTTGTGCATTCAACATAGTAGGTAAATTAAAGGCCGATTGAACACCGGAATACCCATCAAATTGCAGTTCAGTTTCACCATTTTTCCCTCCTTTTTTTGTGGTTATAACGACAACTCCATTTGCCGCGCGAGAACCATAAATCGATGACGACGCAGCATCCTTTAATACTTGAAGCGTTTCTATGTCGGATGGATTGATCCCATTTAAACCATTGGAAGCAGGAACCCCATCGATAATCACTAACGGATCATTATTGTTAATGGTGCTAAACCCGCGCACCCGTATAGACGAACCTCCTCCAGGGCTGTTATCACTCATAATTTGAACACCCGGCAAACGACCTTCCAGCATTTCAGTTACATTCGCTTTAGGCTGTGATACAATCTCTTTCATTTTTACCGAAGAAACTGAACCGGTAACATTTCTTCGTTGTTCTGTACCGTAACCCATGACTACAACTTCGTCTAATTGAGAAGCTGATTCAAAAAGCATGACCTTTATTTCTGTCTGGTTTTCAATATTGATTTCCTTAGTCTCAAATCCGATATAACTAATTGACAAAATCGTTGTATTTGCAGGAACATTAATCGTAAATTTTCCGTCAAAATCAGTACTTGTTGCGATAGTAGTTCCTGCTACAAAAACAGAAGCTCCAGGAATAGGCAAATTAGATTCATCTAAAACCACGCCTGTAATTTTTCGGTTTTCTTGATTTTTTTTTGGAATGCTTTTTGGAGTAATCCCAATCAATTCTTTTACTAAAACACCGGTTTTAGTGATCTTAAAATCTAGACTTACTTTGGTTTTTAAAACTGCTAATACTTGATTTAAATCTTGGTTATATATGGTGATAGAAATTTTCTTTTGAAGAAAATTCTGGTCTGACATATAAATAAACTTATTGTTTATCTGCTGTTCGATAAGAGTAAAAATTTGCTTTACAGAAGCGTCTTTTAAGTTTAAATTGATTTTTTCTTTTTTAGCTCTATTTTCTTCGACAATACTTGTTTTCGAAGTTTTGGAATAAGTGACCCCAACACCAAATAGTAGTAATAAGGATAAGGTTAGTATAATTTTTTGTTTCATTTTATGTATAATTATTTATTATTGTTTTTAACAAACTACAACTGATCTTAAAAAACCGGTTTTTTTAACTAATTATTAGATGGATTTTAGCAAGCCTTTTTTTCTATAGGATTCTAAAGCCCTACTAATATGCTTAAGTGCAATGGCTATATGATTTTCAACCGTTTTAGGAGTGACGTTTAAAACTTCCGCAATTTCTTTGTATTTTAAACCATCAATTCTGCTGAGTTCAAAAGCCTGACGTGATTTTTTAGGAATAATCTCTAATATTTCATGTATCAATGTGGTGTTCATTTCTTTTTGTTCATTTTCAATAATCTCCTGTTCCCTGCTAGGCGAAAACATAAAATTTATAGTTTTTTCTTCATCAATTTGTTGGTAAAACTGTTCTGATTTCCGAACTGTTTTTAAACTGTTTTTCACTATTACATAAATATAAGATTTAGGGTTTTTAATTTTATTAAGAATATTTCTGTTGGTCCACAATTGAATAAAAATATCAGCGACTTTTTCTTCGACAAGACAATGGTTCGATTCATAATTAGATCCAAAACGACACAAAGGAGTATAATACCTATTAAAGAAAAGTTGCATCGCCTCATATTGTCCATTCTGAATTTGCTGAAATAAATAATCATCTGAAAAACAATCACTATTACCCATTTTTGTTTTATTAATTTTCATGACGCCGAGTTATCTCAATATTATTTTGAATGGTTTTTTTTATACTCACATCTGAAATAAACTCTAGAGAAGTTATAAATTCATCAACTGTTTGGTTTTTAAAAGCCCCTTTTATACTTTGATTTGCAATGAAAGTGTCCTTTATAATAAAATTTACTCCATAAAATTGATTAATTTTTGGGAGTGCGTCTTCAAGTTTCTCATCGGCCAGAAAGAGTATATTGTCTTTCCATGCAGCAACCTTATTAACATCAAAGTTCCTTTTGATAACGGCTTTGGTTTTGGCATTCCAAACCAATTCTTCATTTGGTAACAGGTTAATTTCATCCCTACTTTCTTTGAGAACTACGTTTACCTTACCTTTTGCTAAAGAAACCGTTTGATCACTGGTATTGCTATTAATATTAAACTCCGTTCCTAAAACTTTCACATTAAAATCATTAGTATGGACAATAAAAGGGAAATCATTATTTTTTGTTACCTTAAAAAATGCTTCTCCTTTTAACCAAATAGCTCTTTGTTCCCTAAAATCGTTGGAATATTTAACTTCACTGCCCGAATTTAAAATAACAGTACTGCTATCCGGTAAAATAAAAGTAAGCCGCTGACCTTTCGGTGCGATTCTATGATTAGTATATTCAGATTTTGTCATTCCAATGAAATAAAGGCCCAAACAAAAAACCAAAAGGAAAGCCATAGAAAGAACTGCCTTTTTTTTTATGGAACCTTTTACAGATTTATGTTTTTCTAGTTTATTATATTGGTTCAGTATTTCTTCAAAAGAAATCGTTTGTTTTGGCAATTCACTATTGGGATAATTAATCCAAATGGTTTTAAAATTTTCAAAAACAGCACTAAGATCATCATCTAAAGACAATTCGATTTCAAATACAGATCGCTCAGCTTTTGACATTTCACAGGCAAGATACCGCACACATTTTTTTTCCTTCTGACTCACATTCAACATAAATATTTCCCTTTGCTTATAGGAGTCAAAATAAGAGAAAGACCCCTAGTTTTCAATACCATCAAATCAACACTAAATTGTTAATAAATTGTTAATCGGCTAATTTTAGCTGAAATAAATACTCGTTTGAAAGGTGCTTTTTATAAGGTTATTGCTTTTAAAAGGGGACTGGGAGCTTAAACCTTGACCCGATAAATATAAAACGGTTATCAAGAAAACATTCGATTATTATAGTGCGATAGAAGCTCAATAATCACATTAATTATAAAAATAAAGCTGAACTAGATCTGCCTATTTGTTTGCACATCCACAAGTGCTGTAATACCGAGTGAAATTAACCAGTTAACGTATTGATCACTAATTAAGATATCTCCTATTTATAACAGCACTAAACTTTATTTAGAATAAATTTAAATAAAAATTTGTTTGTTTCATTTTAGGTTTTATATTTGCAGTAAATTATTTTAATTCAATCTAAATTAACTGAAATGAACTTTAAAAAAATATCTTTTTCTGCATTACCAATTTTAGTATTAACACTTGGTTCGTGTTCAAACGATGACAATGCAGCTCCTGAAGAATCTTTTAACTACACAGTTCCAACAACGTACACATTTGAAAGAAATGCGGTAACTACTGTAGATTATTCAGGGCAGTCAAGTCGATTATTGATGCTTGATGAAATGGGGAAATATTTTAGTACAGCCGCAACAAACGGAACAGTAGCTGATGATGCTGTTTTGTCTGAAATGTATTTAAATACAAACAATCGCTATACTGGTGCAGGTTTAAACACTTCAGGAAAACAATTAAAAGATAAAACGGCTGCTTCAAAAGATTATTTTTCATTATATCTTGGTGGCGGTTCAATAGCGGAACAAGTAAGTGTTCGTGATTTATTTGAAACCCAATTCGATAATGCTGATGCTGCCAGTCAGGGGAAATCAGCTTCGGCGGGCGTTGCAGGTGTTTATCTCGATGGAACAAGCAAACGATTATTTGCCGCAAATGGATTAGAGCCTCAACAAGTGTTATTAAAAGGAATGATGGGCGCTTGCTTTATGGATCAAATAGCGAATAATTATTTAAGTTTAAATAAATTAGATGAGAGCACCAATAAAGCAGACAATACAGCTAAAATTTTAGTTGCAGGAAAGTCTTACACAACAATGGAACACACATGGGATGAAGCTTATGGCTACATTTATGGCTCGGATAATTTAACGGTTACGCCAAACGTATTCAAACATTGGAGTAGCTACATCAATCAAGTTAATGCCGATACTGATTTTAATACTTTAAAAGCTGATATTGATATGGCTTTCCGTAAAGGTAGAGCAGCAATTGTTGCTAATGATTATGCTGTTCGTGATGCTCAAATTGATATCATTAAAGCAAAACTAGCAATGGTTTCAGCAGTTAGAGCTGTATTTTATTTGCAGGAAGGAAAAGGTAAATTAGCAACTGATAATGGTGCAAAAGCTTTTCACGCTTTGTCTGAAGGTTATGGATTTATTATAGCATTGCGTTATACAAATAAACCAGGAACAAATAGCCCCTATTTTACAAAAGCAGAAGTAGATGCAATGTTGACTTCTATGGTGAGCGGAACAAATGGTTTGTGGGCGATCGATGCCTTAGGAGCAAAACTCGATGCTATCTCATCACAAATTGCAACAAAATTCAATTTTACAGTAGTTCAAGCTGCAACAGTAAATTAATTAAATAAAAACAAAGCACAAGAATTTAAGTTCTCTTGCTTTTTGTATTTTTGTAAAAATTTTTAAAAATGAAAAAGACCCTATTAATTTTAAGTCTTATTGCTTTAATTGCGGCTTGCTCATCAAATGAGGGAGACGGCACTACGGACGAAAATAATTACGATCGAACAGTACTTTTAACCAACTGGGCTGATAATATCATTATTCCAAGTTATGTAAATTACCAAGCAAAGGTTCAAATATTAGTAACGAACTCAAATACTTTTGTTGCAACGCCAACTGAAGCAAATCTTCAAGCGGTTAGAACTTCCTGGTTGGACGCTTATAAAGCGTATCAATATACATCGATGTATAATTTAGGTAAAGCTGAGGAAATCAATTTTAATATGGCTTCCAATACTTATCCAACAAATACCATCGGTATCGAATCAAATATTTCATCCGGAACTTACAATCTGGCATTGTTATCTCAACTTGACAAACAAGGTTTTCCAGCATTGGATTATTTGATAAATGGTTTGAGTACAAGTGACGCATCAATTGTTGCTTTTTATGCTACAAATACAAATGCCACCAATTATAAACAGTTCTTAACCGCGGTTGTGAGCAGACTAAAAACGAATATTGACGCAGTTGTAACCGACTGGAATTCCAGTTTTAGAAATAGTTATGTGGCTAATAACGGAACTTCGGTAAGCAGTTCAGTAAACAAAACGACAAATTTATTTGTAAAAAATCTTGAAAAAGATATTCGGTCCGGTAAATTAGGAATTCCGTCAGGCGTTTTTTCAAGTGGTGTAAAATTTCCCGAAAAAGTGGAGGGTTATTATAAAAATGATATTTCTAAAGAGTTGCTAAATGTTTCGCTAAAAGCACAACAAGATTTTTTTAATGGTAAGCATTTCAATAATGCGACAACTGGTGAAAGTCTAAAAACATATTTAGATTTTTTAAATGCGATTAGAAATAATCAAAAATTAAGCGATATTATAAACAATCAATTTACGACAATTTATACCGTAAATAATACCCTTAACAACAGTTTCTCTCAACAAATAAACACTGATAATTCAAAGATGATTGCTGCGTATGATGCTTTACAGCAAAACGTAATTTACACAAAACTAGATATGATGCAAGCATTAAACATTACTATTGATTATGTAGATAGCGATGGCGACTAATTATGAATTTTAGTATAAAAAAATATATCAATAAATATACAGAGGCATCAACGCTAGCTTTTTTTAGGCTAGCGTTTGGTTTTATGATGGTTTTAAGTTTAGTGCGATTTGTGAGCTATGGCTGGATTGATACGTTTTACATTCAACCCCAATTTCACTTTACGTATTACGGTTTTGAATGGGTAAAATCACTGGGTAATTATACGTATTTATTATTTTTCATCTCTGGATTAGCCGCTTTATTTGTTGCCATTGGATACAAATACAAACTATCGATTATTATTTTTTTCCTGAGTTTTACTTACATAGAATTTATGGATAAAACGACCTACCTAAACCATTATTACTTTATTACGGTAGTGAGTTTTATACTGATTTTTTTACCTGCAAATGCTTACTTTTCTATTGATGCGTATAGAAATCCTAAAATTGCCTTTCAAAAAATACCCAGCTGGACAATTGATGTTTTAAAAGTGCTTATCGGGATTGTATATTTTTATGCAGGGTTGGCTAAGCTCAATTCGGACTGGCTTTTTGAAGCTATGCCACTCAAAATCTGGTTACCTGGTAATTTAAATTTACCTCTAATTGGCTCCTTACTGAACGAGAATTGGGTACATTACACCTTTAGCTGGACAGGAATGATCTATGATTTAAGTATCCCTTTTTTACTTTTATATAAAAGAACCCGACTATTCGCTTTTGTTTTAGTCGTGGTATTTCATGTTCTGACAAAAATACTTTTCCCAATTGGCGTTTTTCCATATATAATGATTGTCAGTTCATTACTATTTTTTAATGGTGATTTTCATAAAAAAGGCTTACAATTTGTTTCCAAATTATTTAATTTTAGTATCGCTATTTTTGAGAACGGAAAAGAAAAAATTCAAAATTTCAATAGCCTTTACAGAGCTAAACTCGCTTTGGTGAGTTGTTTTATAGTTTTCCAATTACTATTTCCATTTCGATATTTATTGTGTCCTGATGAATTATTTTGGACTGAAGAGGGCTTTCGGTTTTCGTGGCGCGTGATGCTTATGGAAAAAGCCGGTTATGCCCAATTTAGTGTTACCGATGCCAAAACGAAAGAAAATATAATGGTGGACAATAGTCGTTTTTTAACCTCTTTTCAGGAAAAACAAATGTCGTTTCAACCAGATTTTATTTTGGAATACGCACATTTTTTACACGATTATTACCAAAAACAAGGTGTTCAAAACCCTGTAATTAGAGTAGAAAGTTACGTCGCTCTCAACGGAAGATTGAGCAAATTATATATTGACCCAAAAATAAATCTAGCCAAAGAAAATGAATCTTTCAAACACAAAACTTGGATATTACCTTTTAACGTTGAAATTAAAGGATTTTAGTTGCATTCTACTTTTGTTCGTTACAATAAATAGTTTTTCCCAATATAAAGTTTCGGGAATAATTACGGCTGAAAACGGTAATAAATTAGCGTTAGTCGAAGTTTATAACAAAAGTTCCGGGACTAAATATCTTTCCAATTCTAAAGGAGAATTTTCAATTGAATTCAACCAATCCGGTGATTATCAACTTGTATTTTACAAAGAAAACTATGGCGTTTTAGAGAAAACAGTGTCAGCATCAGATCAAAACATAGTGGTTGTTTTAGAAAGCGTTACACAACTTTCCGAAGTGGTAATCAATAAACAGAAAGAGAAAATATTTGCTCTTAATAAATTAAAAGATATTGAAGAAACGGCCATTTATGCCGGCAAGAAAACCGAAGTTATTTCATTAAATAAAATAACAGCAAACAAGGCAACCAATAATGCCCGTCAAATATTTGCGCAGGTGGTCGGACTAACTATAAATGAAAGTTCTGATGGTGGTTTGCAATTAAGTATTGGAGGTCGGGGATTGGATCCAAATCGAACAGCAAATTTTAATACTCGTCAAAACGGTTATGACATAAGTGCTGATGTTTTGGGATATCCTGAAAGTTATTATGCCACACCTACGGAAGCATTAGAAGAAATTCAAGTAGTACGGGGCGCGGCATCCTTACAATACGGAACACAATTTGGTGGATTAGTCAATTTTAAATTAAAATCACCAAGTAAAAGACCATTCGAGTTTGTAACAAGAACTACAGTTGGCTCTTATGGATTATTCACTAATTTCACTTCATTAAGTGGTACAAAAGATAAGTTCAGTTACTACACTTTTTACAATTACAAGCAAGGAAAAGGCTTTAGACCTAATTCTGACTTTGAGAGTAAAAACTATTTTGGAAATCTAAATTATCAATTTTCGGATAAAACTTCCTTGCATTTTGATTACACCTATTTCAATTATTTAGCGCAACAAGCCGGAGGATTAACTGACGTGATGTTTGAAGAGGATCCAACGCAAAGCAATAGAACACGAAACTGGTTTGCTGTAAATTGGAATCTATTTGCACTTCGTTTAAAGCATAAATTTAATGACAATGCTGATTTTTCGCTGCAATTATTTGGTCTGGATGCGAGTCGTAAAGCACTTGGATTTCGTTCTAATAGAGTTTCTGCTCCGGATGTGCTAGGTACTGAAAGAGATTTAATTATTGGTAAATTTGTCAATTGGGGTGCCGAAGCACGCTATTTGCAGCGTTATACAATTAACGAGAACACTAGCGCTTTTTTGATTGGTGCTAAATATTATCAATCCAAAAATTCAGGAATTCAAGGTCCGGGAAGCTCGGGTAGTGATGCCAATTTTAATGTTGCTGAGGCGGAATTCCCTTTTTATGCCAACCAATCCAACTATACTTTTCCCAACTTGAATATCTCTGTTTTTGGGGAGAATATTTTTAAAATAACCCCTAATTTTTCGATAACTCCAGGATTTAGATTTGAAAAAATAAAAACACAAGCCGAAGGTTCATACCGAAAAATAAATCTGGATTTAGCAGGAAATGTGATTTTAGATGAAAATACGTTTGAGAAAAATACAAAAGACCGAAACTTCATTTTAGTAGGTGTTGGATTAAGTTATAAACCACAAAATAAAATTGAGTTGTATGGAAATATTTCCCAAAATTATCGCTCGGTAACTTTCAATGATATTCGTACAGTTTCACCAAGTCAAGTGATTGCTGAAGATATTACAGATGAAAAGGGCTACACTTCTGACATTGGAATTAGAGGACAATTAGGAGATAACCTAACCTTTGACGCAAGTATTTATGGCTTGTATTACAGTGATAAAATAGGAGAATACGAAACCCGAAATCCTAATGGTTCTGCGGCAATTGTCAGATTGCGAGATAATATAGGAACAGCTGTAACCTATGGTTTTGAAACCATGTTCGACTGGAGTTTAAGCAAGACATACTTTAAAGAAAACGATAACTTTGTTTGGAATGTATTTTCTAATATTGCGATTACAAATTCAGAATATTTAAAATCGGATGCTCCAAATATTGAGGGCAATAAGGTCGAATTTGTTCCACTTTACAACATAAAAACAGGAACGGGAATTGGATATAAAAATTTTATTTCAAGTGTACAATTCACCTATGTTTCCTCTCAATTTACAGAAGCAAACAACAGTAAAACAGATCTAAATGACAATACCTATGGGATTTTTGGTCAAATTCCATCCTATTATGTAGCTGATTTTTCAACTTCTTACAAATGGGGAAAATGGAAGTTAGAAGCTGGAATTACCAATTTTACAAATAATAGTTATTTCACCAGAAGAGCAACCGGCTATCCTGGACCAGGAATAATACCTTCTGACGCTAGAACGTTTTATACTACTCTTGAGTTTGTTTTTTAGCATTTTTGAAGCAAGTCTATATAAAACAAAATCTTTTCAATAGTATTTCTTGTTTTACTGCAGTTTCTTTTTTAACAAACAACACTTTATGAACAGATTAGAAGCTGGGCTTTCAACAATATCGTTAGAGGCACTGCACATTTGCCTCATGTAAAAATGATTAAAAAGTTTTAGATAAAAGTACTATTATTGTAAAACACAAAACCCGTAAGCTATGAACTGCTTACGGGTTTTATATTTTTATCAAACTACTATTTACATTTTCAGTGCTTCAGGATATTTATTATAGGTTTCCCATGGCAATTCTCCAAATAATGTATTAAGCCACGCAAACCAAGATCTTGAGCAATTTTTACGATTGTTGTTATGAAAATATCCAGTAATAAAATTAGTACCTCTATGAATTATAGTAACCATTTTGATAACTTTTTTATCTCTTGCAGATTTTTAGTTTTTTAAAGCTTTTATACTAAACAAAATTGGCCAAAACCATATCGGCATCTCCTTATGGACATCCAATTCTTCCAGCAGCAGTTTATTTAAAAAAAGAATATATTTTATTTTGATCATACAAAATGACATTTGACACTTAATTAATTAATATACAAAAACCGAAATTATAACGATATAATTTCGGTTTCTTAAATTTTAAAAAAGATGTAACAAAAATACATATTTTGAATATCAAAATTCTATTATTCCATTTTCATTTTCGTTTTTTTCATCATCATTCCATTCATATCCATTTTATCTCCATTTTTCATCATCATGGTTTTGCCATTGTTCATTTTTATCGTTCCGTTAGGAGATATCATTGCGCCATTAGCCATCATCATTTCTTTTTCCATCCGCATCATCTTACCATCTTTCATCATCATCATTTTTCCATCTTTCATCTTAACATACTCTTTCATGTTATTGTTCATGTTTTTCTTCATATTATTCTTCATTGTCATCATGCCGCCCATATCTATCATGTCTCCGTTTTTCATCATCATAGTTTTGCTATCTTTCATTTTCACCATGCCGTTTGGATACACAATTGAACCATTTGACATGGTCATTTCTTTTGAAAGTATCATCATTTTATCGTCTCTCATCACCATCATTTTACCATTTTTCATCATGATATGATCTTCCATTTGGACCATTTCATGATTATGTGTTTTGACGTTATACATTTTAGTATTCGTCGCCATAGCTCCTAAAGAGCAAGTAACCATTGCTAATAAAATAAATAAATTTTTCATAACTTTTTGATTTTTAGATTTTTACATCTCTAAAATTACAAAAAATATAATTACTAGGATGATTATTTATTTTGTTTATCCAACAAAAATTAAAAAAATATATAAAATTGCAGTAAAACAAAGAAGAGGCACTCAAAATAAAAGAAATAAAATCCTATTTATTAATTCTTAAAAATTATGCTATAAAGTATCAAACTAATATTGCGATTTATAAAAATATTCTAAGCAGGCATTTTAAATTAGTTGTTCCAATAGTTCGTAGCAAAAACAAGCGTACTTACTAAACTAAAAAGAAAATTGCAAAATAAAAATAAAATTTGCATCGCAGCATCACCACCTTATTCAGATTTTTTTATAAATTAAAAAGGAATGCTTCAATTAAAATTACTTCACTAACACACTTTAAAACAATATTAAAAGAACAAAATTCAGTTACAGAACTTCTTAAATACGCTCCTGAAAAAATGATTATATTTGCATAAAACAAACAAAAAAATGCAACATATTATAGATCGTTTTATTAGTTACGTAACTATTGATACTGAGTCAGACAACAGCTCAGAATCCACGCCAAGTACAACAAAACAATGGGATTTAGCCAATAAGCTGGTTGAAGAACTAAAAGCTATCGGAATGCAGGAGGTGACCATTGATAAAAAAGCATATATCATGGCTACTTTACCAAGTAATGTAACGCATGAAGTCCCTGTGATTGGATTTATTTCTCACTTTGATACTTCCCCTGATTTTTCCGGAGCCAATGTAAAACCTCAGATTATAACGAACTATGATGGGAAAGACATAGTACTAAATGCAGATAAAAATATTATATTATCTCCCAGCTATTTTAAAGATCTGTTGCTGTACAAGGGACAAACCTTGATAACTACTGACGGAACAACACTCCTAGGTGCCGATGACAAAGCCGGAATTACCGAGATTGTCACAGCAATGGAATTCCTTATTAACAATCCTGAAATTAAACACGGAAAAATAAGAGTTGGTTTTACCCCTGATGAAGAAATAGGCCGTGGAGCACATCATTTTGATGTAGAAAAATTTGGTGCCGAATGGGCGTACACAATGGATGGTAGTCAAATAGGCGAATTGGAATATGAAAATTTTAATGCTGCTGGCGCCAAAATCACCTTTAAAGGAAAAAGTGTGCATCCTGGCTATGCCAAAGGGAAAATGATCAATTCGATGCTGATTGCCAATACATTTATTAACAAACTACCCTTGGGAGAAACTCCAGAAGAAACTAAAGGATATGAAGGTTTTTTTCACGTACATCATTTGAATGGTAGTATTGAAGAAACGGTTTTGGAATTAATTATCCGCGATCATAACAAGAAAAAGTTTGAAAAACGCAAAGAATTAATCGAGAAAATTGCTAGAAAAATCAATAAAAAATTCGCAAAACAATTTGGCGAAGATATAGTCATTACGGAGATTAAAGATCAATATTACAATATGAAAGAAAAGGTGGTGCCTGTGAAACATATTGTGGATATTGCCGAAAAAGCCATGAAAGAAATAGGTATCAAACCACTCATTAAACCTATTCGTGGTGGAACTGATGGTTCTCAATTATCATATAAAGGATTGCCGTGCCCAAACATTTTTGCCGGTGGACACAATTTTCATGGAAAATATGAATATGTTCCTGTCGAGAGTATGCAAAAAGCCGTTGAAGTAATTGTAAAAATAGCGGAACTGACCGCAACAGAAGATTTACCTAAAAAATAATCTATTGAAGTCATCAAAATCGACTCCTGTTTGAGATAAATATAACAGATGACCTATTTTTCTACAATTCTCTTCTTGCAAGCAAGATGAATTCGTAGCATATAGTGAAACTGTAAAAGAAGAAAATCTAAACGTTCTCGGATTGAAAAAATTAAACTGATGGTCGACAAAAAATTGGTTTAAATGATAAATACAGTTAATAATAAGTCCCAATTCTGATCTTAAGAGTTGGGACTTATTTATCATAAATTACTCTATAACAATAGATTAGACTTTACTAATCATTCACACAATCACTTTCTTAAAAAAGAAAAAGTACTTCCCGCCTTGCTTGCATTTTATTGTGATCAAAATAAAATACCTGAATCGTTTTGAAAAACTTAACATTGACTAGTCCATTAAATCACTACATTTACTTACAATACCTTAATGATTTATTAACATTGAAACAACTACTGATTTAATTACATAAAAACTAATACTCTAAATTATGATACCAAAGAAAGAAATCGAAACTGATTCAGTACCACAAGTAAAACCTGAAATTGATAAACCAATACGAGCTAGCAGAACAAAAGCCGTTAATCATACAGCAGAACCCGTTGAAATTACAGCGCCGGCATTTAAAGAAATCATAACCGAAACCATTGAGATTTCGACTTTTAGTCTAGACGAGAATAGCGACGTTTCAAATACTAAAAAAAGTAAAAACGAGATTAAAAATAAAGTAAAAATGAAAGATAAAGACAAGAAAAAGGCTAAAAAAGCCGACGCGAAAGAGAAAGCAAAGCAAAAGGCGAAAGCAAAAGTTAAAAAGGCAAAAAAAGCCAAAAAGGACAAAGCTAAGAAAGAAAAAGTTAAAGCCAAGATAAAAGCTAAAAAGGCCAAAGCAAAATCAAAAAAAGCAAAGAAGAATAAAAAGAATAAAAAATAAGCATATTATTTTTTATAAAAAAAAAGTCCCAATCTGAATAATCAGTTGGGACTTTTTTAGTTTATTATAATGAAATTATTTTTTGTTCAATACTGCACTCATTTCCATAGAAATAGCAGAACGCTCCATTTTTAATTTTCCTGACATTGTTTCAACAACAACAGTTGTATCCGCTAATTCCGAAACTTTTCCGTGAAGACCACTTTTTGTGATGATTTTATCACCCACTTTTAAGCTGCTCTCAAATTCTTTTTCATTTTTCGCTCTTTTTTGTTGTGGTCTGATCATGAAGAAATAGATCACCACAAACATTAATAGAAACGGTGCAAATTGAGTTAATTGTTCCATAATTTAAATTCTTTTTTTTAATTAATTATTACATTAAACCACGACCAGCCTTGATAATTCTTTTACTGGCATCTAGTTCTTTTACTAAATTGTCTAAAATTCCGTTGATAAAAATACTACTTTTTGGCGTAGAATATTCTTTGGCAACTTCTAAATATTCGTTAAGAGTCACTTTTACCGGAATAGATGGAAATTTCAAAAATTCACAGATTGCCATTTTAAGAATAATGGTATCAATCTCGGCAATTCTTTCGGTATCCCAGTTTGGGGTTTTATCAAGATATTCTTTGGCTAATTCCGTTTCGTTTAAAACTGTTTTTCGGAACAAATCCTTAACAAAATCTTTATCCTCATTGTCTTTGTACAATTTTGGAACTCTAAAATTATCGTCTTCACCAGATTTAATAGTTTTCAGTTGCTTGATAATATGCGTATTCACTAATGGAATATCATCAACCCACGTTAACTTATCATCCTCTAAATATTCATATAATTTTTCGTTTGGAACAATAACATCCATGAATAAATCAACAATAAATTGTCTGTCTTCCTCAAAAGTATCCACTGCATTACTCATGTAATCCGCATACAATTTACTTGCTTTTATGTCATTAAGAAGCAGTAAAATATAATCGTCATTTAAAGACCAATTATTGATTTTACGATTTTCTAACGCAATACTTAGTGAATTATTTTCGGCAAGAATTTGAAAAATTTTGTTTTTGACGAACTTTTCGTTCGGTTTACGTTCCTCAGGAGTTGCAAGATGTTTCAAACTTGATTTATGCAAAAAGACAGTCTCCGTTTTACAAATTTCAATCAGCGAAGAAAGCATTATAAGGTATAAATCTTGAATATTGTCGATACTGTAAAAAAGGAATTTTTCTTCTTTTTCCAGATTATCTGAGCCGCTTTGATGCATCGCATAAATGGATTGCATTACCTTAACGCGAATGTGTCTTCTATTTACCACCTTGTAAGAACTTTTATTAATTAGTCTGCAAAAATAAGTATTTCATTTTTTAAAATAAAATATATAATTGCTTATTTTAAAGTTTTCAATCAGCAGCATTCAGTGAATGGTAATAAATTGTTCACTGAATACTGATAACTGAGAACTATTTATTATTTTTTACTGTTTTCTATTTTCCTTTGATTGATGCGATTTTGAGCAATTGTCAAAGCAGCATGATGTGTTGTCATCTTGTTTGCAATGGCAAAATCAAATATTTCTAATGTAGTGTTATAAATATTTTCGGTTTTACGCATAATTTCAGCTTTGTCATAATGTGCTAATTCAGCATAAACATTAATAATTCCACCCGCATTGATCAAAAAATCCGGAGCATAAAGAATTCCTCTTTCTTGTAAAATTGCGCCGTGAACATTCTCATCGGCTAATTGATTATTGGCTGCACCAGCAATTACTTTAGCTTTAATTTTATAAACCGTATTGTCATTTAATGTCGCTCCCATCGCACAAGGTGCATAAATATCAACATCTGCACTATACAAATCGTCTCCTCTAAAAATTTCTGCATTGTACTTCGCTCCCACTTCATACAATTTATCTTCATTGATGTCAGAAATTGTTACAATCGCTCCTTCTTTTGTCAAATAATCAACTAAAGTTTCACCAACGTGACCAATTCCTTGAACCATAACTTTTTTACCACTCAAAACATCAGAACCAAATTGTTGTTTTGCCGCCGCTTTCATACCTAAATAAACACCATAAGCCGTGACAGGTGAAGGATTTCCAGCACCACCACGCTCTTCAGAAATTCCTGTTACGTAAGGAGTAACATCTCTTACAATATCCATGTCTTTAGTTTCCATTCCCACATCTTCAGCAGTGATATATCTTCCGCTTAACGAATGTACAAATTCACCAAACTTGCGCATCAGCTCGGGAGTTTTTTGCGTTTTAGCATCACCAATAATAACTGCTTTTCCGCCACCAATATTCAATCCCGTAATCGCTGCCTTATAAGTCATACCGCGAGAAAGACGCAATACATCATTTAATGCTTCCCACTCATTTGCGTAATTATACATTCTTGTACCACCCAAAGCAGGTCCCATAACTGAATTATGAATACCAATAATTGCTTTTAAACCTGTATCTTTGTCGTTGCAAAATACAATTTGTTCGTGATCATCAAATGATAATTGACCAAAAACAGGATCCATTTTTTGAAGTTCCTTTCCAGTTGTGAAGGCTGCATTCATAGTGTAAATTTTTATAGTGATAAATTACGAATTTGTCAAAAAGACAATCCAAATTTAAACAAAAAATAAATATGTATTGATTATTTGTATAAAAATTATCAAATCAATAATTTAACTCACTACTAATTTTACCACTTTATTTTAAAAAATCAAATAATTTTAAAATATTAAATCAATTCAACATAGAATATCATAAAAAATGAAAGAATTACTTTATTTAAATAAATATTTCGTCAAATATAAATACAGTTTCTTACTGGGAATTATTTTCACCATTATTGCGCAAATATTCATGCTTTTCACACCTAAATTGATTAGCAAATCATTCAAGGTCATTGAGGCTTTCGCCAAAGATAAAACCGTAGCCAAATCACTTATTCACGAGGAATTAATTTCGAATATCCTGTTGATTATTGCCACTACAATTATTGCCGGGTTCCTTACTTTCTTGATGCGACAAACATTAATTGTGATGTCACGACACATAGAATTTGATTTAAAAAATGAAGTGTTCCGTCAATACGAACACCTTTCACAGAATTTCTACAAACAAAATCGTACTGGAGATCTAATGAATCGAATTAGCGAGGATGTTTCAAAAGTAAGAATGTATGTAGGACCAGCGGTGATGTACACCATCAATACCGCCATTCGTTTCGCAATAGTAATTGTCTACATGTATAATGTATCGCCAAAATTAACTTTATACACATTGCTGCCTTTACCAATTTTATCGTTTGCTATTTTCAAACTGAGCTCTGAAATCAATGTGAGAAGTACAATTTTTCAACAATATTTATCCAAAGTTTCCAGTTTTTCACAAGAAATATTTTCAGGAATTCGAGTGATCAAAGCCTATTCATTGGAAAACCAACATCAACATAACATGATTGATTTAGCCAATGAAAGCAAAAGCAAAAGCTTGAACTTAGCCAAAGTGCAATCTTTATTTGGCCCATTAATGCTTGCGCTGATCGGAATCAGCAATTTAGTGGTAATTTATTTTGGTGGACTAATGTATATCAACGGATCTATAAAAAGCATTGGAACTATAGCCGAATTTATTTTGTATGTGAATATGCTTACTTGGCCGGTTGCTTCTTTAGGCTGGGTTTCATCTATGGTTCAAGAGGCCGAAGCCTCTCAAAAACGACTCAATGAATTCCTTAAAATTGAGCCGGAAATAAAAAATAAAAATTTGAATAAATCAGTGATTGAAGGTTCTATTTCTTTCGAAAATGTTAGCTACACGTACGAAGATACTAATATCAGAGCTTTACAAAACATCTCTTTCACAGTAAAAAAAGGAGAAACGTTAGCTATTTTAGGAAAAACAGGATCTGGAAAATCAACTATATTATCCTTGATTTCCAGAATGTACGATGTTACAGAAGGAAAAATCACCATTGACGGAAGCGAAATAAGTACTGTCAATCTTTTTGACCTGCGAAACAGCATTGGTATCGTTCCTCAAGATGCGTTCTTATTTTCTGATAGTATCAAGAATAATATTATGTTTGGCAAAGAGAATGCAACCACTCAAGAAGTGAAATCAGCGGCTAAAAGTGCCGTTGTTCATGATAACATCATGGGCTTTAATAAACAATATGAAACCATTCTTGGCGAAAGAGGAATTACACTTTCCGGTGGTCAAAAACAAAGGGTTTCTATTGCCAGAGCAATTATTAAGAATCCCCCAATTTTACTTTTTGACGATTGTTTATCCGCAGTGGATACAGAAACCGAAGAAACCATTTTAAACAACTTGTATGAAATTTGTAAAGATAAAACCACTATAATTGTAAGCCATCGTGTCTCATCTGCTAAAAATGCGGATAGAATTATCATCATAGAAAAGGGTCAAATTATACAACAAGGCTCTCATAATCAATTGATAAATCAAGAAGGTTATTACGCCGCTTTGTATACAAAACAACTTTCAGAAAAAGAAATGCTATAATTGTTGGATAATACATATATTTTGTAGATTTTTGGATACTACTTAACAACCATAAATTGATAGAAAGGATTATGAGAGAACATGACATGTTAGAAAAAGAAGAGATATTTTCGAAAGTTTTAAGAGCCGGAAGAAGAACCTATTTCTTTGATGTGAGAGCGACAAAAGCTGATGATTATTACATTACTATTACCGAAAGCAAAAAATTTACGGAAGAAGATGGGTCTTTCCATTTCAAAAAACATAAAATCTATTTATACAAAGAAGATTTTGCTGCTTTTGCAGAAATTTTAGGAGAAATGACTTCTTATGTTTTGAACCACAAAGGCGAGGAAGTTATCTCAGAAAGACACCAGAAAGATTTCAAAAAAGAATATCCGTCTGAGAAATCAGATGATGAAATCATACCACAAACATCAACTTTTACTGATATTGAATTTGATGATATTTAAATTATAAATACCTGCTTACAAAAGTAAAAAGTCCAAAAATCAATTGATTTTTGGACTTTTTTTGTACATTTAAAAAATAAAATATTTCAAATGAAAAACATTTCCCTTTTAGTTTTCCTATTCTTTTTTGGGGTCACTGTTTCAGCTCAAAAATTAGAATATGCAACACAAACCAACATTCCTTACTACTCTGAATCAATCAGAAAATCAGATGCATATATAAAAGAACGCTGCGTACTTGATGTCTATTACCCAAAAAACAATCCCACGTTTGCAACCGTGATTTGGTTTCATGGCGGTGGATTAACCAACGGTAACAAGGAGCTTCCTGAAGGACTAAAAAACCAGGGAATTGCAGTTATTTCAGTCAATTATCGCTTGGGTCCAAAAGTTATTTCTCCAAAATATATTGAAGATGCAGCTGCTGCTGTAGCTTGGGTTTTTGAAAACATCGTAGCATTTGGCGGAGATAAATCTTTAATTTTTGTATCCGGTCATTCCGCAGGCGGCTATCTGGCAAGCATGGTGGGTTTAGATAAAAAATGGCTGAACACTCACGGAATCGATGCCAATAAAATTGCGGGTCTAATCCCTCTTAGCGGACAGGCGATCACCCATTTTCTTGTTCGAAAAGAACGCGGTATTGCAGATACACAGCCCGTAATAGATGAATTAGCACCACTATTTCACGTTCGCGCAGATGCCCCTCCTCTATTATTAATAACAGGAGACCGAGAATTAGAAATGTTAGGGCGATATGAGGAAAACGCGTATCTAATGCGTATGATGAAAATTGCAGGACACAAAAACACGACACTATATGAATTAGATGGATTTGGACACAACATGACTGAACCCGCTTTTCCGTTAATGCTCAATGAAATCCGCAGAATTACTAAGGAAAAGAAACACTAAAACAAATGAAAGAACCAATTGTAAGTGTAGCTTGGCTTCAAACCAATCTAAAAGATCCAAATTTAATAATTCTCGATGCCAGTTTCAAAGAGAATCAATCCAATATAAAAACTGACCTAGAAAGCCTTCAAATTAAAGGCACTCGGTTTTTTGACATAAAAAATACCTTTAGCGATACGACGAATCCTTTACCCAACTCCATGCCCAGTCCTCAACAGTTTGAATTCGAAGCCAAAAAACTAGGCATAAACAAAAATAGTATAATTGTAGTCTATGATAACTTGGGTATTTATTCCAGTCCAAGAGCATGGTGGTTGTTTAAAATCATGGGGCATCAAAATGTAGCTGTTTTGGATGGTGGACTACCGGAATGGATTATTAAAAACTATTATGTTGAAGAAACACCAGAAAATCCAATCTATGCTGTAGGTAATTTTGAAGCCAAATTTAACTCAGAATTAGTAAAAAGTAAAGAACAAATTTTAGAAAACATTCACACCGAAGATGCCGTTTTGGTTGATGCTCGTGCAGAAAGCCGATTTCAAGGAATTGGCAATGAACCCAGAACCGGATTAAGAAGCGGTCATATTCCGGGATCCATAAACATTCCTTACACACACGTTTTGCAAAACGGAAAATTTTTACCAAAAGAAGCATTAGTCAACATCTTAAAAAATGATGACAAACCACTAATATTCACATGCGGTTCCGGAGTTACCGCCTGTATTGACTTAATTGCTTACGAATTGATTGCTAAAAATGTAAAATCAATCTACGATGGTTCTTGGACAGAATGGGGACAGCTGGAAAACCTTCCAATAGAGAAATAACCAAATTTTTTAAAATGGAACCAAAATTATTAATTCTAACAGGACTTGGAGATTCGGGAGAGAATCATTGGCAAAGTTATTGGCTACAAAAATTTAAAAATTCAACCAAGCTTATACAAGACAATTGGGACGAACCTCAACTTAAGAACTGGCTTGCTACTCTTAATGAAACAATCCTAAAATTAGACACGCCAACTATTTTAGTAGCGCATAGTCTAGCGGTTTCATTGGTTGTGCATTGGGCTTCCGCCCATAGTAATCAAAATATCATTGGCGCTTTTCTAGTAGCTCCTGCCGACGTTGATTCGGTTGAACACACACCTGAATTAACTTGGAACTTTTCCCCTATGCCAAAAGCAAAATTGAACTTTCCTTCTATAGTTATAAGCAGCGAAAACGATCCTTACATTACAATTGAAAGAGCCGAGTATTTAGCCCAAAAATGGGGCAGTGATTTTATCAATATAGGCCAAAAAGGACACATTAATTCGGAGTCCAATTTAAAATATTGGGAAGAAGGACAGTTAATTTTGCAACAATTAATAAATAAAAGTCATCGGTGATTATTTAGCCAATTCGCAATCCGTTTGCTATTTTAAAATCGGGAGCCAGTAAAATCACATCGCCTTCCTCTCCTACCGCACCCAGTACCAAGCACTCACTCATGAATTTTCCAATTTGTTTTTTAGGAAAATTAACTACGGCAAGAATTTGTCGGCTGCGCAAATCTTCTTTTTGGTATCGTTTCGTTATTTGTGCGGAAGTTTTTAGAATTCCGATTTCAGAACCAAAATCAATCGTCAATTGATACGCTGGTTTTCGGGCTTCAGGAAAATTATTAACTTCCAGAATAGTTCCTACACGCATTTCTACTCTTTCAAATTCTGGCCAAGTAAGATTTTCCATAGTTAGTTTTATTATATAAAGTATTGAATAACAAACCTATAAATTTTACAAGTATTTACACTAATTCTATAATACTATTTTCAGTTTATGCAACTAATTTTACAATAGAGGAAAATTAAATTCAATTTTTAAATAGTAACATTATGGAAATGAGTCAAGTAAACAAAAGCGAACTGAGAAAAGAAAATGATCCCGGATTAGACATGTACATTGAAACTGCTACCAATGTAAAATTATATGTAAAAGATTACGGACAAGGAAAACCCGTAATTCTTATTCATGGTTGGCCATTATCTAATGAAATGTGGGAATACCAAATTGATGCCTTAATTCAAAATAATTTTCGAGTTATTGCCTATGACCGTCGTGGTTTTGGTAAATCTTCACAACCCTGGGATGGGTACGATTATGATACTTTGGCTGACGATTTGAAGGCTATCATTGAGCAATTGGATTTAAAGGAAGTCACTCTGGTGGGATTTTCAATGGGTGGCGGAGAAGTAGTTCGGTATTTTAGTCGTCATGGCGGAAAAGGAGTTTCAAAAGCTGTATTCATCTCATCAGTTACACCGTTTCTATTGCAAACAGATTCGAATCCAAACGGCGTTCCGCAAGAGAAGTATGACGCGATGGGAGCACAAATGAAAGAAGACCGAATTGGTTTTCTGGATAATTTTGGGAAAACGTTTTTTGGCGTGAGCTTTATCAGCAAACCTATCAGCACTCCGTTATTGGATTATTATAGAATGCTATGTGCTTTTGCTTCACCACGTGCTACTTTACAATGTGCCAAATCATTTTCGTCGACCGATTTTCGCTTGGAAATGGCTTCTGTAAATGTTCCTACCTTAATCATTCATGGCGATGAAGACAAAACAGTTCCTATTGAAATTACTTCTGAGATTGCATCAAAATTAATACCCGACAATAAATTTATTGTTTATGAAGGAGCGCCACACGGTTTATTTTATATCGAAAAAGATAAATTAAATAAAGATTTAATTGAATTTTTAAACTCATAAATTAAAATTCAATAGAATTGAAAATTTATCATTATTTAGTACAAAAAAAATCCCAAAATTTACTTTGGGATTTTTACATTTCATATTTAAAATAAATAGTTTAAACTATTTCACTTCCATTAATTCCACGTCAAAAATCAAAGTAGCATTTGGCGGAATTGCTCCTCCAGCACCACGAGATCCATATCCTAAGTCCGATGGAATAACGAAACGGGCTTTGTCACCTACACGCAACAACGCAATTCCTTCATCCCAACCTTCAATAACTTGACCTTGACCCAATTTAAATTCGATTGGTTTTTTTCTTGGATACGAAGAATCAAAAACTTTTCCATTCTCTAATGAACCTTCATAATGAACCGCAACTGTTTTTCCACTTTCTGCTTTTTTACCGTCACCTCTTTGGATGAACTGGTAACGCAAACCGCTTTCAGTTTTTTCAAAACCAGCCGCTAGCTTTTCCATAGCTGCTTCAACTTCTGCTTTTAGAGTTGCATCACGCTTGTTGCGAGACCCCTTGAATGTGATAAAAGCTTCAATTGCATTCCAATTTTTAGCTTCTTCACCTTCTCTGATAATTTCTAAAGATTCTAACACATCACCTTGCTCCACAGCATCAACAATATCTTGACCTTCTACAACATGACCAAAAACGGTATGTTTGTTATCCAACCAATCTGTAGGGATATGGGTAATATAGAATTGCGAGCCGTTTGTTCCAGGTCCTGAATTAGCCATTGCCAAAACTCCCGGACGATCGTGTTTCAAACTTGGGTGAAATTCATCATCAAATTTATACCCTGGATCTCCAGTTCCTGTTCCTTGTGGACAACCACCTTGAATCATGAAATCAGGAATTACTCTGTGGAATTTTAATCCGTCATAAAATTTAACCCCTTGTGGTTTTACTTTATTTTCTAAGTTTCCTTCCGCCAATCCTACGAAATTCCCCACTGTGCCTGGAGTTAAATCGTGTGCTAGTTTCACTAAAATAGCACCTTTGGTAGTGTTGAATTTAGCATATATTCCGTTTTCCATTTTTTTTAATTTTTATTGAAAGGCAAATTTACGAAATTAATTTTAAAAAGGAATTGGGAGATTCGTTGATTTGGGAATTTGAAAGTTTGGGGATAATATGGATATTTAGATCATTAAAATACATTGTACTTCCATTACACCCTAGCCCAGATTGAAACAACATCCTTTTCTTGCTTTCTTTAGGCAAGAAAAGATAGCGTGTAAAGCTGGAAAGAGCTCCAAAAAAAATGACATCCTTACGAATGTCATTTTAAGTACGAACATCAAAATTTTATCATTTCACTAATAAACCAGCATTTCTCAAGTACGGTTCTATTTGCATGTCATGTCCAATAAAATCTTTAAAGGCTTTGTTTAAATCAACACTATTCCCTACTGATAAAATGTATTTCCTGAAACGTTCACAGTTGGCTCTTGTCATACCACCATTGGCCTGCATCCAGTCGAATGCATTATAGTCCAATGTTTTTGACCACGTGTACGCATAATATCCTGCGGAATACCCCCCACCCCAAATGTGGGCAAAATAAGGCGTGTGGTATCTTGTTGGTACTTCATTAACCAACAATCCGTATTTTTCTAGCGCCTCTTCTTCGAAAACTAAAGTGGGTTTGAAATCGGATTCCTTTTCTACACTATGCCAAGCCATATCTAGCGTTGCCGCTGCTAAAAGCTCTGTAACTACGTATCCTTTATTAAAGGTATCCGCTTTTTTAATTTTATCTATTAATTCCTGAGGAATGGCTTGTTTGGTTTGATAATGTATTGCATAATTTTTCAGCACTAAAGGATCCAATGCTGCATGTTCATTGATTTGGGAAGGAAACTCCACATAATCACGCGGGACAGATGTCCCGGAGAGCGTTGTGTATTGCTGATTAGCAAACAATCCGTGCAAGGTATGTCCGAATTCATGAAACATCGTGGTAACATCATCAAAGCTGATTAAAGATGGATTTCCACCAGCTGGTTTTGAAAAATTATAAACATTGACAATAACTGGTTTTTGCTTTAAATAATGCGACTGATTCACAAAATTACTCATCCAGGCACCGCCATTTTTATTGTCTCGAGTATAAAAGTCTAAGTAGTATATCGCAATTGACTTTCCGTCATTATCATATACTTCATACACTTTTACATCTGGATGATAAACCGGCAAATCATTCCTTTCTTTGAATGTGATGCCATACATTTGTTGTGCAGCAAAAAACACGCCTTTTTCTAAAACAGTACCAATTTCGAAATACGGTTTTATTTGATTTTCATCTAAATCATATTTTGCTTTACGCACTTGCTCTGAATAAAAGTTCCAATCCCAAGGTTCTAATTTAAATCCTCCGTTTTGTGAATCGATCAGGTCTTGAATTTCTTTGGTTTCTACTTTCGCTTTAGTTACTGCCGGACCTGCAATTTTTGCTAATAAATCCATCGCAGGTGCAGGTGATTGCGCCATTTGATCTTGTAGTTTCCATTCGGCGAAACTTTTCTTACCCATTAAATTTGCTTTTTGCAAACGCAATCGTACCATTCGTTCTATTACTTCACGGGTATCGCCATCATCATTTTTTTCGGCACGATTCCATGATGCTTTGAATATTTTTTCTCTCGTAGCTCGATTAGTAAGACTTTGCAACAATGGTTGCTGAGTGGTGTTTAACAATCCTATTAAATACTTCCCATCTTGACCTGCTTCAGTAGCTTTAACCTTTGCAGCGGCAATTTCATTAGCGCTTAATCCCGCTAAATCATTTACATTGTCAAACAAAACGGCTCCGTTTTTTCGGGCAATCAATAATTTATTTCCAAAGAGTGTGCTCAAAGTGGCCAACTCTTCATTAATTTTTTTCATTTTATCTTTATCGGCAAGAGACAAATTTGCTCCCGCTAATTCAAATTGTTGTAAATAATATTGTGTCAATTTTTTATCTTCTCCTTTTAAAGCAGCAATATTCAATGCCTTAAAACGACTGTATAATTTACTATTCAAATAGATTTTATCATTATGAGCTGAAAAAATTGGAGCGTACTCCTCATCAATCGCTTGCAATGTCGGGTTGGTATTAGAGCCCGTTAAATTATAGAAAATACCTGCTGCCCTGCTCAAGTCCACGCCGCTTGTTTCTAAAGCCAGTACAGTATTTTGAAACGTTGACTTCGCTGGATTGTTTGCAATCTTTTCGATTTCTTGATCATGAATTTTTAAACCGTATTCAAAAGCAGGTTTAAAATGATCGTTTTTAATTAAATCAAAAGTCGGTGCTTGATACTGCAACGTACTTTTTTGTAAAAGAGGATTGGTCATCTTAACTGATTTGTTTTGTGCATAGAGTGTTTCAGTTTGGAAAGAAGCTACTAAAAACAGGGAACTTGCAACGATTATTTTCGAAAAAATTTGCATAAATATGTAGTTTATTTTTAAGATCTAAAAGTAGTTGAAAAAAGTATAGTATGAAATACTGCAGTGAAGAATTAATTCCTACTAAAATCGCCAGTATTACATTAAAAGCTAACACAATTCTTAAAAGAATTTTAATCGTTGGTATGGTTATATAAAAACCTCTGCAACTTTGTACCTTTGCTCCCAAATCCTCAGGATTGAAACTTATAAAAGAAATTATGCGCATCGATATTGTTACCGTTCTCCCAGAATTATTGCGAAGTCCGTTTGAGGCTTCGATCATGAAACGTGCTATTGACAAAGGATTGGTGGAAGTTTATTTTCACAATTTACGGGATTACACCACCAACAGACAGAAAAGTGTTGATGATTATCCCTATGGCGGTGGTGCTGGAATGGTAATGACGGTACAGCCTATTGATGCATGCATTACACATTTGAAAAGCGAAAGGTCCTACGATGAAATCATTTATATGTCGCCTGACGGGGAAACCTTAAACCAGAAAATGGCGAATACCATGTCGATGTACGAAAACATTATTATCCTTTGCGGGCATTATAAAGGTGTGGATCAACGGGTGCGTGATCATTTCATTACCAAAGAAATATCAATTGGCGATTATGTATTGAGCGGAGGAGAATTAGGAGCTTTGGTATTATCGGATGCATTAATCCGATTGATTCCTGGCGTTTTGAGTGACGAAACCTCAGCATTGACAGACAGTTTTCAGGATGGTTTATTATCAGGACCAATATATACTCGTCCGGCAGATTATAACGGCTGGAAAGTTCCGGAAGTTTTGACCAGCGGAAATTTTGCCAAAATAGATAAATGGCGCGAAGATATGGCCTATGAGCACACCAAGAACAGAAGACCCGATTTATTGGAGGAATAGTTTTCAGTTTTCAGTCGCAGTTTTCAGTGCGGAATTCAATAAAAAAGTTTTCAGTCCCAGTCGCAGTTTTCAGTGCGGAATTTAATAAAATAGTTTCCAGTCGCAGTTTTCAGTTTGAAATTGAATAAAAAATTGTAGTTTGCATTCCCCATTAACTAAGACTGAAAACTGAGACTGAAAACTGAGACTGAGACTGAGACTGAAACCGGGACGGAAAACTAAAAAACCCAAATAAAATCAACGATGGATTTCAAAGAATTATTAGCATTTCAGAAGTCGTTTCAGTTAGCAATGGATATCTTTAAGTTGTCGAAATCATTTCCAAAAGAAGAAAAGTATTCTCTCACAGATCAAATCAGACGTTCTTCGAGAAGCGTTTCTGCTAACATCGCGGAAGCATACAGAAAAAGACGCTACATTAATCATTTCATCAGTAAATTAACAGATAGTGATGCTGAAAATTCAGAAACAAATGTCTGGTTAGAATTTTCTCTGAAATGTGAATATATAGATATTGAAACTTATAATGATTTGAATAACAAAACTATTGAAATTGGTCGATTAATAAATTTCATGATCAATAATCCTGATAAATTTGGATGTAAAATTTAGGTTTTTAATCCAATCAAAGTATATTATGACTGAAAACTGAGACTGAGACTGAACACTTAAAATAAAAGTTGTAAATTAAAACAAAAATTGTACTTTTGCGCCCACATTAGTTCAACCTCTGGCGAGATCCGTGAATGTTGATTTAATACAATCCATAATTAAAAAAATTATCATGGCAGATTTAATGAAATTCGTTCAAGACGAATTCGTAACAAGAAAAGAATTCCCAGTTTTTGCAGCTGGAGACACTATTACCGTTTACTACGAAATTAGAGAGGGTGAAAAAACTAGAACTCAGTTTTTCAAAGGAGTTGTAATCCAAAGAAGAGGTTCTGCTAATACCGAAACTTTTACTATTCGTAAAATGTCAGGTGCAATTGGAGTAGAGCGTATCTTCCCGGTAAATCTACCTGCATTACAAAAAATTGAAATCAATAAGAAAGGTGCTGTACGTAGAGCTAGAATTTTCTACTTCAGAGAACTTACTGGTAAAAAAGCTAAAATTAAAGATAAAAGAAGATAGTTTACTATCTCTTTATTATAAAAGTCTCAACAGTGTTGGGACTTTTTTTTGTTTACTATTTCCCTTATAAATTCCTAATTTAGGAGTTATGAGCCCATAAAACTAACAATATAAGAATAACAAGTTCATAATCAAAAAATTCATGTTTTTCTACATAAAATCCACGTTCTATTACGTCTGATTTTCATATATTTGTTCGCCTTATTTTAAGTAAAATACACTTATCTAAGCTACATTTAACGTGATGATTATAAAAATAAAAAAATGACACAGAAATCAAAAATTTTTTACACCCTTACTGATGAAGCGCCTTTATTGGCAACGTATTCATTTTTACCTATTGTACAAGCATTTACATCAACTTCTGACATTGAAATTGAAACTAGAGACATTTCTTTAGCCGCAAGAATTTTAGCAAACTTCCCGGAGTTTTTGAAAGAAGATCAAAAAACAGGAGATGCATTAATAGAACTTGGACAATTAGCTACAACTCCAGAAGCTAACATTATAAAATTACCAAATGTTTCAGCTTCTGTTCCGCAGTTAAAAGCGGCTATAACTGAATTACAATCTCATGGTTATAATTTGCCAAACTTCCCCGAAGAACCTCAAAATGAAGCGGAGACAACCGTTAAAGCAAAATATTCTAAAATATTAGGTTCGGCTGTAAACCCCATTTTACGTGAAGGAAATTCTGACCGCAGAGCACCAAAAGCAGTTAAAAACTACGCTAAAGCAAACCCGCATTCTATGGGCGCGTGGTCTGCCGATTCAAAAACGCACGTAGCTTCTATGGAAAGCGGTGATTTTTACGGAAGTGAAAAATCAGTCACTCTTGCTGATGCTACTGATGTAAAAATCGAATTCGTTGCTAAAGATGGTGCAACTACTGTCCTGAAAGCAAGTACTCCACTAAAAGCAGGTGAAATAATCGACAGTTCAGTAATGAACCTGAACGCTTTAAAAACTTTTGTTGCCAAAACAATTGTAGAGGCAAAAAAATTAAACGTTTTACTTTCGGTTCACCTGAAAGCTACAATGATGAAAGTTTCTGATCCAATTATTTTTGGCGCTATTGTAGAAGTATATTTTGCAGCTGTTTTCGAAAAATATGCCGCTTTGTTTACTGAATTGAATATTGATACTAGAAACGGTTTGGGTGATGTATACGCAAAAATTGCAGGACAACCGATGCAGGCTGAAGTAGAAGCGGCACTGAACCAAGCAATAGCTACAGGACCAGCATTGGCCATGGTAAATTCTGATAAAGGAATTACCAATCTTCACGTTCCGTCGGACGTGATTGTCGATGCTTCGATGCCAGCTATGATTCGTACTTCAGGACAGATGTTTAATAAGGACGGTAAGCAACAAGATATCGTAGCCATTATTCCTGACAGGTGTTACGCCGGTGTTTATACAGCAACTATTGCTTTTTGTAAAAAAAATGGTGCATTTGACCCAACTACAATGGGAAGTGTACCAAACGTAGGTCTGATGGCACAAAAAGCAGAAGAATATGGTTCTCATGACAAAACATTTCAAGTGACAGCTGACGGAGTTGTCCGTGTTGTAGATGTGAACGGAAATGTTTTAATGGAACAAGTCGTTGAAGATAAAGATATTTTCAGAATGTGTCAGGCAAAAGATGCCCCGATTCAAGACTGGGTCAAATTAGCTGTAAACAGAGCACGTTTATCTAACACCCCGGCCATTTTCTGGTTGGATAATAATAGAGCACACGATAGAGCACTAATTGAAAAAGTTACCAAATATTTAAAAGATCACGACACTACCGGTTTAGATATTCAAATCCTGAATCCTATTGAAGCAACAAACTTTACATTGGAAAGAATCATCAAAGGATTAGATACTATTTCTGTAACTGGAAACGTATTACGAGATTATTTAACAGATTTATTCCCCATTTTAGAAGTGGGAACATCAGCAAAAATGCTATCAATTGTTCCATTAATGAATGGTGGTGGATTGTTTGAAACTGGTGCCGGTGGATCAGCTCCAAAACACGTAACGCAATTTACGTCCGAAGGATATTTACGTTGGGATTCTCTTGGTGAATTCTTGGCCTTAGGTGCTTCACTGGAACATTTAGGACAGACAGTGAATAATTCTAAAGCTATTGTTTTAGCGGAAACTCTTGATGTCGCTACCGAAAAATTCTTAGCAACTGATAAATCACCAGCACGTAGATTAGGCGAAATTGACAACCGTGGTTCTCATTTTTACTTGGCTATGTATTGGGCAGAAGCCTTGGCAGCGCAGGATAAAGAACCTGCTTTGAAAGCTATCTTCTCTCCTATTGCAGTAGAATTTGCAGAAAATGAAACTAAAATCAATGCCGAGTTAATTGCAGCGCAAGGAAAACCCCAAGACATTGGTGGTCATTACCAACCAAATCCTGAATTAACAGAAAAAGCAATGCGTCCAAGTGAAACTTTCAATACAATATTGGCAAAAATCGCTTAATGAAGTCATTTCATATAGTAAAAAAGGACGGCTGGAGACAGTCGTCCTTTTTTTATATTAGCAATACCTTAACATCTGTTATAATGCTATTAAAATTCTATTTTATGTAATTTGTATTTTTCATTTCGATAAAATCTGACCAATGACTCCAAAGAAAATTATTACCTTTTTAGTTGTATTATTATCCTCATTGTCCTCTTTCGCTCAAGAGAAATTTACGCTAAGCGGAACTATTATTGACGCGAACAGTAACGAAACTTTAATAGGTGTCAATGTTGTAATTCCACAACTTAAAACCGGAGTAACAACTAATGAATATGGTTTTTATTCCATCACTTTACCACAAGGGACATACAGCGTACAAATACGTTATTTGGGCTATCAGACCCTTGAACAATCAATACATCTGAACCAAAACATAAAAAATAATTTTAATTTATATAGTACTGAAACCGCGCTACAAGAAGTTATAATTACCGATAACAAAACCAAAACAGACATCCAAAAACCGGAAATGAGCGTCAACAAGCTCTCAATATCAGCTATTAAAAAAATGCCAGTTGTTCTAGGTGAAGTCGATGTTTTAAAATCTATTTTATTGCTGCCCGGAGTTACTAATGCTGGCGAAGGCGCATCCGGCTTTAATGTTCGCGGCGGTGGTGCCGACCAAAATTTAATTCTCTTGGATGAAGCAACCATATTTAATTCATCCCATGTTTTTGGTTTCTTCTCTGTTTTTAATCCGGATGCTATCAAAGATTTAAAGCTGTACAAAGGTGGAATTCCAGCACGTTTTGGAGGAAGAGCTTCTTCTGTTTTGGATATTTATCAAAAAGACGGCAACAGCAAAGGATTTCATGTCAATGGAGGAATCGGATTAATTTCCAGCAGGATTTTGGCCGAAGGACCATTGGTTAAAGACAAAGGTTCCTTTCTTATTGGCGGCCGAAGCTCCTATGCACATTTATTCCTGAAACTATCCAAAGAACAAAAAAACAACTCGGCTTATTTTTATGATTTGAACACTAAGTTAAGCTACAAATTAGATTCAAACAACAGCCTTTATCTATCGGGTTATTTTGGCCGGGATGTTTTTAGTCTGAATAAAAGTTTTACTAACATTTACGGAAATACAACCGTAAACCTTCGCTGGAACCATTTGTTTTCTGAAAAATTATTTTCTAATTTATCGCTCATTTACAGCGATTACTATTACGGTTTGGATTTGGATTTTGTAGGTTTCAAATGGGATTCCGGCATCAAGAATTATAATATTAAATACGATTTCAAGAATTATATTTCGGATAAATTCAAATTGAATTACGGTGTAAACGGAATTTATTACGAGTTTAATCCGGGAACTATCAAACCATCTGATGCTAACTCCGGAATTAATTTTGATCAATTGGATAAAAAATATGCTTTTGAGCCCGCACTTTATATCAATGCTGATCACAAAATAACCAATAAAATAGCACTTTCCTATGGGCTTCGTTATAGTATGTTTTACCGTTTAGGACAATCTACCGTAAATATTTATGAAAATGACAATCCGGTGATTTTCAATTCAGATTTACAGATTTATGAAAAAGCAACTCCAATTAGCGCCCAATTCTATGACAAAAACAAAGTCATTAAAAGATATAATTATTTGGAACCACGTTTTTCACTAGCATATCAACTCAACGATGACCAAGCTGTCAAAGCAAGCTACAACAGAATGGTGCAGTATTTACAATTGATTTCGAACACCACATCGCCTACTCCACTTGATGTATGGACGCCAAGCGACAGTTTCATTAAACCTCAAATTACCGATCAGGTGGCTTTGGGTTATTTTAAAAATTTCAATGAAGACCTCTATTCCCTTGAAATAGAAACGTATTATAAAGAAGTTCAAAACCGATTGGATTACATTGACGGCGCTAATTTGATTGCTAATAAAGCCATTGAACAAATTATCCTGAACGGTCAATTAAGATCGTATGGTTTAGAAATCATGTTTCGGAAAAATGAAGGGAAATTTACTGGTTGGATTTCGTATACCTTATCCAAATCAGAGCAACAAACTCCGGGCAGAACGCCAAAAGAAACTGGAATCAACAACGGCCAATGGTACAATTCAGTATATGATAAATTGCATAATATTGCAATAACCACTTCCTATAATTGGAATGAAAAATGGTCTTTTGGAGCTAATTTTGCCCTGCAAACAGGGCAACCGGTAACCTATCCCATTGGACAATATGATTACTTAGATATAAACGTCCCTAGTTATGGACTGAGAAACGATAATCGACTTCCGGCATACCATCATCTTGACATTGCTGCTACTTTGACTCCAAAAAGTAATAAAGATCGCCAGTGGAAAGGAGAATGGGTTTTTAGCATTTACAATTTATACAATCGAAAAAATGCCGCGTCAATTAATTTCAAACAAAACTCAGATACTGGAACCAATGAAGCGGTAAAAACTTCAATCTTTGGTGTTGTTCCTGCAGTGAGTTATAATTTCAAATTTTAAGCTTAGACTTGAATATGACAACAAAATAAAAATAAAATCATGAAAAAAATAACACTTTATTTGATACTGATCATCGGGGTTTTATCAGTAAGTTGTGAAGATGTTGTCGAAGTAGATTTAGACAATGCGTCACCAAGATTGGTTATCGAGGCTGCAATCTATTGGAAAAAAGGAACGACCGGAAATCAACAGAAAATAAAACTAAGCACTACAACCGGTTTTTATAGCACTGAAATTCCCAAAGTTTCCGGCGCAACCGTTTTTATAAAAAACAGTACTAATATCGTTTTTAGTTTTTCAGAAATTGCAAATACAGGCGAGTACACGTGTACTACTTTTGTTCCTGTAATCAACGAAACTTACACGCTCCATATTATCAGTAACGGCAATACCTACACTGCTGTAGAAACGTTGAAACCCGTTACGCCAATCACTAAAATTGTGCAAAATAACCAAGGTGGATTTACTGGAACTGATATAGAAATTAAAACCTTTTATCAAGATCCAATGGGTGAAAGCAATTATTACCTCTACAAATATGTGTATTCGAACCAAGTAAAATCAAACTTTTATGTAGACCAAGATGAGTTTTTTAACGGAAACGAATTCTTCAGTATTTCGCAAAATGATGATTTAAAAAAAGAGGATAAAATTGAAATAAGCCACTTCGGAATTTCTAAAGCCTATTACAATTACATGAGTGTTTTGGTGAGTATCGCAGGAAATAATGGCGGCGGACCGTTTCAATCTCCTCCTGCAACTGTGAGAGGAAACATTATTAACACCACTGATACGACTAATTATCCCTTGGGCTATTTCTCCCTTAGCGAAGTCACTATTAGAAATTACACTATTGAATAATTAGGAGCTAATCCAGCTGTTCATTACAACCAAAAAAGGTTCTAAACAGTTTTCCAGTCCGTATAAGGAGCTTCCTTTGGTCGCTCTTCTACTGCCGGAAAACTAAAGTTTACAACCAGTTTTGGTTTTCATTGCCATCCGGGCTAGTACGTGAGAGATAAAACGAGAACTTTTATTTACTTTTACATCATAATTTATAATTCATAATTAAGTATGTCTTCACACCATATCGTTCGCGACGACCAAGAACCTGCTTTAATCATTGCAAATGGGGCTTCCTGTAATCCCGAATTATTGGGTCAGTTACTGGAATGGTCGCCGCTTGTGATTGTACTAGATTCGGCCATGGTTCGTGTCATGGAATTAGACATCAAAGTCGATGTGCTTTTAGGGGATTTCGACAGAGGATTCGATCCTGAAATATATAAAACCTCGCAGTACCCCATCGAAATCGTTCACACGCCGGACCAGAATAAAACCGATTTAGAAAAAGCTTTTGACTATTTAATCGAACGAAAAATTCCTGCAGTAAACGTTGTCTGGGCCACCGGAAGAAGAGCAGATCATACCATTACCAATCTTACCAACATCACGCGTTATAGAAATTTATTAAAAATTGTTATTCTCGACGATCATTCAAAAGTGTTTCTGTTGCCTAAAAAATTCGAAAAATGGTACACGGCCAGTACTCCTATTTCATTAATTCCCATCGGTCATGTGACTGGAATTCATTCGGATAATTTATTTTACCCATTGAAAGATGATAGTTTGACCATTGGTTATAAAACCGGAAGCAGTAATCATGTCATTAAAGACGGCATTGTTACAATAATTCATGACCAAGGCGATTTATTGATGATGGAATGTTTAGATTAGTTTTTAGTGTAAATTCAACAATTCATTTCTCACAATATCATAATGGCTCCAGGGTATAAAATGATTCGCTTTTTCGATCGTTATTGTATCAATTGATTTTGCATTGACCAACATTTTTTTCATAAAGGCAACATTACTATACGGTACCAAAGCATCTTTTGTTCCATGAATAATGGTAACATCGCAAGTAATCTTTTTCAACTCTGGTTTTAAAGCTATCAAATCCTGTTTCAGCCACCACAACTCATCATTAGCAGGCCGTAATGCTCCGGGAATCAAATACCGTAAAGGCAAAGCTTTGACAACAGTTCTCCATTTCTCTGAGTTTTCAGCTTTTGGGTCCAATGAGCCTGACAATATCACCAATCGTTTATACCAAGCTGGATTATCCACTGCTAACTGAGCTACGACGGGCCCACCATAGGAATGTCCGACCAAAATTATCGGCTTCTTATTATCAATTTTACGTATAAAGGCTGCTATTCTCTTCGATTGTACACCTAAGTTTTGAGCATCTCCAAAATCACTGTAACCAAAACCGGGTCGGTCAATAGCAATCATTCGGTATTTTTTTAGTAATAAAGTGTCTGCAAGATATTCTTTAAAGGCATTCCAACTTCCGGGTGAACCGTGTATAAAAAACAAAGTTGGATTTTGCATCATACCAGTTTCTACATAATGAATTTTATAACCGTCAAAAACTATTGTTTTATCCTGAAATCTTGTCTGGGAGGCACCAAAAAATTTTGTTGTTTCCTTATTCGAAAATCGCATCGTCATACAAGACTGACACATTACGATATACAAAAAAATTAAACTGTAAATTATGTATCTCTTTTTGAAATGGAAGGAGGTGCGCGTATAGGTCATTGTATTTGTATTTGTATTTTTTATAAAAGTAACCGTTTTTAGGTTTCAAAAATACTTGCCCAATCTAATTTAATAATTTCTTTTTTTATCTATTTACAACGGCTGTGTCAAGGCAAAAGCATACTTCAAAATAATCAAAGATTCGCAGATGTACTACTGGAAATTTTATTCTTTTTGCAAATTTAGAGAAAATTATGCCGAACAAGTCTGCTCAAAATTTTCGGTTTTAAAAAGATATAGGTACTGTTATCCGCTACGATGTAGCAAAATAATTCCTACATTTACGCAGCCCTTAGTAGTTATTACCAAAATAGTTATACCTATCTTTGCATCGAAAAATAGAAAATGAAAGCGAAAACAAGTACCGAAAAGATTAATTTACATCCTAGAAATCTTGACAGATTTGGATATAATTTTGAGCAATTAATAGCGAAATCTCCTGAATTAAAGACTTTTGTTTCTGTCAATGAGCATAAAATTGAGACCATTGATTTTAGCAATCCTGATGCCGTAAAGGCACTTAACAAAGCGTTGCTAGTATCACATTACGACATTCAAAACTGGGATATCCCTAAAAATTATCTTTGCCCTCCGATTCCCGGAAGAGCAGATTATATACATTACCTCGCTGATTTATTAGCTTCAACCAACAACGGAATTATTCCAGAAGGAGAAACTGTTCAAGGTTTAGATATTGGTGTGGGGGCGAATTGCATCTATCCTATAATAGGTAATTCCGCTTACGGCTGGAGTTTTGTAGGAACTGATATTGACTTAAAAGCAATTGAAAATTGCAGTGCCATCATTGAAGAAAATCCAAAACTAATTGATGCCATAAGTTTACAGCAACAAACAGAATCACGCTTCATTTTTAAAAATATAATTACTCCCGAAGATAAATTTACATTTACCATTTGCAATCCTCCTTTCCATGCTTCGCAAGATGAAGCCACAAAAAGTACGGTTCGAAAAATCAATAATTTAGAAAATACCAAAACTACAACCCGAGGCGCCGCCGAACGGAGCGAAGCTAAACCTGTTTTAAATTTTGGTGGCCATAATGCTGAATTATGGTGTGAAGGCGGTGAATTAGGCTTTACTACTCAAATGATTTACGAAAGTGCGAAATATCCCATGCAATGTTTATGGTTTACGACTTTAGTCTCTAAAAAAGAGAATCTTTCCAGTCTTTACAAAGCATTAAACAAGGTAAGTGCGGTTCAAATTAAAACAATTGACATGGCTCAAGGCCAAAAAACTAGCCGAATTGTTGCTTGGACATTTTTGAGTGAGGCACAACAAAAAGCGTGGAAATTTGACTAAAAACGACTCCTTTTTTTAGTTCCTTTTGCCTACAATATGCAAGACAGCAGCAATTAGCCCTGAAAAACCGGATTTTTACAATCGGAACATTTGTTTTATTCATTTCGTGTCAAACGCAATCGAAGCAAAATCCTTTACTTTATGTAAATCATGTGAAGAAACTTGAATTTCTTGCCCTTGATGACAAATGTGTCGAATGGGGCGGAGATGTAAAAAGCATTAGAGTTTCGTTGCGTACACAACATGGAAATGAAACTCGTATTGAACGGACCCAGACATTTCGGCTATACAATAAATATCTGTTTGGATAGCTCAGAAATTATTTCGATGACCATTCCACTAGGAAACCAAAAACACCGCTGCCCATCTCGGTTCGGCCTTTCCAATCAACAGCCAAACAGAAAAACCAGAAGTTTTACCATTGGTAACACTCTTTTGATTAATTTTGTATAAACTCTTTTCTTATGAGCGCAATCGAATTAAAAAAATTACTGATTTCTAAAATTGCGGAAATTGATGACGAAGTATTTTTGTTAGAAATAAATGCTGTTTTAGATAGTAAATCGGAAAGAATAATAGCTTTAACTCAAAATCAAATTGATGATATTTTAATTTCGAGAATTGAAATTAAAAATGGATTAGGAATTGATAATGATGATTTAGATTTAGAAATTACAAAATGGCTTCAAGAAGAATAATTTGGTCTCCTAAGTCAAAAGAAAGATTATATCAAATCTTAGAGTTTTTCAATCACAGAAATCGAAATACTATTTATTCTAAAAAACTATATAAAAGTTTTAGACACGAACTCTCGACTTTAAAAAAGCAACCTTACATAGGAGTCAAAACCAATTTTGAAAATGTCCACGGGTTAATTGTGGGCGATTATGTGTTATTTTATGAAATTGAATTAACACAAATCAATGTAATTACTGTTTGGGATAGTCGTCAAGATCCCGAAAATTTAAAAATTATTTGAATCTAAAATCCCGAATGAATTTCCAAGTAGTATCTGATTACCAGCCTAAGGGCGACCAACCTCAAGCGATTGAAAAATTGACTCAAGGGATTATTGAAGGTGATAAATTCCAAACACTTTTAGGAGTTACCGGATCCGGAAAAACATTTACCGTTGCCAATGTCATTCAGGAAGTACAAAGACCGACATTAGTTTTAGCACACAACAAAACTTTAGCAGCACAATTATATTCGGAATTCAAGCAATTTTTCCCGAATAACGCTGTAGAATATTTCGTTTCTTACTACGATTATTACCAGCCAGAAGCTTTTATGCCTGTAACGGGCGTTTTTATTGAGAAGGACTTATCTATCAATGAAGAACTAGAAAAAATGCGAATGTCAACCACGGCTTCGTTGCTTTCCGGACGAAGAGATATTTTGGTCGTCGCATCGGTTTCGTGTTTATACGGTATTGGAAATCCCATCGAATTTCAAAAAAACTTGATTCCAATTGAGAAAGGACAAATTATTTCTAGAACCAAATTATTGCATCAACTGGTGCAAAGTTTATATTCCAGAACAGAAGCCGATTTTAATCCGGGAAGTTTCAGAATAAAAGGAGATACCGTCGATGTTTATCCTAGTTATGCGGATGACGCCTATCGCATTCATTTCTTTGGTGATGAAATCGAGGAAATTGAAAGTTTCGATACTAAGAATTCTCAAGTAATCGAGAAATTTGAAAAACTGACGATTTATCCCGCTAACATGTTTGTGACGTCTCCAGATGTTTTGCAAAATGCAATTTGGGAAATTCAACAGGATTTAGTAAAACAGGTTGATTATTTCAAGGAAATTGGCAAACATCTCGAAGCAAAACGATTAGAAGAACGCACCAATTTTGATTTAGAAATGATTCGGGAACTCGGTTATTGCTCCGGAATTGAAAATTATTCCCGGTACCTTGATGGACGTTTACCAGGAACCAGACCTTTTTGTTTATTGGATTATTTTCCAAAAGATTACTTAATGGTGGTGGACGAAAGCCATGTCACACTTTCACAGGTCAGCGCAATGTATGGCGGAGACAGAAGCCGAAAAGAAAATTTAGTGGAATATGGTTTTAGACTTCCCGCAGCAATGGACAATCGCCCTTTAAAATTTGAAGAGTTTGAAGCGATGCAAAATCAAGTAATTTACGTTTCGGCAACGCCGGCTGATTATGAATTGCAAAAAACAGAAGGCGTCGTTGTAGAACAAGTAATTCGTCCTACAGGACTATTAGATCCAGTTATCGAAATCCGACCGAGTTTAAACCAAATTGATGATTTAATTGAAGAAATTCAGCTTCGTGCCGAAATTGACGAACGTGTTTTGGTGACGACTTTAACCAAAAGAATGGCGGAAGAATTAGCTAAATACTTAACTAAAGTCAATATTCGTTGCCGTTATATTCACTCCGAAGTAGACACTTTGGAACGAATAGAAATCATGCAAGATTTGCGAAAAGGAATTTTTGATGTATTAATTGGTGTGAATTTACTTCGTGAAGGTTTGGATTTACCTGAAGTTTCTTTGGTGGCAATTTTAGATGCAGACAAAGAAGGTTTTTTACGAAGTCATCGTTCGCTTACGCAAACAATTGGTCGTGCGGCGAGAAACTTGAATGGAAAAGCAATTATGTATGCTGATAAAATCACCAACAGCATGCAAAAAACCATTGACGAGACTAATTATCGCAGAACCAAACAAATCAATCACAATACTTTAAATAATATCGTACCGCAAGCTTTAAATAAAAAAATTGAGAGCGCATTTACTAAAAACCCTTTAGCTGATTATGAATTAGGCTACGCAGTAAATACCGCTGCCGAACCCGAAAACTTATATCTCTCCAAAGCTGAGATTGAAAAACGTATACGCGAAAAACGGAAATCAATGGAAAAAGCAGCCAAAGATTTGGACTTTATGCAAGCTGCAAAATTACGAGATGAAATTAAAGCATTACAAGGACAATTAACTTAATTCTGTTGCTCCTTAAAAACAGTCAGCAAAACTTCGGCATCAATAATCGCATTTGGTGCTTCCTTCATTAGCTTTAAAATGCGTTTCGTGGCCTCTGGATTGAGTCCCATGTCAATTGCAATTTGTTGGATAGCAACAGCTTCTTTTTTGTGCAGCACACCATCACTATGCATTAACAAAGCCAATCTATAAAATTGTTGAATCCGCTGAAACTCGGATTTGATTGGTAATTTCGGTAATTCCTGATGAAACAAATCATTGAATCCTCCTTTTTCTATATTTAATTCATTGGCAACAATAAACAAAAAATCGTATTCTCTCTTATGCAATTGTCCATCAACAGCAGAAAAAGCAATCATCTCTAAAAGTAAGCTCCTTTTTTCCTCGTATGTATCCATGAAATTATTATTTTTAGCTAAAATATTGCATTTAAATTAAATCACAACTTAATGATTCGAATACTTACATTATTATCCCTCTTCTTTTTAATAACGACAGCAGTAATCGCTCAGGAAAGTACCGCTTCAAAGCAAGTTTCTACTTATTTTGTTGAGGCGCCACAACTTCAAACAACAAAGAAAATCTGGGTCTATTTACCTATAAATTATTCTGCTTCAAAAAAGAAATATTCTGTAATCTACATGCACGATGCACAGAATCTATTCGATACCAAAACATCGTACAACGGTGAATGGAATGTGGACGAAAAACTGGACAGCCTAAAAGCACAAGTTATTGTTGTAGGGATCGAACATGGAAATGACAAAAGAATCGATGAACTGACGCCTTTTAAAAACGAGAAATATGGTGGCGGAAAAGCGGATAGATATTTAGAATTTATTGTGAAAACACTCAAACCACAAATTGACAAAACGTATCGAACTAAAACTAAAAGTAAAAATACTATTATCATGGGAAGTTCCCTTGGCGGACTCACTTCTTATTATGCTGTTTTAAAATATCCAAAAATTTTTGGAAAAGCAGGTGTATTTTCTCCTTCGTTTTGGTTCAGTAAAGACATTTATAATTTAACTGAAAAATCTAAAAAAATAAAATCTAAAATTTATTTCTTATGTGGCGATAATGAAAGTGACGATATGGTTTCAAATGTAAACAAAATGGAATTTTTATTAAATTCAAATCGATGTTACTGTCTTAACTTGAATGAAAAGAAAATCGTAAAAGCCGGACAACACAATGAAAAGTTATGGCGAGATGGTTTTGTAAAAGCCATTTTATGGCTTGGCTATTAAATGGCATCTTTAAAGAAACTCATTAATTTTTAGTGTATAAAATCAGATTCAAATGGAATTAATTTTAAGAGAATACAACCTCAAATTAAAACATACCTTTACGATTTCAAGAGAATCGATTGACTTTCAACCTTCTTTGATCGTGGAACTGCAGTGTGAAGGATTTTCCGGTTTTGGAGAAGCAACTTCTAATCCCTATTATAAGACTACAGTTCCGGTAATGATGCAGGATTTAGAAAAAATTCGCACAGTAATTGAAGCTACTGCAAATGAAACTCCCGAAGAATTTTGGGCAAAGATTCATCCTTTTCTAAAACACGACATGTTTGCGTTATGCGCTTTGGACATGGCATACAATGATTTGTACGCACGTAGAAAAGGAAAGAAATTATACGAATTATGGAATTATACTAGCGATACAAATCCATTGACAGATTACACGATTGGAATTGCTTCCATCGAAAAAATGGTTGCTAAAATGAAGGAATTGCCTTGGCCCATTTATAAAATAAAATTGGGTACGAAAGAAGATATTGCCATTGTCACCGAACTTCGGAAACATACCAATGCCATTTTTAGAATTGATGCCAACTGTGGTTGGGGCGTCGAAGAGACCATTAATAATGCAATCGAGTTAAAAAAGCTAGGGGTAGAATTTCTGGAACAGCCCATGAAAGCGGACAATTGGGAAGGACATAAAGAAGTTTTCAAACATTCTGTTTTACCAATAATAGCTGACGAAAGTTGTATCATTGAGGAAGACGTGGCCAAATGTCACCAGCATTTTCATGGTGTCAATGTCAAATTAGTAAAATGTGGCGGACTGACTCCAGGAAGACGAATGATTGAGGATGCCAAAAAATTAGGATTGAAAACAATGGTAGGCTGCATGACCGAATCCACTGTAGGAATTTCTGCTATTGCGCATTTATTGCCGCAATTGGATTATGTAGATATGGACGGTGCATTGCTTTTGGCTGAAGACATAGCAACCGGCGTAACAATTGATTTTGGAAAAATAAGCTATTCTGATATTAATGGAACCGGTGTAACTTTAATGTAATTTTAAATGAAAGTCAGCCAATTTCCGGATCGAATAATTGAAATAAACAATGAAGACTATTTGTATTTTGGAGGAACGGCCTATTTGGGTTTGCCCACGCATCCTGATTTTCAAAAACTGATTATCAAGAATATTTTACAGTGGGGAACGGCTTACGGGAGCTCCAGAAGTGCCAATGTTCAACTTACCGCTTACGAAAACGGAGAACAATTTTTAGCCGATTTCATTAAAGCAGAAGCTGCACTTACGATTTCTTCCGGTATGCTGGCAGGGAAATTAGTTGTTGAAGCACTGATATCGCAAACCGATTGCTTTTTTCATTTTCCGAATACGCATCCTGCGATAAAAGTGCCAAACAGTCTTCCTTTTTTTATTGGAGAAAAATTAAATCCCCGTTTATTGGATGACACAATTGAAAAAATTACAGTTTTAACGGATTCGGTTCCCTCTTTTCATGTACGACCAATCGATCTTTCTGTTCTGAAGTCGATTCCGTCCAATAAAGAAATCACTTTGGTTATTGATGAATCGCATTCGTTAGGAATTTTGGGTACAAATGGCTGCGGAATTTTTTCGACAATCAATCTTCCTGATATTAAACGAAAAATTATGATGGCGTCCTTAGGGAAAGCCTTTGGATTGACTGGAGGTGTAATTGCCAGCGATTCTGAATTTATAAATCAGATGGCAATTCATGATACACTTGTTTCCAGTGCCGGAATGAATGCCGCGTTTGTACAAACAATGGCTGACGCATCAGCACTCTACATCCACCAACATCAAAAATTAAAAAATAATTTGAACTACCTTGATGCACATTTAAATAAAAATAAAGCTGTTCATTTTGATCCCAATTATCCGCTAATCTATCCAGAAATTGAAGGAATAAATAAAATTTTTATTGCCAATAAAATCATAGTAACTAATTTTAAATATCCAACCTTAGACTTCAAGGATTTAAACCGAATTGTCGTTACTGCCAATCACAAAAGAGAAGATTTGGATAAACTAATTCACATTTTGAACCAAATTCAATTCTAAATCTAAAATTGTGATGCAATTGCTTTTTAAACGTACCTTTGTAAAAAATTAGAATATGATGACAAATAACGATATCTTTAAAAAACTTCGTGTAGCTTTAATGCTGCGTGACGATCAAATAGTTGAAATATTAGAATTAGTAGATTTTAGAATCACTAAATCAGAATTAGGTGCTTTTTTTCGTGATGAAAAACACGAAAATTATATGGAATGTGGCGACCAAGTGTTGCGCAACTTCCTGAACGCATTGGTAATACACTTGCGTGGAACGAAGGAAAATCCAAAGAATCCAAATGATGTTTTAGCCAAACATAAAGCACAAATTCCTGTAAAGGAAGGAACTTCTGAAAGAGCTGAATTTAAAGCAAAGCCAAGAGACGAGGAGAAATCAAGAGGTGACGAAAGTCCTTCAAAATCGAAGCCTGCTGCTAAGAAACCGTTCAAAAAACAATTTTCAAAAGGAGCTCCAAAGGTGCAAGTAGTGGAGAAAGTAAAATTTAATTTTGGAAAGAATAAAAAATCATAAGTTAAGAAGCAGATTTCTGCACTTGGAATAAATTAAACCAAAAAATCCTGAATGAGAGTTCAGGATTTTTTTTGTTCAGCAACAAAGTTCCCAAATCGAGAATTTATTTATATCTTTGCCTAAGAATTTCAATTGAATATGACAAGAATATTTGTAAAAGGAGCTTTGAGAGATTATTGGAAAATACATCCTGATACCGAACAATACTTAAAAACTTGGTACGATACCGCTTTACATGCCAATTGGAAGACTCCAAATGATGTAAAACAAAATTATGCCAATGCAAGTATTCTTAAAGATGGTAGAATTGTTTTCAACATAAAAGGCAATTCATATCGATTGGTGGCAAAATTTAATTTTGAAAATCAATGGATATTTATACGATTCATAGGAACTCATTCCGAGTATGATAAAATAGATGCCGATACAATTTAAAAAACAAAAAAAATGAACATTACTCCAATAAAAACCGAATCTGATTATCGAATTGCATTAAAAAGATTCGAACTTCTTTTTGACGCTAAAAGCGGAACTCCTGAAGGTGATGAAGCTGAAATTCTTGCGGTATTGATTGACGAATATGAAAAAAAACAGTATCCAATAGAAGCCCCCGACCCAATAGAAGCCATAAAAATAAGAATGGAAGAAATGCAATTGAAGCAGATTGATTTAGTTGATGCTATTGGTGGAAAAAGTAGAGTTTCAGAAATCTTGAATCGCAAGCGAAAACTTACTATTGAAATGATTCGCAATTTAACAATCCGCTTAAACCTTTCTCCAAATGTATTGATTTCAGACTATCAGTTAAATTTAAAATAATTATGAAATATATTTTAACCTTTTCGATATTATTTTTCAATACCTTATTTTTTGGACAAACCAATAAAACGGAAGAACCCGCAATGTTTTTGGATTCAACTTTAGTTGCTTCAACAACGATGCGACATATCGACCCAAATGCATTTGAATCTTTAAATGTTATCAAAAAGGACACCACAATAAATGGGGTTATATATCGTGGTCAAATTTACATTACTTCCAAAGACCCTAAAAAATATGATTTCATAAGTTTGGAACAAATTAAATCTGAATTTACCAAAATCAAAAGTAACGATGTCATATATATGGTAAATGGAGCATTTATAAAAGACAATATTGCTACTTTCAAATTAGACCGAAACTATATTTTAGAAGTTGAAGTCACTAACTCAGAAGCCTTTTACAATTTAAGAAAAAGTGATACCAAATTTGACATCATAAACATTTTAGGTAAAACCAAAGAAAATTTAGATGCTAAAAATAAGACGCTACTAAGAGGTCATGAAGTTATTGGTATTAAATAGATTCTGTTTTTAATACTGTTTAAATCTAATTTAGGAGCTACAGCTTAGCATAGAACATCCCACTTTATCTCTAGCCCAATCCGGTCTTTTGGCAAACCATTTTTGAAAATTTGGTTGTTCATCGTATGGATTTTTAAGCATTTCAAATAATTCGTTTAGCAAAGCATAATCACCCTTGTCTGCGTCATCAATACACAATTGTGCCATATAATTTCGCAGTACATATTTTGGATTCACTGTATTCATTTGCTCTTTCCTTTCAGAATCTGACAGTGTTTCTTCATTGATGCGAATGCTGTACTTCTCAAACCAATCGTGCCATTCTTTCATGATTGTTTCCTCTAAGTCCTTTTCATTATAAAAAGCCTCTATTATAGTATTAAAAGCAGTTACTGTACTATCCTCTTTGGTAACAGTACTTAGATTTCTAAAGAAAATAGTCATATCAGTTTCTACCTTTTCCAACAATTGGGTCAAATGTTGAATCAAAACTACATCTTGTTTTTTTTTGATTTGGAAACCGAGCTTATTTCGCATCATATTCAAATACTCCTTTTCGTAATCAGTACTAAAAGCGTCCAAAATAGTCTCAAGCGCTTTTGCATCCTGAATTAAAGGATACAAAGCATTCGCTAATTGATACAAATTCCATAAGGCAATTTCAGGTTGATTGCCAAAGCGGTATCGTTTATGCTGATTATCGGTTGTATTAGGTGTCCAACCGGAATTGTAATCTTCCAACCAACCATAAGGTCCGTAATCAATGGTAATTCCATGAATAGACATATTATCGGTATTCATAACTCCGTGAACAAAACCTACGCGTTGCCAGTGTACAATCATGTTTAGCGTAGTCTGGGTAACTTCTTGAAAAAAGGCCAGATATTTTTCTATCCCTTCTCCTTTAATATTAGGAAAATGATGTCTGATAGTGAAATCGGCTAATAATTTGAGATTAACGTGGTCTTCTCTAGAAGCAAATAATTCAAAACTACCAAAACGAATAAATGATGGAGCCACTCTGCAAACGATAGCACCCTTTTCGTAAGCAGGATTTCCATTATATAAAACATCACGCAATACTTGATCGCCAGAAAGCATTAGCGAAAGCGACCGTGTTGAGGGAACACCCAAATAATGCATTGCTTCGGCACACAAATGTTCTCGTATCGAAGAACGCAAAACGGCAAAACCATCAGCAGTTCTGGAATATGGCGTAGGGCCTGCTCCTTTCAGTTGTAAAGTGTATGTATTATTGTCACGAACAACCTCAGTAAGATTAATGGCACGACCATCCCCTAATTGCCCAGCCCAGTTTCCAAATTGATGTCCGGCATAACACAATGCAAAAGGTTTTGTTTCTGGATAAAGCGTACTTCCTGAAAAAGTATTTAAAAAATCAGCGGAAAGTACATCTTCACTAGAAAGACCGATCGTATTTGCCACTTCATTTGAAGCATGAATTAGCGAAGGATTTGAAGGTTTTTCGGGAAATACGTATGAGTAACAAGCTTGCTGAACCTGTCTGGGCACATTAATTTGATTGGGATCAGCAGGCAATTCGGCAGTGAAATTATTTTTTATATGGAGTTTCATAATAACTAAAAAATATTAAAAACAAAGATAATTGTTGTAAGCCAGAAAACTTTGCACTTTCAATTAATATTATGATTTGTTTTATCTAAAAACGCAGTTGCCAAAAAACAAAAAAATCCTGTTCGCCGCGGCAAACAGGATTTTCAATATATAACTATTTTCTAATTAAGAAAGTGCTGCTTTTACTTGATCCGCTGCTTCTTGAAATTCTACAGCAGATAAAATTGGCATTCCTGAATTATCAATTAATTCTTTTGCAATAGCTGCATTCGTTCCTTGTAAACGAACAATGATTGGTACTTTAATTGCATCACCCATATTTTTGTAAGCATCAACAACTCCTTGCGCCACACGGTCACAACGAACGATACCTCCAAAAATATTAATTAAAATTGCTTTTACGTTTTGATCTTTTAAGATAATACGGAAAGCAGTTTCAACACGTTTTGCATCAGCAGTTCCACCTACGTCAAGGAAGTTAGCAGGCTCAAAACCAGCATACTTGATTAAATCCATAGTTGCCATCGCTAAACCAGCTCCGTTTACCATGCATCCTACTGTACCGTCAAGATCTACATAATTTAATCCTACTTCTTTTGCTTCAACTTCGATTGGGTTTTCCTCTCGAACGTCACGCATATCAGCATATTTCTTTTGTCTGTATAAAGCATTATCATCGATATTTACTTTAGCATCTACAGCCATAATTTTATTGTCAGATGTTTTCAAAACTGGGTTGATTTCAAACATCGAAGCGTCAGATCCAATATAAGCATTGTATAAAGAATCGATGAATTTCACCATTTCTTTGAAAGCATTTCCTGAAAGACCTAAGTTAAAAGCAATTCTTCTTGCTTGAAAACCTTGCAATCCAACAGAAGGATCAATTTCCTCCGTAAAAATCAAATGTGGAGTGTGTTCCGCAACTTCTTCAATATCCATTCCACCTTCAGTAGAGTACATAATCATGTTACGACCTGTAGCTCTATTTAATAAAACAGAAACATAAAATTCAGAAGTTTCACTTTCACCAGGATAATAAACATCTTCAGCAATTAAAACTTTGTGTACTTTCTTACCTTCAGCAGAAGTTTGAGGTGTAATCAATTGCATTCCGATGATTTGCTCAGAAATCTCTTCAACTTGTTGTAAATTTTTGGCAAGTTTTACTCCACCACCTTTACCACGTCCACCGGCATGAACTTGGGCTTTTACAACATACCAACTTGTACCCGTTTCGGCAGTTAATTGTTTTGCAGCAGCAACCGCTTCTACTGGGCTATTAGCCACGATTCCGCGCTGAATGCGAACGCCGTAGCTAGCTAAAATCTCTTTTCCTTGATATTCGTGTATGTTCATAATATAGAATTTGTCTGGATTCTGAATTTATTTCAGAATAAAAGTGCCACAAAAATAGCAAAATTAAACGTAACTGTTATTTTTTTTTCAATTTAAATGGTGACTAAAGACGGATATTTTAAACCCGGAGATCAATAGCAACAAAATATAAAAAATATAAAAATTAGTTACTAATTTGTTATAAATAGTGAACGAAAACCATCAGTAAAACATTTCTGGCAAAATTTCATACTTTACGGGTCAAATTTCATTTTGTTTTTGTCGAAAAGTCAAATCGGAAGTCCTTAAATGGTATTATTGTGATTTAATTACCCTTTTTCTATTAGAACTGTAAAAACAAGGTGTTTTTAACTTTTAAGCCTGATATATGTTACTAAATCTTTAATTTTGTAAAAAAATATTAAGCATGAAAGTTAAAGAACAAGGCCTTTATTTGCCCGAATTTGAACACGACAACTGTGGCGCAGGATTTATTTGTAATTTGAATGGAATTAAGTCTAACGATATTATCCATAAAGCACTCGATATCTTAATAAAATTAGAACATCGTGGTGCCGTAAGTGCTGATGGAAGAACTGGAGATGGAGCAGGGATCCTATTTGATATTCCTCATGATTTTTTTAAGAAAGTATGTAATTTTGAAATTCCAGATGCTCGACAATATGCTGTGGGAATGGTTTTTATGCCTAAAAGTCCAAATCAAGTACTTTTTTGCAAAACGACTTTTGAGTCTGCTGTAAAAGATCAAAATTTAAAAATAGTAGGTTGGAGAGATGTTCCTGTAGATGTTTCAAATCTAGGCCAAATTGCAGCCGAAAAAGAACCAACTGTAAAACAAGTATTTGTTGATAAAAACGGATTGGATCTTACCGAACAACAATTTAACGCCAAAATGTTTGCTGCTAGAAAAATTGCTGAACATACAATCCGAAATTCAAGGATTTCAGAAAGCCATATGTTCTATTTTTCAAGTTTCTCCACGACAACTATTATATATAAAGGGTTGTTGATGCCAGAAGATATCAGCAGATACTATACTGATTTGTTAGACGATGATTTGGTAACCCGATTAGCCTTGGTTCACCAACGTTTTTCTACCAATACTTTTCCATCTTGGGAATTAGCACAACCTTTCCGTTACATGTGTCACAATGGCGAAATCAATACACTTCGTGGTAATATTAGCCGGATGCGTGCTCGAGAAGAATTGATGAAAAGTGATGTTTTTGGCGAAGATATCAAAAAATTATTCCCAATTATTTTAGAAGGAAAATCTGATTCCGCATCAATGGATATGGTAATCGAACTGTTATTGATGACAGGTCGTTCTTTGCCAGAAGCCATGATGATGGTTGTTCCAGAAGCTTGGGAAAAACACCAGACGATGTCAGCAGACAAAAAAGCATTTTACGAGTACAACGCTTGTATTATGGAACCTTGGGATGGTCCAGCTTCTATTCCGTTTACAGATGGTGACGTTATTGGTGCTTTATTAGATAGAAATGGATTACGTCCATCTCGTTATACATTGACTAAAAGTGGCTTTGTCATTATGTCTTCAGAGATTGGTGTTCTTGACATCAAACCGGAAGATGTGATTCAGCACGGACGTTTAGAACCCGGAAAAATGTTTTTGGTTGACATGAACGAAGGCCGGATCATTGAAGATGATGAGATCAAAAATGCAATTGCTACCAAACGTCCTTACAAGCAATGGTTGGATGAAAATTTATTGCAATTAGCACAAATTCCGTACACTGACAATCCAATCCCTACCGAAAATGTTGATTTTGAAACGAGACAACGTTTGTTTGGTTACACCATAGAGGATTTAAAAACAATCATAAACCCAATGGGAACGCAAGGTGCAGAAGCATTAAGTTCTATGGGCAATGATACGCCACTAGCGGTTTTATCTGATCATCCACAACTTTTATACAACTATTTTAAACAGTTATTTGCTCAAGTTACTAATCCTCCGTTGGACGGTATTCGTGAAGAAATTATTACGGATATCAGTTTAGCGATTGGTGGCGATTATAACATCTTCGATATTGTTCCAAAACATTGCAAAAAACTAAAAATTCAAAATCCGGTTATTTCAAATGAGGATTTGGATAAAGTACGAAATATAGATCATGTCGATTTCAAATCGGTGACTATTTCCACGTTATATGACATCGAAAAAGGAGTAAATGGACTGGAACGTGCTCTCGAAAGAGCGGTGCAAGCTACTTTTAAAGCGGTTTCAGAAGGATGTAATATCGTAATCATTTCTGATAGAGGCGTAAGCGAAAAAATGGCTCCAATACCAATGCTATTGGCTTGTTCTTATATTCACCACTCGTTAAATATTCTAAAAGTACGTTCAAAATTTGGAATTATAATCGAATCTGCTGAACCTCGCGAACCGCATCATTTTGCCTTATTATTTGGTTATGGTGCCAGCGCAATAAACCCTTACATGGTAAATGAAATCATTCATAACCAAGTTAACCAAGGTTTTATTAGTGGTATAAAAGCGGATTATGCCATTAAAAATTATAATAAAGCCATTGCAAAAGGGATTCTGAAAATCATGAATAAGATCGGTATCTCTACTTTACATTCGTACAGAGCTGCACAGATTTTTGAAATTTTAGGATTAAATAAAACATTTACTTCTAAATATTTCCCCTATACTCCTTCCAGGATTGAAGGAATTGGTCTAATGGAAGTCGAAAAAGAAATCAAAAAAAGATATCAGAAAGCTTTTCCAAATTCGAAAGTAGCCAATCTATTACCTCTTGAAATTGGAGGTATTTACAGATGGAGAAGGTCAGGAGAGAAACACATGTTTAATCCAACGACGATTTCTAAATTGCAACAAGCAGTTCGTTTAAACAGTCCTGAAAGCTATAAGGAATACGCCAATATGGTTAATGACCAAAGTAAAAACTTAATGACTATTAGAGGTTTATTTGAATTCAACAACTTAGATCCTATTTCAATTGACGAAGTGGAACCTTGGACCGAAATTGTAAAAAAATTCAAAACTGGCGCCATGTCTTATGGATCAATCAGTCAGGAGGCGCATGAAAATTTAGCGATTGCCATGAATAGAATTGGCGGGAAAAGCAATTCGGGAGAAGGTGGAGAAGATTCAAAACGTTTCCAAAAAGACTTAAATGGAGATTCTAGAAATAGTGCTATCAAGCAAGTAGCATCTGGCAGATTTGGGGTTTCTATCAATTATTTGACAAATGCCAAAGAGATTCAGATAAAAATGGCGCAAGGTGCAAAACCGGGAGAAGGTGGACAGTTACCAGGTGAAAAAGTAGTGCCTTGGATTGCTGAAGTTAGAAATTCAACGCCTTATGTTGGATTAATTTCTCCGCCGCCACATCACGATATTTATTCTATTGAAGATTTATCACAGTTGATTTTTGATTTAAAAAATGCCAATCGTGAAGCTAGAATTAATGTGAAATTAGTTTCGGAAGTCGGTGTTGGAACAATTGCTGCCGGTGTTGCTAAAGCAAAAGCCGATGTGATTTTAATTTCAGGATACGATGGAGGAACAGGAGCCGCACCATTAACTTCATTACAACACACCGGTATTCCTTGGGAACTTGGACTTGCCGAAGCACAACAAACCTTAATCTTAAATGATTTAAGAAGTCGCGTAGTTTTAGAATGTGACGGACAATTAAAAACTGGACGTGATGTCGCGATCGCTGCATTACTTGGTGCGGAAGAATTTGGTTTTGCAACTGCTCCTTTAGTTGCATCGGGTTGTATTATGATGAGAGCGTGTCACTTGAACACCTGTCCAGTTGGTATTGCTACACAAGATCCGGAACTGAGAAAAAACTTCAAAGGAACGCCAGAACACATCATTAACTTCATGTATTTTATTGCTGAGGAGTTGAGAGAAATCATGGCACAATTAGGATTCAGAACATTAAAAGAAATGGTGGGACAATCGCAAAAATTGAATGTCAATAAAGCCATTAAGCATTATAAAGCGAGTGGATTAGATTTATCTACCATTTTATACAAACCAGAAAAAGCAAAAACAGTTCCAAACCATAATACAACTACGCAAGATCACGCATTAGAACATGTACTTGACTTTGACATTATAAAAGCGGCGATTCCTTCTATTTATCGAAAAGAAAGAACCAGAGTTACTTTTAAAATTAAAAATACGGATCGTTCCGTTGGAGCTATATTGAGTAATGAGATTTCTAAAATATATGGCGCACAAGGCTTGCCTGACGACACAATATTAGTTGATTTTGAAGGCTCAGCTGGACAAAGTTTTGGTGCTTTTGCAACCAATGGTTTATCCTTTAAAATACATGGGAACTGTAATGATTATTTAGGAAAAGGACTTTCCGGAGCTAAATTAATTATTAAAGTCCCACCAACTGCCACTTTCAAGCCAGAAGAAAATATTATCATTGGTAACGTTGCACTTTATGGAGCAATCACAGGTGAAGCGTATATTAATGGTATGGCTGGAGAACGTTTTTGTGTTAGAAATTCTGGAGCGATAGCAGTTGTAGAAGGAATTGGAGATCACGGATGCGAATATATGACAGGTGGAACTGTGGTAGTTCTAGGAAAAACAGGAAGGAATTTTGCGGCAGGTATGAGCGGCGGTATTGCTTATGTTTTTGATCCAAATAAAAAATTCGACGCTACCTTATGTAATATGGAAATGGTCGCTTTTGAAACATTCGAAGAGGATGACTTTGTTAAACTGAGACGCCTGATAAAAAATCATTCTATGTATACCAATAGCCCTTTGGCAAAAAGGATTTTAGAAGATTGGGAAAACCAACGCAACCTTTTTGTCAAAGTAATGCCTACTGATTACAAAAAAGCATTACAGAGAATAGCAGAAGAAAAAAAAATTGAAGAACTAATAGCAGTGTAGTCATGGGAAAGATAGGTGGATTTAAAGAATATAGTAGAACCGACGAAAGTAATGTTGCAGTTCCAGAAAGAGTATCGAATTATAAGGAGTTTACAATTCCGTTAGCCAAAGATAAAATCAAAGAACAAGGGTCAAGATGTATGGATTGTGGTATTCCATTTTGTCACAGTGCCTGTCCCTTAGGAAATTTGATACCTGATTTTAATGACATGGTGCATCAAGAAGAATGGGAAAGTGCATTGGAGATTTTACAATCAACAAATAATTTTCCTGAATTTACAGGTCGTTTGTGCCCTGCTCCATGTGAAAAGTCATGTGTATTAGGAATTATAAGTGAGCCCGTAGCAATCGAAAATATTGAAAAAAACATCATTGAAAGAGGTTTCGCAGAAGGATGGATAAAACCACAACCCCCAGAAATTAGAACAGGGAAAACTGTTGCTGTAATAGGTTCCGGTCCTGCTGGATTAGCCGCTGCACAACAATTAAATCGTGCTGGTCATACAGTAACTGTTTTTGAAAGAGACAATGCCATTGGTGGGTTATTACGTTATGGAATTCCAAATTTTAAATTAGAAAAAGGAATTATTGACAGACGAGTTGCTGTTTTAGAAGCTGAAGGAATTACTTTTAAAACGAATGTAAATGTTGGCGTAAACTATAATGTTAAAGAATTAAAATCTTTTGATACTATCGTATTATGTGGTGGTGCCACCGAAAAAAGAAGTTTACCCACCAAAGGAATAGAAAGCAAAGGAGTTGTTCAAGCAATGACTTTCTTGACACAACAAACTAAAACGCTATATGGTGAGCTAATTGCTGATCAAATCAAAGCAACTGGTAAAGATGTTATCGTTATTGGTGGTGGTGATACTGGTTCTGATTGTGTTGGGACCTCAAACAGACACGGTGCAAAATCGGTAACTAATTTTGAGATTTTACCAAAACCACCAGTCGGAAGAAGCGAAACCACACCTTGGCCTTTTTGGCCATTACAATTAAAAACTTCCTCCTCTCATGAGGAAGGTTGTAATAGAAATTGGTTGATTAACACCAAAGAATTCATTTCAAATGAAAAAGGGGAATTAACAGGATTAAAAACGGTTGAAGTAGCCTGGAAAATGACAGCTGGACAAAGACCTGAACTGGTTGAAAAAGAAGGATCCGAAAAAATATGGCCTTGTGATTTAGCTTTATTAGCTCTTGGATTTACTGGTCCTGAAAAAACATTAAGTGATCAATTAGGATTAGCAATTGATATGAGAAGCAATTATAAAGCGACCAATTATCAAACGAATGTTCCTCATATATTTACTGCGGGTGATATGCGAAGAGGACAATCATTAATTGTTTGGGCAATATCTGAAGGGCGTGAAGCTGCCAGAGAAGTCGATAAATACTTGATGGGTTATACCAATCTACCAACCAAAGGAAATGGAGATTTACCCAGCTTATAGTTATGAACGATATCTAATAACCCTTGATAAAAAAATTGTCAAGGGTTATTTTTTTTAAAATTTCAAACAAATGTTTAATTTATAACTTATTGTTATAATTTGTTAGAATTCAAATATTAGCTTGTGGGACTAAATAAAGAGTAATAAATTTGCTCAAAATTAATAATCATGCAATCAAAAGACTTAGTACAATTAGCAGAACAATTTGGCAGTCCATTATACGTTTACGATGCCGAAAAAATACAATCTCAATATAATAGATTAACGAAAGCTTTTTCAAAGGTAGATAATTTGCGTATCAATTATGCTATGAAGGCTTTGTCTAATGTTGCTATACTTCAGTTATTAAAAGAAATGGGCTCAGGATTAGATACCGTTTCCATTCAAGAAGTATTATTAGGACTTCATGCCGGGTATGATCCAGAAAAAATATTTTATACCCCAAATGGTGTCTCTCTTGAAGAAATTGAAGAAGTTTCAGCCATGGGAGTTCAAATAAATATTGACAACTTATCCATATTAGAGCAGTTCGGAACAAAATATCCAAACGTTCCTGTATGTATCAGAATAAATCCGCACGTGATGGCTGGCGGGAATGCAAATATATCTGTAGGTCATATTGATAGTAAATTTGGTATTTCTGTTCACCAATTACCTCATTTAGTTCGAATTGTAGAAAATACAAAAATGAATATTGTGGGAATTCATATGCATACAGGATCTGATATTCTTGACATTGAAGTGTTTTTATATGCCGCAGAAATATTGTTCGACGCAGCAAAAAACTTTAAAAATCTAGAATTTTTAGACTTTGGAAGTGGATTTAAAGTACCTTATAAAAAAGATGATATTGAAACTGACATTGAAGAATTAGGTAAAAAACTTTCAAAAAGATTCAATGCTTTTTGTGTCGAATATGGTAAAGAATTAACTTTGATATTTGAACCAGGGAAATTTTTAGTGAGTGAAGCTGGATTCTTTTTGGCAAAAGTCAATGTCGTAAAACAAACTACTTCAACTGTTTTTGCTGGAATAGACAGTGGATTTAATCACCTAATAAGACCAATGTTTTATGGTTCACAACATCATATTGAAAATATTTCACACCCAAAAGGAAAAGAACGTTTCTACTCCGTAGTCGGATATATTTGTGAGACAGATACTTTTGCCAATAACAGAAAAATTGCAGAAATAAAAGAAGGTGATATTTTATCATTTAGAAATGCAGGAGCGTATTGTTTCTCTATGGCTTCAAACTACAACTCCAGATACAAACCAGCCGAAGTATTATGGATGAACGGTGAAGGACATCTAATCAGAGCACATGAAACCTTTGAAGATTTACTTAAAAATCAAATTCCGTTACCCGTAGCAATGGCAACAGTTTAAAATACAAATCCCGTCTCAATTTTAATGAAACGGGATTTTTTTTGATCAAAAATAAATAAGAAGCAATCGTTACTTTTTATCAAAAAGAGTTTCCAGCACTTCAGACTCTGTACCATTAGTAAATGGGATTTTTAACATTTGCGAAAGCGTGGGTGCAATTTGAGTTATGACTTTTTTAGTGTGCAATTCTCCTTTTGGAACTTGCCATCCATAAAAAAGTAAAGGCACATGTGTATCATAACTGTTAGGTGAACCATGTGTAGTCCCTGTGGCTTGATACTGCATATAACCTGTTTTGTCAAGTATAACAATTTCCCCGTTTTGCTTAGGATCATACCCCTTCGAAATAAAACTTAAAAAATAATCGTCCCCGGTTGAAGCTAAAACTTCTTCTTCGGTATACACTCTTTTCACTTGTTCTTGCGACATCAAAAAGTTTTTAAAACTTTGCTTAACTTTCATCAGTTCTAAACCTTTTTGTTTAATAATTTCTTTATTAAAAAAAAGATTTGAATTAGAATAATCCAATATTAAATCTGCGCCAAAAGTTTCATTAGAATGTTTTTTTAATGCCTCTACAATATCTTGCGAAGGAATATTTTTAACATTGTATTTATTATCTTTTAAATAATTTGGATTTTCAGCTCCGGCGTGATCCGCCGTTAAAAAAAGTAAATAATTATCTTTCCCGACAGTTTTGTCTAAATAGTTTAATAACTGGGCCATTGTTCTGTCTAAACGCAAATAAGTATCTTGTAACTCCATAGAACGCGGTCCAAAAGTATGCCCTACATAATCCGTTGATGAAAAACTAACTGCCAAAAAATCCGTAATATCATCTTTACCTAATTCTTCTTTTTCTATAGCTTTCATCGCTAATTCGGCCAAAAGATCATTACCAAAAGGAGTTGATCGCAAAACATCAGCTCCTTTTTCTTTAAATATCTTATTTAAATCATATGGGAAAATTGGTGCTCTCGCTTTGTCTAATTTCCCTTCATACGGATTATCATCAGGTAGACTTTCATTATAAGTAGCAATAGGCTTTAATAAATCCCAACCTTGATTAATGTAATTCATGTATCGTTTTTCATCGTTGAATTCCGTTACCCAGTTAGGCAATTTCGAACCATAAAAAGTACTTGAGATAAAAGCACCCGTTTTACTGTACCAAAATGCCCAATTAGCAAAATGACCCGCCGGTAAAATAGCTCCACGGTCTTTAATACTCATCCCAATTACCTTTCCTTTAAAATTTGTAGCCATGCGCAACTCATCAGTAATGGTAGTACTGAGCAAGTTTTTGGGAGACATTGCCCCCTCCTTTTCTGTACCGTTACCTAATATTGAAACAGATGCATCATCCGTACAATACATATCTTTTCCTATTGCTTTATTAAACCACTCGTTCCCAACTATACCATGTGTAGACGGCGTAGTTCCAGTATAGATACTTGCATGACCCGGAGCAGTATAAGTGGGCACATAATTGTAATGCATATTATGAAATGTGTAACCCTTATTCATTAATCTTTTGAAACCATCCTCAGAAAAATCACCTGAAAAACGATATAAATATTCCATTTTCATTTGGTCTACCACTATACCAACTACTAATTTAGGTCGTTGCTGAGCTTGTGAGTTTAAAGAGATAATAAAGGCTAAAAACAAAATAATTCTTTTCATAATATAATTTATATTTACAGCAAAAATACAACATAAAGTTTAATCAGCCTCTGAACAAATCCTGAAGGGTAATAAATTAATCTATTCTTAACTCTATTAAAATATTTACTTAAAACTTAAATAATAATTTCTTTGTAGATGTTTTAAACCTATTTAATACCGAAAAAAATATTTTTGAACACTTTATAATTACGATAATTATGGAAATATGAAACAATAAAAAACCACTTATAAAAATTTTTTATCACAACACTTACTTCAAAATCAATGGGTGAAATTTATAGACCCAAAGAAAATAATTGCAGAAATATACTTTAATAAAGAAGTCATGTTAGCATCTTATACCTAGAAATTAGAAATCAAATATTGACAATGGACTTGCTAACTTTACCTGCATAAAAAGTTAAGAATAAAACCTTAATTTTAACTTATGAAACAAGTGCGTAAAATTTATGACCGAGCTTTTAAAGAGAAAGCCGTTCAATTGAGT
>NZ_JBLVPZ010000009.1:0-183200 GCF_048286555.1 Flavobacterium cryophilum | reverse complement strand
GGTATTCCTGTGATGTGTTGCATCATTAAATATACAACTTTTCTTCCTTTTATTTTACATTAAGTGTTATATTTGAAAGAAATAAACGGAAGTTTTTTCACAGACTGACGTTGGCAGTAATATTAACGCAGAATAAAAGAAGTTATGAAGTTTTCTGAAAGATTAGGATTTAAAGAAGTAAAAAGCCAACTACAGATTGATTGCATAGATGATGACTTAAAAAACTCATTATGGACTGTATATTTAGAATGCTTTATCAAGAAACTCCCAAATTGGGATAGACAACCTGCATTGACTAATTTTATTCAAAAATTGTGGATTAATTATTTTAAACTTCCGATTGATACTTTACCTGCATATGACAACGGTTTTGTAACAACTGAATATATTACAAAAACTATCCGAAAATATTTTTTTGATATTAAACGTGAATGGTTTGAAATATATGATTTGTTTGAGTTTACTTCAAATTCTGCTCCAGATGATTTTTTTGAAATTACAAATAGGGTTGTAGATAGAGAAAAATCAGCATATAGGTTTATAGATAAAACAATTGTTCAAATAACCTCTAAAGAAGAAATTTCGGAAATTGAGGATGCTTTGGTAAACACAACAAATTTAAATCAGTTAACACACATTTAAGCACTGCTCTTTCCCTATTATCTGACAGAAAAACTCCTGATTATAGAAATTCAATTAAAGAATCTATTTCTGCTGTTGAATCAATTTGCAAAATTTTTACCAAAAATGATAAATCAACACTCGGAGAGGCATTGAATAAATTAGAAAAAAACAATAATTTACATCCTGCACTAAAAAGGAGTTTTTCAGCACTTTATGGATATACGAGTGATGACGGTGGAATTAGACATGCTTTGACAGAAAATGACCTAGAAGTGGACTTTCATGAAGCAAAATTCCTATTAGTTACATGTAGTGCATTCACTAACTATTTGATAAGTAAGATCTAAAATACTACCGCCAACACACGCTACAAGCAATTTGGGGATTTGGCTTAATGGAAAAATTGGTTTGTATTTGGAAGATTTGGTAAATCCGAAAAATGAGTTTAATTTAATCCCAAACTGCTTGTAGCGCGAGAACGTCAGGCTGTGAAAAAACTACTTTAAATTTAGAAAGTCTTCGGAGGGCTACCAAAGAAAAAGCTCAAATAGGGCATTCTCAAGAGGTTGATTTTAGTTTTTTCACAGACTAACGTTGGCGGTGATTTTGAGAAAAACGAGAGAATTTAATGATATTTTAAAAATATAAATTATGATAAAGTTTTGGTTAATTGCTATTTTGATTTTTATTATTTCAACATATATATTGTCGAAATTAACTTTGAAATCAAACAGAGAAGAAACTGGTGAACGAATTTGGAAATTTGGGAATGGAAGGTCTGTTTATTGGCGGATTCTTACTTTGTGCAGTTTTGGAATAACTGTTGTAATAATGCTTATTATGCATTGGATAGGAATTCCTATCTTGTAAAAATTAAATATATTTCAAATAAGTAATTTTAAGAAAAATGAATTTAGTATTTCTTTTTCTTAAAATAAAAGTAAATAAAAAAACTACCGCCAACACACGTCTGTAGCGATTTGCGAATTTAGTGGAATTACTGTTTTTTTTATCATATTTTCGTTTAGCCGAAAATACTGGTCTTCGAAAGTCGCAAACCGCTTCAGGCGCGGGAACATTAGTTTGATAAATCCGCTTCTTTTGAAGCGGATTTATTTTTGGTACTATTACGGTTTTGAATGTAAAGTTATTGGTAAGCTATACATTACTCTGACAGGGACACCATTCATTTTTCCGGGAATCCATTTCGGGCATATTTTTAAAACACGTATGGCTTCTTCACCGGTTCCAAAACCAATATCTCGTATGTTTTTTATATCGCTTAAACTGCCGTCTTTTTCTATTATAAAGGTGATGTATACTTTTCCTTTTAAATTAGGTTGTGATGGCGTTTTATAATTTTCGCCCACAAATTTGTAAAATTCTGATATTCCTCCCGGAAATTCTGGTTTCTCGGTTATTCCGGCAGTATTATAGACTTCATTTTCGCCTTTTTTGACTAAATGATTTTCAGAATTGAATGTGTCTATTTCAATTACTTCGGGAGCTCCTTTGCTTAAAGTCGCCAGAAGTTCCTCATTTGTAGGCAATCTTTTTTGTTTGGATAAGATGGAAGGTATAGCTCTCTTTTCTACAGGAGTTAGTTCATTGTATTTTTTTTCGCTTGCAACCTTTCCTTTTTCATCTTTAATTTTAAAAGTAGTTTTGTCGTAATACGTTTTAAATAAATTTTCTGATTTTTTAGGAGTAGTTTCTTTTTTCAAAGTGGTTTCTTGTGCAACGACTTTCGTACACAGTAAAAATAATAATGTAGCTACTATCGGCATGAGCATTGCTTTTTTTAATACAGCTTCAGTTTTTGATGTGGTTTTTGTCATCATGAGTAATCGTTTTTTAGTTATTAAATAATTCAAATTACTGGCCAAGTAAAAAGTTTGGTTCTCGTTTGCTTTCGATAGTAATAAAGATTGGTAGAACGGAACGTTATTATAAGATGTCACTACCTTCTCGTCAGCAAGAAATTCGTGATTGAGTTGTATTGCTTTTTTGTAAAAAATAAAAATAGGGTTGAACCAAAAAATGGTTTTCAATATTTCGATGAATAAAATATCCAAAGTATGTTTTTGGGTTACATGCATGAGTTCGTGTGTGTACAATTCAGCCTCTATTTCACGGTTGTTGTATTCCGTTTTGTTGATGAAAATAGTATTCAGGAAAGTATGTGGTAGCGTTTTTTCAGGAACCAAAATTAATTTGGCATTCTTATATTCAATTGGCGAATTCGATTTCATTTTAGATGAAATCTTGATGATATTGCTGATAAAACGTATTGCCAAAATAAATGTTACTAGACCATAGAAACTCCATAATCCTATTGCTAAATAGTTTGTTTCTTCTAGTACTACTGCGCTTCCTTGCAGTATCTGGATATTTCCCGGATTTACTGTAGGTTGTGCTATTTTCTGAATAACTTCGATGGTTATAAATGGAATCACCATCGAAAAAACAAGACTGAACAATAAGTAAAACCTATTGAATACATGCATTTTTTCTTTTTCCAAAAACAAATAATACACTGCCAGTAATACGAATAAAGTAATTGTCGATTTGATTAAAAAGTCGCTCATTTTTTCTTTTTTTGAATTTCACTGTCGATTATCTTCTTAAGTTCTTCCAGTTCCGATTGCGATAAATTAGTTTCGGTGGTAAAGAAAGAAGCAAATTGCGATGCCGAATTGTTAAAAAAATTACTTATCAATCCGTTGACGTGTTTTGAGAAATAATCGGTTTTCTTGACCAAAGGGTAATATTCCCGCGAGTTTCCAAATTCATTGTAGGCTACAAATTGTTTGTCAATCATTCTTTTCAATAAAGTAGCCACGGTTGTGGTTGCCGGTTTTGGTTTTGGATAGGCTTCCAGCAAGTCTTTCATAAAGGCTTTCTCAAGTTTCCAAAGGTGTTCCATTAGTTGTTCTTCGGCGTTAGTTAGTTGTTGCATGTTTATTTTTTATTTGGTGTAAATTTCTTGAATTGGTATCCCTTTTTCATAGATTTTGGTTCCAAGTAAAATCCCTTCGGAGTCGTAAAATTTCCATTGTCCTGTGGGTTGCCATTCGGTTTTTGAATTTATAATGGCCTTATTGGATACACCTATTTGTTGTATCGTTCCAGTGTTGTGGTATTTGATAATGTGGCAACTGTTTTTTTTATACTTTTCTTTTGAAAGTAATTTATCGCTCATGAATGCTCTCCAAGTTCCTGTTTTATCTCCTTTTTTGTATCTTCCTGTTGTGATGGACGTGCTGTTCAAGAATTTCTCACTTTCAATCCATTTGCCTGTTTTCAATCCGTTTTTGGTTTGATTTATTTTACAGCTCGTGAGGCTTATGCATAAAAGAAGAATGATAATTTTATAAGGATTTTGGACTTTCATATTCTACAGATTAAAACATTGCTCTACAAATGTAGAATATAAATTGAAATAAACAAATTTTTATAAAAAATATATTGGTCGTCAGGGATTTGCGTTAAGGATGGGAGTGGAAATCCTTTTTATCCGCCTTTTCGGCGGATAAAAAGATTGAGAACGGACAGCCTGACCCGCTATTTTCAGCGGGGAACGCCCAAAAAAAATCCGCCCTGTTTAGAGCGGATGTAGGTTCTGGATACTTTTTTGTTCCGTTTCTCTTTACAAAAAAACTCGAACGGACGGTATCGCTAAATATTATTTAGAAAGTTCTACAAAATATTTATAAAACAACGGAATGGTTTCAATCCCTTTCAGGTAATTAAAGATTCCGAAATGCTCGTTTGGCGAGTGAATGGCATCACTGTCCAGACCAAATCCCATCAAAATGGTTTTGCTTTTCAGTTCTTTCTCAAATAAGGCAACAATGGGAATACTTCCGCCGGAACGCACCGGAATGGAAGGGACTCCAAAGGTTTCGGTATACGCCATATTCGCAGCTTTGTATCCAATACTGTCTGTTGGGGTCACATAACCTTGTCCGCCATGATGCGGTTTTACTTGTACGGTAACGCCGGCAGGAGCAATGCTTATGAAATGTTTAGTGAATAGTTCCGTGATTTGTTCCCAGTCTTGATTAGGAACTAAACGCATAGAAATTTTTGCGAAAGCCTTGCTCGCAATAACGGTTTTGGCACCTTCGCCAGTGTAGCCGCCCCAGATTCCGTTGACGTCCAGCGTAGGGCGAATGGAGTTTCTTTCGTTGGTTAAATAGCCTTTCTCGCCAGATATGTCATTTAAGTCTAACGCTTTTTTGTAATTTTCTAAATTGAAAGGTGCTTTGGCCATTTCGGCTCTTTCTTCCAGCGATAATTCTGCTACAGCATCATAAAAGCCAGGAATGGTAATGTGGTTGTTTTCATCATGAAGCGAAGCAATCATTTTGGCTAAAATATTGATTGGATTGGCAACTGCTCCGCCATAAAGTCCAGAATGTAAATCACGGTTTGGTCCCGTTACTTCGACTTCTACATAACTTAATCCACGTAATCCTGTTGTAATTGATGGTTGTTGATTAGAAATCATTCCGGTGTCCGAAATTAAAATCACGTCATTCTTTAGTTTTTCCTGATTGCGTTCTACAAACCAGCTCAAGCTTTTGGAGCCAATTTCCTCTTCGCCTTCAATCATGAATTTTACATTACAAGGCAAAGTATTCGATTGAACCATATATTCCAACGCTTTCACGTGCATGTACATTTGGCCTTTGTCATCGCAAGCGCCACGGGCAAAAATAGCGCCGTCAGGGTGGATTTCGGTTTTCTTGATTACAGGCTCAAATGGAGGAGAAGTCCATAACTCCATAGGATCTGGTGGTTGAACATCATAATGACCATAAACCAAAATGGTTGGCAGGGATTTATCTATGATTTTTTCACCGTAAACAATTGGGTATCCCGGTGTATCGCAAATTTCCACGAAATCACAGCCTGCTTTTTCTAAACTGGCTTTTACGGCATCAGCTGTTTCAAAAACATCGTGTGAATAAGCGGTGTCGGCACTTACGGATGGGATTTTTAATAATTCGATTAACTCGTTGATAAAGCGATCTTTGTGTTCTTGAACGTAGGCTTTAATATTTTCCATTATTTGAATTTATTTATAATTTCAAAAGTACAAAAAAGAGTATGAATAATTTTTGTCAAAATTGCTTTGAAAATTGGAAGTTATGTTTATCTTTGCACCCACAATTGCGCGGATATGGTGAAATTGGTAGACATGCCAGACTTAGGATCTGGTGCCGCAAGGCGTGTAGGTTCGAGTCCTATTATCCGCACTTTAAAAACCCAAAATACTAGTAATTAGTGTTTTGGGTTTTTTGTTTTTTAAAGTTGCCCAACTTGATATATAAAGGAAATAAATAAGCGTAAAAATATTTTTATAATGAAATTAAGTTTAAAAAAAGTAGTCAGTTTATTAGTTGTCATCGTTTTGTTTTCCAGTTTTGATTGTAATGATAAAAGTGGAGTAAGCCAAAAGCTAGTCATAGAAAACACACTTCAATTTGACCGGAGCGAAATTGTAACAATAAATCTGAAGGAATACAAAGGTCTTGCTGAGATTAAAATTTTTAGAAATCTATTGGTTAAAGATGAAAAAGGGAATCTATTGGTTACTCAATTAATAGATTCTAATCAGGATGGAACTCCTGATGAATTATTGTTTCAAGTGACTGTACCCGCATTATCTAAAATGATTTATACTGTTTTTTCGGATTTAAAATCAATTCAAAAAAGCCCAACAAGTTTGCTTGCTACCTTTGGGCGTTTTGTTCCAGAGCGAATCGATGATTTTGCTTGGGAAAATGATAAAGTAGCTTTTCGTACCTATGGGCCGGAAGCCCAACGATTAACCGAAGCAGGAAGAACTGATGGTACCCTTTCGAGTGGAATTGACATTTGGTTAAAAAAAGTTAATTATTCTATCATTGATTCTTGGTATGCTAAAAATGTAGTGTCTCCAGGATATTATCATGTTGAGCACGGTGAAGGATATGATCCCTATCATGTTGGAAGTAGTAGGGGTAATGGTGGAACAGGAATTTGGGAAAAAGATAGTTTATACATTTCAAAGAACTATGTAAAATACAGAATAATTGCGACAGGCCCTTTACGGACAATTTTTGAATTGGATTATGCACCTTGGAGTAAATATGGAGTGAGGGAAACTAAAAGAATTTCTCTTGATTTGGGTTCTAACTTTTCAAAATTTGAAAACGCGATAAGCTCAAACGATAAAATTCCTAATTACACCCTTGGAATTACATTACATAAAGAACAAGGTGTAGCTAAAATTAATGCACAAAAAGGGATTTTTCGTTATTGGGAACCAATCGATAATTCTTTTGTAGGAGAAGGAATTGTTATAGACCCAATTGTAGTAAAAACGGCGATTAATAACCACTCAAAATCAGTTGATCAAAGCCAAATTTTAGTGGTGACAGAGCCTAAAAACAATAAATTAATTTATTATGTGGGTTTTGCATGGTTGAAAAGCGGTCAAGTTCAGTCTGTTGAAGATTGGGATATGATGTTAGAAAAACAATCCAAATTAATTCAAAATCCACTTATAATTAAAATATAGTTACGAAAAGTTGAGCTTTTGTTGAACAAATAGGTTTTTGGAACAGCAGCATTAATGGTTCTTTCTTCGGGTCTTTCTTTTTTTCTAGTCAATCATTGAAGAATGGAAATGCTCTTTAACCTTCTGATTTCTCAAAACCTTGGGTTTCCTAACAGTGAATAAATGACACCTTTTAGAACAACTATAACGAGTGCAAATTCATAGTGAAATTACGGGGCGGGTTTATTATATTGGAAATACAGGTAAACTAAAGTGTTTTCGGTTTGGCACAGTTTTGATAAAACTGAACCTTTGTAATAAACAAAAAAACTGTCTGAAAATTACTTTGCGGACAGCCTCTTAGTGCGGAAAACGACAGTTAACTTTTATATTTTATTTGCAACTTTGTGCTTACTCCCGTTTTAACTTTAGATATTTAATTATATTTTACAATCCTTTTTTCTCCATTGTACATAGTGATGCTCACTTCATTCGATTTTTCCGAATATTTAATTTTATTTACAGGAAGTAGTTCTTGTTCAGTCCATTTTTCACCGGATTTTTTCCATAACATTAAAGTAGCATAAATAGTTGCCTTTTCTTTTTGTGGTATAAAATTATCGGTGACATTTAGTACCACGCTTTCCATTGCTGCAGGGTTTGAACCATTGGTTACAACCACTTCTGTTTTACTCCATCCTAAAAGAGGAATTACAGCCAATTGGTATTTACCATTGTCAATAATGGTCACTTGATGTCCTTTTATTTTATCGACAGTTGTTGTGATTTCTTCTTCCAATTTTGGCAAAGCATAATGTCCTAATCGCATAGAGACTGCTTGAGTACTATTATTGCGATCAATTCTTAAAATACCATTAGATAAAGGAATCTCAGTCAAATTCATTTTTACATTTTCATCGCTTTCTAAAACTGCGTCACGATAATAAATGCCCTTTTCAAATTTACTAAATGTATATATAATCGAAACGGCTCCCATTCCTGATTTTTATTTTTGAAAACATAATTCATTGCTACTTCTCCATTCTCACCATCCGCCTGCCAAGGAAAAGCACTATTATAAGATAACCGATTATAGTTTTCAGTTGATCTAAATCCTTGCCAATCGTTTTTTTTCTTTTCGTGACACCAAGCTCTAATCTCGGAAGCTCCTATTTGTGGATAATTTGTAATTAATGTTTTTGAACCTTCTTGAAACTTATTATAAACAGTGTCATTTTTGAATTCCGTTTCCCAAGGACCTTCATTTTCTTTTGCTGTCCAAAAAGGATTACTATCTGGTAATAATAGCCCTAAAAAAGCTTTTCCCATCCAATACACACTACCTCTGCAACTATACACTTGTACGGCAGGTTCAAAAGCTCCATAAAAACCTAGCGTTGGCACATTGTCTTCCATAAAATCCGGATGTTGTAAAAATTGTTTTAAAACTCCAGATGAAATTCTTCGCAACCACCCATTATTGACAATTGCATCCTTTTCTAACCCCATAAAAGGTAAGGCTGCAATAGATGCAATTCGATAACTAATACTGCGACCAAACATAATCATCTCCCCATTACGACTAAACATAAAAGGATAATTTGAATTAAGATCTTTGAAATTATTTCTGAATTTTATTGCATATTCTGGATAATATTTATTTCCAAAATATTCAGACCATAAGGCTCCATAGAGTTGAAATCCCCACATACTGTAGTAATCATAAGCCGGATTATCATTGTACCAGCCCTGACCTCTATAATCGTCTAATGATTTTTGCAAATATTCAACCAATAATTTTTCATTCACTTTATAGCCTTGTTCTTTGAAAAAACTCAAAACAAAAATATTGAAAAATTTCCAATTGGAAGCTATTGTAGGGCCATCCCCATAGCTAAGCATTGATTGCGCTAAAGTATCCTTTTGTTCTTGAGACAATGGATCCCACAAGACCTCAGGATTGGTTAACATAGACATCGTCAATGCTCCATATTCTACTAAATTCTGACTCGGTCCACCATTTTTAGATCTTGGGACAATATAGGATGGACTTTTAGGATCAATAAGTTTACATATTTGATGTCTGTAATAATCGCCAACTTTAATATTATGGATCACCAGATTGGGATTCTCTTTTAAAAGCGGAGAAGCTATAAATAAAGTTCTACTCAATCCCTCTAATTTTTCTGTCGGAACTTTACTTTCATCTAAAGGATAACTTTTTCCGAGTTGTTTTGGGAACTTCATCGGATCATCCAGATTATGGATATAACTAAAGGCACCTTCTAATAAATAAAGTGCTGCATCTTTCCAGTGCTTTTTAGTCATTCCTGTATGAGGGCTTAACCCGTAATCGGGATTTACAATTTTAAAAATGTTGTCGCTATTTGTTTTCTGAACCATTTCCTGCTGTGCAAATACTGATGAACAAAATAGAGATACTAAAAAAAGGAGACTTATAATTTTCATGAATAATAGATTAGTTTAGAATGAATTCTTTACTTTTTTATATGTTTTTAATTTTGATGGAGTAGTGGGGATACTTTTTTTTGTGATTCAGCCCTAAATAATTATCAGTACAATCTATAAATTTAAAATTGGTAATTAACAGAATCTGTGTTCCTACATTAAATAATCTATTTGTATGGTTTAAATTTAAATTTCTGATCCTTATTTCAAAAAAATTAATCCTTTGCCGAAAATATAAATATGGTATCTATATTTCAAGGTAAATTTACAAATGCTTATTCCATCAACTAAAGTGTGTTTTGTCTCTTTCTACTCCTGTGCCGGTTCTAAGTGTCATAGGTCTATTCTCTTCCCCTATTAATTCTCTCACTTTTTTCATCTAAACAAAATTGAATGTGATATCTCCTGCCGTTACAGATGGAGCATTAGCCCATTCTGGTAAAAAAGCAGGGTGTTTAGATTTATCAAATGCGTTTTGCCATTCTGCCCCCATTGCATGGGTTTCAATATTAGCTTCATCTACCACATAGAAGCCATACTCATCACATAAATCATAAAAATGTGGATCGTGTGGATAATGACTCATTCGAATCGCTGTTCTTTCATCAATTGAAGATCCTTAAGCATCATGTCGTTATCTGACACGTGTCCTTTTTCATCGTGATGTTCATGAATATTAACTCCTTTTACCAAAATAGATTTCCTGTTTACCATTAACTGGGCATCTTTGATTTCTACTTTTCTAAAGCCCGCTTTTTTAGAAACAACATCAATTACTTCCCCTTTCTCATCAGTCAAAGTCAAGGTGTATCTGTATAAATTTGGAGTTTCATCAGTCCATTGTTTAACATTTTTGATTGTTTTTTCAAAACTGATTTTTTGGCTTCCAGAAGTGGCTTTCTTTTCTTCTGAAAAAATTTGATTTCCGTCAACGTCAAATAACGCAGCTGATGGTGTTGGCTTTTTGATATTGCTTTTGGCAAAATATTTAAGATTTACAGCCACGCTGAACAACCCGTTTTTATATTGATTGTCTAATCCGCTATTTACAGAATAGTCCCAGATACTTGTTTTCGGCAAGGCTTGCAAAGATACATTATGCTCAATACCGCTTAATCTCCAAAAATCCTGATCTTCTAAATAAGTACCCATTTAAGCTTTTGTAAAACGCTGATTTTTCCGGATTATTTGCTTCGGCCAAAGTCTGGTTTTCATACAAAATAAAAGTGCTGCGTCCTGCTTCTTTATTTCTATCAAAAACCTATGGGTTTTCCCATTTATTAGAAGTCTTTTGTGCAAAATTGATTTGTATGCTTAAAAACTACAATAGTGCTATTACTTTATTTTTCATCTTATCTTTTTCTGGATTACATTAAAATTACTTTCCGTGGTAATAAACGCTGCACTTAATTTTTAATCTATTTGACTTGTTTTTTATATCTCAACATTGCTTCTACTAAATAATAGTCACCATACGTTAAAGGAACATTTATTTCAGATTTTTCAGGAATATGTCCTACGCCATGTTTTAACAAAAACCCCCCATTCGTCCCTTCTTCAGCTATATATTCTTTAGAGGTTAATGTTTTGAGAATTATTTTCGCAACTGTAAAATATTTTTTTGAAGTGTCTTTATCAACATACGTACCTAATTCTAATAAAGCTGAAGCAATGATGGCTCCAGCAGAAGAATCTCTTAAAGCATCCGGTATATTTGGGGCATTAAAATCCCAATAAGGCACTTTATCTTGTGGTAAATTTGGATGATTTAAAATAAATTCAGCGCTAGCAACTGCTTGATCTAAATACTTTTTATCTTTCGTAGCTCTATACATTAGTGTATAACCGTACAATCCCCACGATTGACCTCTTGCCCATGCGGATTCATCAGCATATCCTTGAGCCGTTCTTTTTTGTTTTACATCGCCTGTTTTACTATTGTAATTTACGACATGGTAGGAACTATGATCTTCCCGAAAATGGTTTTTCAAAGTGGTATTTGCATGTTTTACCGCAATGTCATAATAGCGTTGATCCCCACTGTATTCGCTAGCCCAAAAAAGAAGTTCTAAATTCATCATATTATCTATGATTACCAGATAACTGTTATCCGGAGAATCCCAAGATTTAATACAACCCACTGTCTCATCAAAGCGTGAGCCCAATGATTTTGCACTATTCATCAATATTGTTGCATATTCTGGTGTTGGATTTAAGCGATTGGCATTTCCAAAACTACAAAACATCATAAACCCAAGATCGTGCGTTGTTGTATTATATTGCTCTTTTTTTAAATCTTGTAAAACTCGGTCTATCTCCTTTTTAAAGACGGGGATTTTGGCTACTTCATCTAAATAGATAAGCGTTCCAGGATAAAAACCACTGCACCACCACTCTGATTTACTGGTTTCTAGTTTGTCTTTATTGGCATAATACGTTTTTGGATAACGATCTACAGGCAATCTTTTCATCATGTAATTATATTGAATAACACCTCGATTTAGTGTCAAATCAATCTGCTTTTCTAATTTATTTACTGCACAAGAACTAAATAATAAAGTTGCTCCAGCTAATATAAACAGGCTCCTTTTTGTTTTTTTTTCTTTTTGTAAAAACATTTGATAAAAGTATTTCTTCATTATTATCGTTTTATAAATTAGTTAGGTAAATGATTGATTTGCAAAACACTAACAATGCTAGGCACTGTGTTTGTTAATCCTTCACCATCAATTTGTGTAACATTTTGTGAAAAAATATGTAACTTTTTTTTATTTTTCCAAAGTGAGATGTCATAATTAGGTTCCCATTGCCCTACAGAATCAGTTGTTAAATCAACTATTTTCCAATTGGCTTTGTCATTCAAATTCCTGACTGCAATTGAAATTTTGTTTCCTCTTTCTTCATCTCTGAAAAGAATATACAATAGTGGATTGCTTCCTTTATCATCAATAAATATATCGGGTCTTGAGATAGGAATTTGTTTTGTTCCACCGCCCCCCAAATAAAAGGGAGTTTTTCTGAATCGTGTATTTATTTTTTTCCAATTCCCTTTCTCCAAATAGACAATTTGATATTGCGGAATTTCGTTTTCACTCCAATAGCTTACTATGTAAGGATTTCCATTTTTATCTGTAGCCATTGCTGTTTGGTTGATTAAGCTACTTTTTTGAGGAATTTTCCATGCATATTCTGCTGTGGCAGCCGTTATGGGTAAATTATATTTTTCTCCTGTAGATTTTTCCCAAGTTACACCGCCATCTTTTGAACGTGCATAACACAAATCATGATTGGTAGAAACATCCCAACTTTCTCGCCACACCCAAGAAAGATGAATAATTCCTCGATTGTCTATACTGGCTTGCCAATATGCACTTCTTTTCTCTTCTCCGTCTAATAAATTTTGTTGCAACTGAGACCAAATTTTATTTTTTAAATCATAAAAATTAATCACCATATTACCTCTTCCTGAAGAACCCGATCTATAAAAAAAGAGTAAACTTCCATTAGGTAAATTATAAAATTCTGGATACGTCACTTTTAGTTCCTCCTTACCGGTCATAGTTTGTTGTTCTCCAAGTTCTAAGCTGAAAGGACTTTTACTTTTAGCATATCGAAGGTTCGTATCATGATGATCCCAGCTAACATGTAAATAACCCGCACCATCAATAGCAATACTAATATCGTTGTGGGCATCTTTTGTATTTCCTTTATAGGAGGTCTTGACCTTTTCCCAGTTTTGCATGGTTATATTTCGCTTTCCAAGAACGAGATAACTATCTTCATCATAATAAGCTGTAAATTGATATTGATTGTGTGTTGTTAAAGCATTTTTTCTAAATTTAACAGTGTTAACGGAATTATTATTCCATCCAAAACCAAGATCTGTTTGAACCATTTTTTTCGTAGCGCATGCGGATAAACACAACGCCAAACTGTATAAAATAATTTTTACTATTTTACTATTTTTCATTCAATTCTATGTTTGGTTTATTTTTTTAACTTTAAAGCATTGAATATCTAGTTAATTTCTATTAACATTTAATACTGAATCATCGTTCACGTTAAAATCGGTTTAGAATTAAAAAATTGCAATCGATTGCCCAAATATAAATAAAAGCATTAAAAAACCAAATTATTTACTCTAACTAACTTGGTAAAAAAGGCTTTAGTTTAATTTTACCCTTGGATACAATTATTAGAAAGAAATCTATTATATATTTATTAAGATGCCGAAATTCAGTATCTTGAATTTAAAAAAATAACAACACCTAAGTTAAATATAATAAAAAATTATTTCAGAGTTTTGAAGTTCTCAGTTCTTTAAATTGTAATTTAGAATGTAAATTTCGAGTTAGAAGAAAAATTTAAATATCCGATTTAGAGTCGTTTTTAGGTTGGCTGCAGAATTTTTGACAATCGAAAATGAAAACAAGTTATTATTTTAGTTCTTTTAGATTTGTAATTTAGCTTCTGGCTTCCATTGGCGACAATTTTTTTTGGAAGTTATTTTATAAATTAATTAGATTCTTTTAGAAGAATTCCGTTCTATTAAAACCGGCTTTAATATTTCAATACCATCTTGGAAATCATCAATAAGTACATTACTATTTCCTTACATATCTAAATGTCTATCAAAAAAGACAACTGGAGTATGGTTTTTTTTAAAAATCAATAGATTATGATTGTCCTTTGTTTCCATAGAAATGGAGATGATAATACCCATCAACTCTATTCTCCGAAAGGGATTGAGCAATTTTTTGTTCCCTTCTTAAATCCTCAAGAGATTGACAAATAATTATATTATATCCAGCTTCATAAGTTGTTTCTTCGATCCCGGCAATTGCAGAAGAAAAGAAATGATGAGATATTCTAGGGACGATGACACCAATTATGGGTCTTATTATTGCGTGAACTTGAAGCTAATAAATTTTTTTGATACCCCAATTCAGTAGCTTTTGCATTAACTCTATCCTTTGTTTTTTGAGAAACTCTGGGATTATTACTTAAGGCTCTTGAAACTGTAGAGCTATTGACCTTTAACTCTCTAGCAATATCATGTATACTTACTTTACTATTCTTCATTAGATAGTATTATTCAATTCCGATTTAATTTCCTATTTATTAATTCTTAAGTATTCTAACTCCAAAAAATATTGTACAAATTAAAAGCAATTTTTTAAAGCATCCTTTTTATTATAAACAAAATTTTAAGATTTAATAATTTTGATTTCTTGGATGCAATTTTAAAGTAAAATAAATCAATTAGCTCCTAATCAAGACGCTAATTCATCGATTGAATCTTTTGAACAGTTTCTCATTCTAAATTGCGTTTAATTGGTTTACTAAAGCTTTTTAACTAATCAAACACTATAATTTTTGTAATACATTTAAAGATCTTACCCGACCATTGTTCATCAGTTTTAACATTTTATTCAATTTCATTCGATTGATAAGGAGTTGTTGCGCACAAAAAAAAGCTTCTCAATTGAGAAGCTTTTTTTGTATGTATTAGAAATTAGATACGAATTTTGCAATTTCAATAACGCTCTTTTCATCTTTTAAAGAAAAGTTATTTTTTTTTAGGTAAACTGCAATCTCTTCTTTTTTCTCCGGAAAGAGATCTTGAAGTTCTTTCTTATTTTTTGGCATCATAACGGCCGTTTCATTTTTTAAACTCAAATAATACTCGTCATTTGCTTTTACATATCGTGCGGATGTAGCAGGTGAATAGGAATTAATAGCTTCTTTTCCTATCTGCAAATTAATTTTGTCTCTTCTGTATAAATCAACTTCATTATTGTTGAGTAATAGTACTAGATAACCATTTATATCTCGGTCTTTAGTTTTATAATTCGTAAGTTTAATCTTATCCGTAAATGAAATTATAGTTATAGTATTGAAAGGCTCTTTTTTCATTAATGAGAAAACTTCCTTTTTTTCATTTTGTACTTCTATCATATCCGTCATCGCATTATAACGTACCATAATCTGTTGAGGAATACCAGATACCTCAGCTAATCTAAATTCATCAACTAAGTATTCAGATCCTTCTACTTTGGTCATGTCTTTTTTATTCAAAACATCATTTCTGAATAAAGCGCCAGAGGAGGTAGGATCCATAGTATCTATAATTCGTTGTGCATTGCCTATGAATGCCATAAAAAAAAGCAATAGTGTGTTCAGCAATAATTTTTTCATAGTATTTAATTTTTATTATTTAGATTCATTTATCCACGCATTAATTTTATTTTCCAATAATGCTAAAGGCATTACTCCGGATTCCAATACTTTTTCGTGGAATTTTTTAATATCAAATTTAGAGCCCATTTTAGTTTCCGCTTTTTTGCGCAGCTCCATGATTTTTAATTGACCAATTTTATACGACAATGCTTGCCCTGGAATCGCCATATAGCGCTCGATTTCCGGAATTATGCTGGCTTCACTTTCGGCTTCGTTTTCTAATGAATATTTGATGGCTTGCTCTCTAGTCCAACCTTTGGAGTGTAATCCCGTATCAACTACTAATCGAACCGCACGGTGCATTTCATTGCCCAGCATTCCAAAATATTGATATGGATCTTGATACAATCCAAGTTCTTTTCCTAAACTTTCCGTGTATAAAGCCCAACCTTCGCCATAAGCGCCAAACCAATTGAATTTTCTGAAGTCAGGAAGACTTTGATTTTCTTGTTGCAGGGATATTTGAAAATGATGACCCGGAATCGCTTCATGCAAAAACAAATCTTCATCGCCATACATATTATAATTTGCTACATCAGGAATTGGAACATAGAAAATACCAGGACGTGTGCCATCAGCAGTTCCTTGGTTGTACTCCGCACTGGCTGTTTTTTCTCTAAAAGCTTCTGTTCTTCTGATTTCAAATTTCGTTTTGGGTTGCAATGCGAATAATTTATCAACATTTGGTTTAATGCGCGCATAAATGCTTTGAAAGTTTGCGATAACTTCTTCTGGTTTAGTGAAAGGTTTTAATTCTTTTTTGTTTCTAACTTCCTCAAAGAATTCCAATAAAGTGCCCTTAAAGCCTACTTGTGTTTTTACCTTTTCCATTTCTGCATTCAATCGGGCTACTTCTTTTAATCCCAATTCATGAATTTGTTCGGGAGTCATTTCGGTAGTGGTCCATTGTTTTACATACGTGGCATATAAATCTTTTCCAAAAGGCAAACTTCCTATTCCACTGGTTGCTCTGGAGGCAGGAAGATATTCGTTATTTAGGAAATCGGCCATTTTCTTATATTGTGGAATCAGTTTGGTATTGATTGTTGCCGTATATTTTGCCGTTAAATCTTCTTTTATGCTATCAGGGAAAGAGGCAGGCATCAGTTTTATAGCCGAGAAAAATAAATTGTCTTCTATATTTGGCGTAGCCATTTCTGCAAATTGTGGAATCAGTTTTACCGTTAACGATTTTGGTAATACAACACCTTGTGCCATCCCTTTTTTCATGTATACCATCGCCGAATCTATCCAAACGGAATATTTGTCCATTCTTTTCAGGAAATTAGTGTAATCTTTTTCCGTTTTAAAAGGTTGTGCACCGGTTCCTCCTGCAAATTGTCCCATAGTCAGATGCGTTCCCCAAAATTGATGAACAGGAAGCAAATTTGTAGGTTGTTTTAATAGGTCTTTACCAATCTCAACTTCCCATTTTATAATTTCATAACTGTTTTTTTCTTCTTCGGATAAATCCTCTTTTACAACAGCTTTTAAGGCAGTTTGGTATTTGTTAAAAAAAGCTTCCTGTGACTTTCTATAGCTGTCTGTCATTTCAAACTGCAGCTGATCGTTGTATTCACTTTGTCCACTTTGCGTTGCATCCAAAGGGCTCATTGCATTTTTATCGTCAAAATAGTTTTCAGTGATACTGTTGAAACTTTCTTTTTTGTCTTCAGTTTTACAGTTGAACAACAATATAGAAGTTGTTACTGTAATGAAAACCGTGGTTATTTTTCTCATAATGAATGTTTAATAATAGATTGAGCTAATTTATTCTTTTTTTTTTAATTTCAAATGTAAGAATAGTTTTTCGTTTGTAAAGTGTCTTTGTTTGTCATAAAATTTAGTTAACGAGCCGTTGAGCTTCTTGTTTTAAATAGATTTCGGCTAAATTTACTTTTCTAATAAATTACACCTAAATGAAAAAAAAATCCTTTTTTATTTTGTTAGTCATCGGGAACATGCTAACAATTGAAGCACAAGAAAAAAAAGAAAACAACACTATGAATCCATTTTTTAAGCCTTACGACACGCCGTTTAATGTGCCGCCTTTTGACAAAATTAAAAACGAGCATTTTAAACCCGCTATTTTAGAAGGAATCAGCAAGCATGAAACTGAAATTAATGCTATTGCAAATAATACGCAACCGACGACTTTTGAGAATACGATTCTTGCCATGGAAAATGCCGGGGAATTATTGTCGGATGTAAATACGGTTTTTTCTAATTTGAATTCGGCGAATACCAATAAGGAGATTCAGAATATTGCCAAAGAAATGGCGCCAAATCTTTCAGCACACAGAGATAATATTTACTTAAACGAAAAATTATTTGCAAAAGTAAAAACGCTTTGGGATAAAAAAGAAACGTTAGGTTTAAATTTAGAGCAAGCTAAAATTTTAGATAATGCGTATAAAGACTTCGTTCGAAGTGGGGCCAATCTATCAAATACTGACAAAGAAATATTGCGTAAAATAAATGGAGCGCTTTCAATTACTAGCTTAAAGTACGGCCAGAATATTTTGGCAGAGACCAATAAGTATGAGCTGATTATTGATTCCAAAAAAGATTTAGCCGGATTGCCACAAGGATTAATTGATGCCGCCGCTGTTGATGCGAAAGCAAAAGGCAAAGAAGGAAAATGGGTTTTTACCCTTTCTAATTCCAGTGTGATGCCATTTTTGCAATACAGTGCTAATCGTGAATTGCGCAAACAAATTTGGAATGCGTACCAAACCAGAGGCAATCAGGACAATGAATTTGATAATAAGAAGAATGCAGTAGAATTAGCAAATCTTCGTGGACAAAAAGCACGATTGTTAGGTTACAAATCGCATTCCAATTATGTTTTGGAAGAATCGATGGCTAAAACACCCGAAAATGTAAACAAGTTGTTGAACGATTTGTGGAAACCAGCTTTGGAAATAGCTAAAACGGAAGCCGCAGATATTCAGAAAATGATGGCTAAAGAAGGCATAAAAGGTGCTGTGCAACCGTATGACTGGAGATATTACACCGAGAAAATCAGAAAAGAACGTTTTGATTTAGACGAAGAAGAGTTAAAACCGTATTTCAGTTTAGAAAATGTTAGAAAAGGTGTTTTTCAGGTAACCGAAAAATTATATGGAATACAGTTTAAAGCGTTGACTAATGTTCCTAAATACCATGAAGACGCAACCGTTTGGGAAGTTTTAGAAAAAGATGGTAGACATTTGGGTGTTTTGTATATGGATTTTCATCCGCGTGAATCAAAACGTGGCGGTGCTTGGATGACCTCATACCGAAGTCAAAAAACGGTTGATGGAAAACGTGTTGCTCCAGTAGTTTCTATCGTTTGTAATTTTACCAAACCATCAGCAAATGCTCCGGCACTTCTGACTTTTGATGAAGTAACGACTTTCTTTCACGAATTTGGACATTCTCTACACGGATTATTGTCGAATGTGACCTATAAAAGTTTAGCGGGAACAAGTGTTCCAAGAGATTTCGTGGAGCTTCCTTCTCAAATTATGGAGAATTGGGCAGCTGAACCAGAGGTGTTAAAAATGTATGCAAAGCATTATAAAACTGGCGAAGTGATTCCAGAAGCGCTCGTAAATAAATTGAAAAAAGCAGGAACATTTGATCAAGGTTTTGCTACAACGGAATATCTGGCGGCTTCTTTATTGGATTTAGAATACCATTCTCAAACCAAAGACATTACCGTTGATGCAAATACTTTCGAAAAAGCAGCAATGACAAAAATTGGATTAATACAATCCATAATTCCGAGATACCGCAGTACATATTTCAGTCATATATTCTCTGGAGGATATTCTTCTGGATATTATAGCTACATCTGGTCAGGAGTGTTAGACACGGACGCTTTTGAAGCATTCAAAACAACTACTTTGTTCAATCCTGAAAAAGCCAAATTATTCCGTGAGAATGTATTGGAAAGAGGAGGAACCGAAGATCCCATGGTTTTGTACAAACGTTTCCGTGGTGCCGAACCAAGTATTGAACCGTTATTAAGAAAACGTGGTCTGGACAAAAAAGCGGAACCGCTTAAAAAAGTGAAAGGATAAACTAATTTTCTGCTTAGTTATAAAAAAAACCCTACAACATAAATAATGTGTTGTAGGGTTTTTTCTTTCTCTTAAATTTGTGTCTATCCGTGATACACGCGGGAAGCAATAATTTTGTCTTCTCTTATATCCAGTACTTCAGCCACCAGCAAATCCGCTTCGCCAGTAACGGTTCTTATATATTCCATAAAAACACGGTCTCCATTGGCAGTAACCGATTTTACTTTGTAATTTAAACTGGGTAACCGCTCAAAAGCATCTTGCCACCATTCTCGCAGGGCCTCCTTACCGGTAACAAAACCGTTACTTTCGGGTTTGTACATTTTTAGTTTTGGACTAAAATGGACGGCATCTTCGTCATACAAAGACAATAATTTTTCTACTTCTTTATTGTTAAAAGTTTCAAACCATTTAAATGCAATTGATTGTAATTTTTCTGGTGTCATACTACGGTAGGAATGAATTTTTAATTAAAAAAATCCCATTTCGTTATGCAAAAGGGATTTCGTTTTTATAATTTCAAAGAAAGATTAAACATTCTTCAAATTGATAATTTCTTGTTCAGTAAGCAATCTCCAGTTTCCTCTTGGTAAATTCTTTTTGGTCAAACCAGCAAAAGCAACTCTGTCAATTCGCAATACATCATAACTAAAATGTTCAAAAATATTACGGACCACTTTCACATTAGCGGATCGCAGTTGCAAACCGATTTCACTTTTCGCTTCTCCGTCAATGTAACTTACATCTTCAACAAAAACACGGTGTCCGTCAAGAGTCAAACCTTTATTTATTTTTTCTAAATCCTCAAATTTTAAGTTTTTATCTAATGAAACTTGGTAAATTTTTGACGATTTTTGACTTGGTAACGTAAACTTACGAATCATATCCGTGTCGTTCGTGAATAATAACAAACCCGTTGTATTCTTGTCCATTCTTCCTACAGCTCCAATTTTTGCAGTTGTAGAACCTTTTACCAATTCCAACACATTACGATATTCCTGACCTTCGTCCATGGCTGTCGTAAAGTTTTTTGGTTTATTCAGTAGGATATAAACTTTTTTCTCGGGTGTCAAAGTGGCGCCGTCAAAATTCACAACATCACCAGGCTTCACCATATATCCCATTTCGGTAACAGGAATTCCGTTTACTTTCACAGTCCCGGATTGAATATAAATATCCGCATCACGACGCGAACAGGCACCCGAATTTGCGATATATTTATTCAAACGAATTTCGTCTTTTACTTTTGGTCTCTTTGGCGCTTGATTTGGTTTTTTCTCTACTTTATCAATAGCGATATCGGCAACTTTAGTACTTATTTTAACTTTTTTCGGCCCTTGAGCGCGCTTCTGCATGGCAGGTTTTGGCTTATTTGAACTTGGTCTGGAACTATTTGCTCTTGGACCACTTTTCTTATTATTGCCTTCCTTGTTATTCATAATATTCAATAATTTGGGCAAAGATACTATTTATATCATTGACAATCAATAACCGCCAATTATAAAAACGCTAACTAGCTAGTTAATAAGCTAATTAATACGTTTTCGTTTCGTTTTCTGGAGCTATTTCCCGCTTTCCACTTTATCTTTCTTGTCTTGAACTTGTTTCAGGATCCTGAAACAAGTTCAAGACAAGAAAGGATGCCGTTGCAATCTGGGCTAACCAAATAGAGAAATTTGGCGATTTTTGAGATAATTATTTTTCAATCGTTTACAATCTTAAAGCGGGAAGAATCTACACTGTCATCAATAAACGTTTTCCGTGCCATAAAACACTTGGATTAATCAAAACAATGCAAAAGACACCAGTTACGATAAGAAATTTCAACATATTGTGAAGCAGTAAGAATTGGGTTTTTGTTGTCGATTTCCATAAGTATAGCAAGAAGAAAATTAGTACTATTAGAGACGAATAAAAATAAGCATCCATGTAACCCACATCGTAAATATCGATTAAAGCGTACACTGGAAGAATAGTCAGAATTGTCAAAACCGTAATGATTTTTTTCGACATTTCTTCACCATAAACAATAGGAATCGTTTTATAATCATTTGCTAAATCACCTTTTAGGTTTTCTAAATCCTTAATCATTTCCCGAATCAACAGTAACAAAAACAAAAAAGTAGCATGAGAGAAAATGACGCCTAATTGTCTTTTATAATTTTCAATTTCTTCATAAGGAATTCGAGTATAAAAATACAATAAAATTGCAAAAAAGGGAAGAACAGCCAGTATTGCAGCAGTCAAGTTTCCTATCATCGGGTATTTTTTTATTTTGTGGGAATAAAACCAGATGAAAAATATGTATCCTGAAAAGAATAAAAATACACGCCAGGAAACAAATAATGCCATTAAAGCCACAATAAAATTGAGCGTAAAATATACGTTCAACTTTGTTTTTTGACTCACTAATCGATCTAGCATCGACTTATTAGGGCGATTGATTAAATCTTTTTGGCTGTCGTAAAAATTATTGATGATGTATCCCGAAGCAATTGTAAGGGAGGAAGCAAAAACCAGAATGAATAATTGGAAATCAAGCAGAATGTCCAAAGCTCTTTTTTCGGGAGCAAGAATAAATACAGCCGAAAGGTATTGGGCCAAAATTATTACGGGGATGTTATATCCTCTAACCACAGAGAACAAACTGACAATTTTCATTATAAGAAGTTTGTGCTGCCTGCTTAACATTATAAGAATTTAATTTGTTTTTTTTAAAGTCCCTTTTACGGGATAGGGGCTAAAACTGATACACTACTTCCAGTTTATAATCCTTTAGTGAAGCTTTGGCTTTTTCTAAATCTTCGGTAAAACCTAAGATGTAACCGCCGCCTCCAGAACCACATAATTTCAAATAATAATCATTGCTGTCAATCCCTTGTTGCCAGATTCCATGAAATTGTTCCGGAATCATTGGTTTGAAGTTATTCAATACTACTTTTGATAATTTCTTGGTGTTCATGAACAAAGATTTCATGTCTCCGCCCAGGAAGTTTTCGACACAAGCATCCGTATATTTTACAAATTGATTTTTCAACATGGTACGAAAACCTTTGTCTTTCAGGTTTTCCATGAAAATATTCACCATTGGAGCGGTTTCGCCCACAATTCCAGAATCTAATAAGAACACCGCACCTTTTCCGTCAAAACTTTGTGTTGGAATTCCGGTTGCTTCTATATTGTCCTTGGAATTAATAAGAATCGGGATGCTCAAATAACTGTTTAATGGATCTAAACCAGAACTTTTTCCGTGAAAAAAACTCTCCATCTGAGAAAATATATTTTTTAACTGCAATAACTTTTCACGAGTCAAATTCTCTAAAACCGTGATTTTATCATGTGCATATTTGTCGTAAATCGCGGCTACCAAAGCGCCACTGCTTCCTACGCCGTACCCTTGAGGAATACTGGAATCAAAATACATTCCGGTTTCAACATCATTTTTCAACGTAGTGAGGTCAAATGTAACTAAGTCTGATTGCTCATTTTGTAACGTTTCTAAATACGCAACAAAACGTCGTAAGTGACCATTGGATTTGATGGCTTCTTCAGTTGGATTTTTATCTCTTTTAAGCGCACCATTATAAAAATTATAAGGAATTGAAAGCCCTTTTGAGTCACGAATGATGCCGTATTCTCCAAAGAGTAATATTTTTGAGTAAAATAAAGGTCCTTTCATATTAGATTGTAAATTAACAATTTTTGGGTAGGTAATTATAGTGTGCCAAATATTTTTTTATAAATCAACTTGATCTCCGCGATTTGCCTCTAGAATTTCAACATCAATTTCTTCTTGTTGTTCAGGAGATAACTCTTTCCAGAGATCTTTTTTTTGTGCTTTGAAAATGTTTTTAATAGCCTCGATTATTGTTTTGTCGTCAGTTTCTAATAACAATTTAATCAATTTTAATTTCTCTGATTGAATATCCATAATTACAACTCTTTAAAAAATAAAGATAGGAAAAAAACAAATTAAATCAACAAAGCTCCATTTCCAATTTTGTCACAAATGTACTGACCATTTTGACAATAGCCAACTAATTCGTTCTTAATAAATTGTAAAACAGTTTCGGCAACATTTTCAGGATATAAAACATGCACATTTGCACCGGCATCAAGCGTGAAACAAACTGGAATTTTAGTCGCATTTCTAAATTTCCAAATCGCATTTATGATCTCCAAAGTATTTGGTTTTATTAATATAAAATAAGGCATCGAAGTCATCATCATAGCATGTAAAGTCAGGGCTTCACTCTCTACAATTTTGATAAACTCTTCCAGATTCCCACTTCCAAATGCTGAAATCAGAAGGTCTAAATTTTCATGCGCCTGTGCAAATCGCCTTTCGGCAAAAGGATGGTTGTGCATTAAATCATGTCCAACGGTACTTGAAACTTGTTTCTCACCTTTATCAACCAGTAAAATGGTATCTTGAAAATTCTTGAAATTAGCGTGAATCGCATTTGGAAATTCCACTCCAAATAAATCGGAACTTCCGGAGATATTGGTATGATCTCCCCAAATCACCACTTGTCCTTTTACACTTCTGCAAGCGCTTCCGGAACCCAAACGTGCCAATAAAGACGCTTTTTGATAGAAATATTCCTCGGTCATTTCAGGGTTTAATGCTTTTTCTACACTCATCAAGTTCATCGCCAAAGCCGCCATTCCAGATGCTGATGAAGCAATTCCGGAACTGTGCGGAAAGGTGTTTTCCGTGTCAATCGTAAAGTGATACTCTTTTAAAAACGGCAAATAGATTTCGATTCGCTCCAGGAATTTTTGAATTTTTGGTTTAAAATCTTCTTTTGGTTGTCCTTCAAAAAGTAAATCAAAGGAAAATGTGCCATCGTTTTCTTTTTTGGCGAAAGCCAATTTGGTATTCGTTTTACAATTATTTAAGGTAAAACTCACCGAAGGATTCGCAGGAATTTGATTGTCCTTTTTCCCCCAATATTTTACAAGGGCAATATTGCTGGGTGCGCTCCATTGAAAATTGCCGCTTTCGACAGAATGTATATATTTAGATGGAATAAAATCGTTTGCTGAAATCATGAATGTGTAAATTTACGCAAAGATACTTTTTTTGATTTACAAGCAGATTCGTTTATTTGTCGAATTGTACTAATCTTTTGATTAAATTTGGCTCACATTAGAAAAATATAGAAATGAATAAAATCACCCGAATATTAGCTGTTGTTGTCACGTGCCTCACGATTGGTTATTTCTCTGGAATTGTTACCCGTTCAGCCATTACAACTTGGTATCCAACCTTAATAAAACCAAGTTTTAATCCACCTAATTGGATTTTTGCGCCAGTTTGGAGTATGCTTTATGTGATGATGGGTGTTGCGGCTGGATTAGTTTGGGATCGAATAGAAACAGAAAAAGAAGTCGTGAAAAAAGCGTTGATTTTCTTTGCAATACAATTAGCGTTAAATGCTTTGTGGTCGTTTTTATTCTTTGGATTGCACAACCCAATGTTAGCCGGTTTAGAAATTATTGTATTGTGGTTAATGATTTTTGAAACCTATATTCAGTTTTCCAAAATCAATAAAATTGCGGGCTATTTATTTCTTCCCTATTTGGCTTGGGTAAGTTTTGCGGCCGTTTTAAATGGAAGTATTTGGTGGTTGAATCGATAGTTGGCTGTTTTCAGTCGCAGTAATCATTTAATCGTGTAATGAGAAAACTAAATTATTTTTCAAAGTCTTATAGCTTCTTAAATTCAATATTCTTGGTCGATAAAAAATCCATCATCGATAAGATATTACTATTCTCTAATACTGTTTTTGATTTAGGATCCGCATCGCAAAATTCTAGAAAAAGTGCTATTTGCTCTGGTTTTAATTTTAAAGTTTCAATATAAAATTTTTGATCGCAGGTAGTTCTTGCCAATTCTTTAAATTGAATTTCTGGAACCGTTTTTTGAACGGACTCTTTTTCTTTTGCGAATAGACCTAAAACCATGCTGCCAATTCGCATTAAATCCATTCCGTTTTCGATAGTTCCTTGATAAACTCCTGGGTTTTTGATGGTTTTCGCGGCTTTCTCTAAAGCTAATTTATCAAGCTTTCCTTGTTCATACTTTTTATCGGTACTTAATTTAATGGAAGGCATTTTTGTAACCACAACTTCGTCTAATTGTTCTGGTTTTAGGAGTAACGACACCGTAAGAATAGCTTTGTCAAGAAACTCTTTTTCTAGTAAAACTTTTTTGAGTTCATATTTTTTAGAAACAAATACAAGCAAATCTTTTGGTTTGACTGCAATATAAAAATTACCATTAGCGTCTGAAACTGTCATTTTTTTCGAGTTTGCATTGATGACTTCTACACCAGGAATCATACTATTTTCAAAAAAGACTTTTCCTTTTAGAATCTTTTCGGTTTGAGAGAAACCCACTTGGCAAGTAAATAAGAGCAGGATACTGAGGCATTTTATTTTCATACATTTCTAATAAGCTACAAGTAAAGTTATTAGATTTGTCTTAACGAAAACTTATAAAAGACGTAAAATCTTGTTAATAAAATTTGTAAAAAATTTATTTATAGATTATTTGCCACGATAAATCCGCTTGTCCACGCATTCTGAAAATTAAATCCGCCTGTAATCGCGTCAATATTTACAATTTCGCCCGCAAAATAAAGGTTTTTATGCAACTTGCTTTCCATGGTTTTAAAGTTGATTTCCTTTAAATCAATTCCGCCTGCAGTAACAAATTCTTCTTTGAAGGTGCTTTTTCCATTCACTTGAAAAGTACCATTGGTCAATTGATTCACAAGATTCTGCAATTGTATTTTAGACAAATCGGCCCATTTTGTCTCCGCTTCAATTCCTGACGCGAGCACCAAACTTTCCCATAATCTATTGGTTAATTCGAAAGGTGATTTTTTAGAAACCGATTTTTTAGCGTTTTCTTGTTTTAAGTCTTTTAATTTTTTCTCAACATCTGCTGTGTCAGCATCATTCAACCAATTTATAAAAATGGTAAATTGATAATTTTTATCATGCAAGATGCGGGCGCCCCAAGCGGAGAGTTTCAAAATTGCCGGTCCGCTCATTCCCCAATGGGTAATTAACAAGGGTCCTGTTGCCGTAAGTTTAGTGTCTTTTACCTTTACAGTTACGTGAGTTGCAACTCCTGGTAACTCTTTTATTCTGGAATCTTTGATATTAAAAGTGAATAGGGAAGGAACCGGGTTGACAATAACGTGTCCAAAAGTCTGTAGCATTTCCCATACTTTAGGATTGCTGCCTGTCGCTAAAACCAGCTTTTCGGCAAGATAATGTTCACTTTGCGTTTCTACTTTCCATACATTATCTTTCTTAAAAATAGATTGCACACTTTGTCCCGTAAGTACAGCGATTCCGAGTTTTTTTGTTGCATTTAAGAAACAATCTATTATTGTTTGGGAGGAATTCGAAACGGGAAACATGCGTCCGTCATCTTCAATTTTTAATTCTACTCCATGGTTTTCGAACCATGCGATCGTGTCGCCAGCGCAAAACTGATGGAAAGGGCCGCGTAATTCTTTTTCGCCACGCGGATAAAATTTTACTAATTCGTTAGGTTCAAAACAAGCGTGTGTTACGTTGCATCTTCCACCACCAGAAATGCGAACTTTATTCAACACTTCGGCACCGCGTTCTAAAATGGCGACTTTCACTTTTGGGTTTTTCTCTACAATACTGATTGCTGTAAAAAAACCTGCTGCGCCGCCGCCTACTATTATTATATCGAAATTCTGATTCATATTCTATTTGGGAAATCAGTGATGATTCCGTTTACGTTGAATGTTTTTATTTTTTGAATGTCTTCTAATTCATTGATTGTCCAAGGAAAAACCTGCAATCCTTTTTCTTGCATTTTTACTGTGTTTTCTTCTGTCAATAAATGAAAATAAGGGTGAATGGATTTTGCCTGAATGAATTTGGCGAACGCCAAAGCCAAGTCTAAATCGGTTTCCGTTAAAACGCCAATTGGAATTGCATCATTTAAAAATGCCACTTGTTGCAACGCGCTCCAATCAAAACTGGATATTAAAAAACGATCGTATTTCCATCCTTTTTTAGTAACGTATTTTTCAATTAGAGAAACTACTTTTTCTGTAGCTTCATAACGTTTGAGCTCAATGTTGATAAAACAATCTTGATTTACCAAATCAAAAACGCCTTTCAATGTTGGAATTTGATGTTTGCCATCTATTCGAAAAGCCTTCAATTCGCGCAAAGATAATGCACTTACAAATCCATTTCCATTTGTTGTTCTGTCAATGGTTTCGTCGTGAATAACAATTATTTCGCCATCAGCACTTAAATGTACATCGAGTTCGATGCCGTCCACTTGCATGTCTAAAGCTTTTTGAAATGAAACAAAGGTGTTCTCGGGTTCGTGTCCGTTTGCGCCACGATGTCCAATTTTGAGCATTGTTATTGATTTTTGGGTAAAGGTAACCATAAAAAAACGCCTTCATTTCTAAAGGCGTCTGGATTATTCTGTTTCTCTTAACAAATAATAACTACACTATTTTTAAAATGGTACAAGAGAAATAGTATGGTCTAATTTTTCGGTTTCGTCTCCCTCTCCTTTGGAGAGGGTTGGGGAGAGGATTCCAATAAAACAATATCAAATTCTGAATCGATTGTCACTTTTCCATTTACAACACGTACTTCTTTGCCTGAATACGCATCTTTTAATGATGTGCCGTCTGCGAAAACAGCACCTACCGCAAGTTCTTTGGTACCAATTACTAAATCCAATCCAACCACCACCGCATCTGAATAATTGGCTTTAGAAAATGTTCTGGAAAAAGTATAGGGTTGAGCCGAAATTTGCTTGTGAATTCCTGCTCCAACCGAAGGATGGTTTCTTCTGAACTGCCCTAATTTTTGCCAATGGGACAGCGTTTTCTGTGTTTCAGGATTTGATTTGATAGCTTCCCAATTCATGAACGAACGCAATGTTGCATCGCCTTTTGTGCCTTCGATAACTAAGGAACGAGCACTTTCATCACCATAATATACTTGAGAAAGTCCAGGACTCAGTAATAACTTTGTTCCGCTTTCTATTCTTCGAGTACGATTCCCGTCAAATGGGCCTCCATCATCATGGGAAGATAAATAGTTTAAAACGCTGTATCCTTTAAAATCGTTATTGAGCTTATCAGAATACTTTGAAAATATAAATTCGTAGTCTTTCTGTGCATCCCATTTGAATTCGAAATTGATCATGTTGTTGAAACCATTTTTGAAATAGTTTATTTTTTTGTCTCCAAAATCAAAATCTTGTCCGCCACTGATACCAAAATTGTACACTTCGGCGATTGTATAAAAAGCAGTATCGTCTAGAACTTTTGTTGGATTGTTTTTCTTCCAAGTTTCAAACGCATAATTACATTGGGTTTTAAAATCGGCCCAAACCGTTTCGTCCGTATGCTTGACGGTGTCGCCTCTGTAGCCGTCAATTCCGTAATCAGCAATATAATCCGTTAACCATTTGATGATATAATATTTTGGTGCTCTTGGATATCTGGTACGAGTAAAAAAGTCATCCAGTTCTTTCATTTCTTGTTCATAACGCCCTTCTTTTTTCCATTTTTCGACTAAAAAAGGAGGTAACGCTACATTTTGAGCACTTTCAGTTTTTATATCCGGAAGATTAGAAACGAGTGTACAAGCAATGGTGTTTTCAAAAGATTTGTAATCACAATTTGGTCCTGTTCTCACCCAGTCATTTGGCCAAACGGTATCTTCAGCAGTTACTGGACCGGTATGATTGATCACGCCATCAAGAATGATTCGGATTCCGTGTGCGTGAGCTTTTTGAACTAATGCAGCCAGATCTTCTTTGGTTCCAAAGTTTGGATCCAAGTTCGTCCAATCTCTGGTCCAATATCCATGAAAGGCATAACTCAAACCCGTTCCTTCATCAACGGCATCGTGTATTTGCTCCACTATTGGTGTAAACCAAATGGCATTTATCCCTAATTTATCAAAATAACCTTCATCAATTTTTTGAGCAATTCCTTTGATGTCGCCACCTTCAAAACCACGAAGTTTCCCCGTTGTTTTAGTTCTGTTGTAGTTGCTGTCATTTGAAGGATCACCGTTATTAAAACGGTCTGTCATTAAAAAATAAACATTCGCTCCTTCCCAAACGAAAGGTGTTTTGTCACGCTCAGCAACCATTCGTGTACTGGAGCAACTACTTATAATTGTCATGGTTAATAGTAAAAGTGGGATTGAATATTTTTTCATTTTTTTAGCATTAAGGGTTGTTTTGTCAGCTATTTTATGTGCTTTACATTACTTTAACTCTAAAATCAAAACCGATTTTGGTTCCATTATTATTTCGTTTGTAATATCAAATGTTAATTCTGAAATTACATCTTTTCCGGTTTTATAATCTTTGATGTTTTCTTTAAAACGATGTGTATTTACCGTTTTGGTTTCATTACTGTTGTTTATTAAAACCATCACGGTTTCCTCCGTGTTGTATCTAAAATAAACGTAGACATTGTTTTCAGGAATGTAATGCGTCATTTTTCCAAAATGTACGGCCGTTTTAGTTTTTCTCCAATTGAATAATTTGGAAGTAAAATTAAAATAATCGTTTTGTCTTGAGGTTCGTCCTTCTTTGACAAAAGCATTATTTTGATCGCCATCCCAACCGCCAGGAAAATCTTGACGTATGTCTGCATCTCCTTTGTTTTTATCACCGGCCATGCCTATTTCGCTTCCGTAATACAACTGTGGAATTCCACGAACGGTAGCCATTAGAGTCATTGCCATTTTGTATTTTCTAATGTCGTTATCGTAGGTCTGATTAAATCGATTGGTGTCGTGGTTTTCGACAAATATTAAAATATTATTGATGTTTGGATATAAAAAATCATTTGCAAAATTGTCATACATTTTTGCCATTCCTTTGTCCCATGAGCCTTCGTCTTCATTAAAAGCTTTGGTAGTTGCCTCATATAATGTAAAATCCATTACACTGGGCAGATACGAGTTGTAATTTTGAATTTGACTTATTTTACTGTCTTTCTGCCAAAACGCGATTTGCGCTTGACTTTGCATCCACACTTCCCCTACAATATTAAAATTTGGATATTCGTCGGTGATGGATTTTGTCCATTTTGCAATTCCTTTTGGGTCTGAATAATTATAAGTATCGACTCTAAAACCATCCAAATCGGCGTATTCAATCCACCAGATTGCATTTTGAATCAGGTATTTTAAAGTCAAAGGATTTTTTAAATTTAAATCGGGCATTGAGGCAACAAACCAACCGTCTATTGTGATTTTTTTATCAATCTCTGATGCATTAGTGTCATGGATAACCGTTCTTTTATGATTGGTTTGTGTGTAGGTATCAAATTGATTGATCCATTCCTTTGTAGGTAAATCTTTCATCATCCAATGTTCAATTCCCCAGTGATTCGTGACATAATCCATCACCAGTTTCAGGTCCCTTTTGTGCATTTCAGCAGCCAATCGTACATAATCATCATTAGTTCCATAACGAGGATCTATTTTATATACATCAGATTGACCGTACGTATGATAGGAATAAGCAGCATCATTATCCTCACTAAGCGGCGTACTCCATATCGTTGTAGCTCCTAGCGCTGCTATGTAATCCAAGTTTTTTATAATTCCTTCAATATCTCCACCGTGTCTTCCGTTAGGTAATTCTCTATTGTATTTTTCTTTGGTCGAGTTTGCGCTGTCGTTGTTTCTGTTGCCATTGGCAAAGCGGTCTGGCATCAATAAATACAACATATCCGAGGAGTCAAAACTTTTGCGTTGCGCTGAATTTTCTCTTCTTTTCTTTAAACTATATTTTTGTGTAAACGTTTCTTTGTTATTGTTTTTAAAAGAAAAAACCAAGTCAGATGCAGCCACTTTTTTGGTGTCAATGGTAACAAAGATGTAGTTGGGATTTTCCGTTCTTTTAACGTTGGTTATTTTTATGCCATTGGAAACCGTGACTTGATATTGAGAAATGTCTTTGCCATAAAAAAGAATTTGCAGTTCTGGATTGTGCATTCCCGCATACCAAAAAGGTGGTTCAACTTTGTCTATTTGAGCGTTTAAAGTGAAAGACATAAAAAATAAAAATAAGGTTATTTTTTTTAGAAAGTTTCTATTTATGAACGGTAAAGGAATAATTTTATTCATTGTGTAATACATTGTATTGAATTTTTTAATCAATATTAAAATAAAGACGCTATGCCTTTCCGGGAAATAGTGCTGGTAACAAGACAAAACTACCGTTGAGAATTGTTACCATGTAAACAATCCCAATGTTAATTGGGATTGTTAGTAAGCCTAGCTTGGGTTGGAATCAAATGATAGAATTAACTACAAGTTCTAGCAATTGTTTATTATACGGTTACTAAATTTTTTGACTTAACGAGTACTGGCTGACCATTTACTACAATTTTCAATTCTTTATCACCATCAATTGCAAAAGTTGTTGCCTTGTGATTGACTGTTACTTTTAAAATTTGATTTCTAAAATTGATTTTAAACGAATATCCTTCCCATTCTTTTGGAATTTTTGGAGAAAAATGAAGCGTATCGTCCTTAATTCTCATTCCGCCAAAACCCTCTACAATACTCATCCATGTTCCGGCCATTGAGGTAATATGACAGCCTTCTTCCACTTCTTTATTGTAATCATCTAAATCCAGACGCGAAGTTCGTAAATAGAACGTGTACGCCATATCCATTTTGTCTAAGAGTGCCGCCTGAATTGAGTGTACGCAAGGTGAAAGCGAACTTTCATGAACCGTGAATGATTCGTAAAATTCAAAATTGTTTTTCAGTTCTTCTTTCGAAAAATGATCTTCGAAGAAATAAAAACACTGTAAAACATCGGCTTGTTTAATATATGGCGAACGTAAAATTCGATCCCAAGACCATTTTTGATTGATTGGTCTTTGACTTTTATCCAAATCCGCTACAGGAACCAAATCTTTGTCTAAAAAACCGTCTTGTTGCAAGTACACATTATGCTCTTCGGAAAAAGGGAAGTACATATTATCCGAAACTTTTTTCCAAGATTGTAATTCGGAATCCGTGATTTTTACTTTTTCGGTAATTCTTTTGTGATCCGAAGGATATTCCAGTGACACTTTTTGAATTTGTTCGTAGGTATATTCCAGACACCATTTGGCAATATAATTGGTGTAGAAATTATTGTTCACATTATTCTCGTATTCGTTTGGACCGGTAACGCCAAGAATTACGTATTGGTTTAATTTAGTGGAAAAGTTGGCTCTCTGATGCCAAAAGCGAGCAATTCCTATCAATACTTCCAATCCTTTTTCAGGGATGTAACTGTAATCGCCAGTGTATCTGTAAAAGTTATAAATGGCAAATGCGATAGCTCCGTTTCTATGAATTTCTTCAAAGGTAATTTCCCATTCGTTATGGCATTCTTCACCGTTCATCGTTACCATTGGATACAAAGCAGCGCCATTGGTAAACCCTAATTTGGCCGCATTTTCAATGGCTTTGTCCAATTGATTGTAGCGGTACGTTAATAAGTTTCTTGCGACCTCCTGATCTTTGGTGGCCATGTAAAACGGAATGCAATAGGCTTCGGTATCCCAATAGGTAGAACCCCCGTATTTTTCGCCGGTAAATCCTTTTGGTCCAATATTCAATCGGCTGTCTTTTCCTAAATAGGTTTGGTTCAATTGAAAAATATTAAAACGAATTCCTTGTTGCGCTTTTACATCCCCATCAATAGTAATATCTGACATTTCCCAAATTTTTGCCCAAGCATCAATTTGGTCCCGTAACATTTTGTCATATCCTAAAGCTAAAGCAGACTGAATCACTTTCTCTGCTGCAGTACTTGTGTTTTCATGGTTTAAAGAAACGGTGTAACCACCAATTTTTTGGATTGATGATTTTTGGCCCAGAGCCACAACAACATCATAACTGAATTGAATTTTATCGGTAGTCGCATCAATATTTGAAGGAGAAATAGCCGTTTTTTCACCATTAGCAAAAATGCTGTTTTGCATGAAAGTGGTTACTTTGAAATGTGTTTTAAATGTTTGTGCTGTTACAAAAGCTTCATTTCCCGATTTTTTCACTTCCAATGGCTCCCAGAATTTTTCTTCCCAGTTGGCATCTTCATTAGTTACTCCAGCATCAATATACGGTTTGTAAACTATTTTAGAATCTTTGTTTAAAGGTGTGATTTCGTAATTTATAACCCCAACTTCATCCAAAACGATTGAAAGAAAACGACGAATAGTAACTGCGATTTCTGTTCCGTTTTTCAAAGTGGCTTCAAAAGAGCGATTGTACCAGCCTTCTTTCATATTAAGTTCACGGCGAAAATTTTTCACTTGCGAACAAGCATTCAAATCCAGTTTTTCTCCGTTAATTTCAATATCGATTCCAATCCAGTTTGGAGCATTCAAAACTTTGGCAAAATATTCCGGATACCCGTTTTTCCACCAGCCCACTTTAGTTTTGTCCGGGTAATAGATTCCGGCGATATAACTTCCTTGGAATGTTTCTCCAGTATAATTTTCTTCAAAATTGGCCCGTTGTCCCATGGCACCGTTCCCAATGCTGAACAAGCTTTCTGATGATTTTACGCTCTCGGTATCAAATCCCTCTTCAATGATAGACCAATTGTCTGGTTTTATGTAATCTTGATTCATTTTTTTTAATTTAAAAATTCAAAGATTTAAAAATTCAAAGATTGTGGTGGGATCTACAATCTGATTTTTTTTATTGCTTTTGAATCTTGTTTTTATTTTCCAATTAATTCTTCGATGAATTGGGTATCGATAGATGTAAAATCTTTGAAGATGTATTTTGCTTCGTGTAATATGGATTCTGCTCCTATTGCTACACTTGTCATTTTTCCAATATTAGCCGCTTGAATCCCTGCTACTGAATCTTCAAAAACAATTGCGTTTTCAGGTTCAATATGCAATAGTTTTGCAGCCATCAGGAAAACTTCCGGATCTGGTTTTGCATTGGTCACATCATTTCCATCGACAATAATATCAAAGTAGGATAATAATCCTGTTTTTTCCAGAATGGGTCTGGCGTTTTTACTGGCAGATCCTAAAGCGATAGGTTGATTTTTTTCTTTTAAAAATTTTAAAACAGAAAAAACTCCTGGAAGAATTTCACTTTCATCCATACCAACTAAGTAGGACAAATACTCTTCATTTTTTTGGACTAACCACTTGTCTTTATCTTCTTGTGAGGCAATTACTTTTCCTAATTCTAATATAATATCCAAAGAACGCACGCGGCTGACTCCTTTTAATAACTCATTATGTTCGAGTGTGAATTCGATGTTTAGCTCCTGTGCGATTTTTTGCCAAGCTAAATAATGGTATTTAGCGGTGTCAACAATCACCCCGTCCAGATCGAATATAAATGCTTTTTTAGTCATTGATTATTGTTTTATTACGTCATCGACATCTTGTACTTTTACTACTAAAATAGCCGCAATCAAGAAGCTGACGCCACTAGTGACTAAAGCAAATATGGCATTGTCATTGTATACATATTTTACTAATGGACCACCAATTAAGGCATTGATAATTTGCGGAATTACGATAAAGAAGTTGAAAATACCCATGTACACTCCCATTTTCATCGGAGAGATAGATCCGGCTAATATGGCATACGGCATAGAAAGAATACTCGCCCAAGCAATACCCACACCTACCATAGATAGAATGAGCCAGTTTTCATTGGGAACAAAATAGATCGAGATTAATCCAAGACCACCCACGATAAGTGAGATGGAATGCGTCAATTTTCTCCCGAATTTTTTTGCGATATATGGTAAGGCAAATGCATAGAAAGCGGAAACCAAATTATAAATTCCGAAGAGCACGCCAACCCAGTCCCCTGCATTTTGATAGGCTTCACTTTTACTGTCACTAATAGGTAAGCCATAAATATGATGGGCTATAGCAGGAGTAGTAAAAACCCACATTCCGAAAAGTCCAAACCAAGAGAAAAATTGTACCCAACTCAGTTGTCGCATGGTAGTAGGCATTTTTCTAAAATCATCAAAAATGTCTAATAAGCTGGACCCTTTTAAATTTGCATCGGCAACCTTAGTTTTTTGATGCGCCATTTCGTCCTCAAACTGTGCTAACTCTTGTGGAGAATACTCTTTGGTAGTAAAAATGGAAACCAGTATAGAACCTACAAGAATGATTGCTCCAATAATGAAAGATAAAATTAAATGCATTGGAACTCCGCCCTCTTCATTTCTATTGGAAATCCCAAACCAATTCGTTAAAACATAAGGCAGCCAAGAGCCAATAACGGCACCAAAACCAATTAACGCAGTTTGTACACTAAATCCAAGGGTTCTCTGGTCGGTTCTTAAATTGTCGCCAACGAGTGCTCTGAATGGTTCCATAGCAATATTGAAAGAAGCGTCCATAATCATTAACATTCCCGCACCAACCCACAAGGCTGGTAAAAGTGCAATGAAAATTTCGGCTTGCGGCATTAGGATTAAACCAATTGAGGCTAATAAAGCACCTACTAAAAAGAAAGGTTTTCTTCTTCCAAATTTCCCCCAAGTTTTATCACTGTAATGACCTATGATTGGCTGGACAATGAGTCCCATTAAAGGGGCTATGATCCAAAACCAAGACAGCTCATGTACATCTGCGCCAAAAATCTGAAGAATTCTGCTGGCATTAGCATTTTGAAGGGCAAAACCCATCTGGATTCCTAAGAAACCGAAACTCATGTTCCAAATTTCCCAGAAACTTAATCTACGCTTTTCCATTATCGTAATTTAAAAATTAATACGATAAGCGCTATGCTTATCAAAACTTATCTTAATTTTCGAAGTAAAAGTTAAAGCTTTGAAGGGTAAATATAAAAATATATTTTAATCTTTTGTTTCTCTAAAACAATTATTAGAAAACTTTATTCACTACAAGGTTGTAGTAGTGAATAAAATAGTTAATTGGTTGACTCTCTTTCTATCAAATGCGTTTCTATTACTTCGGTTTTATAATTTTCGTCTTCGTCATCTTCGTCAGATTCGAGTCGTTCAATTAGCATTTTTGCGGCTTTAATTCCCATTTTCATTCCATTCTGACTTACGGTAGTAATAGTAGGTGTCGAATATTTAGAGATGATGCCATCGGTAAACGCAATAACGGCTAAGTCATTCGGGACATTCAGTCCTATTTTATTAGCTGTTTTAATTATGGTAACGGCAAAAAGTTCATTTACAGCAAAAACGGCGTCAATGGCTTTATCTTCTAATAGTTTTCCAATGGTAATTTCGCACGTATCAACATCTTCAATTTTGATAATAAGATTTTCATTGAAGGGGATGTCATTATCCATTAATGCTTTGATATAGCCGTCTGTGCGAAGTTTGCCCACGCTCACATAATCAACTGTGGTCACTAATGCGATTTTTTTTCTTCCTTTATCAATCAAGCTCTGAACCGCTTCGTAAGCTGCAGACTGATCGTCTATAATTACTTTGTCGCAAAGAATATCATTGGTAACACGATCAAACATCACAACTGGCATTCCTTGATTGATCACCTCTGTAATATGATGAAAATCGCCTTTGAATTGGGTTTCTTTAGAGAGCGACATGATGAAGCCGTCAATACTGCCATTAGCCAGCATTTCCATATTCAAGACTTCTTTGTCAAAAGAATCATCCGAAAGACAAATGATTACGCTATATCCGTTTTCATTGGCCAGGTGTTCGATTCCATTGATGACCGTGGAGAAAAAGTGATGTACAATTTCCGGAATGATGATTCCTATGGTTTTGGTTTTTCGATTTTTTAGGCTCAGCGCAATGTTATTGGGTTTGTAATTGTAAAATTTGGCGAAAGCCTGTACTTTTAGTCTGGTTTCTTCACCTATTTCTAGGCTATTTCTCAACGATTTTGAAACGGTTGAAATGGATACATCTAATTCTTTTGCAATTTGTTTAAGCGTTATTTTCCTTTTCATGTAAAGATGTGGTAAAAAAATTATTTCTTAATAAAGATAAAATTAAATTTTATAAATGATAATTAAAGGGGCTAAAAATTAAATAAAACAGAAAGTTTTCAACACTATTACGTTTTCGTAACCAAATAAAAAAGTACTAGTGTCGCGGGTGGTAAAATTTATATAATTTTATCGTTCGAAGTAATGGTTACAGTTGAAAATTCAACAAAAACTTAAATTAATTTAAACAAAAAGCATGAAAACAATTTATAAAAAGTTGTTAATTTTATTACTGCTCCTCCCTTTTAGTATTCTGGCTCAGAATAGTGTTGGCGGAACTGTTCTTGATAAAGCATCAGGACAACCAATTCCGGGGGTAAATGTAAATGTACAAGGTGCCGCTAATGGTGTTTCTACTGATTTTGACGGTAAATATCAGTTATCTAATGTTAAGAATGGGGATAAAATCGTATTTTCTTATATAGGATATAAAAATACTGTCGTGGACTATGTTGCTCAACAATTATTAGATGTTTCTTTGGAAGAAGATGCAAATCAATTGCAAGAAGTCGTAATCCAAGTGGGTTACGGTGCCGTTAAGAAGAAAGATGCGACTGGAGCGGTAACGGTTATATCTACAAAAGATTTTAATCAAGGTTTGACGGTAACACCTGAAAGTTTAATTAACGGTCGTATTGCGGGTGTTAATGTAACAGGCGGCGGTGCTCCGGGTGCTAAAGCAGATATCCGAATTAGAGGTGGATCTTCACTAAGTGCTTCTAACGACCCATTAATTGTTATAGATGGTCTTCCATTAAGTAATGCAACTCCAAATGGCGCTACCAGTGTTCTATCTACAATTAATCCTAATGATATTGAGTCGTTTACGGTTCTTAAAGATGCATCTGCTGCTGCTATTTATGGTTCCAGAGCGGCAAATGGTGTAATTGTTATTACCACTAAAAAAGGATCCAGAGGTGGTGTTAAAGTTTCTTTTAATTCCCAAGTTGGGGTGAATACCATTGATAGAAAAATAGATGCCTTAAGTGCAGATCAATTTCGTGCATTAGTTAATGAAAAAGGAACTGATGCTCAAAAAGCGAAATTAGGAACTGCTAATACTAATTGGCAAGACCAAATTTTCAGTACTGTTTTAACTACAAATAACAATATATCCGCTAGTGGTTCTTTATTTAATAAGTTGCCAGTGAGACTTTCGGTAGGGAATACCAATACTCCAGGAATACTAAATAATACTAGTTTTGAAAGATCAACTGTTTCCTTGTCTTTAAATCCTGTTTTGTTTGATAAACATTTAAAAATTGATGTAAGTGGGAACCTGTCTTTTGGTAAAAACAGATTCCAAGATGAAGGAAGGGTTATCGGTAGCGCAATAGGTTTTGATCCGACACAATCAGTTTATCAAGGAGGTTCTCGTTATGGAGGATATTTTGAATGGCTGGAATCTAATGGGAATGTCAATTTATTAGCCGCTAAAAATCCAGTTGCTTTATTGAATCAAAATGAAAACAGATCAACTTCAACAAGAAAATGGGGTAATGTGAGTTTAGATTACAAATTGCATTTCTTTGAAGATTTGAGAGCTGTAGTTGAATTAGGGATTGATCGATTTGACAGCAGCGGTTTTACGGAGGTGAGTACAGGAAGTATTACAGGGTTTCAACCGAATAGTTTTAGTACAGGAAACTGGTCAAATCTTGGGGATTATAAAAATTATACCGATGCTCGTCAAAATAAAAACTTAAATGCTTATTTTAATTATGTTAAAGAGGTTGGGAAGTTTAAAGTGGATGCAACAGCGGGTTATAATTACCAATTGTTTCAAAGAGAAGGATATGTAAGTGGAGATACCAGAAGACCCACTCCTTTAGAAGATGTGGAAACGGATGCAGATATCAATTTACAATCGTATTTTGGAAGATTAACTGTAAATTTTGACAGCAAGTATTTGTTGACTATTAATCACAGACGAGATGGATCTTCCCGTTTTTCTAAACAAAATAGATGGGCTGATTTCTCAGGAGCTGCCTTTGCTTGGAATATTTCAGAGGAATCCTTTTTGAAAGATAACACTACTTTATCGAACCTGAAATTGAGAGTGGGTTATGGTCAAACAGGACAACAAGATATTAGTGCTTCCTATGATTATTTACGAAGAGTAACATTGGGTACTATTAATTCTCAGTATATTTTTGGAAACACAATATATCCAGTTGCCAGAACCGAGGGGTATAATGAAAATGTGAAATGGGAGGAAATAACAGAAACCAATATTGGTATAGATTACGGTTTGTTTGACAATAGAATTACAGGTTCTGTGAACTATTTTGATAAAAAATCAAATGATCTTCTTGCCTTTATCGCTTATCCTGATGGAGCCAACTTAAGAAATGCGGGTTTTGCAAACATTGGAAGTGTAGTAACCAAAGGAGTTGAATTTAGTATCGAGTCGGATATTATTAAAACGGAAAATTTAAATTGGAATTTGGCCTTTAACTCCACTTACATCGACCAGAAAGTTTCTGATTTAGGAATAACAGTTCCAGGATTTGAAGGATACCTTACTGGGGATAATATTATAGGAGGTTCAGGAAACAAAGTTTTAATAAACTCTGTGGGATTTGCTCCAAATTCATTTTACGTTTACGAGCAGTTATACGATGCCAACAAAAGACCTATTCAAGGAGCTTATGTAGACAGAAACAGTGATGGAACTATTGATAATGCAGACCGTTACCGATTTAACAAACCAGCAGCCGATTACTCTTTTGGATTATTCAGTACATTTAACTACAAGAACCTTGATTTTGTAATGAACTGGAGAGCTAGTTTAGGAAATTATATTTTTGATAATGTAAGTTCTTCAAAAGGCTATTTAGACGAAGCTTTACGAAGAGACACGGATTTGTCAAATATCACTACAGATTACTATAATACGGGCTTTACATTTGAAGACAACGGAACACAACGGTATAATTCTGATTATTTTGTAAAAGATGCTTCTTTCATTAAGTTAGATAATGTTACTGTCGGGTATACACTGGATAAAACACTTTTAAAATCAGTGACACTGCGATTTTCCGCAGGAGTTCAAAATGTTTTAACTTTTACTAAATATGACGGTTTAGATCCTGAAAAATTCAACGGGATTGATGGAAATATTTATCCAAGAGCCAGAACTTATTTGTTTGGAGTAAATGCAAATTTCTAAGTCGTATCAATACATTGAAAACAAAATTTAAAAATTAAACAAAATGAAAAGATCATTTAAATATATATCTTATTTTCTCCTATTAATTGTAGGGTTAAATATGACTCTTATCTCCTGTTCGCAAGACTTGGAGGTAACTCCCAAAGACGATGATGAGTTTTTGTCTGAAACATTTTTTTCAGATCCGGCTTCCTACAAACAAGTATTAGCTAAATTGTATTCCGGCTTATATGTGGGCGGGAACGATGGAGATGGAAAGGCTGATATTTCCGGTATTGGTGGTGATTTTAGCAGCTACTTAAGATTGCTGTTTGTAATGCAGGAAGTGACTACTGACGAAGCGATTATTGCTTGGGCTGATGGAGCACTGCCAACGATGAATACTCAAGTATGGTCTTCTAATAATGAGTTTTTGTACGGAATTTATTCAAGAGCTTTTTATGAAATTAGTATTGCTAATGAGTTTTTAAGACAAACTACTGAGGAGAAATTAGTCGCAAGAGGTGTTGATGCTGCTCTAAAGACAGAAATTGTTACTTACAGAGCGGAAGCCCGATTTTTAAGAGCTTTTTTTTATACGCAATTGATGGACTTGTTTGGGAATGTGCCTATCACTACCGAAAATGACGCAGTAGGTTTCTATTATCCAGAACAAAAAACCAGAGCAGAAGTTTTTGCTTATATCGAAAGTGAATTGAAAGATATAGATGCTAATTTAGCAGCTTCTAGATCAAATGAATATGGAAGGATTGATAAAACGGCCGCTAAATTTTTATTAGCCCAAATTTATTTAAATTCAGAAGTTTACACAGGAACTCAAAAATATACTGAATCTGCTGCCTTGAGTAATGATATTATTACCTCTTCAGGGTATTCATTCGCGGAGGTTCCATACCGATTTTTGTTTGCTGCGGATAATAATAGAAATGGTGCTCAAACCGAAACTATTTTCCCAGTAGTTTCAGATGGAAATGCGATCAGAGCTATTGGTGGTGGGATGAGTTTTATTATTCACGCTTCTATTGGTGGTAGCATGGATGCAGCCGCACAAGGTATGGATGGTGGATGGGCTGGACTCAGAGCCCGAAGAGAATTTGTTCAAACCTTTCCTGATGCAACAGCAACAAGAGATGTCAGAGGCACTTTTTATACCGATGGTCAAACTTTAGACATCGCTAATGTTGGAACCTTTACTAACGGTTATGCAGTTACTAAATTTACAAATGTGAATTCGAATGGATCTGTGGCACAAAGAAATGATGTGCCTGACACTGATTTTCCTATGTTCAGATTGTCTGATGTATACCTGATGTATGCAGAAGCAACTCTTAGAGGAGCTACAGGTGGAAATGCAACGACAGCTTTAGGTTATGTAAATAAAATAAGAGCAAGAGCGAAAGCGACACCAATTGTTGCAGCGAATTTAAACCTTAACTTTATATTGGAAGAAAGAGGTAGAGAGTTGTTTTGGGAATGTCACCGAAGAACAGATTTAATTCGTTTTGGTAAATTCACAGGTGGGGATAAAATTTGGCAATGGAAAGGTGGTGTTCAAAATGGAACGGCTACTTCTTCTTTCCGTAACTTAATGCCGATTCCTGCAACTGCAATTCAAGCAAATCCTACATTAAAACAAAATACTGGATACTAAATTATAAAAATCATATAAATGAAAAATTTAAATAAAATCCTAATTGCGTTTATAGCGATAGTAGTTGCTTCATGTACTGCTGACGCTGTTGATAATAGACCGGTAATTGAGTCGATTAGTACTCCTGAGGTAATCACTCCCGAGAATAACAGGGCGTTTGTTTTAACAGAAGCCAATGCTGAAAATGTTACCGATAGATTTACATGGACTGAAGCAAAGTATTCAAATGACGTTGTTGTTCAATATACTTTGATGATTGATAAAAAAGGTGGAGACTTTACGAAAGCTAAGGTTGTTGCTACAACAAGTGATATAAATCAACTTACCGTTTTGGTAAAAAATTTAAACCAAGTTGCTATCGATTTGGGTGCTGTACCGGGAGAAGCGACGGTTTTTGATATTAAAGTCAAATCCAGCGTTTCAGGATCAGTTGTCATGGTCTCTAAAACACCTGTTACAATAAGTATCAATACTTATTCCGGTTTACTTGCTTACGATTTTACAGATTGGTATTTAATTGGAGATGCTGTTGAAGGTAAATGGGAAAATAATGCAACAACAAAACATCAACCCTTGTTTAGAAGCGGAACAAATCCTAATTTATATCAATTTACGGGATTATTTAAAGCTGGTGCTTTCAAATTGATTTCTACACCTGGAAAATGGGCTCCGTTGTATGGTAAAGGAGATAATGGAGTTATCGTGGCTAGACCTTCAGAAGCTGATCCAGATCCTGCATCATTTGAAATTGTAACTGAAGGATATTATACTTTCACAATGAATACTGAAACATTAAAATATACCTTAGTGGCGTATAATGCAACAGCTGCTAAAACTTTCACCACAGTAGGTATTATTGGAGACAGCACACCATTAAAATGGGATGCTTCAACCGCATTGACTCAATCTACATTTAATTCACATGTTTGGTCATTGGATTTGTTACCATTAAATGATGGTAAAGCTAAATTTAGAGCAAATAATGCATGGGATGTAAGTTGGGGTGGTGATACTGCTTTTTCTGGATTTCCAAATAATGGAGCAAGCGGAGGTGATTTACCAGTTGCTAAATCTAAATATAGAATCTATTTTAATGATTTAGATGGAAGCTATTTAATGATTCCTAATCAAGAATAATTTATTTATGATAATAGTAAAGGGCTGTCTACGTGACAGCCCTTTTTTTTAGTTTTTAATTTAATTAATGTTAAACTATGAAAAAAACTATACTTTTATTACTGATTTTCTGGTCATTAGTCTCGTCGGCTCAGCAACAAACAGTAACTAGCACAATAAGTCCTAACCCCTTTGAGGAAACTACATCTGTTACGATAACTATTGCTGGAAGCAGTGTAAGTGAAGCAAGTTGGGGAGTTACAGGGAACGCATTATACATGTGGACTTGGTCTTTTGATATCAATGATGCCAACAGTGTTGACTGTCCTACTAATGGCACATGGACTTCGTCTAACGAGGCAAACAGGTTTATATATAATGTAGCTTCAGATACGTATACTAAAACATTGACTCCAAATGTCTTTTATAATAGAACCGGAATTGGCAGAATAGGATTTCTTGTCAAAGCAAAGGATGGAACAGGTGATAAAAAATCCCAAGACAACTTTGTCGAAGTTGGTGCATATCAAGTTAATCTAACAACTCCAGCTGAAAATAGTTCGACAATTATAGCTTCAGGCAGCAGTTTAAGTATTGCTGCTACTAATACGGGTGGAAATGCCAGTTATGTGCTGAAAGCAAATGGGAACACAATAAATACAAATGCAGCGACTTCCAGTTATGCGTATAATCACACCAATGTAACAGGAAATCAAAATTACGAACTGCAGGTCACTCAAGGAACAACTGTAATCACTAAAAAGTTCAGTGTTATAGTCAATCCAAATGTGGTTAGTGAGACTATGCCGACAGGTTTAGTAGACGGAATCAATTATACTACTGCCGATGCTACAAAAGCAACTTTAGTCTTGGATGCGCCTTTCAAAGATTTTGTTTACGTAGCGGGAAGTTTCAACAATTGGCAACCTACCAGTGCTTTTGCCATGAAAAAAGATCCTGTATCGGGCAAATTTTGGTTAGAATTAACCGGATTGGGTTCTGGTACAAATTACATGTATCAATATTGGGTAGTTGATGCAACGCCTATCGCAGGGACGCCTTCTTTAGTAAAAACTGCTGATCCGTATTCGACACTTGTTTTGTCTCCTTATGATGATCCTTATATTCCAGCTTCTACTTATCCAAATCTACCGGTTTATCCAGCAGGTCAGGAACGCGAAGTAACGGTATTACAAACGGGTAAAACACCTTATGCTTGGAGTAGTGCCACCACTAACTTTGTTAAACCCGCTAAAGAAAAACTAGTAGTTTATGAATTGTTGGTTCGCGATTTTGATGCGAATAGAAGCTATCAAAATTTGATTGACAAAATCGATTATTTCAAAAATTTGAAAATAAACGCAATTGAATTAATGCCTGTAATGGAATTTGAAGGCAATGAAAGTTGGGGTTATAATACCTCTTTCCATATGGCTTTGGATAAATTCTATGGGACTTCAGATAAGTTAAAGGAGTTTGTAGATTTATGCCATCAAAACGGAATTGCCGTTATTCTTGACGTGGCATTAAATCATGCTTTTGGAAGAAATCCAATGGTTCGTATGTGGATGAATGATGCTGACGGCGATGGATGGGGTTCTCCTTCAACGGAGAATCCATATTTTAATACAACGGCAATGCATAGTTATAGTGTAGGCGAGGATTTTAATCATCAACAAGCCAGAACACAGAATTATGTGCAGCGTGTCATTAAACAATGGGTAGAAGAATATAAAATTGATGGATTACGTTGGGATTTAACCAAAGGTTTTACTCAAAATTGTCCCTCTAATGTTGCCGGTGGTCAGGAGGCTTGTACCGGGGTTAAACAACAAGATCGTGTTGATGTTTTGAAAAAATATGCCGATTACTCTTGGAGTTTAGATCCAGCTCATTATGCTATTTTTGAACATTTAGGGAATGATGATGAAGAACAGCTTTGGGCTAATTACAGACTCAATGAACCACAAAGCAAAGGAATCATGATGTGGGGAATAATGACCAGTCAATACAATGAATTGTCCATGGGTTACACTGCAAATATTTCTCGCATGAATAGTTCTAGCAGAGGTTTTGTCGCTCACAGGCTGCTCGGTTATGCCGAAAGTCATGATGAAGAACGACTGATGTATAAAAATTTGCAATTTGGGAATACTACTAATCCTGCGCATAACGTAAAAACATTAAATGTGGCCTTGTCAAGAATGTCTGCCTTAGGGGCTGTTTCATTATTGGTTCCAGGACCAAAGATGATTTGGCATTTTGGCGAATTAGGTTGGGAAAATTCTATTTTTGCCTGTAATAATGGAACAGTAAACACTTCGTCAGATGGAATTTCGGGAGATTGTAAGTTAGATACTAAACAACAACCACAATGGGTCAATAATTGGCTTGGAGATACCAATCGAAATAAAATCTACAACGATTGGGCCAAAATGATTACGATGAAATCTGCAGAACCAGTTTTTTCAGGAACTGCAATTATCTCCAATTCAAGTTCATTATATCCAAATATCCAAATAACCAATAGTGCTTTGGCGTCAAGCCAACTCAAAGATGTTTTGATAATTGCCAATTTCAATGTAACTACTCAAAATGTAGCAACTGGTTTTCCATATACAGGGGTTTGGTATAATTTGATGGATAATACAACGATTACCGTTAATAATGTAAATGATCCAATAACAATTGCGGCAGGTGATTACCGAATCTACGGTAACAAAACAGCTTCTTTGGCTATAGCAGATTTCGAAAAGGCACCAACGATTGTTTTGTATCCAAATCCTGCATCTAATTATTTCACATTGAATGAAACGACGTCTAAAGTGCAGATTTTTTCTGTAACGGGACAATTGGTAAAAACTTTTGACGCAAATCAATCCGAAGGATATCAATTTACAGTTAGTGATTTGAACCAAGGACTTTATATCGTCAAAGCGTATAATGAGAATAATGCAGTTCAGGTATTGAAGTTCATTAAGGAATAATACGGTTTGTTTGTTTTAAATATTGAAAGGCTGTCTTTAACAAGACAGCCTTTTTTATATAAAAAAACTGCTTCGTACATGAAGCAGTTTTCAACAACAATTAAAACCAAAAATTAAATTTTACCGTCTTTTATTTCTTCCACAATTTCAGGATTCAATAATGTTGAGGTGTCGCCAAAATTAGAATAATCACCTTCTGCAATCTTACGCAAAATCCTGCGCATGATTTTTCCGGAACGGGTTTTAGGCAAACCGGAAACAAACTGAATTTTGTCAAGCTTGGCGATTGGTCCTATGTGATCAGAAATGTGTTGGTTAATTTCTTTACTTAGGTTTTCTCTATCGCGATATTCTCCTGTTTCTTTTAGAATTACAAAACCATACAACGCATTTCCCTTTATGTCATGTGGGAAACCAACAATAGCACTTTCGGCAACTGCAGGATGCTCATTGATGGCATCTTCAATAGGAGCAGTTCCCAGATTATGTCCGGAAACGATCACGACATCATCGACACGACCGGTAATTCTATAATATCCTACTTCATCACGCAACGCACCATCGCCAGTAAAATATTTACCTGGAAAGGTCGAGAAATACGTGTCTTTATACCGTTGATGGTCGCCCCAAATCGTTCTGGCGATTCCCGGCCACGGAAATTTAATACACAAACTTCCGGTAACTTGATTGCCTTCAATTTCGTTACGTTTTTCATCCATTAAAACAGGTTGTATTCCCGGCAAGGGTAACGAAGCGTAGGTTGGTTTTGTTGGGGTTACAAATGCGATTGGCGAAATCATAATTCCTCCGGTTTCTGTTTGCCACCACGTATCGACAACAGGGCATTTTTTATCTCCTACGTGGTTGTTATACCAGTGCCAAGCTTCCTCATTGATAGGTTCGCCCACAGATCCAATTACTTTCAAAGAGTCTAATTGGTAGCGTTGGACATATTCGATGTTTTCTTTTGCCAAAGCTCTAATGGCAGTCGGAGCAGTGTAAAACTGCGTAACTTTGTGCTTTTCGATGGTTTGCCAAAAACGACTGAAATCAGGATATGACGGAACACCTTCGAAAATTACCGTTGTGGCTCCGTTCAATAACGGTCCATACAGAATATAAGAATGTCCGGTAATCCAACCAATATCAGCAGTACACCAAAAAATATCATTGTCTTCATAATTAAATACGTTCTTAAACGTGTACGCTGTATACACCATGTAACCAGCCGTAGTATGTACCATTCCTTTTGGTTTTCCTGTTGAACCAGAAGTGTAAAGGATAAATAAAGGATCTTCAGCATCCATAATTTCGGCCGCATTATTATCTGAAGCCTGGTCTAAAAGAGGTTGCAGCCATTGGTCACGACCTTCTTTCATGTTAATCTCTGAATTGATTCTTTTGACCACTAAAACGTTTTCCACACAGGGACAATTCAATAAGGCTTCATCAACGATACCTTTTAAGTCGATGGTTTTGTTCCCACGATATCCACCATCTGAAGTGATGACCAACTTACACTCGCTGTCATTTATTCGTGCAGTTACTGCCGAAGCTGAAAATCCTGCAAAGACAACCGAGTGAATGGCTCCAATTCTGGCGCAGGCCAAAGTGGTGATGGCTAGTTCAGGAATCATTGGTAAGTAGATACAAACGCGATCCCCTTTTTGTATGCCTTGTTCTTTTAGTACGTTTGCCATTTTGCAAACACGCTCGTGCAGTTCATTGTAAGTAATGTGCAGCGCTTGTTCTGTTGGGTCATTTGGTTCAAAAATGATAGCTGTTTTATCCCCTTTTTTAGCAAGATGCCTGTCGATACAGTTCTTTACAATGTTTACTTTAGCATTGGTAAACCATTTTATTTCGGCTTCAGCCATGTTAAAATCAACTACTTTATCCCACTGCTGGTACCAAGTAAAATTTTCGGAAGCAATCTTATCCCAAAATTTTCTAGGCTCACGAACTGATTTTTTGTAATGTTTAAAGTACTCTTCTAAATTATTAATTTTATAGTAACTCATAATTATTGATAAATTTTATATGTTGTAAATTCCTATTTTATACTTTTTTAATGCGGTAATGATTTCTTCCACAATCGATTCGTCGTCAATGGTCGATGGAATTTGGAATGCCTCACCATCTGCAATGCTGCGCAGTAGTTTCCGGAGGGTTTTTCCCGAGCGCGTTTTTGGTAATCGCGGTACAATCACTACATTTCGTAAGGAAGTGACCGCTCCAATTTGCTGGCGAACCAGTTTAATGATTTCTTGTTCCAATTGATAATGTTCGATTTCATCTCCTGATTTGGTTACCACCAAAGCCAAAGGAATTTGGCCTTTTAACTCATCGTGAATTCCAATAACGGCGCATTCAGCAACAGATTGGTGGGAAGCAACAACTTCCTCCATTTCAGCTGTTGACAATCGATGTCCCGCTACATTTATGACATCATCCGTTCTTCCAGTGATGAAAATATAACCGTCTTCATCTTTGTAACCACCATCGCCAGACAAATAGTAACCATCAAATTTGCTGAAATAACCGGCTTTAAAACGGGCTTCGTTCTCCCATATGCCCAACATGTTTCCCGGAGGTAATGGTAGTTTTACGACAACTAAACCTTCTTCGTTTGCTTTTAATTCTTCACCGTTTTCATTAAAAATCCGAATATCATATCCACAAACTGCTTTCGTTGCTGAACCGGATTTCACCGGCATTTTTTCAATACCAAGAGAATTAGCAATCATTGGCCAGCCTGATTCTGTTTGCCACCAATGGTCAATTACAGGAATAGGAATGTGTTGTTGGTACCATTCTAAAGTGGCATTATCACAGCGCTCGCCCGCCAAAAATTGATTTTTTAAACAACTTAAATCATATTGTTTGATGAATGCTCCGTCAGGATCTTCTTTTTTGATAGCTCTGATGGCCGTGGGAGCCGTAAACATCGTACCTACTTTATGTTCTGCTATTATTCTCCAAAATGTACTGGCATCAGGAGTTTTTATCGGCTTGCCTTCAAAAATTATGGTAGTATTTCGGTTTAATAACGGTCCGTAAAGAATGTAGCTGTGACCAACTGCCCAACCCATGTCTGACGCTGCCCAAAACGTCTCATCTTCTTTTACATTGTAGATGTATTTCATCGAAAATTTCAATGCCACGGCGTAACCGCCAGTATCTCTTACAATTCCTTTTGGTTTTCCCGTTGTTCCGGAAGTGTACAAAATATACAACGGATGATTGGAATTCACAGGAACACAAGGCGTTTCTTCTGAACCATAAACCAACGCATCATAATCTACATCATATTTCTTAAACGGAATTCGGGCGCCCAATTTTCTGTTGAAAACGATTACTTTTTTCGGTCGGTGTAAAGCGAGTTCAATAGCTTCATCGACCAAAGGTTTGTACGCAATCAAACGATCCACTTCAATTCCCGAAGAAGCGGTAATAATCGCGCGAGGTTTGCAATCGTCAATTCTAATGGCTAATTCATGTGGTGCAAAACCTCCAAAAACAACAGAATGAATTACTCCGATTCTGGCACAAGCTAACATAGAAAATGCCGTTTGAGGAATCATTGGCATGTAAATTATGGCAGTATGTCCTTTTTTTAATCCAAGTGACAGCAAGCCTGCAGCTAATTTTGCCACTTCTGTCTTTACTTCTGAATAGGTATATTTTTTTACAGTTTGGGTTACTGGGGAATCATAAATAAAGGCAATTTGATCGCCATATCCGTCCTGAATATGCTTGTCTAATGCGAGATAGCAAATGTTCAATTCGCCATCTTTGTACCAAAGCGGATATCCATTTTCATCTGTCGACAAAATCGTTTCCGGTTTGCTAAACCACTCAATTTGATCGGCCTGCGCGGCCCAAAATGTTGCTGGTTGCTGAATGCTTCGAGTATAAATTTCTTCGTATTTCATGGTGTTGAATTTGTTTCTTATTGAATTAAATCCTGTACTTGTTCTACTAATTTTTTAATTGAAAAGGGCTTGACCACGTATAAATTAGCGCCCAATGAAAGTCCTTTTTCAATGTCTTTTTCTTTGTTTTTTGCCGACAGGAAAATGACTTTACAATGCCGCAATCGATCGTCTTTCTTTATTTGTTCCAATGTGGCAAAACCGTCAACCATAGGCATCATCACATCCAGAATAATCACATCAGGAAGTTGTACTTCTAAAATATCCAGAGCCTCCTGCCCATCGCGTGCTATAAAAACTTCAAAATTGTTCTTCTTGAAGGTATATTCCAGTGCCATCACTATGTTTGGTTCGTCATCTACAATTAAAATTTTCTTCATTTTTTAATTATTTTCTTTTGTATTATAATTGGGTAATGTAAAGATGAAAGTGGCGCCGTCAGTCACATTATTTTCACTCCAGATATTTCCTTTATGATGTTCTATAATTTGTTTGCAGATGGCCAGACCTAAGCCACTTCCTATTGGTTTTTTAATGTTCTGGTTTCTGGACTGATAGAATTTGTCAAAAATCGCTTCTGCTTCTTCTGCTTTGATTAGCTTACCGTTATTGTGAATTTTTACTTCTATAGCGGTTTCCTTTTCAAGTATTGAAAGGACTATTTTCCCATTTGTGTCTGCACAAAATTTTATAGCATTAGACAACAAATTATGAATCACCTGAATGATCCGCTCTTCATCATAAAAGGCTTTTATCACTTTGTTAGAATTATCGAATTCAACACTGATATTTTTGTTTTTTATTAATTGTTGTAGGGAATCTAATGTGTTTTTAATTGTTTTAGTAATGTTGTTTTTAGATAAATAAATCTTTTGTTTTCCAGTTTCAAATTTTTCTAAATCCAGAATTTTGTCGATCAAGCGATTCAAACGATCCGACTCAGATATAATGTTTTGCAAAAACTGTTTGCGCAATTCTTCCGGAATATCATTGTCATCGTGAAGAATTTCGCTTGCGGCACGAATGGCTGTAATCGGCGTTCTCAATTCATGGGTAACCGTATCTAGAAATTCATCTTTTTGAATGTCTTTGTTGACCAGTTCCTGATTGGCAATTTTAAGTTGTTCCGATATTTTTTTTAATTCATTCGAGGTGTCCGTCAACTTTTTGTTGATAATGATGTTTTCTTTGGATTCTTCCAAAATTCGCAACACTTCCGGCAAGCTGATTTTATCTTCTTGAACCACACTTGATATTAATATTTTGGCGGAAGCCGTACCAATATGTCCCGTTAATAAATTCTCGGCAAATTTTATAAATCGCGCATCGGCAGTGGTAATATTTTTATCGATGTTATATTTTAAATTGAAAATAGTTAAAGCTCGTTTTGTGCGGTCTTCACCCAAAAAACGCTGGAGTACTTTTTGAATATCAGAAATGTAAGCGGTTCCTTTCCAAACAAAAGCATTTTCATGGTTAGTGATGTACTTGTCAATATCCACAAACATTTCGGCATAATTTCGCTCGCGGTAATTGCCTTTGAAACTCACCGATACAGCGGAATAACTTAAGATGTTGATGAGCATGCTCCAAAAAACAGCATGAGGTATAGGTTCTAAATAATCCAATCCAAAAAGTTGGAAAGGTTTCAGTAATTCAATTCCCCAAGGTCCTTCCTGAATAAAAAGACTGGTCGATTTTGTGATTCCTATTGCGTACGGAATTAACAGCGTGTAAAAACACGTTAAAAACCCAAGGACAATTCCTGTGACAGCGCCGTTTTTAGAACCTCTTTTCCAGAATATGGCGCCAAAGAAGGAGGGTGCCAGTTGCGCTATAACGACAAATGAAACCAATCCGACGGAAACTAAAGAATACTCTAAAATAAAAATTCGATAGATCGCGTATGCCAAAATAATAAGAGAAAAAATTCCTAATTTTCTACTGTTTACAATACGTGTGCTGTTCTTTTTTGGCGAAGAATTTTCCAGTGAGCCAATGAAACCATACGGAATCAATAAGTTGTTGCTCAACATGGTGGCCAGAGCAATTGAAGATACGATTATCATCGAAATGGCTGCCGAAAATCCACCTAGAAATACTAAAACAGTCAGTATGTTGTTGTCAAAAAGCTGAGGAATCAGTAAAGAATACGTATCTGAATTATGGCCTTTGCCTTCAAACAAAATATTTCCGCCCCAAGCGATTGGAAACACAAAAATGTTGAAAAGCAATAAATACAGCGGAAAAAGCCAGATGGCGGTTCGAATATGACTTTCCTTATTGTTCTCGACGATCGCCGTATGGAATTGTCGGGGCAATAGAAAAATAGCAAACATGGACAAAATACACAAAAAGAACCAGTTGATTGCGTTTGAAAGTCCACCAATTGTATTTTTTTTGTCGAAATCTTTTAGGACGGATGCTTTTTGATAAATGTCGTCAAATCCATCAAACACAAAATAGGTAACATAAAGGCCTACGATTAAAAAGAAAACTAACTTTAAAATGGATTCCATGGCAACGGCAGTGACAATGCCGCGTCTTTTCTCGGAAGCATCTACATATTTTGTTCCGTAATAGGATGCAAATAATGCGAGCGCCATGCACACGTAGGTTGTAGTGTCCGTAAAAATATTGGAACTCGCCTGTGTTTTTGTAACAATATGAAAGGTGTCAGAAATTGATTTTAGCTGTAAAGAAATATAGGGTAGAATACCAACAATGCAAATCATAGTTACCAATGCTCCCAGAAATCTACTATTTCCGTATCGTAAAGAAATAAAATCTGCAATGCTGGAAATTTTATTTACTCTCGAAATTCGGATAATTCTCTTAAGAATAATCATCCAAGTGGGGATAATTAATATGGGACCTAAATAAATGGGTAAATAACTCAAACCGGATTCTGCAGCAACTCCAATACTTCCGTAATAGGTCCAGGCTGTACAATAGACCGCTAATGAAAAGGAATAGATGTAGGGATTATTTGTCCATTTAGAATGGCTTCTTTTTTCGGACCAATAGGCAATGTAAAAAAGAATCGACAAATAAAGCACTAATATTAACAAGAGTCCAATGCTATTCATAATATCTTTTTACTATTAAGTACGAGATGGCAATTGAAAACAACCATGCCGAGAAGATATAAATGTAGATGATTGGGAATCCAAAGAGTGGTTGCGAACTGTCAAATAACAGTAAGAGCGGTACGTTCAAAGCTAATAGCATTAGCATTGAAAGGATAACCAACTTTTGTTCATGTCTCTTTTTCATAAGAAAATGCAGTTTGCTTTGCAGCTGAATGTGCTTTGATTTTTTTAAGATTCTGTATTCGAATCTGTATTTTTTATTTAAAAAATAAACAATCTCTGCAAATACATGCAGAGATTGTTTTTAAGTAATGCATTTAATTAATCGTTTTTTTCATCGTAATCACCCATCAAGGCATAATACCCAAAGGTTCCTAATCCTAAAACAATTAATGGGGTTAGTATGAATAAGATGATAATTCCGAATACTAAATCCTCTTGTTTGCCTGAAATAAATTTTGGCAATCCAAAAGTAAAGATGCAAAAATAGGCTGCAGCAACTGCTAACGCTATCCAAACTAATCCTAAAAGTCTTTTTATTTGATTCATGTTGTGTTTTTTAAATGTGAGCGTTTTTGTCTTTGTTTTTAATGTAAACCATTCCAATCACAAAGCTGACAGCAGCTATAACAATTGGATACCAAAGTCCTTCAAGATAAAATTCCGGATTCCCGCCTTCTTTTGCATTTATAACAAAATAGGTTGAAATTGCAGGGAGCAGTCCTCCAAAAATTCCATTTCCTATGTGGTACGGCAACGACATGGACGTGTATCTAATTTTAACGGGGAACATTTCAACTAAGAAAGCTGCAATAGGACCATAAACCATAGTGACAAATAGCACTTGTACAAACACTAAAAATATTAAAGCCCAATTGTCACTGGAGTTAATTTTAATAGTTGTTTTGGTTTCTATTTTTGGTTTTCCGTCCACAACTTTAGCCGTGCCGTTTTCTAAAGATACCGTTTTTATTTCTACTAATGTTGTTCCATCTGCATACTCTTTGTTCGTGGTGTAAATAGAGTCCATGGTTTGCTTTTTGTTCTCTTTAAGCTCAGCGAGTAGCGTTGTTTTTTCTACCATTTCCGTTTTATTGGCTATCGATGTAGTTTCGTACATGCTTTTGTAAATCGGTCTGTATAATATGATGGCTAGCAACATCCCGCCCATCATGATGTATTTTCGGCCTAATTTATCACTTAACCAACCAAAAAGGATGAAAAATGGAGTACCAAGCATTAATGCGATTCCTAATAAAGTATCTACCTGAGAAGAATCAATAGACATTACCGTTTTCATGAAATTCATGGCATAAAATTGGCCGGTGTACCAAACGACCCCTTGTCCCATTGTTGCTCCAAATAAAGCCAACAATACAAACTTCAAGTTGTAACGATTTCCAAAACTCTCTTTCAATGGATTGGTACTGGTTTTTCCTTCTGCTTTTGCTTTAGCAAAAACAGGAGATTCATCCATATTTTTTCTAATTAAATACGAAACTCCAACCATAATGATCGATACCCAAAACGGAACTCTCCATCCCCATTCGTCAAATTGTTCAGGCGTAAGAATGTTTCTTGTAGCTAAAATTACCATCAAGGAGATGAATAATCCCACCGTTGCAGTAGTCTGAATCCAAGAAGTCCAATATCCTCTTTGTCCCACGGGAGCATGCTCAGCCACGTAGGTTGCGGCTCCACCGTATTCACCACCCAAAGCAAGACCTTGAAGCAAACGAAGAATTAATACTAATAAAGGCGCCATGAATCCAATGGTTTCATAACTCGGGATACATCCAATCAGGAAAGTTGCACCACCCATTAATAACAACGTAACCATGAAGGTGTATTTTCGGCCAATTAAATCGCCCAATCTTCCAAAGAAAAGTGCTCCAAAAGGGCGCACTACGAATCCGGCCGCAAATGTTGCCAATGTAGACAAAAACGCCGCGGTAGGATTGTCTGAAGGGAAAAATTTAGTTGAAATGACAACGGCTAAACTTCCAAAGATGTAAAAGTCATACCATTCAATCATTGTCCCCATTGAGGACGCGGAAATCACTTTCCAAATTCCTTTTGTTGATGTAGTGCTCATAAATTATTTTTTATGTTTAGGTTATAAATAGATTTGTAGTTGTACTACGAATTCTTCTTTTGATCCTGCGATAGTAGAGGGAGTCGTGTAAATTGGTCTTGCTGAATATTGTGCTGTGATTTTTGCGTGTTGTCCATCCAAGAAAAAGTTAGTTCCAAGATCAAATTGGGTACTGGACTTATCTAAAGCGTCAAAATTCTTATACGTAAAAGCTCCAAAGGGTTGTACACGAACTTTTGGTTTGTCTGCTTTACTAGGCAATAAAATTCCGGCTTGTGTGTACCAAATATTTCCTGATCCAATGGTAGGCTGCGCATTTCCAGGTCCAGCCAATGCTCTGCTTCCAGTGAAGTTTGGGTCAACGGAGCCAATATTCATAATGCCAACATTTCGTAAATAATTTGGTCCAAAATCATAATCATAAAAAACACTGTATCCTGTAAGCGCCATTTTGTTTTCTTTTTTTCCAACGGGTAAATCTAGAAAAACATCTGCTGCAAAAAGTTTGATATCGTGTTTACTAATGGTATTATTTACCGAAGATTTAGTGGCGTCAGGTGCCGTATAAAAACCAGCGCCAATATTAAACACTTTTTTAGTTCCAAGGTAACTGCCCACTTTATAAGGAAGCACGTTAGCTTCTTGCTCTAAGAATTGATATTCGAAATAACCAGCTTTGGACCATTTAGTATTGCCACTGTTGTCAACAGCTACAGCATTATCAGCTGAAGTTACATTGGTAGGTGTTAAGTTGGTCGCAAACGGTTTATTATAGCTGACCCGGTATTCTAGTTTACCATATTTACCTTTAGCAAATAAACCCATTTGTCGGGCAAATTGATCGGAGTTTTCAATCAGCGGCCAGTTAAAAATAGGGGCGTCAATGGTTAAAAAATTTAATGTTGAGGCCATTGTCGCTCTTGATAATCCCATATAGTAATGCAATCCGCCACCCAGCGTCAAACTGAATTTTTTGTCTTTTTCAGGTAAGACTAATGCGTATTCGTTCCAGGCATCATGGAAAAATATTCCTGGTTTTTTTCCGGCACCATACCCACCAGTTCCAGAAGATCCTGCGGCACCTCCATTTGTAAAAGTTTGATTGTTGATTCCAAAGTGGGTCACAATCATAAACCTTTTAGATAATTGGGAATACGCTAGAAAACGCAAACGCCTGTTCCCGATATCCGTTCCTGTGGAAGCCGATTCACCGCCAATCATTGTACCGGGGTTCATTTGACCGGAACGAAACCATATTTGGTTCCAAGCAATAAATCGCATGTATTTTGAACCATCTTCGTTCAAATTGAATTTCATTCCGCTACCGTAATCAACGGAGCCTTGTGAAAAACCTTTAAGCGACAATAGAAGAACTGCCGCTGTAAAAAAAATTTTTTTCATAAATAAAATTTTGGTTATGTAATGGTTGGTTAATAAAGTACCAAATTCTATTATTTAATTCTGAAAAAAAATTTAGATATATTTATGTGTAAATGTATATAGTTAGTCTTTGAATCGCTCCCATTTTATAAGCATAAATTTATCCCCAAGTTCAGTTATGATCATGCCTGCACCAGACAGTAATTCTTTGTTTTTTAAATATTCTACCAGTTCTAAGTGGCTAAAAATCCTATAGGTAGGATGGTAATTGGCGTGAGATGGTTTTTTGATGTTGAAGGTCTTTACCCAGTTGCTTACCGTGACGTGCGAAACCCCAATAATTCGCTCAATTTCTCGAAAACTCAAGCCTTCGAGGTATAGTTGTAATGCTTTGGTGACATAGTACTCATCGATCTTTTTGCCTATTTTGTTAACCGTAAAGAAATAGTTGCATTTTTTACATAAATACCTTTGTTTACTGTTGATTATACCACTTTTTATAATGTGGTTATTTTGACATCTCGGGCACATTAAAAGCTCCATATATATAAATTTTGCATAAATATAGTAATTTAGCAACTATATAAAAATGAATTGTACAAGTAATCTGTTTTTATTTTATGAAAGATGCATTTTTATTAAAAAAAACGTGTGTGTTTGATATATTTTATCCTTTTACACAAAAAATTTTATTTCGAATGGTACGTGTGTTTTGAAATTGTTTTGTTTGCTACGATTTTTAAAGTTGCCGCGGTTTTACCAATTTCAGACAACATTCAATTGATGACGCCTACAAATTATTTCGATTATTTAGCTTGTAATAATGTAACAGATATCGTTGCGGATAGAGGTCCTTTGTGTTAATATATACCGCTTTTTTTGATTCGGAAACCGAAAGGAAGTTGATAGTAAGTTGCTACATTCCATTTATTTCTACCGAAATACTTCGGGAATAGTTGATAAACATGGTACAAATTTTGATGTTTCTATTTATGAAGATAAAAACGGAATACATCCAGTTACTAGAAATGTATTCGAAAAAAAAAGAGTATCTGTTTTAAAAAGGGCAATTGATTGTAATAATTTTAAAATGATGCACCTCATTTTAATTGTAAAACAGCAGCTGATGCCGATTACGGATTCAAAAAAGAAATGTTTTTAAGATATACATTCAGTTTGTAAATTGAACGAATTGAACACCAAATTTATTCCAGTAGAAATGAAAAAGTCAAATACACCAAAATTAACAATCGTAGGGGCAGGTCCTGGGGATTTAGAGTTAATCACTATAAAAGCAATCAAAGTGCTGCAAAGTGCCAATGTTGTTTTGTATGACGCCCTTGTAAATGAGGAATTATTGCAGTATGCGACTCAGGCAGAAATCATTTTTGTAGGGAAACGTTTTGGTTGCCATGCGTACAGTCAAAATCAAATTAATGAATTGATTGTTTCGATGGCAAAACGTTTTGGTCATGTTGTTCGATTAAAAGGTGGCGATCCATTTGTTTTTGGAAGAGGAAGCGAAGAGATTGAATATGCTGAAAAATTTGATTTAGAAACTGCAATTGTTCCCGGAATTTCATCTGCATTAGGAGTGCCAGCGACGAATGGAATCAGTTTAACACAAAGAAAAGTTTCCGAAAGTTTCTGGGTGATAACCGGTACTACAGCGAATCATAAATTATCAACAGACGTGGCTTTGGCATCAAAATCGTCCGCAACGGTGGTTATTTTGATGGGTATGAATAAATTAGATGAAATTATTTCGATTTATCAAAACAATAGAACCGATGATTTGCCTGTTGCCATTATTCAAAACGGTACAAAAGACACCGAGAAAAAAGTGGTAGGAACGATTAATTCTATTGCTACATTAGTCAAAGAGCAACAAATCTCCTCTCCTGCAATTATTGTCATTGGAGAAGTAGTACGAAGTACTTTAAAATTAAGAGCTTATTTTCAAGAGGAAAGTGTAGAAGATGCGTTTGTTTTCCAAAATTTAGATATAGCGATATGATTCTGTAAAATATTTTGGTGCCATAGCCGACAAAATGGTTCTCTACATTAGGTTTTCACTGCTATCTGCCTACCGTGGCTAGGGATTTTGTGTAAAAAGACCGTGAATGTGGTTTTTCGTAATGTTTACAATCAAGAAGGAATTTTTTTTGAAGAAAAGTTACTTAGCTAAGCTGATTTATCAGATTTTTCGGTAATTAAACAGTATATTTGAAATAAGTAATGTCTGACGATTATCAATACTATCTATCCCATTTAAAGGGTGATAAGTATGAAATCCGAATGCTTATATACTAGTTGTACTCAATTATTTCGTACTTAACCTTAAATCAATGAAACCTGAAAATTTTCCAGATATAGTTTATAAATATAGATGTTGGACAAATGAATTTCACAAAAATATTCTGACCAAAGGTGAATTATATTTATCAGCACCAAAACATTTTAATGATCCATTTGATTTTGGAATTACTAAAAATTATACGTTATTAGATAGTCAAGAAAAGATTGATTGTTATGTTGATGAAGGAATAGAAAAACACAAATATTGGCTTCTAAAAGATGGTAGGAATTTAGAAAATGAAAGAGCGTTTCATCTGAGAAGATTGGAGAATCTTGAAAGATACCAACAGGAGCACGAAGCTATTGAATCTGACGCCAACAATAAACACTTTGGGATTTTATCTCTATCAGCAAGATGGGACTCTATTTTGATGTGGTCGCATTATGGTGATTTTCATAAAGGTTTTAATGTTGGGTACAATGAACAACATATGAGAGAATCTGGCTTGTTTGGTAAAGGAGGTCAAGTTGTTTACTCTGACGATTTTCCTCAAATAAATCCTTTTAGTGAACATACGATGGAAATCTCAGCAACACAAACTCATTATAAATCTAAAGAATGGGAGTATGAGCAAGAATATAGATTAACAAAACTTTTTTATCCCGAACCCGCAAGTGAAGCTAATAGGGTAATTAGTATTCCTTTTGAGTTTATAGATGAAGTAAATTTGGGAATCAATATTTCAGAAAATCACAAAAATGAGATCGTTGAATTAGTTAAAACTAAAAACATTAAAGTTTATCAAACAAAGAAAATTCCATTTCAGTTTGGATTATCTAGGTTTCAATTATAAGAGCGAACAACAACAGTTTTCCGAGATTGCGAAATATGTTCAAAAATAAATTTATCTTAATGAAAAATATGCGGTTACGAAGTTCACCGCTACTACACGAATCCTTTCGTGTGGTTTCTATGACGTATTATGAAAGTAATTCGTGATTTTTAGCCCTGATGGAAGCGGCATCCTCGTAGCGCAGCGAAGAGATACAGCATACAGCAGGAGGATTTGTTCTTGAAAACTGCAATCATTCTGCTCCAAATTGTAAATAGGTCCAAACCTTTTTAGTAGTTTTACTGTAACACATTTTCAATACTGCACTCTTACTGTAGAATCTGTTGTTATTAAAAGCTATACTTTATGAAAAAAATTGTTTTAAGTGCTATTGTGCTTTGTTCTGCTTGTATGTTGCAGGCCCAGAACATCAATAAAATTATCAATACAAAAGACGTAACCAAGATAGAGAAAGTGCTTTCGGCTGATGATATGCAAGGCCGAAGAGCGTTTACTCCGGGTATCGATAAGGCTTCCGCTTACATTGAATCTGAATTTAAGAAAATAGGATTGCAAACATTTAACGGAGCGAAAGATTTCAAGCAGGAATTTTCTATGACCGAGTCTAAAAATGTTTCCCTACAGGTGGCGATTGATGGTAAAGCAATAGATAAAGCGGATGTAGTTTCTTTTTCCTACCAGCCGCAAATTGCTATAACTGAAAAAAGTGATGTACAAGTTGTAAAAATAGATGCCGGAGATAAATTTGGCCCGAAGTTTTACGAATATTATCAGAGCGATAAAAACCTTTTGGTTCTTGTGGATGCTTCTTTTAAAGCCCGAATTCAAAATGTGAAACACATTCCGCAAATGACTGCTAATCCTGGAGGAAATACGGTAATATTTGTTTTTGGTGGTACAGAAGCGACTACTTTTTCAATAGAAGGCACCAATACAATTACAAAGAAAGCATTGAATAACGTAGTTGGCGTATTGAAAGGCAAAAGCAAGCCCAATGAATATGTTGTGTTTTCCGGACATTATGACCATTTAGGTGTTGGTTCTCCAGCAGAAGGAGTGGAGCACGATGCTACCGATTCTATTTATAATGGCGCCAATGATGATGCCGCCGGAACTACAGCCGTGATCATGCTGGCCAAATATTTTAAAAAACTAAATAATAATGAGCGCACCATATTGTTTACCACATTTGTAGCAGAAGAAATAGGCGGTTACGGTGCACAATATTTTTCGAAACAGTTAGACCCAGCGCAAGTTATGGCTATGTTTAACTTGGAGATGATTGGAACCGAATCGAAATGGGGTAAAAATTCAGCTTATATTACTGGTTTTGAAAAATCAAATATGGGCGAAATACTTCAAAAGAATTTACAAGGATCAGCGTTTAAATTTTATCCGGATCCTTATCCGGAACAACAATTATTCTATCGTTCCGATAATGCGACTCTGGCAAAACTGGGCGTTCCTGCACATACGATTTCTACCTCTAAAATGGATAGTGAGCCTAATTACCACAAAGTAAGTGATGAAATAGAAACATTGGATATGGTAAACATGACACAAATTATTAAAGCCATTGCCATCAGTTCTTCCACGATCATTAACGGAAAAGATACACCGTCAAGAGTGGATAGCAGTGCTTTGAGTAGAAATTAATATACATCTTCGGCTTCTTTTCTCGATAATTGAAGTGTATTTATTATAATTGGGTAATTATTTTACAATCAGTTTTTGTGAAATAATTACCCGTTCTATATTTCAAAATCGGTGGGAATTAATGCAATTTCAATAGCACTCGTTCCCAAATTACCAATTCGCCCACTTCAATAGTTTTTAAGAAATTTACGGTGTCTACAAAAGCTTTTGCGCGATTATTTTCTAAAAATCATGAAGCACGCCAAAAGCAATTTGATCGCGTAACAGTCGACTTAATTTTTTGAATGAAATGATAGCTATGGATGTTGCAGTTTTTTCATAAAAAAATTGAATTACAAACCAAGAGCCTCTTTTATCAACTGAAAGTTTGTTGCGCTGAAATTGATTTTTAGCGCTTCCTGATGTCCTTTTTTAGACATTTTATTCCATGTTTTCAGAATAATATTTTTCAGTTTTTCCGTGTCGTGTTTCTGAACAAATGGGTCTAAATAATGATCGAGAAATACAAGGCAAATTACATCTTCAAGAAGTTGCGTTTCGGAATCTTTTTTGAGTAATTTTTTTTCGATCAGAAAAGAGACCCTCGCAATAAATTCTTCGGGATAACCTGCTTTTTCTAAAATTGCAGCCGCAGTTTTTGCATGGAATTTTTTCAAATCTTCACGCCATTTCAGATAGCCCACACGATCCATTGGATAAGATTCTCTGGCTACTTCCCACCTACAAATGTGTTGTGCCTTGGATGCAAGTTGAACGGCTTCGGATGCATTTGGATAAAAATCCATAAGCCTTTCATACATTCGGTTAGAATACAATAATTCTTTTGGATGAGAAACTGATTGGTAGATTTCGTGATTTGGATCTTGTACATTTTCTGCATCAATCCATGCGAAGGCGTTTTGGAAAGGAGTTGTCGTCATTTGGGAAGTTAAAAATCAAAGATACATAATTATTCCAAAAAGCCTACAAGACCTTGTTTTCAACAATTTTTGCCGGATAGGTGGCGATTTTTACCCTATTTGGCAGCAGACATAAAAAAACCCTTGAATCATTAAGAAATCAAGGGTTTTAAGTGGTACCTCCAGGGATCGAACCAGGGACACATGGATTTTCAGTCCATTGCTCTACCATCTGAGCTAAGGTACCTCGCTATTGCGGGTGCAAATATAGAATGATTTTTAGTTTATCCAAAACATTTTTTAAAAAAAATCAATTCGTACCTTCGCAACATCAAAAACCTAATTATGATTTTAGTTGTCGATGTTGGAAATACCAGAATTAAAGCGGCTGTCTTTGAGGGTGCTACCCTTTTTGAAATTTTTGTTTTTTCGAAAATTGAACTTAAAAAAAATATTGAAAATATTTTAAAAAAGTTTGAAAAAACAACGGATTTGCTCATTTCGTCTGTTGGAGAAGTCGAAAAACAGTCTTTTATGGAATATAATAAAGTGCTAAATGTGCATTTTCTGTCTCCTGAAGATTCTTTTCCGTTCCATAATCGGTATGCGACTCCTAAAACTTTGGGGATCGACAGGATGGTTCTTGCCGCAGGAGCAACACTTCAGTTTCCGAATCAGAATCGATTGGTTATTGACGCGGGGACGTGTGTTACGTATGATTTTATTGATGATCAAGATAATTATTTAGGTGGAGCTATTACGCCAGGACTGCGATTGCGCTATGAGGCTTTGCATAATTTCACGGCCAAACTTCCTTTGTTACCATTAGAAAGTCCAAAAGATTTAATTGGTACATCGACTAGGGAATCGATTCATTCTGGTGTAGTTAACGGTTTAGTATTTGAGATTAACGGTTTTACTGATCAATATAATGCGAGGTATTCAAATTTTATAATAATTTTAACGGGTGGTGACACAGATTTTTTGGCTAAACGATTAAAAAATACCATATTTGCCAATTCAAATTTTCTCTTGGAAAGTTTGAATCAAACATTTCAATATAAAATCAAAAATGATTAAAAAAATTATAGTAAGCGCATGTTTGCTTTTATCATTAGTGTCTTTCGCTCAAGAAGGAACGTCTTCTCCATATTCCTTTTATGGAATAGGGGATGTAAGGTTCAAAGGAACGCTTGAAAACCGCTCGATGGCGGGAGTAGCAGTTGAACAGGATAGTATACATATGAACTTACAAAATCCAGCGAGTTACGCAAATTTTAAAAGAACGACTTTTACTTTAGGAGGAACGTACGGGACTAACACTTTAAAAAATAGTACTGAATCAGCCAGTGCTCGAAGAAGCACCTTGGATTATCTAGCCGTTGGTTTGCCTTTGGGTAAGTTTGGAGTTGGTTTTGGATTAATCCCATATTCTTCTGTGGGGTACAAAATTGAATCTATTTCAGAAAGTACTACGGAAAACAATAGGCGTTTTAATGGTACAGGTGGTTTGAATAAAGCTTTTTTAGGAGTAGGATATAAAATTGCCCCTAATTTTAACATTGGTGCAGATGTAAATTATAATTTTGGCAAAATTGAAACAAATAGTCTTGAATTTATTACTGGAGTTCCGATTGGAACACGTGAATTGAATTCAGCAGATTTATCAGGAGTGAATTTTAATCTTGGAATGATGTATCAAACTAAAATTTATAAAAAAATTACTCTTTTTAGTAGCTTAACATATTCAATAAAAAGCGATTTAACGTCTCAAAATATTAGAAATATTTCTACTATAACCTATAATTCGAATTTTGATTTGGCTACTGTTGATGCACTTGAAGATAGTAAAACAGAGGCAAATATAGCAATGCCAAGTAAGATTTCGTTAAGTGGGGGAATTGGAGAAGCTAGAAAATGGCTTGTTGGCGGTAAGATTTCCTATGGTAAAACTTCAGGGCAGGCAAATGATTATAATGACGAAGCAAATGTAGGTTACGGTAAGTATGGCAGCGTGAGTTTAGGAGGTTACTATATTCCGGATTACAATTCCTTTACAACGTACGCAAAAAGAATTGTTTACAGAGCCGGTATTAAATATGAAAAAACAGGATTGGTTATCAATTCTGAGTCAATAAATGATATGGGAGTGACTTTTGGTTTAGGATTTCCAATAACTGGTAGTTTCTCTAATGTGAATTTTGGTTTCGAATTAGGGAAAAAAGGAACTACAAAAGCAAATCTCATTCAGGAAAACTATGCAAATTTTAGTGTGAGTTTTTCACTTAATGATAAATGGTTTGAAAAACGAAAATTCAACTAAAAACAAGCATTGGTAGTAATGCCGAAGATCTTTCTCAAGTTCAGCGTATGACTTTAGTCAAAAAATATTATTTGAAAGCAGTTGTCACAGTTTTTGCTGTAACGCTGTTTTTTGGTTGTGAAAGTAATTTTAAGGAAATTCAGAAGATAAATTTTTCCGAATTTATACCTAACAGTGACGCTGATATGGTAAATTTAAAATACACTGATTCGGGACGAATTACGGCCATTTTGATAAGTTCTAAAATGCTGGATTATTCCAGTGTTGATTTTCCTTTTACGGAATTTCCAAAAGGAATCGATGTAACTTTATTCGATAAAAAAGGAAAAAAAACTTTTATCAAGTCCAATTATGCTGTTTCATATAAACGAACAAGTATCATTGATCTGCAGGGGAAAGTAAAAATTTTCACAGAAGATGGTAAAACCTTAGAAACGGAGCAATTGTATTATGATCAAAAAAATGAATGGTTTTTTACCGAAAGAAAATTTAAATTGTCTGATCCAAAAGGAACTTCAAATGGACAAGGAATCGACTTTAGTAAAGATTTCAAAGTAATTAATTCTCAAAAAATAACTGGCGAAATAAAATCTGCCGATTAATATAAATAATTTATGAATTACCTAAAATATACGCAATACGTTTATCTTGTTTTTGGAGCCTATTTCATTTACGATGGTATCACAAAATTAAATGATCCTGAAGGAACGTTCTGGTTGAGTTTTATGATTGCAGGATTGGCAATTTTTATGTTTTTCTTCAGAAGAAAATTTGCCAAAAAATTTGATGACCGAAATAAAAAATCCTAATTGATGGAAGTTAGTATTATCATATTGTGCCTAATACTAAGTGCTTTTTTTTCAGGAATGGAAATAGCCTTTTTCTCTTCCAATAAAATTTATCTTGAAATTGAAAAAAAACAAGATAATTTCGTTTCAAAAATTCTTACAAAGCTGACGGAGAAACCGACTAATTTTATAGTAACCATGCTTATTGGGAATACTATAGCGATGGTGATTTATGGTTTTTTTATGGGCAAATTAGTGATCCGCTGCTTTGCCGCACTTGGATATCATTTTTCAGATTGGTTGAGTTTAGTGTTGCAAATTCTGGTTTCAACGCTAATTATATTGATTACTGCCGAATTTCTTCCTAAAGTGTTTTTTCAAATTTTTGCGAATTCATTAATTAAGTTTTTTGCCGTTCCGGCGTACGTTTTTTATAAATTGTTCTATTATATTTCTACGTTTTTTATTGGGATTTCAGATTTTATTTTAAAAAAATTCTTTAAGACTGAAGGAGATACTATTCAGTTATATTTTAGCAGAATAGAACTTGGAAATTACATTACCGAACAAATGAGCAGTGTTGAGGATAACGAAATGGTAGATTCTGAAATACAAATGTTTCAAAATGCTTTAGAATTTTCTGGTGTGAAGGCCAGAGATGTAATGAGCCCCAGAACGGAAATAATAGCAATTGATGTATTCGATTCAATAGAAGACCTTAAAGAATTATTTATAGAAACGGGATATTCCAAAATTGTGGTGTACCAAAACTCGCTTGACGATATCATAGGTTATGCGCATTCGTTTGATTTGTTTAAAAAGCCAAATAATATTAAGGAAATTGTAATTTCGGTTGAGTTTGTTCCGGAAACAATATTTATAAAAGACGCCATGAATTTGCTCACTAAAAAGCGTAAAAGTGTCGCCGTGGTATTAGATGAGTATGGAGGAACTTCAGGAATTATCACCTTGGAAGATATTGTGGAAGAGCTTTTTGGTGAAATTGAAGATGAACATGATTCAGACGAAGAATTAATCGAAAAAGAACTGGGAGATGGTGTCTTTGTTTTTTCAACTCGTTTTGATGTTGAATATTTGAATGATACCTATAAACTTGCTATTCCTGAAAGTGATTCTTATGGAACACTTGGTGGTTTTATAGTCGATTACACGAAGGAAATTCCTCAAAAAGGCGAGGCGATTATCATAGGCTGCTATCATTTTATAATTGAAGAAGCCACAAACAAGAAAATAGAATTAGTAAAAATGACCGTCCAAGAGTGATTTTTTTTAGGAAAATAAAATTTCTTGCAAAATAAAACGCTACTAGTATAATTATTAATTAGATAATTGTATTTTCGCAAACGGAATATAAAAATTAACAACAATAAAATGGCAGTTCTACAAAAAATTAGACAACGTTCACTTCTTCTGATACTCGTTATTGGGTTTTGTTTATTAGCATTTATCATCGGTGATATATTCAGCAGTGGTGGTTTTAACAGCACCTCAAAAGATGTAGGAAGCATCAATGGAAAAGATATTTCATTTGAAGATTTTAGAGTAAAAGTAAGTAATGTTGAAAAAAGTGGTCAGGGGATTACTTCAACAGCAGCTTCAAACAGAGTTTGGGAACAAGAAGTTTCGGTAGCTTTGTTAACTTCTGAATTTGAAAAATTAGGACTTAGAGTAGGAGCGAAACACTTGTTGGAAGTTTTGAAAGCGGATCAAAATATTGGTGCAAATCCACTCTTTTTAAACGCTGCCGGTATTTTTGACGTTGCCAAATTTAAAGAATACTTTAGAGCTAATCCTGCACAAGCACAATTCTTGAAAGACAGAGAGAAGGATGCTGATTTGAACGCTAAATATCAAATGTATAATACATTGATTAAAGCCGCAGTTTACACAACTGATAGCGAAGGAAAATTGAAGTATGAAATGGAAACGAACCAAGTAAATTTTGATTACGTTGCTGGTTTATATTCTACAATTAAAGACAGTGAAGTGAAAATTACTGATGCTGAAATTATTGATTTCATGAAGAAAAATGAAGAAAAATATAAAGCTGACGAGTCTCGTGAAGTAGAATATGTTTTGATTGAAGACAAAGCATCTCCAGCGGATGAAACGGATGTAAAATCAAAAATCAATGCATTGTTGACTGGAAGCTTAGTGTACAACCAAGCTACAGGTAAAAATGACACGCTGCCTGGATTTAGAGCCACTACAAACACCGTAGAATTTGTCAATTCAAATTCAGATGTTCCTTACGATTCAACTTATATTGCCAAAAAAGATTTGCCGGCTATAGATGCTGATAAATTGTTTAACCTTGCTCCAGGAGCGGTTTATGGACCGTATATGTTTGGAAAATACTATTGTATTTCAAAATCAATGGGGATGAAATCTGGTGTGAATGCGAAAGCAAGTCATATTTTAATTGGTTATGAAGGAACACAGGTTCCGAATCAAAAAGAAAAAAGAACAAAAGAACAAGCAAAAGCAAAAGCAGAAAGTATTTTGGAGCAAGTAAATGCTAATCCGGATAGTTTCATGATGTTGGCTTTCAGTAGTTCTGATGATTCATCAGCACAACAAGGTGGTGATTTAGGTTATTTTGGTCAAAACCAAATGGTGAAACCATTCAATGATTTTGTTTTTAATAACGGAATTGGTAAAATTGGTTTGGTAGAAACTGATTTTGGTTTCCACATTATTAAAATTACGGATAAACAAGACGGAATTCGTTTGGCTACTGTAGCTCAAAAAATTGAAGCTTCAGAAGCAACATCTGATAAATTATTTACTCAGGCCACTAAATTAGAAATGGATGCTACGGAAAAGGATTTTAATAAAGTAGCAAAAGAAATGGGACTTGAAGTTGCTCCGGCTGTTTCTGTAGTAGGAATGGATGAGAACTTTGGAACATTAGGAAACCAAAGAACAATCGTTAGATGGGCTTTTGAGGACGGTGTTAAAGTAGGATCACTAAAAAGATTTGAAGTAGCTAATGTAGGTCACGTTATCGCAAAATTGAAAAGTATTGACGATTCTGGTTTAGTAGCCGTGTCTGTAGTTAGAGCTTCTGTAGAGCCAATTCTTAAAAACAAGAAAAAAGCAGCACTTATCAAAGCAAAAATGTCAGGTTCTTCTCTTGAAGCAATTGCAAAAGCAGTAGGTGGTACAGTTCAACAGGCAACTGGTCTTACGATGGAAAACACCATGTTGCCAGGTGTAGGTCAAGAGCCAGAAGTAGTAGGTAATGCCTTTGCATTAGCGGCTAACAAAATGTCTGCTCCTATTGAAGGGAATACGGGTATTTATGTAGTGAAAAATAGAAGCACATTAAAAGCACCAGTTTTAAAAAGCCACGCTGCTTATGTAACTAAATTAAAAGCACAAAGCGCTTCAGATGCAAACAGAGTAATTCCTGCATTGAAAGCTAACGCTAAAATTGAAGACAACAGAATAGATTTCAATTACTAGTTTTTAAAAGAAGGAATCAATAAAAATCCCGATACATTCAGAATGTATCGGGATTTTAATTTTAATGTAGTTTTTTCGAAACCGTGAATTATTTATAGAAACTAAGACAATATCATATCATTATAAGTAATGATTGTGTTATACCCTTTTGAAGTAAAATATGCTGTTGGATTCTCATCAGTAACTGCCATCACAAAATCACCGCCCCAAGCCCCCAGACTTTTTATTGCCCCATTAAAATCAGGGAATAAGGATTCTTTTACGGTTTGCATTTCAAGAATAGAACTCATTTGAATTTCGTGTTCTTCTGTTGCCAAAGCAAATGCTGTAATCGTTTTTGCATTTAATATTTCAAGAGTTATTTGGTCATTTAAAGCAATGGTTTTCTCGAGATTATTCTTTTTATTAATATTGTATGCCGATATTGCGCTTTTGCTGCTCTGCTTTTTATTCAAATATATAAAGTAAATATTGTCTGTAAAATCCGGATTGAAGCACACTTTTTCAACGATAGGATTGCCTTGCCTCAGATGATATAAAATAGGGGTGTCGTTTTGAGCGCAGGCAATATCGTAACCACTTCCTCCAAAACTGTTTTTAAGCAGTGTAAAAGCGTCAATTTGTAGCCATTGCGCAATATTATTTATCAAGGTCGATGAGGTTCCTAAACCCCAGCTTTTTGGAAACCCAAGTGCAGTGGTAACTGTGTATCCTTCGGAATTTGAAATAAAATCCGAATTTAATTTAAAAGCTTCGTGTAATATGATCGTAAGTGTTTCTTTGACGGAGTCATTTTCAGGATTTATTCCTTTTGAAATATCAGAAAATAAAATCGTGTCTTCAAACCAAATGCTTCCGTCCGCATCATAACTCTTCCAAATGATTTCCTGGTTGCTTCCTTCTTCTAAAGTAAGGTGCTGTCCCTTTTTTGTCGGCAGCGCAAATGCTGTTGCGCCATCAAGAACCAAATATTCTCCGGTGATCAAAAGTTTTCCGTTACTGTAGAATGTTTTTTTCATTAGTCTTATTTTAATCCCTGTCAGGGTTTAAAATCCTGACAGGGATGTCGAAATCGATGTTATTTTCTTAAACTTTCAATAAAAGTGACCACAGCACTATGAGAAACGGTGTTTTTTTTGAAATGTTTTAAGATTAAAACGCGTTCTTCATCATTGGCTTCAAACTGGTTGATGATGTTGTTTAAATGCATTTTCATGTGTCCTTCCTGAATTCCAGTTGTAGTTAATGAACGCAATGCGGCAAAGTTTTGGGCTAAACCAGCGACGGCGACAACCTGCATTAATTCCTTGGCAGATGGTTTTTCCAGCATTTCCAAGGATAATTTTACCAGTGGATGCAGGGAAGTTAAACCACCAACCGTTCCTAACGCTAAGGGAATTTCCAACCAAAAAGTAAAAATACCATTTTCGATTTTGGCATGGGAAAGACTGGAATATTTTCCGTTGCGGGAAGCGTAGGCATGAATTCCAGCTTCAACGGCACGAAAATCATTTCCCGTTGCCAAAACTACGGCATCTACTCCATTCATTATTCCTTTATTGTGCGTTACGGCACGATAGGGCTCGACTTCGGCGATTTGAATGGCTTGCACAAATTTCTCCGCAAATTCTTTAGGGTTCGAAATGTGTTTTTCTTCTAAGTCGGCAACAGGGCAGGAAACTTCGGCTCTTACGAGGCAATTTGGAACGTAATTCGAAAGAATGCTCATCACCACTTCAATGTTTTGCTCCGTCTCCGTAAACACATCATAATGGCGCGCTTCTTCTTTCAGGGTTTTGGAAAACTGTTCCAGACACGAATTAATGAAATTAGCGCCCATGCTGTCTTTGGTTTCAAAAGTGGCATGCAGCTGAAAATAATTGGGCAATAAATCAGTTTTGTCTTTTAGAATAATATCTAAAATTCCGCCACCGCGTTTTTGCATATTTGTTGTAATCGATTCTGTATCTAAGAAAAATTTGTTTTTGTTTTGGGCAAAAAATAAGTTCAGTTTTGAAACATCACCTTTATAGATAAAATGAACCTGGCCAATTTTTTCGGTATTGATTACAGTCGTTTTAAACCCGCCTCGCGTGGACCAAAATTTAGCAGCTTTGGCGGCAGCGGCAACTACTGAACTTTCTTCAATTGCCATGGGAATGGTGCTGTATTTTCCATTAATTAGAAAATTAGGAGCTACTCCCAGTGGAATGTAGAAATTAGTTATCGTGTTTTCGATGAATTCATCGTGTAATTTCTGTATTTTTTCATCAGAATTCCAATAGTTTTTCAGCAAGGCAATCGCTGTTGAAGGTGTTGAAAAATATTGATTGGCAATCCATTTAATTTTTTCTTCTTTGGATAATTTAGAAAATCCGGTAACGGCCTTATTCATTCTCAATAGATTATAATATGTGTGGAGGCAAAGATACACCTTTTAGCTGTTTTGTTTACTATGATAATATCCTCAATAAAGGAGTGTTTGGAATATTGTTTTTAACATTTAACACATCGAATGTGAGATTATTGTAAATTTTTCACTAAAATTGACGGTTTTTATATTTAAATAAATAGTATGTATTCAAAAAAAATTATAGCATTATTTTTATTCCTGTGTATTAGTGTTGTTGCCCAACAAAAAATCACAATTGATGAAATTTACAACGGCACATTTCGTGCTCAAGGAATGGACGAATTACAGTCCATGAAAAATACAAATCAATACACGGTATTGAATTTAGACAGACGGTCAAGAAGTGCGCAAATCGATTTATATGATTTTGCCACGTTAAAAAAAGTAGCGACACTTATCGATACAAAATCCCACAAAGATTTATCAAATGGGATTGACAGCTATACGTTTGATGCTTCTGAAGAAATGATTTTATTAGCTTGCAATACCAATCAAATCTTTCGTCACTCGTTTACGGCTGATTATTACTTGTATGATATTGCCAGTAAAAAATTAAAAAAGTTATTTGATTTTCAGGTTCAGGAGCCCACTTTTTCACCTGATGGGAAGAAAATTGCTTACGCCAAAGAAAATAATCTGTATGTATATGATTTAGGTTCTAATAAATCGACTGCAATAACAACAGACGGACAAAAAAATAGCATTATTAACGGTATTACGGATTGGGTTTATGAAGAAGAGTTTGCTTTTGTGAAAGCTTTCGATTGGAGCGCTGACAGCAAAAAAGTGGCATACATTCGTTTTGACGAAAGTCAGGTTCCGGAATTTTCGATGTCCATGTTTGGAAAAGACTTGTATCCAACGATGCAAACCTTTAAATATCCAAAAGCTGGTGAGAAGAATGCTTTGGTCTCTTTACATATTTACGATGTAAAGTCGAATGCGGTAAAAAATATAAATTTGGGGAATTACAACGATTTTTATATCGCCAGAATGCAATGGACGAATGATGCGAATACTTTATCGGCTCAGGTATTAAACCGCCACCAAAACAATTTAGATCTATTGTTTATTGATGGGAACTCAGGAACTGCAAAGGTAGTTTTGAACGAAAAAGACAAAGCGTATGTTGATGTTACGGATAACTTAACTTTTTTGAAAGACAACAGTTTTATTTGGACAAGCGAAAAAGACGGTTTCAATCACATTTACGTATATGATAAAAACGGAAAATTGAAAAACCAAGTGACCAAAGGAAAGTGGGAAGTGACGAATTATTACGGTTTAGACGAAAAAACAAATACGGTTTTCTATCAGTCGGTAGAAAACGGATCTATTAACAGAGATGTTTATAGAATAGGTCTTGACGGAAAAAACAAAGTCCGTTTGTCACAAAATACAGGAACAAATGCGGCAACATTCAGTCCGAATTTCCAATACTACATCAACACGTTTTCTAATGCATCTCATCCTACGACGTATACATTGAACGAGGCCAAGGCTGGAAAACAAGTACAAGTTATTGAAAACAATGAATTATTGGCTACGAAACTAAAAAGCTATAATTTACCAGCTAAAGAATTTTTTGTTTTAAAAACAGCAAAAGGGAATGAACTAAATGCTTGGATAATTAAACCTAAAGATTTTGATCCGGCAAAAAAATATCCAGTTTTTATGTACCAATATTCTGGTCCTGGTTCACAACAAGTGAATAACGAATGGAACAGTACGGATGATTACTGGTTTATGATGTTGTCACAACAAGGGTATATTGTGGCGTGTGTTGACGGAAGAGGAACCGGCTTTAGAGGAGCGGATTTCAAAAAAGTAACCCAATTGCAGTTAGGGAAATACGAAGTAGAAGATCAAATTGATGCTGCGAAAGTAATAGGAAATTACGCATTTGTTGATAAAGCTAGAATTGGTATATTTGGCTGGTCGTATGGTGGTTTTATGGCATCTAATTGTATTATGAAAGGGAATGATGTTTTCAAAATGGCAATTGCTGTTGCTCCTGTTACGAACTGGCGTTTTTATGACAGTGTTTACACGGAACGTTACATGCAGACTCCACAAGAAAATGCGAGCGGATATGACGATAATTCCCCAATAAATCATGTGGATAAATTGAAAGGAAAATTCCTTTTGATTCACGGTTCAGGAGATGACAATGTGCATGTTCAGAACTCGATGCAAATGATGGAAGCCTTGATTCAGGCCAACAAGCAATTTGATTCCCAAATTTATCCCGACAATAATCACGGGATTTATGGAGGTAAAACCAGAATTCAATTGTACACAAAAATGACTAATTTTATCAAAGAAAATCTATAACAGACTTTATGACAAACGACGTATTGAAAAAAGAAGAATTTTTTGGACATCCAAAAGCGCTTTTTATATTGTTTTTTACCGAAATGTGGGAACGGTTCTCCTTTTATGGAATGAAAGCCTTGTTGATTTTTTATCTGACAAAGTATCATTTGTTTTCGGATACTTCCGGAAATTTACTGATTGGAAGCTACGCTGCTTTGGTGTACGCAGTGCCTGTTCTAGGCGGTTTTATTGCGGATCGCTATTTGGGATTTAGAAAAGCGATCGTTTTTGGAGGGATTATGCTGGTGTTGGGACACATAGGAATGGCGTATGAAGGGAATGCCGCAACTGAATCCATTACTGGGGAAATAACACGAGACGAAACCGCCTTGCAAATATTTTATTTTTCATTATCTTTAATAATTGTTGGGGTTGGATTTCTAAAAGCCAATATCTCTTCATTAGTAGGGGAGTTGTATGAAAGGGGCGATAAAAGAAGAGATTCTGGATTCACTTTATTTTATATGGGAATCAACTTAGGGTCTTTTATGGCTACGCTGATCTGTGTTTGGCTCGGAGAAAAATACGGATGGAGTTATGGTTTTGCTGCAGCTGGAGTTGGAATGTTTTTTGGATTGGTGACTTTTATTTCCGGTAGAAAATTATTAATGGGTAAGGGCGAAACAAACAACCCCTCTTTTTTAGAGAAAAAATCGTTTGGACTTAAAAATGAATGGTTGATTTATATTGGAAGTGTTTGCTCAACGTTATTGTTTTGGCAAATGGTCCAAAATCATGATGCAGTTTCATGGGCTTTGAAGATTGCTGGTGGTATTTCTTTTGTTTATATTGTTTATTATGCTATTACCCAATTAGATGGAAAAGCGCGTCATCAATTGATTGCTTTGACCATATTGATTGTATTTACAATTGTATTCTGGGCATTGTTTGAACAGGCGTATACTTCCATGAATTTATTTGCTGACCGCATTTTAGACAGAACTATGTTTGGATATGAAGTTTCTGCTGGACAGTTCTTAAGTTTTAATGCTTTATTTATAATTTTGCTGGCGCCAGTTTTTGCTTGGATATGGCCAAATTTAGGAAAATATAATCCGAATACCGCAGTAAAATTTGCGTTAGCATTAGCTTTAGTTGGTTTAGGTTTTGGAGCATTAGTAATGGGGATAAATCTTTCTGGCGCAGGAAAAGTAGCGGCAATTTGGCTAATATTAGCGTATTTTTTACATACTTGTGGCGAACTGAGTTTGTCACCGGTAGGACTTTCTGCAGTGACTAAATTATCCCCAGCAAAAATCGTTGGGTTCATGATGGGCGTTTGGTTTTTGGCAACAGCCAGTTCGGAATTTATTGCTTCCATTTTAGCTAATATCGCTTCTGTCGATACTTCAAATGGTACAGCTCCCGATTTAAATTTAGCAAAACAGAGTTATTTAGTGCTTTTTGAATATTTATTTTATACAGGAGTTGGTTTCGGATTGCTGCTATTAATTCTTTCGCCAGTAATCAAAAAATTAATGCACGGAGTAGATAAAGAATTAAACAATTAATAATATGAGTGAAAATACTACAGATCAATTTTTTAAAAGTACCGTTCTAGGACATCCGGCGGGATTATTCGTTTTATTCTTCACAGAGATGTGGGAGCGATTTTCATTTTACGGTATGCGTTCTTTATTGATATTATTTTTAACGGCTTCCTTTACAGATGGTGGTTGGGAATGGACTCGTGAAAATGCATCTGCATTATTTGGATCCTACGTTGGGTTGGTTTATTTATCCACCATGTTAGGAGGTTATTTTGCTGATAAAGTTATCGGTTTTAGATGGGCTGTAGTGGTTGGCGCCAGTTTGATGACTTTAGGACATGCTTCTATGGCCGTTGAAACAGAATTTTCTATTTATTTAGGATTAGTGTTGTTGGTTTTCGGGAATGGGTTTTTTAAACCCAACATGACTTCTATCGTGTCTGAAATGTACAAAGACCGTCCGGAGAAAAAAGATGGTGCGTATACTTTATTTTACATGGGTGTGAATGCCGGGGCTTTCTTTGGTATTTTACTTTGTGGTTATTTAGGCGAAAAAGTGGGATGGACTTACGGTTTTGGCCTTGCTGGAATTTTTATGTTCTTTGGAATGTTACAGTTTTGGTTTTCTCAAGATATCTTTGGAGACATTGGTTTGAAACCAAATAAAGAAAGCAAAGCGAAAGCTGAAGCTTTAGATACGGATAAAAGAAATCCCTTTTCACCAATACAATTAGCAGCGATTGCATTCTCCTCATTATTGGCTTTATTATGGCTGATAAATGACCCAGCTTCCAAAATATCTGAAGGAAAAGTAAATATTTTTTCATTCCTAGGTGAAAATGGAAACGCTATTGCGATCCTTTCAGCGCTGGTTGTATTTATTATACTGTTGATTTATAGATTTACTCAGTATTCTAAAATTACCAAAGAAAAATTAATAGCGGTTACATTTTTCGCATTTTTAACTATTTTCTTTTGGGCAATCTTTGAACAATCGCCAAACAGTTTAACCATCTTTGCGAATGATTACACGGATCGGGTTTTAACTGGAAATTGGAGTGTGGTGTTTTTAGTGATGAATTCACTGATAACTATTTTACCATTAGTAATTATTACTTGGGTGTTATTTTTATTGTTCAAACAAACTTTTAAATTTTACGCTCTTGCAAATGTTATTCTAAGCGTAAGTTTTATAATTATTTGGGCAATAGCAATATGGATGCTGGCCAGAGATTATTACACAGCAGGATATTTATCATTGTCAGATGATACGTTGCAGGCGTTAAAAATTGATAAAGTAACGACTGCCTTAACCGAAGTTCCTGCAACTTGGTTTTCTACCCTAAACTCCTTGTTTATTATTTCATTAGCACCAATGTTTTCTAAATGGTGGGAAAGTAAATACAATCCTTCTGCTAATTTAAAATATGGCATTGGTATGGGATTATTAGCCCTTGGTATGGCTTGTGTTGCTTTTGGCGCAAGTGGAATCGAAGCAGGTGCAAAAACAGCTTCAGTAAGTATGATATGGCTAATTTTGGTATATCTTTTCCATACAATGGCTGAATTATGTATCTCTCCGGTAGGATTGTCGTACGTGAGTAAATTAGTTCCTGCACGAATGATTGCATTTATGTTCGGAGTTTGGTATCTTGCAGTTGCAATAGGAATGAAGGGAGCCGGTATGTTTGGAGAAAATATTGATAAAATTGCCAACGAACATGGATTGAGTTATTTCTTCTGGATGTTAGCTATAATATCGATAGTTGTGGCCTTATTCTCTATTTTAATGGGGCCGATAATTAAGAAATTAATGCATGGTGTTCGATAATTTTTAGGCATCATTTTTGATTTGTCACTAATTAAAAATTATAAATATGAAGAAAATAGTAATTGCTTTATTATTGTTTGCGGGTTCATTCGCCGCTGAAGCACAAGAATTAGTTTGGGAAACTAATGTCGTTAAGGCGATGGAAGTTTCTAAAAAAACTAAAAAACCGATGCTATTGTTTTTTACTGGTAGCGATTGGTGTGGTTGGTGTATCAGGTTACAGAAAGAGGTTTTAAAAACACCTGAATTTGCTGCTTGGGCCAAAGAAAATGTGGTTTTAGTCGAATTAGATTATCCTAGAAAAACGCCACAGACTCCTGAGATTAAAAAACAAAATGACGAATTGCAGCAAGTTTTTGCGATTCAAGGATTCCCCACAGTTCATTTTGCGAATGTTACAACTGTAGCGGGCAAAGTCAATTTTGAAAGTGTAGGAAGTACCGGTTACATTGCAGGTGGACCAACTGCATGGTTAGCTGTTGCAAATGGATTCCTGCATAAAAAATAATTAGTAATTCAATTTATAATATCCCTTTTCACTCGTAGCGTGAAAAGGGATTTTTTGTTTCATACAAGTTGCCTTCCACTGTTTCTGAATGGTTTTGTAATTAGAGGCATCGGCTATGACTATCTTTGGTCTGATGGTTCGTAAAAGTCGTTCAAAATTTATTTTGGGAGATTGCGTCAGTATAATAATGTCCGGTTTCATGTTTTTTGGAAAGACACCAAAACTGTCTATGATAAAAATCTTTTTTCCATTAAAATAGAAAAGGTTTTGCAATTTTTTTTTCGTTCTAATGCGGCTTAAATTCCCAATTTGATATGATTTTAATGTCTTGTTTTTTGGAACGGTTTTTAAAAGGCTGTCATTGGCATAGATCGTAATTTTTTCTCCCTTTCGTTCTGCCAATAAAGTGTTTTTTTTAACGTTGAATACAATCCACTCCTGTTCGCTTTGAGTATTCCATTGAATACCCAGACATGAAATTTGTACAATCATGATGGAAACTAATACCAATACTAATTTGTTAAAACTTGGTTTCTTTAAATAAATAACGGCAGTTATAAGTAATAAATAGCTACTTAGCAACAGATAAAAATGTAATGGAATATCTTGTAGTATAAACTGTTCCAAAGACGCAATCGCATTGATGATTTTATTTAAATAATAAATACTCCATTCTAATAGTTGCGAAAGGAATATTGGAATGCTGTTAAATGCGGCTAAAAGCATCACTATAACTCCCAAGATCATAATGATGCTCAATACCGGAATGATAATTAAATTGGTCACAAAAAATAATCCCGGAAATTGATGGAAATAATAAATACTCAAAGGTAAAGTCCCTATTTGAGCGGCAAACGAAACCGTAAGAATATCCCAAATATATTTTGGAACCCTTTTTTTTGGTGACCAAATTGAGGCCAAAAGAGGTTGCAACCAAATAATAAAAAATAACGCTAAATAACTTAATTGGAAACCGACATCAAATAAAAACGAAGGTTCAAAAAGTAAAATCAGTAGGATAGAAACTAATAAAGTATGGTAAATATTGACACTTCGTCTCAAATGATTTCCGATGGCAACAAATGAAAACATTGTTACCGAACGAACAACTGAAGGTGCTAAACCCGCAATGATTCCGAAAGTGAATAAAGAGGCGAGAATGATGAGTAGTTTTATAAATGAACCACGTTTAGTATTAGGAATAGGTTTTAGTATGAAGGTAACAAAAATCAAAATGAATCCAATGTGCAGTCCTGATACCGATAAAATGTGTACCGCTCCGGCATATTGATAATCCCGAATAATTTCTGGAGAAATATCCTGCTGTTGTCCCATTATTAAAGCAACGGCAACATTTAATTCGGTTGTATGGAAGTTGTTTTTTTCTAAATTCCGAATAATTCTTGTTCTTAATTGAGAGGAATAGTACCAGATATTTTTCTCTATTTTAGACCCAATTTTAATTTCGTCAACATCGGCATACAGTTGTGCATAGATTTGTTTGTTTTGGAGATATTTACTGTAATCAAATTGATTTGGATTACTGGGAGATTTGTTTTTAGATAAAACGCCTTGGATAAGTAAGGGCGTTCCTACCTTAAATTCAGAATCTATACTACCGTTCGGAATATTTAATATAATTCTTCCTGTTTGCACTTTCTGATCGATACGATTTATAATAGCAATGTAGCGGTCACTGAATGGGCTGCTTTTTAATTTTTCGCGAATAATTAAGGAAATGGAATGTGGTTTTTGAAAAATACTCGGATGGTGAACATAATTGCTTTTTTGAAAATGATCGGTGTGAATGACTTGAGTGGAAATCCCAATAAGAAAAGACACGAGGTACGTTGTTACACTGAAAAAGAAACCATTATTGCTTTTATTTTTGAATAAAAAATACATGGCCCCAAAAATAGCAAGGGATATTGCTAAGATAGTAAAGACTTGTGCTATCGGAAGCGGAAAGTAAAAGGCAAAAAGAATTCCTGAAATAAATCCAATTGTTATTCTTGCCAAAGGGAATTGGAATACTTTCATGGAACTAAAGTACGTATTTTTAGTAAGAAACAACTTTAATATTTTAAAGTGACTCGCTTTTCCGGATGTCTATAGTATGCGATTCAATTGTACAAAGGTCTTTTTATAATATGGTTCTTTGGTGGAGGAAATAATTACGCCTTTAGAGGTAGAAGAATGAATAAATTTTATTTCATCATCGCTGACTTCAATCACGATTCCTACGTGGTTTATCTGCGAATTTTTATTGGTTTTAAAAAATATTAAATCGCCTTTCTGAGCTTCTTTGTTCTTGGTATTTATAACCTCGCCAACTTTTGACTGTTGATACGAGTTGCGAGGGAGGGTTATGTTGTGTGAATCAAAAATAGTGTACATTAAGCCGGAACAATCATAACCTGCTTTTGTTGTGCCCGCATATTTGTATTTTACGCCAAGATTTTCTGCTGCCGCATCTATTAGCTCTTCCGCCAAACGATTTGTTTTTCTCTTTTCGGTTTTTGTTACCCTCTCTTTTTTTAGGTCAGATTTTTTAGAAGTGACTATGCTGGAAGTCGATTTACAGGCTGTAAAAAATATAAGAATCAATACTAGGAATCCGAAATGTTTCAAAAGAATATGTTTTGATGAATTTAAATAGTTGCAAATTAGGGGTAAGTTATTGTAGATCAGATACAATTAATTTAGCGGTTTTCTCACTAGCGCCCATGCCACCTAACTTGTCTTCTAATAACGCATATTTTTCTAAAAGAGTATTGCGATGATTGGATTCCAAAATTTTTGCCAGTTCTTCACAAATGCGTTTTGTGGTACATTCCTCTTGAATTAATTCAGTAACCACTTCTTCATCCAGTATCAAATTTACTAATGAAATGTACTTGAGTGTTATGATTCGTTTCGCAATTTGATAAGAAGCCCAGCTGCCTTTGTAACAGACCACTTCTGGAACTTTAAAAAGTGCCGTCTCCAGCGTTGCGGTTCCCGAAGTAACTAATGCAGCAGTCGAATTTCGCAATAAATCATAAGTTTTATTCGAGATGAATTTTATATTTTTATGAACAATGAAATTTTCATAAAAAGAGAATTCCTGACTTGGAGCGCCAGCGATGACAAATTGATAATCGGGAAAATCATTTACAACACTTAACATAAGTGATAGCATCTTAGTAATTTCTTGTTTTCTGCTTCCCGGTAAAATAGCGATAATTGGTTTTTCGTCTAATTGATTTTCTTTTCTAAAAAGAATTGGGTCCACTGCAGGTTGGTTGTGTATAGCATCAATCAGCGGATGCCCTACAAACTCAACTGGGAAGTGATGTTTGTCCTCGTAGAATTGTTTTTCGAAAGGTAAAATCACGTACATTTTATCAATATCGCGTTTGATATCGGTAATTCTACTTTCTTTCCAAGCCCAGATTTGAGGAGAAATATAATAATGTGTTCTCATGCCTAACACTTTGGCCCATTTTGCGATACGCAAATTAAAACCGGGATAATCTATGAAAATAAGCACATCGGGCTGAAACATAAGAATATCTTTTTTGCATATTTTTATGTTGTTCAGGATGGTTTTTAAGTTGAAAATCACTTCGATAAAACCCATAAATGCCAATTCCCGATAGTGTTTTACTAACGTGCCGCCAACATTATGCATCAAATCGCCACCCCAAAATCGGATGTTTGCATGTGGGTCTTTTTTATACAATTCTTTCATCAAATTGGAACCATGCAAATCGCCTGAAGCTTCACCCGCTATAATATAATATTTCATTCTTTCTTGATAAGGAGTTTATAAATTTGGATTTCAAACCTATAAAATCATATTTATTGTAATAAACTGTTTTCTAAATTGCAAAGATAAACTATTAACAATTCTTAAATAAACATAGTGAGGATTGCCATTGTAATGACGGCTAAAACCACACCGCGAGCCATTGTTTCTTTATTCATTTTTAATAAAATTCCAAATGCTGCCAAAGTAAGGATTGTGCCTAATGTTATGATTTTACCTAAGTTGCCCTGTGATTTTATAATTTGAATTCCTGCCATAAAATTAAATGCAGTAAAAAACGTTATAAAAATATAACTCCCAAGTAGCGTTGTGGCAAATCCTATTAAAATTCCTAAAAACAAGTCGGTTTTATTCATTCCATTTCCAGGTGTTAAGTTGTTGAATGGCGTGGTGCGCTGTCAAATCAAATTGAACAGGGACAACGGATATGTATCCCTCTTGCAAAGCCCATTCATCAGTATCCTCGCCTTTGTTTTGGTTTACAAACTCTCCGGCAAGCCAATAGTAATCCTTTCCTTGAGGGGTTTTTCTTTTATCAAATTGCTCTACCCAAATGGCCTTCGCTTGACGACAAATTCGAATTCCTTTAATGTCTTTTTCTTTTAATTTTGGAAAATTCACATTCAAAACCACGCCTTCCGGTAGCCCGTTTTCTAAAACTTCTACTGTTATTGTTCGAATAAAAGATTTTATATTGTCAAAATTGGCATTCCAATCGTAATCCAATAAAGAGAAACCAATCGCTGGAATTCCCTCTATGCCAGCTTCTACTGCGGCGCTCATTGTTCCGGAATAGATGACGTTTATGGAAGAATTTGATCCGTGATTGACGCCGGAAACGCATAAATCCGGTTTTCGTTTCAGAATTTCATTTACAGCAAGTTTTACACAATCTACCGGTGTTCCAGAACAACTGTATTCTATAAACGGGTCGTTTTCTTTAGATATTTTATTCAGATATAAAGTGCTGTTTAGGGTAATGGCATGACCCATGGCACTTTGAGGGGTGTCAGGAGCCACCACAACAATCTCGCCTATTTCTGCCATAACGGCAATTAAAGCTCTAAGTCCGGGTGCCGAAATACCGTCATCATTTGTTATTAAAATTAAAGGTCTGGTTTTTTTCATTGTTTTATTTTGTAAAAAGAGAGTGATTATTGCTAATTTTCATGACAAATGTAATGACACAGAATCGAATGCGTAAACAAAAGATAAAAATATGTTTAGTTGATCCAATTAACTTAAAATAAACGATCATTTTTATATCTTTAACAAAAATTTATGGAGACACTGCTACTGCTGGCATAGTTTTTACCGTAACTTCGATTAAAAGATTCATGAATACTATTATTAACTTTATGAAAAGAAATTATAAAATACTTCTGGTTGTTGTCTGCCTTTCGGTGACATTATTTGCTTTCAAAATGAATGCGAAAAAATCAGCCGATCCTGAAAAAGATAAATTGCTTTTAGAGCTATTGACATTTGTTATAGCAAAAGGACATTATAGTCCAGCTACTATTGATGATGCGTTTTCGAAAGGAATATATAAAGATTATATTGAAGCTTTAGATCCATCAAAACGATTCTTTTTGCAGTCCGATATCGATGAATTTTCAAAATTTGAAATGCAATTAGATGATCAATTATTGAATAAAGATTTGAGTTTTTTCAATTTGACTTATGATCGTTTAACGAAGCGCATGGACGAAAGCAAAAAAATTTACAAAGATATTTTGAGTAAGCCTTTTGACTATTCAGTTGAAGAAAGCTTCAATATTGATTATGAAAAAGCGCCGTACACTAAAAATTTGGCTGAACTAAGTGACAAATGGCGTAAGCAAATTAAATTATCTACGCTTTCGTCTCTTGTTGATAAGCAAAAATTAGAAGAAGATAAAAAGAAAAATGATGCCACGTATCAAATTAAATCTTTTGCTGTTTTAGAAAAAGAAACGAGAGAAAGTTCAGTAAAATCATTAGACGAGTATTTTGGTTTTATTAAAGATTTAGATAGAAACGACTGGTTTTCAGTGTATATAAATTCTATAACGGCACGTTTTGATCCGCACACGAATTATTTTGCACCGGAAGAAAAAGAGCGTTTTGATGTAAGCATCAGTGGGAAATTAGAAGGAATTGGCGCCCGCTTACAAAAGAAAAATGATCTTACTGAAATTTCAGAACTTATCTCTGGTGGTCCAGCTTGGAGGGGAAAACAGCTTGAAGCAGGAGACTTAATTATGAAAGTGGCTCAAGGTGATGGTGAATCGGTAGATGTTGTGGGGATGCGCTTGGACGACGTTGTTAAGAAAATAAAAGGACCTAAAGGTTCAGAAGTTCGTCTTACAGTGAAAAAAGTGGATGGAACGATTAAGATTATTTCTATCATCAGAGATATTGTCGAAATAGAAGAAACATATGCGAAGTCAAGTATTGTAAACAAAAACGGTTTGAAATACGGAGTGATTTATTTGCCAAAATTCTACATTGATTTTGAAAATAGAGACGGAAGAGATGCTGGAAAAGATATTGCCTTAGAAGTTGACCGACTAAAAAAATCAGGTGTTAATGGAATTATTCTAGATGTACGTGATGACGGTGGAGGATCTTTATCGACAGTTGTTGACATTGCTGGGTTGTTTATTGAGCAAGGTCCAATAGTTCAAATTAAATCAGCTGGCACTAAAAAAGAGGTGCTATATGACCGAGATAAAAAAATTGAATGGGATGGTCCTTTAGTAATTATGGTGAATAGTTTCTCAGCATCGGCTTCGGAGATTCTTGCTGCTGCAATTCAAGATTATAAAAGAGGAATTATCATTGGAAGTAAGCAAACCTATGGTAAAGGAACGGTTCAAAACGTAATTGATTTAAACCAGTTTGTAAGAAGCAGTTCTGTGGGTGATTTAGGTGCTATTAAAACTACTACGCAAAAGTTCTATAGAATAAATGGAGGGTCTACACAATTAGAAGGTGTGCGAAGCGATATCGTTATGCCGGATCGATATGCTTACTTAAAAATGGGTGAGCGTGATATTGATAATGCAATGCCTTGGGATAAAATAGATCAGGCTAATTATACTGTTTGGAATAATAATGCCAACTTTAGTCAAGCAATTACCAATAGTAAAAACAGAATTAGTAAAAATTCACAGTTTCAATTAATTGAAGAAAATGCAAAATGGATTGATAGCAGAAGTGAAGAAAACGTCTATAGTTTGAATATTGACAAATTTAAAATTGCTCAAGCTGAAATTGAAGAGAAAGCTAAAAAATATAAGCCAATTGTAAATTACAAAAACGCATTGACATTTACTTCTTTGCCACATGAAGCAGAAGCGATGAGTAAAGATATTTCTTTGAAAGAAAAAAGAGAGATATGGCATGAATCTTTATCTAAAGATATTTATGTTGAGGAGGCAATTAATGTTTTGGATGACCTACAACCTAAAGCCATTTCGAAAAAAGTTAATACAGTTAAACTAAAAAAAGATAAATTAGCTAAATCTTGATAAGTGTTTTTTAGTTCATAAAATTTACGATCAGTTCTAACTATAACGCTCCAAAAGTTCAATACGAATTTTTGGAGCGTTTTTATTTTCGTATATTAATGGGTTCCTTTTTACCAAATTTTAGAATCTGTTACTGTAATACCATTGGTTATTTAAAATAGTCCAATTGTCATATCGAGCGCAGTCGAGAACCATTATGACATCTCGACTGCGCTCGATATGACAAAAAACAATTGGACTGTAATGAACTAATCAATGGTATAAAATAGTCTTCAGAAACTCCGTAAAACAATAGTAATAGCCTTGACGTAATGTTAATTTAGAAGAATCGTCCCCTGTTAATACAAAGGCAGAACGTGACAATAGCGAACAGTTTACCCAAGTGATATTATTCCTAATGATTTTTTAGTAAAAAAGGATTAGGCAATAGATTTGCAGCCACATAAAATGATAGGATGAGGAATTTAAATGGCAATTCAATAAGTGATATTTTCAGTTACTTAAATCAAAAAATAGAATGAAACAATTTCTGCGTAGATTGAATGGCCACAGTAAAAAAACAGTAAAAAAATAGCTCTTTATAAAAATAGGAATTTTAACTCGCCCTGAAAAGTAAAAAATTACTAATGCTTTGTCTTTTTGCAAAGCCAAAACTGCTTCTAAATCGAAAAATTAAATTTAGTAAAACGGTAAATACGAATTAAAATATTAATAGTTAAAGCCTGTTTAATTACCACTCGTTTACTTTATTGGCGTCCATTTTTATAAATATAAATAATAATATAGTGAACCCCCAGAGACCAGATCCTCCGTAAGAAAAGAAAGGAAGTGGAACTCCAATTGTTGGAAAAATACCAACTACCATTGCAATATTTACAAAGAAATGAATAAATAAAATACCGGCAACGCAATATCCATAAACTCTGCTGAATTTTGTTTTTTGTCGTTCTGCCAGGTAAATTATTCTAAGAAATAAACCTGCAAAAAGAGCGATTACTACTAATGAGCCTGCAAAGCCCCATTCCTCACCTACAGTTGTGAATATATAATCAGTATGTTGTTCAGGGACAAATCCTCCTTTAGTTTGCGTGCCTTCTAAAAACCCTTTTCCTAACCAACCTCCTGAACCAATTGCGATTTCAGATTGATTGGTATTATAACCGATTCCCTTTAGATCGACGGTTTTGCCCAAAAGTATATTAAAACGGTCCCTATGATGTTGTTTAAATACATTTTCGAAAACATAGTCTACCGATAAAACAAACCCAGAAATAATAATAAAAAGAATACTGCTTAAAATAATATTTCTATCGGCTAATCTTGATTTGAAATAAACTAATATTAATGTTATTAGTGCTATAAAAATTACATATTGCGGTTCTAATACAAGTGTTAATACAAACAAAAGGATAGCAATAAATCCTGTCCAAACATACCATGAAGGTAAGCCTTCGCGGTACAAGACGATGATAAAGATGCTGTATATTAGCGCACTCCCAGGGTCAGGTTGCGGCAGTATTAGGATGACCGGCAAAAGTATTATTGCAAGCGCTTGTACTTGCCTGTTCACTTCTTTTAGATTAATTTGGGTGTCGCTTAAATATTTGGCTAACGCTAAAGCAGTGGCAGCTTTTGCAAATTCAGAAGGTTGGATAGTAAAACTTCCTATCGCGTACCAACAACGCTGACCGGCGATAGTTTTTCCAAATAAAAACAATCCTGCTAATGTAAGTAAAGAAATTCCAAAAATGATACTTGCGTATTTCTCGTAAAATTTACCGTCAACAGAAAGCACAATAAAAATTAAAGGAATAGTTAATATAATGAATATCAGCTGTTTTTCATGAGTGTCTTCCATTGATGAAAGCGAAGACGAGTAGATATTTAGCCAACCCATAATAACTAATGATACATATATTATGATGCTTATCCAGTCAATGTTATTTGTTATGCTTTGGTTTTTCATCTGAATTAAATAGCTTGTTTAATCGATTTGGTGGTATCTGCTTTTTTTACAGCTGGAATTATTGTTTTCTTTTTTAGAAGTGAATCGCTAATTCTTAATTGTAATTTCACGGCTTCAGACAGGCCTCCTAATTTAGCATATTCGCTTTGTAAACTTATTGCGAGTACTCTTTTTTCTAAATCTGTTCTGGTGATTTTTTGTCTGAGGTATTTTTCAATCATCAAGCTGGCAATTGGGCCCGCAATTGTTGCTCCAAAGCCTCCGTTTTCAATCATGATGGCTATTGCAATTTTGGGGTTATCCTTTGGCGCAAAAGCTACAAATATAGAGTGATCTTTTAGTTGAATTCTTTTACCTCCTATATTTGCGTAATTTTCTGCGGTTCCTGTTTTACCGCAAATATCTATTCCTTCTACTCGAAGTGAACTTGCTGTACCCAAATTATAAACGTCAAATAAACCACTTATAATAGGTTTGTAGTACTTTTTGTCGATTGTGGTGACATGTTTGGTTGTGAATTTTTTGTCGATTTTGTGTCCTTCTATTTTTTTGATGATATGAGGCGTGTAGTAATATCCTTCATTGGCAACGGTTGCCATCATGTTGGCGAGCTGTATAGGCGTCATCAAAACTTCTCCCTGCCCGATGGCATTGGATATGATTGTAGTGCCTCTCCAGCCTCCGTTTGGATATACTCTTTTATAAGTTTTTGAATTGGGTACGTTTCCTTTTTTACCGGTTGGCAAATCATAGCCCATAAATTGCCCTAATCCAAAACTTTTTAAATGATTGCTCCATACGTCAACGGCATAAGCAGGTTTTGCATATTTGGCGATTGTTTTTAAATAGGCATTTGAAAAGTAAGCGTTACAAGATCTATAGACTCCGTTGTTTAACCGGACATTTCCAAAAATTTTACAGTGGCATCTCTGAAATCGCCCACGCCCGTAACTAAAACCGCCATTACAAAAGAAAGTAGTTTGCTCATCAACGACTCCTTCTTGCAGCGCTACCAGTCCAGTCAGGATTTTAAAGGGTGAGCCAGGAGGATATTCGGCCAGTAAACCTCTGTCATATAGCGGTTTTGCAATGGAGTCGCGGTACAACGCTGTATAATTCTTTGATCGTTGTCTACCTACTAAAAGTCCTGGGTCATAAGATGGTGCAGTTATCAATGCTAATATTTCGCCGGTACGAGGTTCAATTGCTACAATTCCACCTCGTTTATTAATCATTAACTCCTCGCCATACTTTTGAATTGTGGCGTCTATCGTAAGGTTAATGTCTTCACCTTGAACCGCGGTAGTATCGTATTTTCCATTTTTATAAGAACCGATTTCCCTATTGTATTTGTCTTTTTGAATGTATTTTACGCCCTTTACTCCTCGTAAAAGTTCTTCATAGCTTTCTTCAACTCCTTGTCGTCCAATTAAATCGCCGCTGTTGTAGTATGGATTTTTGGCTACCAATTTTTCATTTACCTGAGTAATGCCCCCAAATACATTAGCCCCAAATGCTACTTCGTAGTCACGAAGTGAACGCTTTTGAACATAAAACCCTTCGTATTTTCTTATTTTCTCTTGAAAAGCAGCAAATTCACTTTTGTTCAATTGAGATAAAAAAACAGAGGGTAACCGCGGACTGTATGTCCTAGCTTTTGCAATTTTTTTAATGAAATCTTCTTTTGTGATGTTCAGTAATTGACAAAATTCTAACGTATCCATTTTTTTTACTTCCCTTGGAATGACCATGATGTCATAGGATGCTTGATTGGAAACTAATAACTTTCCTTTTCGATCATAAATATAGCCTCTTTCTGGATATTCAAATTTTTTTTTAATGGCATTGTTTTCCGACTTTAGTTTTAAAGTATCGTCAACAATTTGCAAATAAAAGATTCGCAGTACAAGAGAAAATGTAGCTAAAATGATTAAAGAAGGTAACAAGACTTTTCTCATCTTTTGTTTGGCTTAATTAAATATATTATAATAATACAAATAATGATTGTAAATACGGTGCTTAATAAAGTTCTGATTAGGATATCAAATATGAAACTAAATTGGAATGCTCCCAATAAAAATAATGTAAAGTGATGGATTACAACAGAGAGTAATATAAAAGAGAATCTTTCAGGCGTTAATACGTCATTTAATTTCACTGTTTGATATTCATAGCTTAGTCCAAATGCAAATTTAAAAATAGATGGTCTAAAATAGGCTAGAATTAAACATGCAGTGGCATGTATTCCGCCTGAATTGCTAAACATGTCCATTATAAGTCCAAGTAAAAAACTTGTCACTACTAGACCTGACTTGTTCCCATTAACTGGGTAAAGTATAATGAACAGTAGGTAAGGAAAAGGGCTTATATATCCCAAAAAATTCATGTTGTTAAATATGATAATTTGAACTGCTAATAACAGAATAAATCGAAAAATATTGGCTAACCATGCGCTATTCATCGTTTTCTCCTTTTTCTAAATTAATGATTTCTTCACGATCTTTGCTTTTTATTATATAGACATGACCTAAATTTGTCATGTCATTAAATAATCTTATGTTTATAGTGTAATAATTATTTTTTTCTTCTATATATATATTTTCAATAGTGCCTATTCCTATGTCTTCTGGAAAAATTACCGATTGACCACCGGTTACGATGGTATCTCCTTTACGTATTGCCGCTAATCGAGGGACATCAATCAATTGAACAAAGCCAGTGCTTTTTCCGTCCCAAATTAAAGAACCAAAGTGATTTGACTTTTTGATTTTGGCATTGATTCGAGATTTTTTATTTAGAATGCTAATTACAGTTGAATAATTTGGCGATGTATTTTCTATGATACCAACAATTCCTAAACTGTTAATTACGCCCATATCTGGTTTTATGCCTTGTAATTCTCCTGAATTTAAGGTCAAGTAATTTTCATAGACATTGTAGGAGTTATGGATCACTTTTGAAACAACAATGTCGGCCGGATTTACACCTTTGATACTGTCCAGTTTTTTTATTACTGTAGTGTCTTTACGATTAAATAAAAGACTTTTTAGTTTTGCATTCTCGAGAGCAAGTGCATCATTTTGAGTTTTTAAATTCAAATATTCGTTAAGATTGTTCACCTTTTCGTATACTCCGCCACTTAAAAAGTTTGCAGAGCTAATTATTTTGCTCCTGTGGAACGAATGGGATTGAATGGTGAGTGTTAACGAGATACCCAAAAGCAGCAAAAACAGTAATCTATTACTGTTTTTAAAAATAAAATTAAATATTTGCTGCATTTCTTAACGGTATAATGTAAATAACTGTAGGTCTTGTAATCTAATTGCTTAAAGTTAACTTGAGCTTGAAGGCTGACTAGTGTAACACAAACGGACTATTTTATTAAAATGCTTTTAAATTTTGCGATGTTTTTAAGTGCCATACCAGTTCCTCTAACTACGGCTCTTAAAGGATCTTCAGCAATGTAAACAGGCAAATCTGTTTTTTGTGAAATCCTTTTATCAAGACCTCTTAGCATAGATCCTCCACCAGCAAGGTAAATTCCTGTGTTGTATATATCAGCAGCTAATTCAGGCGGTGTTTGGGATAACGTTTCCATTACAGCATCTTCAATTCGTTGGATTGATTTGTCTAATGCTTTAGCAATTTCTCTATATGAAACTTCTACTTGTTTTGGTTTACCGGTCAATAAATCTCGACCTTGAACTGACATGTCTTCGGGAGGAGTTTCTAAATCTTCTATTGCAGCACCAATTTGAATTTTTATTTTTTCAGCGGTAGTCTCGCCAACAAAAAGATTGTGTTGCGTACGCATGTAATAAACGATGTCATTTGTAAACACATCTCCAGCAATTTTTACTGATTTATCACATACAATACCACCCAATGCTATTACGGCAATTTCTGTTGTTCCACCACCTATGTCAACGATCATGTTTCCTTTAGGTTGCATAATATCGATTCCAATACCTATTGCCGCAGCCATAGGTTCGTGTATCAAATAGACTTCCTTACCGTTCACTCTTTCGCATGATTCTTTTACAGCTCGCATCTCCACTTCAGTAATACCGGAAGGAATACATACAACCATTCGTAAAGCGGGCGTAAACATTCTCTTCTTCAATGCGGGTATGCTTTTAATAAATAAGCTTATCATTTTTTCAGAAGCATCAAAATCAGCAATTACGCCATCTTTCAAAGGCCTTATTGTTTTAATGTTTTCATGTGTTTTACCCTGCATCAAACTGGCTTCTTTACCAACAGCGATGATTTTGCCAGAAACTCTATCACGAGCAACTATCGAAGGGCTGTCTATGACAACTTTATCATTATGTATAATTAAAGTGTTGGCGGTACCAAGGTCTATCGCAATATCCTCGGTCATGAAATCAAAAAATCCCATAAGTTTTTTAAGGGTTAAAAGTTATAAATTTGTGACGGGCAAAGTTAAACAAATTAATGTTTAAAATGACGAGTTCCTGTAAATACCATTGCAACTTTATTTTCATTACAATAATTAATACTCAATTCGTCTTTTATTGATCCTCCTGGCTGAATTACAGCGGTTATTCCAGCCTCTTTGGCTATTTCGACGCAATCTGGAAAAGGGAAAAAAGCGTCGCTCGCCATCACTGCTCCATGCAAATCAAAGTGAAAATTATTCGCTTTTTCAATTGCTTGTTGCAAGGCATCAACTCTTGATGTCTGTCCGGTTCCTGAAGCAATAAGTGTACCATTTTTTGCAAAAACAATTGTGTTTGATTTTGTGTTTTTACAAATTTTAGAGGCAAAAATTAAATCCTGAATTTCTTGTTCAGTGGGTGCCGTTATAGTAACGGGTCTTAAGTCTTCTTTATTGTCAGTTATATTGTTTCTTTCCTGAACTAAAATTCCGTTTAGGCAAGTGCGAACTTGTTTTTGTGGCAGATCTACTTCGTTTTGGACTAATATAATTCGGTTTTTCTTTTCTTGTAGTATAACAATGGCTTGCGTATCATATTCCGGAGCAATCACCACTTCGCAAAACAATTTGTTTATTTCTAAAGCAGTAACAACATCAATTTTTGTATTCGAAATTAAAACTCCGCCAAAAGCTGAAGTTGGATCGCAGGCCAAAGCCGTAAGGTAAGCTTCGCTAATTGTGGCTCTTGTTGCTAAACCACAGGCATTATTGTGTTTTAAGATCGCAAATGTAGGGCCGTCATTTTTGAATTCAGTGATCAAATTTACCGCAGCATCTACATCTAATAAATTGTTGTAGGACAACTCTTTTCCGTGAATTTTTTTGAATATAGCGTCAAAATCACCGAAGAAAAATCCTTTTTGATGCGGGTTCTCACCGTATCTCAAAACTTGACCGCTGGCGATACTTTGTTTATAGATTGTTTCGTCAGTATTGAAATAATTAAAAATTGCAGTATCATAATGTGATGAAACATGAAATGCTTTTGTAGCCAATAATTTTCTGTCTTCCAGTGTTGTTGCTCCGTTTTGCGATGTAATCAAATCCAAAAGCAAACCATATTGGTCAACCGATGCAACAATTACGGTGTCCTTAAAGTTTTTTGCGGCAGCACGTATCAAAGAAATACCACCAATATCTATTTTTTCAATAATATCTGATTCACTTGCTCCGGAAGCTACCGTTTTTTCAAAAGGATATAAATCAACAATTACTAAATCTATTTGTGGAATGTTGAACTCTATCATTTGTTGCACATCACTCTCATTGTCTTGGCGGTTTAAGATTCCTCCAAAAACTTTTGGGTGTAATGTTTTTACTCGACCACCTAAAATAGAAGGGTAGGAAGTAACATCTTCAACAGGAATTACAGGAATTCCTAAATTTTTTATAAAATCTTCAGTTCCTCCTGTAGAATAAAGTGTAACATTTTGACTGTTTAGTTGTCTTACTATAGGTTCTAATCCTTCTTTTGAAAAGACAGAGATTAATGCCGATTGAATTGTTTTTGTTGTGTTCATTATGTAGTTATAGTTATAAAGTGCAAAAATAGTTTTTTAATGTGAAAATTAAGCCATTTGAAAATGAGATAATGTGTAATTTTTCACTCTCAATTCATTGGCAAAGATAAAATAATTGATTCACACAACGGCAGATACATTTTTCATTAGGTTTTTGAATAATATTTATGGAATTTTACTTTAATACAAAAAAATTTTTATGCTAGTTTACCTGCGATTGTTACAAGAGAGTTTAGGCTTTGCTATGAATGCATTGCGAAACAACAAGTTAAGAACGTTGCTTTCTTTGCTAGGAGTTACTATTGGAATTTTTTCGATCATAGCCGTACTAGCTGCTGTTGATTCTTTGGACAGAAAAATCACAAAAGACTTGAGTAGTTTGGATAAGAATACGATTTATTTAATGAAGTTTTCTTTCGGGCCTTCAGAGATTCCACAATGGAAAAGAGAACAGTTTCCTAATGTGAAGTACGACGAGTACACTTTTATGAAAGGTGCTATGACTAATACGAACCAGATGGCATATCAAATATTTACCCGAAGGGAATCTATTAAATATGACTCAAAAACAGTTAGTGATATCAATATTGTTCCTGTTTCTCATGAATTTATAGCTATTCAAGGACTTGAATTTGACAAAGGGAGATTTTATAATGAATCTGAGGCCAACTCTGGCGCTACAGTGATTGTTCTGGGAAATGAAATTGCAAAATCTTTATTTGAAAATTTGGAGCCTATCGGAAAAAATGTTCGCTTATACGGTAAGCGTTTTACCGTAATAGGTGTCCTCAAAAAAGAAGGCTCGGGTTTGTTTGGCGACAGTAATGATACATCAGCTTACATTCCAGTAAATTTTGTTCGTCAGCTGTATGGCGATAACAATACTTCGTTGACTAACGTTATTATTTTTAAACCAGAAAAAGGCGTGGATATGGATGCTTACAAAAGTGAAATATCTCAAAAACTAAGAAGTTTTAGAGGATTGAAAGCAGGAGAAATTGACAATTTTTTTATCAATGTGTTTTCGGGCTTTACGGATCTTATTGATGGAATTTTAGGCCAGATGAATGTAGTAGGCTGGATAATCAGTGGTTTTTCGTTACTGGTTGGAGGTTTTGGGATTGCCAATATTATGTTTGTTTCAGTGAAAGAGCGAACTAATTTGATTGGAATTCAAAAATCATTAGGAGCCAAAAATAGATTTATATTATTTCAGTTCTTGTTTGAAGCGATTATACTTTCAGTGATTGGCGGAATGATTGGACTTTTTCTTGTTTGGATAATTTCTGTAATCTTAACAAAAGCATTAGATTTCGAATTTGTTTTAAGCGTCGGAAATATTGTTTTGGGAACCGGACTGGCAGCCGTAATTGGATTAATATCAGGAATACTTCCAGCTATTTCTGCTTCAAAACTAGATCCTGTAGAAGCGATTAGAACGGGAATGTAAATCTAAGACGATCCGGCAAGTTAAAGAAATAAAAAAAACAGCTTTCAAAATTATTTGGAAGCTGTTTTTATTTGTAGTGAAATAGTCAAGAATAAATATTCCCGATTGCTCGAGATTTTATTTATCTGATAGTATTGTTTTGAATCAAATCAATATACAAGTTAATCTTGTCTTTCAATTCTTTTCGTGGGGTTATAAAGTCTAAGAAACCGTGTTCAAGTAAGAACTCCGCAGTCTGAAAACCTTCGGGTAAATCTTTACCAGTAGTGTCACGAACTACTCTTGGCCCGGCAAACCCAATTAATGCGCCTGGTTCAGAAATATTAATATCGCCCAACATGGCATAAGATGCAGTTGTTCCTCCTGTTGTAGGATCCGTACATAACGAAATGTAAGGCAATTTTGCTTCCGCAAGTTGCGCTAGTTTCACCGATGTTTTAGCAAGTTGCATCAAAGAATAGGCAGCTTCCATCATTCTCGCGCCACCTGATTTTGAAATCATTACAAAGGGTAACTTGTTTTTGATGGCGTGATCGATTCCTCTTGCGATTTTTTCTCCCACTACAGCTCCCATAGAACCACCGATAAAGGCAAAATCCATACAGCAGATAACAACATCTTTTCCTTTTGATTTACCAACTCCGGTGCGCACTGCGTCCTTCAGTTTGGTTTTTTCCATCACATCTTTTAAACGATCTGCATACTTTTTTGTATCAACAAAATGTAAAGGATCTTTAGACGTCATGTTTTTATCTAATTCAACAAATTCATTGTTGTCAAATAAAATTTGAAAATATTCTGTACTTCCAATTCTAACGTGAAAACCATCTTCGGGACTTACAAATAAGTTACGAGCTAGTTCATCGGCATCAATAATTTTTCCAGTTGGAGATTTGTACCAAAGTCCTTTTGGAATATCCATTTTGTCTTCGGTAGCAGTAGTAATCCCTTTTTCTTTTCTTTTAAACCAAGCCATTTGTTTAGTATTCAGTGTTCAGTAATCAGTGTTCAGTAATCAGTAAATAATCAATGTTCAGAATTAAGTATTTTGAGAACTGAACACTGATCACTGAATACTATTTATAATGTATTCACGTTGTTCAAGTCAGCAAATGCTTGCTCAAGTCTGGTGTTGAAAGTAACTTCGCTTTCACGCAACCATTTTCTTGGATCGTAATGTTTTTTGTTTGGAGCATCAGCACCTTCTGGGTTTCCAATTTGAGTTTTCAAATAATCGATATTTTTCACCATATAATCACGAATACCTTCCGTAAAAGCAAATTGTAAATCAGTATCGATATTCATTTTTATTACTCCGTAGCTAATTCCTTCTCTGATTTCTTCAAGAGTAGAACCTGAACCACCATGGAAAACGAAGTCTACGGGGTTGGGTCCAGTGCTAAATTTATTTTGAACAAAATCTTGAGAATTTTTTAAAATTTTTGGAGTCAATTTTACATTTCCTGGTTTGTAAACTCCATGTACGTTTCCAAAAGCAGCAGCAATTGTAAATCGTGGGCTAACTTTAGAAAGTTCTTCGTATGCGTAAGCAACTTCTTCAGGTTGTGTGTATAATTTAGAACTGTCTACATCAGAGTTGTCAACACCATCTTCTTCACCACCTGTAATTCCAAGTTCGATTTCAAGTGTCATTCCCATTTTGCTCATTCTTTCTAAATATCCTTTGCAAATTTCGATGTTTTCTTCGATCGGCTCCTCAGATAAATCAATCATGTGAGAAGAAAATAATGGTTTTCCAGTTTTAGCAAAATGTGCCTCTGAAGCATCCAATAAACCATCAATCCAAGGCAATAATTTTTTTGCGCAATGGTCAGTATGTAAAATTACGGTTGCTCCGTAAGCTTCCGCCAAAGTATGTATGTGCAATGCACCAGCAATTCCACCAGCGATTGCTGCTTTCTCGCCTGCATTAGAAAGTCCTTTTCCTGCATTAAACTGTGCTCCTCCGTTAGAAAATTGAATGATTACCGGAGCATTAAGTTTTGCTGCCGTTTCCAGTACACCATTAATCGTGTTTGATCCCGTAACATTCACTGCAGGTAGCGCAAATCCTTTTTCTTTAGCATAATTAAAAATTTCCTGAACTTGATCTCCTGTAGCTACGCCTGGTTTTATGTTGTGTGCCATTGTACTTTTTTTAGTTATTTTAATTAGTTTTTAGTTTGCAAAAATAAGAATTAATTAGCATTAGAAGGGATAATTTATTCCAAAATTTAAAACGGAGTTCGCAAAATTGTATTCTCTAAACCATCTTTTGTTACTTTCATTGGCTGGATTGTAAGTTTTAAATCCTAAATCAAAACGAATTACAAAAAAGCTCAAGTCATATCTAAGTCCAAATCCAGTACCTAAAGCAATATCTTTTAAGTCCTTAAATTGTGTAAATGTTGATTTCTCATCCTCGACGTTGTCCAATACGTTCCAAATATTTCCAGCATCGGCAAAGAGAGCTCCTTTTAAATTGCCTAGTAGCCTAAATCGATACTCTCCACTAATGGCAATTTTCATATTTGCCTCATTGAAATCATCTAAGGCGCCACTGCTTCCTGGACCTAAAGCATACGGTTGCCATGCTCGGTTGTCATTAGATCCTCCGGAAAAATAACTTCTTGAAAAGGGAACGTTATCTGAGTTTCCAAATGGGATCGCTATTCCAAAAAACGATCTAAAGGCAAATATTTTTTCTTTGGATAAATCCCAATGTTTAATATAATCAAATTCTGTTTTTATGTATTCTGAATATTCTAAATTGAATATTTCATAATTACCAATTGAATTTTTCTTCTGATTTGTTGTTACTGCAAAAGCAGATAAAATGGTACCGGCCGATTCTATTTTTGTTTTAAAAAGGTAAAAATTATTGTCTGTTAAATCTTTTTTGGTGGTTTTTGAAAACGTGAAACTGGTTGCCAAAATAAAATCATTCTCCGTCAGTCTCAATCTTCTTTCCTCAATACTTTTTACAGACTGAAAATCTGCGGGTTCTAATGGTTTCAAAAAGTTAGCGTTTCCAGTAAGAACATCATTTGTGAAACCAAGTGTCCCTTCTTCAATAAGCAAATCTTTATCAAGATCATTGTTGTAATAGGACGAATTAGTATTGTATTCTTTGCTGATTTCATTTAAGGCATTATAGGAAGAGCCGTAAACATTAAAGTAATTCTGCGGATTTAAATTCCGTACAAACTGAGTGTTAAACAAATCAAATCTAGCCGTATTGTTTCTTTTGGGAGTCCAATTGTATGATAATGCCCCAGTGAAATTCTCTTTGTCTAAACCAATATTCTGTTGTTTTGCAAAACCAACTGTGATTAGCGTAGATGGAATCATACTTTTTGGAATGATTTTTTCAGTGCTGAATGGCATGAAAATCCTTGGAATGTTAAGTTTTAAATCTAAACCATATTCAGAAACATTGAAAAAGTTATTCTTTGGATTTGCTAAATCCTTTGAAGATCCAATATTACCACGAACGGCTAATTCAAGCGTTTCGGCTCCATTGAAAACGTTTCGTACCGTTTCAGAAACACTTAAACCCACACCAAAATCCTGTATGTTAGAATGGGTAACATCAAATGTAGTCCCAAAACTATATTTTTTTCTGGGTGTTAAATATACTTTGGCAATCAATGATTGTGCGGTTGAGTCTTTAGGGTCAATTTCATATTGTATTGAAGGATAGTTGAAAATTTTAAGATTATTTAAATATCGCGTGGTCAATACGGTTTTGTAATCTGCAAATAACCCTCCTTTTGTTATGAATATGGCATTAGTAATTGATCGTGGTTTGTATTTTAATTTGTCTTGACTGTATAAATTAAAGTTGTTATAGGTTGTGCTATCTGTAAATTTTACGCTGCTAGTGCTTGGTGAATAATCAGTATAAATATTTACATCGCTTATTTTATATATTTTAAAAGGTTCCGTTCTGCTCGAATCTTGCTCTTGATAAGAATAATTATTAATCTTCAAATTTATATTGGCCTGATTGACTTTTTTAATAGTATCTATGTCAAAAGTTATATAATTTGGTTGGAAATAATACACGCCGTTGTTTCTGAAATGAGTGGTGATCCGATTTTTCTCATTATCAAAATCTTCTGTTTTATATTGATTTCCTGATTTAATAAAAGCGTTTGACCGGTTAGTTTCATATAAAGAATCTAGAGCCGGAGTTAAAATGGTAGTTCTTAAAGTATCTAAAAAATAAGCATTTCCTGGAGTAATAGCATATTGTATTTTAGCTTTTTTGATACTCAAAGTGTCTATTTTGTACGTGGCATTGACATTAAAAAAGCCATTGTTGAAATAATAGTATTTCAAGCGCAATAATGATTTGTCGGCTCTTTCTTTATCAATAATTATTGGTGGTTCTCCCGTTCTTTTCAAGAAATCATGGATTCCGTGATACCAGAAAGACTTTCCTAGTCGATTAACTTGTTTTTCCGACAGCCATTTTGATTTTCTGGCAAATTTTTCCGGATTATTTGTAAACTTGGCTTGATAAGTTGAATCTGGATTTAAATTGGCAAGGTTGTAGAGATTCAATCGCAAGCGATATCCAAGTAAGGTGCTGTTTGGTTTTTGATACAGTTGATTAAAAACATTTTCATCCTTAATTATTTTGTCATTTACAGTAATTTCGTTTTTTGTCAGCAGTAGTTTTCCGTCGGGAACTCTTTTTACAGCGTTACATGCGCAAATTAGTATTGCAATTAGAATAAATGCAGTTATTTTTGTGGAAGTTTTTTTCAAGTGTTCTAAAATATTTAATTCAAAAGTACATTATTTTATGGTTAGTAAAAACCAAATAAAGCTTATAACGAGTTTGCAACAAAAAAAATATAGGATTGCCAATAAATTATTTTTTGCCGAAGGCGTAAAAGGCATTCAGGAACTGCTGGAATCTAAATTTGAATTGGAACATTTATATACAACCCAAGCAGATTTTGAGGAAGTTCCTGAAGCTAGAAAAACGATTGTTCACGAAAGCGAGCTGAAAAAAATCAGCGCATTAGCAACGCCAAATACTTGTTTGGGAGTTTTCAAGATGCCATTGGAAAAACCAATTATTGAAACCGGTTTAATCGTTGCGCTTGACGCTATTCGTGATCCGGGAAATTTAGGAACTATATTGCGTTTGTGTGATTGGTTTGGTGTTAAGCAGTTGTTGTGTTCCAAAGAAACGGTGGATATTTACAATCCGAAAGTGGTTCAGGCGACCATGGGATCCATCGCAAGAGTTAACGTAAATTATATTGATCTAGATGGTTTTATCATAAAAACAGAAATGCCCATTTTTGGTACTTTTATGGATGGAGAGAATATTTATAAATCGGTTTTGCCTAAAAAAGGAATTATTATTATGGGAAATGAGGCTAATGGAGTATCAACAGCACTTGAAAAATTAGTCAAAAATAGACTTACAATTCCTCGTTTTGGTGATCTTCAAAAAACAGAAAGCCTTAATGTTGCCACTGCTACTGCTATAGTATTAAGCGAGTTTTGTCGGGGCTAGTGCTCCGTGTTTCGTTGTTGACGATAGGAACTGAATACAGAGAATAATACGGTAAACCATTCTTTAGTGGAAGGTGAAATTGATAAAGACTGCTCTGGTTTTCAATGATTCTATGTTGCTTGTCCAGGGACTATTTGGGTCTTTATCTCTAATTAATTCGTCATTCATCCCAAAAACACCTCTTATGGAAGGGGAGAATATGAAATATTCTGAAAACAAATCAATTCCAAAACCAATTTCATAATTAGTTGTCCATGGTTTTACTCTAAAGCGTTGTTCTAAATTGTCATCAATTAGTTTAGAATTGCTTGATAAGTTAAGCGTTGCAGATACTCCTCCCAGTAAATACGGACGAATATTTCCAGTTCTAAGGGAGGATAGTTTAACTAATAAAGGAAAATGAATGTAGGTGCTGTTTACTTCCCTCAGCGCATCTCCGCTGTCTGTGAAATTCGGATAATATAAATCTCTTTTTGTATAATAAAGACCAGGTTCAAATCGCAAGTCAATATATTCCTGAAGTTTCAAATCAGCAACTATACCTACATTAAATCCCGTGGTTCTATTTACAAGAATATCAGGTCCTACCGTTTTATAGTCTATTTTAAAATCATAGGAGTTGAATCCCAGATAAAACCCGTAGTACATTCTCTTTTTTTGAAAATTTTCCAAATTAATAATAGGGTCTCTGCTAAATATATTTTTAGATTTTTGAGCATATCCTTTTAGAATAAAAGCAAAAAATAGTAAGACAATTATTTTTCTCATGTTTATGCTGAAATCTTCAGTATTATTTTTTAGAAGCGGAGTAAATTGTAGCCACGCCAAAAGTTTGCGGTAAGGCTACAACATCTATAAACCCAATTTTTCTCAAAATATTGTTTAATGCTTCGCCATAAGGAAATGCGGCGGCAGATTCAGATAAATAACCATAAGCCACTTCGTCTTTAGAGAAGACTTTGCCTATCAGGGGAAGAATGTTTTTTGTGTAAAAATTATAACCTTGTTTGTACGGTGTTTTGTCCGGTACCGAAGTTTCTAAAATTACAAATACACCAGTAGGTTTTAAAACTCTTAAAATTTCGGCTAAGCCTTTTTCTAAATTTTCAAAATTACGTACACCAAAAGCGACGGTTATCGCATCAAAATAATTGTCTTCAAAAGGCATGTTTTCGGAGTCGGCTAAAATCATTTCGATGGTATCGGAAAGCTTTTTTGCAGCAATTTTTTTTACACCTACTTCCAACATTCCTGCAGAGATGTCTAATCCAATGATTTTTTCAGCATTTGTTTGTGCCATCAAAATGGCTAAATCGCCAGTTCCCGTTGCGATATCCAATACAATCTTCGGATTTGATTTAGATACTATTTGTAGCACTTTTTTACGCCATTTTATATCAATACCGAAGGAAATGACACGATTCAAATTGTCGTAATTTCCAGAAATGGTGTCAAACATTTTAGCTACTTGTTCCTTTTTACCTAAAGCTGAATCTTTATAGGGCGTTATTTTTTCTGACATTTTTTTAATTTGTACAAATATAATACAAACTGGATCAACTTAAAATGAGTTTCAAAAATTAGAAACAAGATTTGTATTTAGTTTTTAAAAGAGACTAAAAACTAAAATTTAATTTATTTGAAATATCACTAAAAGTGGGTATTGTAACTCTAGATTTTATTGTACAAATTTGTTATTCAGGAAAATAACCATATTAAATGATTAAAAGAGGATCGATCGACCAAATCAAGTGGATAATTTTAGCGTTTTTTATCTCATTTGTTCTTGTTAGCTGTTTTGAGGGCACTGCTTTACTTAGCAGTGCTGTAGTTAAAGCGCAAAATACGTTCTTAGGATTAAATTTGTTTTTGGAAATTTTAATTTTTTTCGTCTTTAGTACCTTCGTGGTATTTGGTATTAAAGGCTTTTTTGAGATGTACTCTCAGAAAACATCAAATGTTATAATCTTCGTTTCTGGAGTTTTACTAATATTTGTAATTTTTATTTTATGTTATCAAATACTCTTTCAAGAGTAGGTCATCTCTTTGATTAATGGTTAAAAAAAAACATCCCGTAAAAAAGGATGTTTTTTTGTTTTATTTTCTAATGTATGTCTGATATGAATAATCGTAGGCATGCTTTTCGTCTTTCTCATTGAACTCTGAAGCTGTTATTTTCCATTCATCCTCATTAATCTCAGGGAAATGCGCATCGCCTTCAAAGTTGTGATGCACCCGCGTGATTTCTATTTTATCTGTAAAAGGAAGTCCTAATGCATAAATTTCACCACCACCAATTATAAATGTGTCGTCGTCTTTGGGACAAATTGCTAATGCTTTGTCCATACTGTCTACTATGATACAGCCTTCGGCTTGATATTCTTTCTGTCGGGTGATAATAACGTGGGTTCTGTTTGGTAACGGTTTTGAAAAACTTTCAAATGTCTTTCTTCCCATTATAATATGATGTCCGGTTGTTAGGGATTTAAATCTTTGGAAATCATTTGGTAAATGCCAAACCAGCTCGTTGTTTTTACCTAGAGTATTATTTTCGGCAACGGCCGCAATCATTATTATCATAATAGATTTTATGTTATTTAAGGTCGTCGTTGTTGACCTGTGATTCTAATTGGTCGATTTTTTTTTGTTGTAAAGCTACAAGTCGGTCGATTTGTTCTCTTTCCCAATTTTTATTCATAAAGCGATCCGTGATGAAAATTTTTATAAAATGTAAAATAAAGAGGAACAACCATATTGTAATTACCCAAATTGACCAGTGAGAATCTACAGCAATTTCAAAAAATTTATTAGCAATAAATAAAAGCAAACTTCCTAAAACGAAAAGAACAAAATGAAAATACAGTCTTTTTTTCTGTTTAATTCTTCTTCTAGCATATTCATACTGCTCGTGTACTTCTTTTTCCATTGATCAAAATTTAGTGTATAAAGGTAAAATTTATTTTGATAAGTCACTATTTTGCCTGTAGATTATTTAAAGTAAAACGTTTTTTGATTTATGATTAGTTGGTTTAGTTAACCTATAATTATTGAATTATTCATAAATTAACATAGTTGGGTCAATTTTATTAAATCTTCTGGTAGCTATTGTAAGTTCAAATACTTTTGTTTTCTTTGTCTTATAAATCTATAAATGAAACAGTTATGGCAATTAAAAAACAATTCGTTAAAACAAAACCAGTGTGTAAAGTTACTTTTTCGGTAGCTGCAAAGGAGGCAATTCAAGCTTCTGTTGTAGGGGATTTCAATAATTGGAATGTAGCTGAAGGCGCTTTAAGCAAATTAAAAAATGGTACTTTCAAGGGTGTTTTCGATTTAAACAAAGATGCGGCATACGAATTCAAGTACGTAATTGATGGTGCATTTGTCAACGAGCCAGAGGCAGATTCTTTCAAATGGAATGAGTTTGCAGGAAATGAAAACGGTGTTTTAGTAGTTTAACTAAAACACCTTTTTTTTTATTACGTTACACTGCAACACTGCCTTTTATCAAGGCGTGCGGTTCATAGCCTTCGAGCGTGAAATCTTCAAAATCAAAATCGAAAATGTCTTTTATATTGGGATTCAAAATCATTTTTGGTAGTGGTTTTGGCTCACGGGACAATTGGAGTTCGAGTTGTTCAAAATGATTGTTGTAAATGTGTGCGTCACCAAAAGTGTGAATGAATTCCCCTGGTTCTAAGCCGCAAACCTGTGCAATCATCATCGTCAGTAATGCATAAGAAGCAATGTTAAAAGGAACGCCTAAGAAAATATCAGCACTTCGCTGGTACAACTGACATGATAACTTGCCATCAGAAACATAAAACTGGAAGAACGCGTGACAAGGAGGCAAAGCCGCTTTATTGTTGGCTACATTTTCGTCAAATGATTTTGTAGTGTCAGGAAGAACCGAAGGATTCCATGCCGAAACCAACATTCTGCGGCTGTTAGGATTGCTTTTTAGTTCCTTAATAAGTTCTGAGATTTGGTCAATTTCTTCACTATTCCAGTTGCGCCATTGGTGTCCATAAACTGGTCCTAAATCCCCATTGGCATCAGCCCATGCATCCCAGATTTTAACGCCGTTTTCTTGAAGGTACTTAATGTTTGTGTCGCCTTTTAAAAACCAAAGCAGTTCGTAGATAATAGATTTAAGATGCAGTTTTTTAGTGGTAACCATCGGAAAACCTTCATTTAAGTCAAAACGCATTTGATAACCAAATACACTTTTTGTTCCGGTTCCGGTACGATCTCCTTTTTGACAACCGTTTTCCATCACGTGTTGCACTAAATCTAGATATTGCTTCATTGTCTTTTTATTCTATTGTGCGATAAGCGATTGTTAGTTTTTATATATTTTTCCGTCTTTCATTACAAACACGACCTTTTCTAGCGTTTTGATAGTGTTCAAAGGATTATCGTCAACTGCAATAATGTCTGCAAAAAAGGTTTCTTTAATTTGACCTACTTCATTTCCAATACCTAATAACATGGCATTTGTTATTGTCGCTGATTGTATAGCGGCTAATACAGGCATTCCGGCTTCAACCATATATCCAAATTCTTTTGCATTTGTACCGTGTGCAAATACACCGGCATCAGTTCCAAAAGCAATTTTGACGCCTTTTTTGTATGCTTTTGCAAAAGTAGCTTTCAGCTGCGGACCCACTTCTCTGGCCTTAGGAACTACTATGTCAGGATAAAAACCACTAATTTCTGCATTTTTTTCTACTTCTTTTCCAGCCGTTAAGGTAGGAACTAAATAAGCATCATATTTTTTCATTAATTCCATTGTCTCTTCGCTCATAAAAGTGCCGTGCTCAATGGTTTTTATACCACCTAATATAGCTCGTTGCATTCCTTCATCGCCGTGGGCATGAGCAGCGGTAAGCATATTGTAATCCTTGGCTGTTGTTGTGATAGCTTTGATTTCGTCTAAAGTAAACTGTGGATTTTTACCGCTTTTAGCAACACTTAAAACGCCGCCAGTAGCTGTTATTTTAATAACATCTGCACCTTCTTTATAGCGTTCTCGTACTGCTTTTACTGCTTCTTCGGGTGAATTGATTACGCCTTCATGCGGACCGGGGTCGCCTACAAGTTTTCGGTTGCTTCCGTTCGTTGGGTCTGCATGCCCGCCTGTTGTGGCAATTGATTTTCCCGCAGTAAATATTCTGGGGCCTTTTACGATACCTTTATTAATGGCATTTCTTATGGAAATATTAACTCCCGTTCCTCCTAAATCACGTACGGTTGTGAATCCGGCCAGAAGCGTGATTTCTGCACATCGAACTGCCTGAAATGCAATGTCAGCTTCATTGTCTAGATATTTTGACATGTAACTTTTGGTATCGTGCTCTCCTTCAATATGTACGTGTAAATCTATAAGACCAGGTAATACGTACTTGTTTTTCAGGTCAATTTCAATGTCTTCAGGTTTGGCTTTAGATACAAATCCATCTTGTATTTTTGTGATTTTATTTTTAGAAACAACTATGGTGTGGTTGGTTAACTCTTTGCCAGATTGCGTATTTAGAATTTTTCCACAATGTAAATAATAGTCTTGAGAAAATACAACAGTAGAGATAAATAAGGTAACTACAATAAGGGCAAATTTTGGTTTCATAGATTAGTTTTAACCGTTGGGTGTAATTCAATTTGTTTAATTTTTTAACCACATAGAAACATCTATTTTGAAATAATGTAAGGCGTTTCACTTTTTTAAAGGAAACCATAACTATGTGAACCCAAGAATTAGGCTATCCGACTCTTTTTTTCTATGTTTCTATGTGGTTCAATTTTTTTATTTAAGATTAATCGAAATTTTTATTAATTACACCCAACGGGTTAGTTTTATAATAAATAGCAATGAAATGTAAAAAAAGTGCAGCATTAAACTTAGCTGCGTTTTTTAATTGTTTATTCATCAAATAATGCAAGACTAAAAATCAAGATTAAAGTTATCTTTTCGAGATTTCGTCTCTAATTTTTGCTGCTTTTTCATAATCTTCATGTGAAACGGCTTGATCTAACAGTTCATTCAGTTCCTGTAAACTGTGCTTAGAATACGTTTCTCCAGATTGATTGCTTTCTTGTTCACGACCAAAAGTTTCTGGATTAGACAGTACATCGTCGATTTCTTGGGAACCTTTATCGGCATCCAATGGATTCGCTTTCAGGTAAATTCCTGCTTTGTCCAAGATGTTTTTGTAAGTAAAGATAGGAGCATTAAATCGCAATGCCAAAGCAATAGCATCGGAAGTTCTGGCATCTATAATTTCCTCAATTTTATCTCTTTCGCAAATAATACTCGAATAAAAAACACCATCAACTAGCTTGTGAATAATGACTTGTTTGACCACGATGTCAAAACGCTCGGCAAAATTTTTAAATAAATCATGAGTCAGAGGACGTGGAGGTTTTATTTCTTTTTCTAATGCAATAGCAATCGATTGGGCTTCAAAAGCACCAATTACAATTGGTAATTTTCTTTCGCCATCAACTTCATTCAATATCAAAGCATACGCTCCGTTTTGAGTTTGACTGTATGAAATTCCTTTTATGGATAATTTAACTAAGCTCATAATTCTTAAAGTGGGTAAATACAGTGTACTTATTTTTGATAAAAATCAAGTTTCATTATTTGTTAAAAAAAATGCTACTTAAAAGCAAAGATACAAATATCTTGTTTTTATGTAGCATTTAAATCGATTTAATGATTTCCTGTTGTTAGGAATTATGTGCTTTGAAAGCTTTTAATTTCTCAATTAATTGTGGTACAATTTCAAAAGCATCCCCAACAACTCCGTAATCCGCTACTTTAAAAAATGGCGCTTCGGGGTCGTTGTTAATGACCACTTTAACTTTAGAAGAGTTGATTCCCGCTATATGTTGAATCGCTCCCGAAATTCCAATTGCAATATATAAGTTTGTAGCTACCGGTTTTCCTGTTTGTCCTACGTGTTCTCCGTGAGGTCTCCATCCTAAATCAGAAACCGGTTTTGAACATGCCGTTGCAGCACCAAGAACCGAAGCTAATTCTTCGATCATTCCCCAGTTTTCAGGTCCTTTTAATCCGCGACCTGCAGATACAACAATGTCAGCATCAGCAATGGAAACTTTTCCAGAGACTTTCTCAACTGATTCTACTTTTACGCCAAAATCATTATCTCCAATAGTTGGGTTAAAATCTTCTTGAGTTAATGTAGATGCATTTTCAAAAACACCATAAGAGTTTTTGGCTAGGCCTAGTACTTTAATATCAGTGGCAATTTCTGTAATATTGAATGCTTTGTTTGAAAAAGCATTTCTTTTTACTTGAAAAGGCGAAGTGCTTACCGGTAATCCAACAACATTTGATGCATATCCAGCTTCTAAAGCTACTGCAACAAGTGAAGAAAGATAAATACTATCTGTGGTTGATGAAAGTAGAACTAACTTTACGTTTTCTTTTTGAGCCGCTTGTTTGATGACATCAGCGTACGCTTTAGCCGTAAATCCAGATAATTTATCGTTGGTTACTTTCAATACTTTGTCTACTCCGTATTTTGATAATTCTGAAACATCTCCCGCATTTACGGTTACAGCCGTAACTGTAGTTCCTAACGTTTCCGCCACTTTTTTTGCGTAAGAAGCTAATTCGAATGCTACTTTTTTAAATTTTCCTTCTGCGTATTCTGCGTATATTAATATTGACATATTTTTTTATTTTAGTCTTAAAGTTTTAAAGTCTAAAGTCGTAAAGGGAAATTAGTGTAAACTTCTATTCATTTGACTTTTGACATTCAGCTTTTTGACAGTTAGATTACTTTCGCTTCGTTGTGTAATAAATTGATTAATTCATCTAAATTATCGGCAGCAATTAATTTCACTGCTGATTTTGGAGTTGGTTTTTCAAATTTCACTGCTTTTGTATTAACAGTGGCGTCAACAGGCTCTAGAATTGTCAAAACTTTTGTTCGTGCCGTCATTATTCCTCGCATGTTTGGAATGCGCAAGTCTTTTTCTTCAACCAATCCTTTTTGACCACCAATAATTAATGGTAAAGTTGTAGCAACAGTTTCTTTTCCACCGTCAATCTCACGAACTGCTTTTACGCTGGTTCCATCAACAGTAAGGCTAGTGCAAGAATTTAGGAAATTGTATCCCAAAATTCCGGCAATCATTCCAGGAACCATTCCGCCATTATAATCTAATGACTCTTTTCCGGCGATAATTACATCGTATCCGCCATTTTTGATTACCTCGGCAAGTTGTTTGGCAACAAAAAATCCGTCGGCAGGAGCTGCGTTGACACGAATGGCTTCGTTAGCGCCAATGGCTAATGCTTTTCTTAAAGTAGGTTCCGTTTCTGGTCCGCCAACATTGACAACAGTTACTGTTGCACCTTGTTGTTCTTGGAACCAAATGGCACGTGTCAGACCAAATTCGTCATTTGGATTGATTACATATTGTATGCCATTGGTGTCAAATTCAGAATCTCCGTTGACAAAGTTAATTTTTGAAGTAGTATCAGGAACGTGACTGATGCAAACTAATATTTTCATAATTATAAATTTTATTTTTCTAAATTTCTTTTACAAATTTAAAATATTAATTTGAATAATATACTATGCATGCATAATATTTTCACATAACTATTACGTTTTCGTAGCCCGGATAGCAGCGGCATCCTTCCTGTGGCTTCTTTAGTTACAGGAAGATACAGCGTATAGCCGAAAATAGCTCCTGAAAATTATCGCTATAAAACCTGATTAATTTAAAGTAATTTATGCTTTTAAGTGGTTTAAAATATTTATTTTTGCTTTTGGAAAATTAGACACATACAACATATAATATGAGAACGATACAATTTAGAGAGGCCATTTGCGAAGCGATGAGTGAAGAAATGCGTCACGATGAGACCATTTACTTAATGGGTGAAGAAGTTGCAGAATATAATGGTGCCTACAAAGCATCTAAAGGAATGCTTGCTGAATTTGGCGAGAAAAGAGTCATCGATACTCCTATCGCTGAGCTTGGTTTTACTGGGATTGCAGTAGGATCAGCAATGAACGGTTGCAGACCGATTGTAGAATACATGACCTTCAATTTCTGTTTAGTGGGGATTGACCAAATCATAAACAATGCTGCCAAAATGCGTCAAATGACTGGTGGACAATTTAATGTACCAATTGTTTTTCGTGGGCCAACGGCTTCGGCAGGTCAATTAGGAGCGACGCACTCACAAGCATTAGAAAACTGGTTTGCGAATACCCCGGGACTTAAAGTGGTGGTTCCATCTACAGTGTATGATGCAAAAGGATTGTTGAAAGCAGCTATTCGTGACAACGATCCTGTGATTTTCATGGAATCGGAGCAAATGTATGGTGATAAAGGGGAAGTTCCGGATGGTGAATATACCATTCCACTTGGAGTGGCTGATATTAAACGTGAAGGTACAGATGTAACTATTGTTTCTTTTGGAAAAATTATCAAAGAAGCGCATATTGCTGCTGAAGAATTAGCCAAAGAGGGAATCTCGTGTGAAATTATTGATTTGAGAACCGTACGCCCGATGGACTATGAGACGATTTTAACATCAGTTAGAAAAACAAATAGATTGGTAGTTCTTGAGGAAGCTTGGCCTTTTGCAAGTGTCGCTTCTGAAATTACCTATATCGTTCAAGAACGTGCTTTTGATTTTCTAGATGCACCTATTCAACGAATCACAACCGCAGATACTCCAGCGCCGTACTCTCCAGTATTGCTTAAAGAATGGTTGCCAAATGCAAGTGATGTTGTGAAAGCGGTTAAAAAAGTAATGTATAAAAAATAGTCGTTTTGATGAATTTGGTTTTAGATAAAAATTAACAATCAGGACTCTAAATATCGAATAATCAAACGCTCTAATTAACTATATTTGAAACTTCATCAATTTTCTATTTGATGAAGTTTTTTTTTGAATGATTATGAAAAATAATTTTTTGTTTTTTTTGTTTTTTATGTGTGTTGCTGCTAACGCAGTTTTTGCACAAACAAAAGTGAGCGGTATTGTGGTAGATAAATTGAATCAGCCTATTCCTTTTGCAAATGTGATTTTCAGAGATTCCAGCGAAGGAATTGTTACCAATGAAGACGGTCGATTCTATCTCGAATCTCAAAAAACATACACAATTTTAGTTATATCGTCAGTAGGTTTTTCTGAGAAAGAAATTATTTTAGACAAGCCTGTAAATTACAATTTCATAATTCAGCTTAGTGAAGGCGAGAGCTTAAGTGAAGTCGTTGTCTTTGCTGGGAAAACGTCGAAAAAAAATAATCCTGCGCTAGATATTCTTCGGAAAATTTGGGAAAGAAAACGTCAAAATGGCTTGTATTTGTTTGACCAATACCAAATGGAGAAATATGAGAAGGTAGAATTTGATATGAATTCTATTGATAGTGCTTTCATGAAAAGCAAACTCTTCAAAGGGATGGAGTTTATCTTCAATCAAATGGATACTTCAAAGATTACCGGTAAAACATATTTACCCATTTTTGTAAACGAATCACTACACGACGTTTACGGAGATACTAAATTGAAGAAAATTAAAGAAAAAATAAAAGCCAGTAAAACATCCGGTTTTAACGGGAACCAACAGATTCTAACCTTTGTAAAAGATTTATACGCTAACTACGACATCTACAATAACTACTTAACTTTTTTTGACAAAAGTTTCACTAGCCCGCTATCTAAAACAGGGATTGATGTGTACAATTATGTGTTGAAAGACAGTGCGTTTATTGATAAAAAATGGTGTTATAATATTGTGTTTTATCCCCGACGCAAAAATGAACTTACTTTTAAAGGTGATTTTTGGGTCAATGATTCCACATTTGCCATTAAGAAAATTAACATGGCCGTGACCAAAAGCGCCAATATCAACTGGGTAAAAGACATTTATTTAGAACAGGAATTTGAAGTAGTCAGCGATTCCGTATTCTTGTTGACCAAGGATTATTTAATGTCTGACTTTGCTTTAAATAAAAAAGAAAAATCCAAAGGCGTTTACGGAAAACGAACCACTTATTATAGAAATCATAAATTCAATATTGAAAAGCCAGTTTCTTTTTATAAAGATGAGGTCAATTACATGGATGCCGATGTTTTCAATAAATCGGATGAATATTGGAACGAAAACCGATTTGAGAATTTGACTAAGGATGAATTGGGCGTTTATAAAATGCTTGATACGTTGCAAACGGTTAAAAAATTTAAGCAAATTTACAGTACTGTACAGGTTTTGGCGAGTGGTTTTTTACAGTTTGGTAATTTTGATTATGGCCCTATCTTTTCAACTTTCGGTTATAATGATGTAGAAGGTGTTCGATTGCGAGCGGGTGGAAGAACGTATTTTGGAACGAACGACACCTGGCGTATACAAGGTTACACGGCGTATGGTTTTAAGGATGAGAAATTCAAATATGGGTTTTCTGGAAAATGGATGGTCGATAAGAAAAAAAGAATCATTTTGTCTGGAGGCAACAGGCGCGATATTGAACAAATTGGGGCGAGTCTGACTACTACTTACGATATTTTGGGCCGAAGTTTTGCTTCTTCTTCGGTGTTTTCATCAGGGAATAATGGAAAATTGACAAACATCAATCTGAGCAATATTGCAGTGGAAATAGAGCCGATTAAAAATTTAATTTTTCAAACCGGAATTTCCTATCGAACCCTACAATCAGCATCGCCAACTTTTAGTCTGGATTATTACACGGATATAGCAAATGCTGTAACAAAAAGTGATGTGAAACAATCCGAAGTTAACTTTCAGGTAGAATTTACACCTAAAAGAAAAACCATTGGATTTGCTGTAGAAAGAGAAAATGTAGACAGTCCCTACAGTCGCTTTTTTGTCAATTACAGCCATGGTTTTAAAGGATTATTGAACAGCGATTTCAAGTATGACAAAATACAATTGTATTACAAGCAACCCATCATCATTGGGCCATTGGGAAGAACCAACATTATTATGGAAGCAGGGAAAACCTTTGGAACAGTTCCCTTAGGATTGATGAGTGTAATTCCGGGGAATCAAACTTTTTTCCTGCTTGAAAACACCTTTAGCAATCTTAATTTCTATGAATTTGTAGCCGATCAATATGTGACTTTGCAGTGGAATCACAATTTTAATGGCAAACTTTTTTCCAGAATTCCGTTTATGCGAAAACTCAATTGGAGAGAAATCGTTTCCGTAAAAGGGGTTTATGGCAGTATATCGGATGCGAACAGAGCCATCAATGCTTCAGGATTAGTTTACAATGCACCCGAAAAAGGGTATTGGGAATATAGTGCCGGAATTGGGAATATTTTTAAAGTTTTTCGTATCGATTTCGCTTGGCGAGGGAATTATCTTAATACGCCTGATACGAATCGTTTTACTGTAAAAGGTTCGTTTGGATTTAATTTCTAGGAGCTATTCCAGCTGTACACTATATCTTTTTATAAGGCGAAAAAAAGTCGCCTTATAAAAAGGATGCCGTTTCCATCTGGGCTAAAAAACATCAGATTATGCAAGAAGCCATCGACTATCTTTTAGAAAAAGACACCATCTTTAAAGCAATTATAGAACAATACGGGATGCCAGTCATTCCCAAAAGGCCACAAGGTTTTGAAACTTTGGTATTGTTAATCTTGGAACAGCAAGTATCTATAGATTCGGCTAAAGCCACATTTCTAAAAATAAAAACCAGTCAAAAAACGGTAACGCCGGAAATATTATTTTATCTCTCTGATGCCGAATTTAGGAATCTTGGCGTAAGCCGTCAAAAAACGTCTTATATTAAAGCATTGGCAACAGCCCTGTTAAATAAAGAACTTGATTTAGAAAGTTTACCAAACAAATCGGCGCAACAAGTGCGCGAAGAACTTATCAAAATCAAAGGAATAGGAAACTGGACCATCGATATTTACTTGATGTTTTGTCTGCAAGCCCCAGATTTATTGCCGTTAGGAGATATTGCTGTTGTAAATACGATAAAGGAATTGCTGGATATTCACGATAAAGGCGCCATGGAAGCGCACACAATGAAATGGAGTCCCTATCGTTCTTTTGCCACATATTTTTTGTGGCACCATTATTTAAAAAAACGAAACAGAACGGTGGTTTATTAAAGTACGGCGTGGTGAAATTTAATCAAGAGATAACATAAATTTCGTATTGTGTAATCGTATAGTTTCCTTACTTTTGCAACCATAATTATAGATAAGAAAAAACTAAAATGACTGCAGACAAATTAACAACTTTCGATGTCTTAATCGAAATACCAAGAGGAAGTAGAAATAAATACGAATATGATTTCGAAATAAAAAGAATGCGTTTTGATAGAATGTTATTCTCATCCATGATGTATCCGGCTGATTATGGATTTATCCCTGAAACATTAGCTTTAGATGGAGATCCATTAGATGTTTTGGTTTTGGTAAACGAACCTACTTTTCCTGGATGTGTAATGGAAGTGAAGCCTATTGGTGTTTTCCACATGGCGGATGATAAAGGACCGGATGAAAAAGTAATTTGCGTTCCTGTTTCAGATCCAATCTGGAATTCATTAAATGATTTATCCGATATGAATCCACACTTATTGAAAGAAATTGAACACTTTTTCCAAGTGTACAAAGATCTTGAAAACAAGAAAGTTGATGTAGGCGGTTGGGGCGATGTAAATGAGGCGTATGCGATAATCAAAAAATGTACGGAGCGTTTTAATCAAATCGAAAACAAACCAGAAGGATTATTTAGTATTAAATAATTTTACATCATAATTTATACAAAAAGAGCAATATTCTGTTAGGAGTATTGCTTTTTTTGTTTAAATTCGTTTAGTTACATTATTAACTTTAACCAAAAACCAAACTAAAATTATGAATACAATAATGATTTATTTGCCAATAGCCATGGCATTTATTGGACTGGCATTTATGTTTACAAAACGAGCATGGGTTTTAAAACAAGATCCGGGTGACGGTAAAATGAAAGAAATTTCAGATTACATTTATGAAGGAGCATTGGCTTTCCTAAAAGCAGAATATAGGTTATTGACTTTCTTTGTAATTGGAGCAAGCATTGTTTTAGCCGGAATTTCATTTGTCGTTCCTACTACACATATATTAATAGTTGTTGCTTTTGTTTTTGGTGCTTTTTTCTCGGCTTTAGCGGGAAATATGGGAATGAAAATTGCAACAAAAACTAATGTTAGAACCACGCAGGCCGCTCGAACTAGTTTGCCACAAGCCTTAAAAGTTTCTTTTGGCGGTGGAACCGTAATGGGATTAGGCGTGGCGGGATTAGCTGTTTTAGGATTGACGACTTTCTTCATCTTCTTCTTTCACTTTTTTATGAACGGCGTTTGGACTTCTACGGAAGACATGACCATTGTATTGGAAACACTAGCTGGATTTTCTCTTGGAGCAGAATCTATCGCTTTGTTTGCCAGAGTTGGTGGTGGAATTTATACCAAAGCGGCCGATGTTGGTGCTGATTTAGTTGGGAAAATAGAAGCTGGAATTCCAGAAGATGATCCTCGTAATCCAGCCACAATTGCAGATAACGTAGGAGATAATGTAGGCGATGTTGCCGGGATGGGTGCTGATTTATTTGGTTCTTATGTAGCGACAGTTTTAGCGGCCATGGTTTTAGGAAATTATGTGATCAAAGACATGGGCGGAAATATTCAAGATGCTTTTGGCGGAATAGGACCTATTTTATTACCGATGGCAATCGCTGGTTTTGGGATTTTATTTTCAATTATTGGAACAATGGTTGTGAAAATTTCAGATGAAAATGCCAAAGAAGCACAAGTGCAAAGCGCTTTAAACATGGGAAACTGGCTTTCTATTGTATTAACAGCGATTGCGTGTTTCTTCTTAGTACAATACATGTTACCAGAAACGATGAAAATGGATTTCTTTGGCGAAGGCACTAAAGAAATTTCATCCATGCGCGTTTTCTATGCCACAATCGTTGGATTAGTGGTTGGAGCTGTTATCTCATCGGTAACGGAATATTACACTGGATTGGGAACAAAACCCGTTATGGCAATTGTGCAAAAATCGTCAACCGGAGCTGGGACAAATGTAATTGCAGGTTTGGCAACCGGAATGATTTCTACATTTCCAACCGTACTTTTATTTGCAGCAGCGATTTGGACCTCGTATGCATTTGCTGGATTTTATGGTGTGGCTTTGGCGGCTTCGGCGATGATGGCAACAACTGCTATGCAATTGGCAATCGATGCTTTTGGACCCATATCTGATAACGCTGGAGGAATTGCTGAAATGAGCGAACTACCAAAAGAAGTGCGCACCAGAACAGACATCTTAGATTCTGTAGGAAATACCACTGCTGCAACCGGAAAAGGCTTTGCTATTGCTTCGGCAGCATTAACTTCATTGGCTTTATTTGCGGCATATGTAACCTTTACGGGAATTGACGGAATTAATATTTTTAAAGCACCTGTTTTAGCGATGCTATTTGTGGGCGGAATGATTCCTGTAGTTTTCTCGGCTTTAGCCATGAATTCTGTTGGAAAAGCCGCTATGGATATGGTATATGAAGTTCGCCGCCAGTTCAGGGAGATTCCTGGAATTATGGAAGGAACCGGAAAACCAGAGTATGCTAAATGTGTTGATATTTCTACCAAAGCCGCTTTGCGCGAAATGATGTTACCTGGAATATTGACTATTGGTTTTCCAATTGCTATTGTACTTCTGGGTAAATTAGTTTATGGAGATAATAATCAGTTAATCGCCGAAATGCTGGGAGGATATATGGCAGGTGTTACTGTTTCTGGTGTGCTTTGGGCTGTTTTTCAGAACAATGCAGGTGGTGCATGGGACAATGCTAAGAAATCATTTGAAGCGGGAGTTTTAATCAATGGTGAAATGACCTATAAAGGTTCTGATGCGCATAAAGCTGCCATCACTGGTGACACTGTAGGTGATCCGTTCAAAGATACTTCTGGACCATCGATGAATATTTTAATTAAATTGACCTGTTTAATAGGTCTTGTAATTGCCCCAATTTTAGGAAATGGAAGTCATACTATTTCGGATAAAGCACCTTTTCGAGCAGCAACTGAAATGGTTTCTAAAGAAGTTACGATCGAAAAAACCAATGTTGATGGAAAAGTAAAAGCTACTATTAAAACAAATATAAACGGGAAAGAGGATATCCAAAATTTTGAAGGAACCGATGCCGAAGTTCAGGCAAAAATTGATGCTTTGAAATAATTAAACGTTATATAAATAAAATGCCTCGCAGTTGCGGGGCATTTGTTGTTTGAAATCATGAGACTATTGTTCTAATGCATATTCCTTAATTAAAGTTGAAGCGGGAATATGAAGTGTTTTTGTTAAAACTCTAATTTGTTTAATAGTTAAAGCTCTTTTGCGTTTAAAAATTTCAGTTACTCTAGAACGACTATTTAAAATGACTCCTAAATCAGCATCTGTAAGACCGTTTTGTTCCATCATGAACTTAATCGCTTCAATTGGGTCTGGCTCAGGGATAGAATAATGTATTTGTTCATATTTTTCTACAAGAGTGACTAGAATATCTAATTCATCACCTTCATTTGTATTTGGTTTAGCATCAAAAAGAATGTTTATTCTGTCTAAAGCTAAATCATAATCTTTTTCTGTTTTTATAGGATTTATTTCCATTTTTTATAAGTTTTTAATGTCTTCCAAATTATCATATTCAGGATGAGTTCCAATAAATAAAATATAGACAATTTGTGTTGCATAATTAATTTTTACGATTAATCGATAATGATTCCCACAAATATTAAATACGACTTTGTTGTTTCCAATAAAATCAGCTGAACCAAAAATTGCTTTTATAGTATTAGAATTGGTGAAACTGTTTTTGTCAATGACCTGATACCAAGACAATAATTGCTGTTTTGAGTTTGGATATTGCTCCCAAAAATTTTGTAACGTTCTTTTAGCGATTATTCTCATACATTATTTTCTATGTCAAAGATAGCTGAAAATTCCCTATTTGGGAAAAATAATTTTTATGTTTTAATTTATACTCATTGAGTTGTAAAACAAATGTAAATTTTTGGAAATCATCATAAAACAAAAAATGCCTCACAATTGCGAGGCATTTTTTGTTTTATTTATTTTTTGCTCCTTCTCCTTCGGAGAGGGTTGGGGAGAGGATTCTAAAACAATCCATTTAATTCCGCATCGATGCGGTTAAAAATAGTTCCTAAATCTTCGGGATTGTCAACAAAATTAATGTTATCCACATCAATGATTAATAGTTTTCCTTTGTCATAAGTTTGAATCCAACCTTCATAGCGTTCGTTCAATCGGCTTAAATAATCAATGGATATTGAGTTTTCGTATTCGCGACCTCTTTTGTGTATTTGTCCCACTAAATTAGGGATAGAACTTCTTAAATAAATCAATAAATCAGGTGCTTTAACCGTAGATTCCATTAATTCAAAAAGAGAAGAATAATTCTGGAAATCACGATTGGTCATTAAGCCCATTGCATATAAGTTTGGAGCAAAAATATGCGCATCTTCGTAAATAGTTCGGTCTTGAATGATTTTTTTACCGCTTTCACGAATTTGCATCACCTGACGAAAACGACTATTCAAGAAATAAATTTGTAAATTAAACGACCAACGTTCCATTTGATGGTAAAAATCATCTAAGTATGGATTGTCAACTACATCTTCATAATGCGGTTCCCACTTGAAATGTTTCGCTAATAATCGAGTTAAAGTTGTTTTTCCAGAACCTATATTTCCTGCTATTGCTATATGCATTACGGTATTGTGATTTTATAATTTGTAATTCCTTTTGATGTAAAAATAGATAAAATTTGGTCCTTGTAATAAAATTTTTTAAACGTTTTTTCTGAAATTTTAATTTCAGTTTTTTTACCTTTTTCCAAATCATATAAAGTCAAAATAGCATCCTTGGAATAAATAAACTGACTCTCATTAATAATTACAATGGAATCAAAATCAGGAATTATTCCCTTTGTTGTTATTTTTCCAAAAATATCACAAGTGTACCAATTATTTTTCGTGTCAACCCAATGGAAGGCATTAAAATCTGAAGAATAATTTTTGATGCTTTCGGTAAAAGGAACTGAAATGGTCTTGTATTCCTTGTTTAAATAATCATAAAGTCCCAGTTGCTGATTCATGCTGTTGTAAATCCACAACTGATTCATTGATGCGATTCCAATTGCAGTAGCTACGATTGGAATTATGTTTTCTGAAAAATTTATTTTTTGAATTTCATTTAATTGGTTATCCAATACGATAACAGTATTGAAATTTTCGTAAAATAAAATAATTTTTAGTGGGTTTTGTAGGTCAACTTTGGTGATTTTGCCCAAAGAAATATTTTTATATTCTAAAGTATCGTGCGTATTAATTTTAGAAAAAACATTGTTTTTAATGGTGTAATAAAAACCAAAAGAATCGTATCCTAAAAACTGATCTCCATCAAAACCAATAAAATCTATTTCAAGAGCAGTTAGTTTTTGGTTCTGGCTTGATACAACTGAAAACGAGGCGATAAATAGTAATAACACTAATTTTTTCATGAAAGCGAAATTACAATTAAACCTTCTACAATTATGGGTGTCATACTATTATTTTAACAGAATGCTTGTAACAAAAACAGTATTTCCCAGTCTTATTCACTAAAATCCAAAAGTATGTATAAAGTAATTTTCACATTAGTAATAGCGGTTGCATCATTTATGGGACTTCACGCTCAGGAATTTCAAGGAATGGCGGTTTACGAATCAAAAACAAGCACATCCGATTTTAAAACACGAATGGAAGGAAATAAGGAAATGACTCCGGATATGCAAAAAAGGATTGAGGAAAGTATGAAAAAAATGTTCGAAAAAACATACATTCTTAATTTTGATAAATCGGCATCGATATACAAAGAAGAAGAAAAACTAGAAACTCCAGGTCAAAATGGTGGTGGAATGCGAATGATGATGTCTATGACGGGCGGCGGCGGAACGTATTATAAAAATGTAAAAGACAAGTCGTATACCGTTGATAAAGAGTTTATGGGGAAAGAATTTCTAATAAAAGATTCCCTGCCTAATTTACAATGGAAAATGGAAAGTGAAACTCGTGTTATTGGTGGATACAATTGTTTTAAGGCTACTGCCGTGCGTGTTGCAAGTAAAACTGATTTTAGAAATTTCAGACCCAAAAAAGAAGATGCCACAACAACAAAACCAGCGGATGCGGCCAAGAAAACAAATCTTATGGATGCTTTAGAGATGCCTAAGGAAACGATAATTACAGCGTGGTATACTCCGGAAATTCCAGTGAATCAAGGACCGGAAAATTACTGGGGATTGCCAGGTTTAATATTGGAAGTGAATGACGGTAAAACGGTTATTTTATGTTCGAAAGTGGTTTTAAATCCTAAAGTTAAAACAGAAATAAAAGCGGTAACGAAAGGAAAAGTAACGACTCAAAAAGAATTTGACGAAATCGTAGTGAAAAAAATGGAAGAGTTTAGAGATATGAATCAAGGACGTGGAGGAAATGGCGGAATGAGAATGAGAATTGGAGGATAATAATACGCCAAATCAGAATTAAAATCAATAGTATAAGATTACATCCATAATTCCTAAATGAAAAATACAGTACTTATTGCCCTATTTCTTATTACCTCAATTTCCTTTTCGCAATCCGTTAAATTAGAAGGACTCATAACCGATTCCAAAATTGTTGGGCTTGAAATGGCCAATGTTATGGCGGTAAATAAAGCCACAAAAGCTATGGATGCCTACGCCATAACAAATGACAAAGGAAAGTTTGTGCTTAATCTAAAACCAAATACTTCGTATAGCTTAAAAATCAGTTATCTGGGAATGCAGAATAAAGAGTTGGAAATCACCACAACTTCAGAAAACAGCATTAAAAATATAGCGCTTGAAGAAGGCGGAATTGAATTGGATGGTGTCGAAATTGTTCGTGAAATGCCGGTTTCGATAAAAGGAGATACCATTGTTTATAATGCTGATTCTTTCAAATCCGGTACCGAACGAAAACTGGAAGATATTCTGAAAAAATTACCGGGAGTTGAGGTCAATGCCGATGGCGAAATCGAAGTCGAAGGGAAAAAAGTCTCTAAATTAATGGTGGAAGGGAAAGATTTTTTTGATGGTGATACAAAGCTAGGGGTCAAAAATATTCCTGCGGACGCCATTGATAAAATCCAGGTGTTGCGCAATTACAGCGAAATTGGTGCGCTAAAAGGAGTGGAGAACAATCAAGATAATATCGCGATGAATATCAAACTTAAATCAGGGAAGAAAAATTTCTGGTTTGGAGATATGACCGCTGGAATTGGAGTAGCGCACGAGGAAAGTCGGTATTTAATTAACCCAAAATTATTTTATTACAGCCCAAAATACAGCATTAACGTAATCACGAATTTTAATAATATTGGAGAATTGCCGTTGACGGTTCAGGATTATTTTAAATTCACGGGCGGTTTTAGAGGCTTGATGCAAAAAGGCGGTTCCAGCTTTAATGTGTCGTCAAATGATTTAGGAATTTCACTGCTTAGAAATAACCGAGCAAAGGAAATCGAGACTAAATTTGGAGCTACAAATTTCTCTTATAATGTAAATAAAGCGTGGACTTTAAGTGGTTTTGGAATTCTTTCCTCTTCGCTAACGGATTTAGAAACGAAGTCACAAACAAATATTTTACAGCCTAATTCTTCTGAAATTCTCTCAACTGAGAATCGTCAGGAAACCGCAAACCAAAAAAGTAATTTGGGATTATTCAAGTTGAGCTCCAGCTATAAACCAACTACGAAGTTTCAATTTGATTATGATATATTGGCTAAATTGTCCAAACAGGACGAGAATAATTCGTTATTGAGAGAGTCTATTGTTAGCAATAATGCTACAACTGAAAATATCAATACGATAAAAAATCAAGATCCAATCTCAATAAATCAAAACTTGAGTTTATATTACACGCAAAGCGACAAGAATATTTTTGCGTTCGAAATGCAACATTTGTACCAAGAAGAAGATCCTTTTTATAATGCGAATTTGAGATCCCAGCCTTTTAGTTTGGCGGGATATGTTTCGGCACAAAACAGAAATAACATCAGCCAAATTCGCTTTGTGAAAACCAATAAGATTGACGCTAAACTGGATTACTATTACATGGTGACCCCAAAAAGCAACATCAATGTGACGTTAGGAAATACGTTTTCCCGTCAAAATTTTGATTCGCATATTTTTCAAATTTTGGATAACCAAACAGTCAATAATTTGACTGATAATAGTAATAGAAATGATGTGACTTATAATTTCAACGATACTTTTTTGGGTCTGCATTATAAAATATTAAGCGGTAAATTCACTTTTACACCAGGTGTAAGTCTGCATTCCTATAACATGACAAATCAGCAATTAGAAAGTAGTACCAGTCAGAATTTCTTTAGAGCGTTACCAGATTTATTGGCGATTTATCAAATCAAAAAATCGGAAACATTGACCTATAATTTTTCGTACACCAATAATTTTACTGATATCAATCAACTTGCCGAAGGATTTATTTTTTCAAATTACAACAGTTTGACAAAAGGAAGCCGACTTTTAGAAAACGCCACTGCCCAAGTTCATTCGCTGCGTTACTTTAAATACAACATGTTTAATTTTGAAAACATTACTGCTTTTGCTACTTATTCGAAAAGAGTAGACGCCATAAAAACCCGAGCCGTATTCAACGGAGTCAATCAAACGTCATCACCTTTCAACTCTGATTTTGCCGATGAAACACTGTCAGGAATGGGCTCTTACGGACGTTCTTTTTTGAAGAATTACAAAGCCTCTTTGGCAGCTTCTCTAAATTGGTCTAAATTCAACAACATTCAGAATAATGTGTTCTCAACAAACGAGAGTTTTACTCAAAACTACACCTTTAAAGCGGCTACGAATTACAAAAACTTGCCCAATCTGGAATTAGGATATAATTTGATTACGAATGACTACAATAATGCTACGTTTTACACAGAAAGACCTTTTGCAAAACTGGATTATTTCTTTTTAAAGAGCTTCTCATTCGTAACTGAATGTGAGTTTTATCATTATTACAATAACAGCAAAACAGTCGATAATCAATATGATTTCTTGAGCGCCAGTTTGATTTATCAAAAGAAGGGCAGCAAGGTAGAATATAAAGTAAGCGGAACTAATTTATTAAACACCAGTTCATTAAATGATGATAATTTCAGTCAGTTTGCCACCAGAACCTCGCAATATACCGTTCAGCCACGGTATATAATTTTTTCTTTAAAATATAATTTGTAGGAGCTAATCCTGCTGTACATTGCAATCTTTCCTGAAAAAGATTCTTTTTCTAAATAAATAAAGGAGCTTCCGTTGGTCGCTCTTTTTTTATAAGAAAAAAAAATCTTTTTTCCAGGAAAGGATTTCCATTCCCATCAGGGCCAAAAAAAACCCGAAATCCAATTGAATTTCGGGTTTTAGATATAAATATTTTCAGATGATTACAATCCAAATGCTGTTTTAACTTGGTCAACAAAATCTAATTTTTCCCAAGTAAACAATTCAACAGTAACTGTTTTTTTGTTTCCCCCAAGAGCTGAAAAAGTTTTAGTAACCGTTTCTGGAGTACGTCCCATGTGCCCGTAAGCAGCAGTTTCGCTATAGATTGGGTTTCTTAATTTCAAACGTTGCTCAATAAAGTAAGGACGCATATCAAAAATAGCTTCCACTTTTTTGGCAATTTCGCCATTAGTCAAATTCACTTTTGAAGTACCGTACGTATCGATAAAAATACCCATTGGCTTTGCAACTCCAATGGCATACGAAACCTGCACTAAAATCTCGTCAGCAACGCCCGCTGCAACTAGATTTTTAGCAATATGACGAGTAGCATAAGCTGCGCTTCTGTCTACTTTACTTGGATCTTTACCAGAGAACGCACCACCACCGTGAGCCCCTTTTCCACCGTAAGTATCCACGATAATTTTTCGTCCTGTTAATCCGGTGTCTCCGTGAGGACCTCCAATTACGAATTTCCCGGTTGGGTTAATATGATATTGGATTGCATCGCTGAATAAATGAGCATGAGCAGGATTTTTTGCAATAATCCTAGGAATCAATATCTCGATAATGTCTTTTTTGATTTTTGCAAGCATACTTGCTTCTTCATCAAAATCATCGTGTTGTGTCGAGATTACAATAGCTTCAATTCGAGCCGGCTTATTGTCATCGCTATATTCTAACGTGACTTGTGATTTAGCATCAGGTCGTAAATACGTGATTTCGTTATTTTCGCGTCTTAAAACAGCTAATTCTTGTAATAATTTATGAGATAAATCAAGTGCCAATGGCATGTAATTTTCCGTTTCATTTGTAGCATAACCAAACATCATTCCTTGGTCTCCAGCGCCTTGTTCTTCAGGATTTGCTCTGTCAACACCTTGGTTAATGTCGGCAGATTGTTCGTGAATAGCAGAAAGAATTCCACAAGAATTGGCTTCAAACATATATTCGCTTTTTGTGTAACCAATTTTCTTGATTACATCACGAGCAATTTGTTGTACGTCTAAATTGGTATTTGATTTTACTTCACCAGCCAAAATTACCTGACCAGTAGTTACTAAAGTTTCGCAAGCTACTTTTGAGTCAGCATCAAATGCCAAAAAATTATCAATTAATGCATCCGAAATTTGATCTGCAATTTTGTCTGGATGTCCTTCGCTTACAGATTCTGACGTAAATAAATAGGCCATAATAATTATTATTTTAAAATTAAGTGAGAAAAAATAATTGCTGAAAAGGACTAAAGGAGCGTTTCTGCTTTAGCATTTTTTCTACTGAAAAATTTTCAGTATTCATAATGAATTGATTTCATTATGAAGAGGTTGCAATCAGTTCAAATTTTTCCTCTTGTATTCGGGTGCAAATGTATGAAACCATTTTGAATTGCAAATTAATCTTAACTTTTTTTTGGTGATAAATCTTTCGATCTCCTTATGTTACTACAATTGAGAGTGTTAGGTTTGTTTTTATTTCTATTTTTTTTAAAAGTTATTTGGAGAATTCAAAAATAGTTGCCATATTTGTAATAACAAAAAACGAAAGATGAAGTTTAATGTGTGTAATAAATCAAAAGCCATTCAGGAAAAGTCCTATGGGTCGTCTATTGCTTAAATTTGAATTAAAATTTATATAGCAAAAGCCTTCCAAGAAATTCGAAGGTTTTTTTTTAAATCTATTTAACTGAACGAAAACAATATCAATTTAGAATGAAAAACTTGAAAATCCAGAAAACAAATAATTGTAAAGTCAAAAATAGGTTTTACACCAATGCCATTATGCGCATTCGTGTCTGTTGATTCCAAAAGTATAAGTTGATAATAAAGCTTAAAACCCTTTTGGATACGTATCTAAAAGGGTTTTTTTATTAAGAATAGTTTGCAAGCAAAGAAATTTCCGAATTGAAAATATAATTTAAATATAACTAACCTCGAAAATTCAAAGATTATGAGCACATTAAAATATTTCCCGAAAACTATTCAGCTGCTAAAAGGCTTTAGATCGAAAAACAAAACAGAAAAGGAAAGCGATTTAAAAAATGAATTGACCAATCCACGATTTGAAATATCCAAAAATGATCCTTTGGCACAAAAAACGGTGCCGAATTCATTGCTATTTCAAATGTATTCAAAAGAAAATGAAGAGCTTTTTATTTAAAAAGGAATCCTTATTTTAGTTTTTGAATCTTTGAATGAAAATCTTGTGTTGTGATTTCGACGAAAGATAAAACCTTAGTGTTGTATTTTTTTCTTTCGTCGGAATACTGATTATGTGTGCAGATTTTTCAAGTCAGTGAGCAATAAGTCGATTATAACCAATTGGATAAAAATTTGGTTGTTTAAAAAAATAGTGGTTAATTTGTGCCATTAAGTTCAAAACTGTATTGAAATGTTATAAAGAAAGGCAGAGGGATTAGACCCGATGAAGCCTTAGCAACCCTTCGATTTATCGAAGAAGGTGCTGCATTCTACCTTTATTCTGAATTATTTCAGAATCTAAAGGAAAGATAACACAAAGAATTCTTCTAGTTCACTTCTAGCTTTCTTTCTAATATTTCCAGACACAAATCAAAAATCATAAAAGATTTGAAATTGGAAAATAAACCAACATCTATAACATTACAAAATTTCACCACCGAAAGTGGGGCTTTTTATGCTGCCTTAAACTTAAGTTTTCAAGTTTTTGGACCGGCTTTACACACAGCTCCAATCGTTTTGGTAAATCATGCATTGACTGGAAATTCCCAAGTTGTGGGAGACAAAGGATGGTGGAATGATTTAATTGGTGCGCACAAAACCATCGATACTAATAAATATACGATACTGGCTTTTAATGTTCCGGGAAATGGGTTTGATGATGCTGTCATTGAAAATTATTTGGATTTTAATGCCAGAGATACTGCCAGAATTTTTATTGAAGGCATTCATTTTCTTGAAATCAAAAAGATTTATGCTATTATTGGTGGTTCTGTTGGTGGAGGAATCGCATGGGAAATGGCGGCTTTAGAACCAAAAATCACGCAGCATTTAATTCCTATTGCAACCGACTGGAAATCGACGGATTGGTTAATTGCCAATTGCTTTTTGCAGGAGCAAATCCTGAAAAACTCTTCAAAACCTATTGAAGATGCTCGAATTCATGCCATGCTTTGTTACCGTACTCCGGAATCTTTTGCTGCAAAATTTCAGCGAACCACTGATGCGGAATTAGCCATTTTCAATGTAGAAAGCTGGCTGAATCATCATGGCAGAAAGCTTCAAAAACGTTTTCAAATTTCGTCTTATAAAATGATGAACCAATTATTGAAGACCATAGATATAACCAGAAACAGCGATTCATTTGAAATAATAACCTCAAAAATTGAAGCTGATATTCATATCATCGGAATCAATTCGGACTTGTTTTTTACGGCTAATGAAAATAAAGCAACCTTCGAGGAATTAAAGAAATATAAAAATAATGTCAGCTATCAGGAAATTATTTCCATCCACGGTCACGATGCTTTTTTGATAGAATACAAACAATTAGACAAATTGCTTCAGGATATATTCTAAGCCAAAAAACACAACACAATGAAAATATTAAAATTTGGAGGTAAATCTTTATCGAATGGCGACGGATTAAATAAAGTGGTTGCTATTATTGCCGATAAGGTAAATCAAGGAGAAGAAATTGCTATTGTGGTTTCAGCAAGAGGAAATGCGACGAATGAATTAGAAGAGCTTTTAAATATTGCCTCTAAAAATGGAGAGTATAAACCGCTTTTTGAGGATTTTAAAAAATACCAACATGATGAGTACCAAGAGGTCGATTTGTCAGAGGAGTTCAATATTCTAGAGAAATTATTCGAGGGCGTAAGTCTAATTGGCGATTACAGCAATAAAATTAAAGACCAAATTTTATCAAAAGGGGAATTGCTTTCGGCAAAATTATTGACGGCCATTCTGGTTAAAAAGGGAATAAATGCCCGTTTTGCTGATACTCGAGAATTGATTAAAACTGATTCGAAATTTGGTGATGCGCAACCTTTGGAGCAAATTTCGAAGAAAAATGTTGTCAATTATTTTAAACAAAATAATGGAACAATCGTCAATATTGTTACGGGTTTCATTGGTTCAAATAACAATAATGACACCACTACATTAGGGAGAAACGGCAGTAATTACACGGCTTCTTTACTTGCGAATTATTTAAATGCTGAGGAACTACAGAATTATACACACGTTGACGGAATTTATACCGCAAATCCTGAATTAGTGCTTGATGCGAAAAAAATTGACCATTTGACTTTTAACGAGGCGAATGAGTTGGCTAATTTTGGTGCGACCATTCTTCATGCTAAGACCATTATTCCTTTGTTGGAAAAAAACATTCCGCTTCGTATTTTGAATACTTTCAACCATGAAAACAAAGGCACATTAATCACCTCAAATTCTAACAATGAAGGAATTAAAACACTTTCGGTTCTTGAAAATGTTTCCTTAGTGAATCTAGAAGGACGAGGATTACTTGGAAAAACTGGAGTCGACGCCCGTATTTTTAGAGTTATGGGAGACAATGATATCAGTGTGAGTATCATTTCTCAAGGTTCTTCAGAAAGAGGAATTGGTTTAGTAGTTGCTGCTGATAAAGCGACAAAAGCAATGATTGAATTAGAAAAAGAATTTGAAAATGATTTCTATTCAAAAGATGTGAATAAAATCACGGTTACGGATAATGTGTCGGTGATTTCTATAATTGGTCAGGATTTGAGTACGTTTCACAAGCCTTACACGGCGTTGATAAAAAATAAAATAGTCCCAATACTTTTCAACAATACCGTTACAGGTAAAAATGTGAGTTTAGTTGTCAAAAAATCGCAACTAAACAAAGCTTTAAACGTAATCCATGGAGAGATTTTTGGAGTTTCAAAGAAAATCAATATTGCTATTTTCGGACATGGTTTAGTGGGCGGAACGCTGATTAACCAAATATTAGAATCAGCCGCAGCCATTGAAAAAAGAAAAGACATTAAATTGAATGTTTTTGCAATAGCGAATTCAACAAATGTGTTGCTGAATAAAAATGGTGTTACTCCAAATTGGAAAAACGAAATTCAAAAAAATGGTCTCTCTTATACAATCGACGATGTAATTGCGTACGCAAATGAGCATCATTTGGAGAATTTGATTGCGATCGATAACACGGCAAGTGCGACATTTGTTGAAAATTACATTCCTTTGGCAGAAAGCAGTTTCGATTTAATTTCTTCTAATAAAGTTGCCAATACATTAAGTTATAATTTTTATAAAACATTGCGAAAAGTATTGGCCGACAATCAAAAAAGTTATCTTTATGAAACCAATGTTGGAGCGGGATTGCCGTTGATTGATACGATTAAATTATTGCACCTTTCGGGAGAAAACATAACGAAGATTAAAGGTGTTTTCTCCGGAACATTAAGTTATTTGTTCAATAATTTTTCTGCAAAAGAGGCTCCATTTAGTGAAATATTGAAAGAAGCAATTGAAAATGGATACACGGAACCAGATCCAAGGGAAGATTTGTGTGGAAATGATGTAGGTCGGAAATTATTGATTTTGGCAAGAGAATTAGACTTGCAAAATGAATTTGAAGAAATCAATATTCAGAATTTAATTCCAGAGCATTTACGTGAAGGTGATGTTTCTGATTTTCTAAATAAATTAAAAGAATTTGATCCTGTTTATGCTAAAATAAAAGCAGAACAAAAGCCAAACCACGTGTTGCGATACATAGGTGAATTATCAGGGGATTTGCAAAACGACAAAGGAAACCTGGAAGTGAAATTAGTTTCCGTACCATCAGATACGGCTTTGGGCGGTTTGAAAGGCTCTGACTCTTTCTTCGAAATTTACACAGAATCGTATGGCGACAGACCCATTGTAATTCAAGGCGCAGGCGCAGGATCAGCAGTAACAGCGAGAGGAGTTTTTGGGGATATTTTGAGATTATCGGATAAAGGGTAATGAATTTAAGATTGCAGATTGACGATTTTTGATTTAAGATATATAAAAGTAAAATTCGCGTTTGAAAATTCGTTTTATCCGCGTCCAAACAAATATAAGTAATTAAAAAGGGACTGCCTCCAGTCTTGGCTCCCTTCCCTTCGGGGAGGGTTGGGGAGGGGATTAACATGAAAATAACATTAAACAGAGTAAACGACAATTTCCACTTTGAATTAAAAAACGAGCGTGGTCACTTAGTAAATGTAGATAGCCGACCAGAATTTGGCGGAGACGATATGGGAGCAAGTCCAATGGAATTAGTATTGATGGGTGTTGCGGGTTGTAGCGCCATTGATATGATTTCGATTTTGAAAAAACAACGTCAAGAAATCACCTCTTTCAAAGCTGAGGTTGAAGGAGAACGGGTCCAAGTAGGAGAAGCAAAACCATTCAAGGATATTACAGTGGTATTCTTTTTGGAAGGACCTATCAATGAAGAAAAAGCAGCGAGAGCCGCACAACTTTCTTTCGAAAAATACTGTTCGGTCTCTAAAACATTAGAGCCAACAGCAACCATACATTACAAAGTAGTTTTGAATAATAAACCATTGTAGTTTAAGCAAAGTGATTGGATTTAATGTTCCAACAACTCTAAACCTTAAACTTTAAACTAAAAAAGAATGAACGAACAAGAATTTGGTTTTGAAACATCAGCCATCCGTACCCAATTAGAAAGAACGCAATATTTAGAGCACTCGGTTCCTTTATACTTAACTTCTAGTTTTGTATTTGAGGATGCCGAAGATATGCGCGCTTCTTTTGCCGAAGAGAAAGACAGGAATATTTACAGCCGTTACAGCAACCCAAACACGAACGAATTTGTTGAGAAAGTGTGTAAAATGGAAGGTGCTTCAGCAGGTTTTGCCTTCGCATCCGGAATGGCAGCAGTATATTCAACCTTGGCAGCTTTATTGAAATCTGGAGATCATATTGTATCTTCCAGTAGTGTTTTTGGAGCGACACACTCTTTATTTATCAATTATTTTCCAAAATGGAATATTGAAACCTCCTATTTTGATATTAATAAGCCAGAAACAATTGAAAGTTTCATCACACCAAACACAAGGATTCTTTTCGCTGAATCACCTACCAATCCGGCTGTTGATATTATCGATTTGGAACTTTTAGGGACGATTGCCAAAAAACACAATTTAATTTTAATAATTGACAATTGTTTTGCAACACCTTATCTGCAACAACCGATAAAATGGGGGGCACACTTAGTGGTACATTCCGCTACAAAGTTGATGGACGGTCAAGGTAGAGTCTTGGGAGGAATAACAGTTGGTGATGCTGAATTAATTCAAAAAATCTATTTATTTTCGCGACTTACTGGGCCTTCTTTATCGCCTTTTAACGCTTGGGTGTTATCAAAAAGTTTAGAAACGCTGGCGATTCGTTTAGACAGACATTGTGAAAATGCCTTGAAAGTAGCGGAGTTTCTGGAAAGCCATCCTCAGATTAATAAAGTAAAGTATCCGTTTTTAAAATCGCATCCACAGTACGAAATTGCTCAAAAGCAAATGAAGTTAGGTGGAAACATTGTTGCTTTTGAAATAAAAGGCGGTCTTGAAGCCGGCAGAAATTTTTTGGATAAATTAAAACTATGCTCTTTATCTCCAAATTTGGGAGATACCAGAACAATTGTAACCCATCCGGCATCAACAACACACAGTAAATTATCTGTTGAAGAACGTTTAGCGGTCAGTATAACAGATGGTTTAGTTCGAGTTTCTATAGGATTGGAAACCGTGAAAGATGTAATTGCCGATTTGGAGCAGGCACTTTCATAACGATTTTTGAATGTAGATTAACGATTTTAGATTTCAGATTTCCAATTTAAAAACAATCATTAATTTACATTCACCATACTTCATTCAAAAAGTATATTTTTGTTGTTGTAAAAAAGGTATAGATATGCAGATTTTTAAACTATCAAAAATCTGCAATCGTTACTCTACAATCAAAAATCCTATAAAATGCTGTCTAAAAAAACAAAATACGGAATAAAAGCTTTGTCATTTTTGGCTCGTCAAGAGAATCAAATCCCGGTTCCAATTGCGGATATTGCAAAAAGTGAAAACATTTCGATTAAGTTTTTGGAAAGTATTTTATTGTTACTGCGTCATTCCGGTTTTTTGGGAGCCAAAAAGGGAAAAGGTGGCGGATATTATCTGATAAAAGAACCAAGAGACATTAATATGGCCCATGTGTATCGCATTCTTGAAGGCCCAATTGCATTGATGCCGTGCGTAAGCCATAATTTTTACGAAAAATGTGATGATTGTGTTGACGAAGCCAATTGTTCGGTTCATATACTAATGACCGAAGTTCGTGACAATACGCTGATCATATTAGAAAATAACACATTAGCTGATATTGCGTTTTAAAGAATTAATCACAAAATAAGTTTTGTAGTTAACTAAAAAGTTTTATTTTTGCACAGTAATCTACTATTCCGATGGGGTAATAGATTTAAATAATTAAAAACCGTTGAATTGTAAAGGCATGAGCAAAGAGTTGAAAGAGATTAATGTCAATATAAAAGCGGGAACTACTTTCGCGGAGCGTTTATGGGTTGTAATTCCGGTTGTTTTATTGGTAGGTTTAATTTCTACATTGGTATTCAATCATCATGCGGAGTTTTCTTGGGAGGGTTTTCTAGCTGGATTTAATCAGGAATTTTTAATTTTTTTCTGTATCGGTGTTTTTGCACAATTAGTAGATGGAACTTTAGGAATGGGCTATGGAGCGACTTCGACTTCTTTTTTATTGGCGTATGGAATTCCGCCCGCAATCAGTAGTACAGGGGTTCATGTTGCTGAAATGTTTACAACCGGAGCTTCGGCGATTTCTCATCATCGATTTGGGAATATCAATAAAAAACTGGTCAGACATTTGTTAATTCCTGGTGTTTTAGGTTCTATAACTGGGGCTTATTTATTGTCGGATGTAATTGACGGTGATGCGATAAAGCCGTTTATTGCGGTGTACATGATCGCTTTGGCGGTTATAATCATCAAAAAAGCAATGCAAAAAGACATCATTAAAAAGAAAACAAAACGATTGAATATTTTAGCTTCTTTTGGAGGATTTATGGATTCAGTGGGCGGTGGCGGCTGGGGACCAATTGTTACGTCAACTTTACTTGGTAACGGTAGAAATCCGAGATATACTATTGGTTCCGTGAATGCAGCAGAATTTGCGGTTTCTTTCGCGAGTGGAATAACGTTCATGATTTTTGGAGGAATTCAAGGATGGCAGGTTATTATAGGTTTGATTTTAGGAGGCGTTATTGCTGCGCCAATTGCTGCTTTGTTAGTCAATAAAATCAAAAGAAAACCAATGATGATTTTGGTGGGTGTCTTAATTATAATTTTAAGTTTAAGAACGTTATCGAAATTGTTATAAAAGAGAAACGAAATTATGAGTATAGAAATAGCGCAAGCTTTATTAGATAAAACAAAGAATTTTTCCATCGAGGAAACGCTTACTTTTTTAGCCGATCAATACCAAAATAAAATTGTTTTTTCTACTTCTTTTGGGCAGGAAGATCAAGTGATTACGGCTTTAATTGCCAAAAATAATGTGCCAATTACCATTTTTACATTGGATACAGGGAGACTATTTCAACAAACGTATGATGTTTTTCACAAGACATTGAAAAAGTATAAGATAGATATAAAAACTTATTTTCCAGAAACAACTGCGGTGGAAGCGTTGTTAAATAAAAAAGGTCCAAACAGTTTCTACGAATCAGTTGAGAACAGAAAAGAATGTTGTTTTATTCGTAAAGTAGCTCCGCTGACTAAGGCATTAAAAGGGAATTCGATTTGGATTACCGGTTTACGTGCGGAACAATCAGAAAATAGAAATGATTTGGCAGCCTTTGAATACGATGCCCATTTTAATATTATCAAATTCAATCCATTATTAAAATGGACTTTAGCCGAAGTTCAAAAATATATTGATGACAATAATGTGCCACAAAATGCATTGCACAAACAAGGATTTGTAAGTATAGGATGCGCTCCATGTACTAGAGCTATTACTCCTGATGAAGATATACGAGCAGGCAGATGGTGGTGGGAATCCAGTCATAAAGAGTGTGGTTTGCACCAAAAATAATAGCTTAACTGTTTTTTTGTTTAATCGTTTTAGCGAATATCCAAATAAACGAATAACCAAATAAACAAAGAATGATGAGTTCAATATTAAAAACAAACGCGTTAGAAAGCGAAGCCATATACATATTTAGAGAAGTTATTTCTCAATTTGACAAGCCGGTTTTACTTTTTTCTGGAGGTAAAGATAGCATTACATTGGTGCGTTTAGCGCAAAAGGCATTTTTCCCTGCAAAAATTCCTTTTCCGTTGTTGCATGTAGACACGGGACATAACTTTCCCGAAACTATTGCTTTCAGAGATAAACTAGTTGCTGAATTAGGTTTGGAATTAATCGTTCGGAATGTGCAAGATGCTATTGACGAAGGTAAAGTAGTGGAAGAATCAGGGAAATACTCCAGCAGAAATAGTTTGCAAACGACTACACTTTTGGATGCTATCGAAGAATTTAAATTTGATGCTTGTATTGGTGGCGCTCGTCGTGATGAAGAAAAAGCACGGGCTAAGGAACGTATTTTCTCTGTTCGTGATGATTTTGGTCAATGGGACGAAAAAAATCAGCGTCCGGAATTGTTTGATATTTTGAATGGAAAAATTGAAAACGGTCAAAACGTACGTGTATTCCCAATTTCAAATTGGACAGAGCTAGATGTTTGGAGCTATATCGAAGAAGAGCAAATCGAAATCCCATCGATTTACTTTTCACACAAACGTAAAGTATTCTTGAGAGACGGTATGATCTGGTCGCATTCTCCATTTGTTTACCAAGAAGAAGATGAGGAAATTGAAGAAAGAATTGTTCGTTTTAGAACCGTGGGAGATATGAGTTGTACTGCAGCAGTTGATTCTTTTGCCGCAACGATTCAAGAAGTGGTTGGCGAAATAAGATCTTCAACGATTTCCGAGCGAGGAGCCAGAATTGATGACAAACGTTCGGAAGCCGCAATGGAGAAAAGAAAACAACAAGGGTACTTTTAAAATCCCCACCCCAGCCCTCCCCGAAGGGAAGGGAGCCATAGCTTGATAAAATTATCTAATGGTTAATTGTTTGGAGGATAAAAATGGAATAAAAAGTAAAATAGTAATATATAAAAATATACCAGACTCGTCTCCCTTCGGGGAGGGTCGGGGAGGGGAAAATATAACGGTAATATGGAAGTTTTAAAAATAGCAACAGCAGGAAGTGTAGATGACGGAAAAAGTACTTTAATCGGACGATTATTGTACGATACAAAATCGTTGACTACAGATAAGATTGAAGCAATCGAAAAAAGCAGCAAGCAAAAAGGATACGATTATTTAGATTTTTCATTGGCTACCGACGGTTTAGTTGCTGAGCGAGAACAAGGAATCACGATTGATGTGGCGCATATTTATTTTTCGACGGCCAAAAAAAGTTACATTATTGCCGATACACCGGGTCACGTAGAATATACGCGTAATATGGTTACCGGCGCTTCGACTTCACAGGTTTCGATTATATTAATTGATGCCCGTAAAGGCGTTATTGAACAAACGTACAGACACTTTTTTATCAATAATTTATTGCGAGTAAAAGAAGTAATTGTTGCGGTAAATAAAATGGATTTGGTTGATTATTCGGAAGAAGTATACAATAAAATCAAATCTGATTTTCAAGCGTTAAATGCAAAAAGTACTTTTAAAGAACAAACAGTTAGTTACATTCCGTTAAGTGCTATTAATGGTGGGAATGTCGTTAACAAATCAGAAAACATGCCTTGGTATGATGGGCAAACGGTTTTGGAACATTTAGAAGCTTTAGAGCCGAAAGATGTGTACGAAAAAGGACAAGCGCGTTTCCCTGTTCAAACAGTAATTCGGCCAAAAACGGAGGAGTATCATGATTTTAGAGGATACGCAGGAAAATTATACGGAGACAATATTAAAGTAGGTGACGCGGTAACTGTTCTTCCATCGTTAACCGAATCTAAAGTGACAAATATCCATTTTTTCGATAAACAGTTTAATGAAGCAACTGTAGGTTCTTCTATTACTCTTGAATTAGAAAATGATATAAATGTGACTAGAGGGGATATGATTGTAAAATCGAGTGAGCTTCCAAGAATCGAAAAAGATATCAATACTACAATATGTTGGATGGACAGCAAAAAGTTAGTTCCAGGAACAAAATATTTTATTCAGCACAATACGAATCGAGTTTTAGCAAAAATTGAAAGTATTAAAAATGTCATTGCAACGGATTATTCGGGTTCAACTCCGGCAACTCAGTTAGCAATTAATGAAATAGGAGAAGTGAATATTAAGTTGAGTAAAGCTATATATTTTGATGCCTACAACGACAACAAGTCAAACGGTGCTTTTATTTTAATAGATGCCGCAACCAATACAACTGCAGGAGTTGGTTTTATAAACTAAATCCCCACCCCAGCCCTCCCCGAAGGGGAGGGAGACATACTGGATAAAAGTTATCCAGTAGTAAGGGTTTTACTTTTTAAAGTAAGAATAAAATAATAATTGAGTTAATTAAAAATGTAATAACATTCCCCGTTTCGTCTCCCCCTCCTTCGGAGGGGGGCTGGGGGGAGGAATAAACATAACACAGATGCAAAGTTTTAGAACCGAAATAGAAGATCCGATTGTCCAAAAAGAGATTATCGATTTAGAGAAAAAAATTCATTCCTTCCGAAGTGGACAAATTGACGATGAGCGTTTTCGCAGTCTTCGTTTGGCCCGTGGTATTTACGGTCAACGTCAAGAAGGCGTGCAAATGATTCGTATTAAATTGCCCTACGGAAAAGTGACTAGCGAGCAATTGAAGCGTATTACTGAAGTGTCCGATAAATATTCAACAGGACGTTTGCACATTACAACCCGTCAGGATATTCAGATTCACTATGTGAGTCTAGACAGAACACCTGAGCTTTGGTCTGAGCTGGCCAAAGATGATATCACGCTGAGAGAAGCTTGTGGAAACACAGTGCGTAATATTACAGCAAGTGAATTAGCAGGTGTAGATGTTGACGAACCTTTTGATGTAACGCCTTATGCACACGCGATGTTCCAATATTTATTGCGCAACCCAATTTGTCAGGAAATGGGACGTAAATTCAAAATATCATTCTCCTCTTCTGATGAAGATACTGCTTTAAGTTATTTGCACGATTTAGGATTTATTCCAAAAATTGTAAATGGCGAAAAAGGATTCAAAATAATGTTTGCCGGAGGTTTAGGTTCTCAACCAAGTCATGCGGAATTGCTTTCGGAGTTTGTTCCGGTTAATCAAATTATTCCAACTGCCGAAGGGATAATCAGGGTTTTTGACCGATATGGAGAAAGAACAAAACGTTTGAAAGCACGTATGAAATTCTTAATCAAAGACTTGGGTCGTGATGAGTTGTTGCGTTTGGTTGACGAAGAGAAAAAAGCATTGCCTTTTCATTCTTACGAAATCGATACTACCGCTTTTGAAGGTCCAATAACAGAACCTTTATTGGTAGTGCCAGCAGTAACAATTGATGATGTTGAAGCTTTTGAAGCGTGGAAAAAATCGAATGTGATTGTACAAAAACAGGCAGGATATGTAGCTATTGGCATTAAAGTACATTTAGGAGATTTTTATACAGACAAAGCAAGATTGTTAGCCGATTTGATTAAAAATTATGGTGCCAATGAATTGCGTTTTTCTTTACGACAAAATATCGTTTTACGTAATATTAAAGAAGAAAATCTAGCGTTCTTTTACCAAGAATTAGCCAAATTGGATTTTGTTACTTTAGGATATCAAACTATCGGAGACATTACGGCTTGTCCGGGTACCGATACTTGTAATTTAGGTATCGCAAGCAGTACCGGTATCGCGGATGAATTAGAAAGAGTATTAAAAACAGAATACCCACAATACAGCAACAATCAACAAATCGCCATAAAAATTAGTGGTTGTATGAATGCTTGTGGACAGCATAATATGTCTGAAATAGGTTTCCAAGGAATGTCCATTAATGCAGGAAAGTTGGTAGCTCCGGCTCTTCAAGTTTTATTAGGTGGGGGTAATTTAGGAAACGGAAACGGAAGATTTTCTGATAAAGTAATCAAAATTCCAAGCAGAAGAGGACCCGATGCGTTGCGTTATATTTTAAATGATTTTGAAGCAAACGGAAACGGACAATCGTTCTTGAATTATTATGATGCGAAAGGAGAGAAATATTTCTATGAATTTTTGAAGCCATTGGCGGATATAACAAACCTTACCGAGGCTGATTTTGTAGATTGGGGAAATGCCGATAATTACGTAAAAGCAGTTGGAGTAGGAGAATGTGCTGGCGTTGTTATTGATTTAGTGGCTACTTTAATATTGGAAGCCAAAGACAAATTGACTTTCGCACAAGAAGCTTTCGAGGATAAAAAATGGGCGGATGCGATTTATTTGGCGTATGCTGGTTTTGTAAACGGTGCCAAAGCAATATTATTGGCTGAAAACGAAAAAACAAATCACCACGCTGGGATTATCGATTTATTTGATACTGTTTTTGTCGAAAGCAAAAAAATAGAATTGGACTCAAGCTTTAAAGATTTGGTTTATCAAATTAAATCGAATGAGCCTTCGGCAGAATTTGCACAAAAATACATCCAACAAGGAGTTGCGTTTTTTGATATAATAGAGAAATATAGAGCCAAAGATTTAGCTGATGCATAATACAATACAACCCAAAGTAACTTTAGTAGGCGCAGGTCCTGGTGATCCGGATTTGCTTACGTTAAAAGGAGTGAAGGCGCTGGCTGAAGCGAATGTGGTTTTGTATGATGCTCTAGCCAATAATGAAATAATGATTCATGCACCAAAAAATGCTATAAAAATATTTGTAGGGAAACGAAAAGGCTGTCATGAATATACGCAAGACCAAATCAATCAGTTAATTGTTGATAATGCGCTTACCTATGGAAATGTCGTTCGGTTAAAAGGTGGGGATCCATTTATTTTTGGTCGTGGAAGCGAAGAAATTGAATTCGCCGAAAGCTTTGGAATTCCTACATTTGTAGTGCCTGGAATTTCATCGGCAATCGCGGTTCCTGCTTATCAAGGGATTTCTTTGACAAAAAGAGGGGTCTCTGAAAGTTTTTGGGTCATTACAGGCACAACTTCCAACAGGAATTTGTCAAATGATGTAGCGCTTGCAGCCCAATCATCGGCAACAGTTGTAATTTTGATGGGAATGAGTAAACTATCACAAATTGTTTCTTTATTTCAAACGGAGTCCAAAGGAGAAACTCCTGTTGCGATTATTCAAAACGGAACAACTCCACAAGAAAAAATAGGTGTTGGTACAATTGATACCATTCAAGAAGTGGTTGCCGAAAAGAATCTAAGTTCACCGGCAATTATTGTAATTGGAGAAGTGGTCAAAGAAAGCAACAAGTTAAAAGGATTTTACGAAGAATTTGTTTTAAGTAAAATTGCATAAAAAATAAATATAAATTATTCCAGCCCATGTGGCCTCACCGCCAGAGGTTTTAGGAGGAGAAAGGAAAATAAGAGAACAATGGAAAAAAATGAATTATATCCTGTTTTTTTAAAATTACACAACCTCAATGTACTAATTGTAGGTGGAGGAAATGTGGGTTTAGAAAAGTTGTCGTTTATGCTAAAATCCAGTCCAAACGCCAATGTTGAGGTGGTGGCTCCAAGGTTTTTGCCTGAACTGGAAGCGTTGGTTGAAAGGCATCCTTCCGTGAAATTGACGAAAGCTAAGTTCAAGAAAAAAATGTTGAAGAAAAGGCACATGGTTATTGCCTGCACCGATGATTTGAAAGTGAATAAACGAGTATTCGACTTGTCAAGAAAAAGATACTTGATTTGTAATATTGCCGATACGCCCAATTTATGTGATTATTATTTGGGGGGAATTGTAACCAAAGGAAATGTAAAAATAGCCATTTCAACCAATGGTAAATCGCCGACAACAGCCAAAAGATTACGGGAATTTTTCGAAGAAATAATTCCAGATGATATTAATGCAATGGTCGAAAACCTCAATGAATATCGAAAGACGTTGAAAGGAAATTTCGAAGAAAAAGTTCAAAAAATGAACGAAATAACAGAGGCATTAAAAAACAAAGAATAAAAGCATCGCGAAATAACGAATGATATTTATCATTTAAAATAGTAAAAATCAATTGTTAATTTGTATTAAATAGTTTAGCACATTTACATTACATAAAGAATAAAAAAATGATTAAAACAGACATACTTATAATAGGAGCCGGGCCAACAGGTTTATTTGCCGTTTTTGAAGCAGGATTATTGAAACTAAAATGCCATATTCTGGATGCTTTGCCACAAGCAGGAGGGCAATTATCTGAATTATATCCAAAAAAACCAATTTATGATATTCCAGGATTTCCGGAAGTATTAGCAGGCGATTTGGTGGATAATTTAATGGAACAAATCAAGCAGTTCGAACCAGGATTCACGCTTGGAGAACGTGCAGAAACGATTGAAAAACAAGAAGACGGAAGTTTCATTGTAACCTCCAATAAAGGAAAAAAATTCCATGCTCCAGTTGTGGCTATTGCGGGTGGATTAGGAAGTTTTGAACCCAGAAAACCATTGATCGAAGATATCGAATTTTACGAAGATAAAGGAATCAAGTATTTCATTAAAAACCCGGAAAAATTTAGAGACAAAAGAGTGGTGATTGCAGGTGGTGGTGACTCGGCTTTAGATTGGAGTATTTTCTTGTCGAATATTGCTTCCGAAGTGACTTTAATTCACCGTAGAAACGAATTTAGAGGAGCGTTAGATTCGGTCGAAAAAGTGCAAGAATTAAAAGATTTAGGAAAAATAAAAATGATCACGCCGGCAGAAGTTGTTGGTTTAAACGGAGCCGAACATTTAGAATCAATTGATATTGAAGAAAATGGAGCCCATAGAACCATTCCTACTGATTATTTCATTCCGCTTTTTGGATTAACTCCAAAATTAGGCCCTATCGGAGACTGGGGATTAGACATTGAAAAAAATGCCATCAAAGTAAATAATGCCTTGGATTACCAAACGAATATTCCGGGAATTTTTGCCATAGGTGACGTAAATACCTATCCAGGAAAATTAAAATTGATTCTTTGTGGATTCCACGAAGCGACTTTAATGTGTCAGGCAGCCTACCAAATCATCAACCCGGGTAAGAAATATGTATTGAAATATACTACAGTTTCTGGTGTTGACGGATTTGACGGTACCCGTAAAGAGGCTCCAAAAGCTGTGGTGAAAGCCATAGTTTAACAACTTAATACAAACTAGTTAAAAAATATAGCGCTAATACTTGCAAGTATTGGCGCTATGTCTTTACTTTGCACTGTTCCTACATTTATTGAAAGTTATCACGAAAGGCGGAGGGAAAGACCCAATGAAACCTTAGCAACCCTTTATCTTTAAAGAAGGTGCTACATTCTACTTTATACAGAACCAGTTTCAGTATTTAAGATAGATAACACACAAATACTCACTTAGTATTTCTCAAACCTTTTCTTGACAACATATATTTTTAGCCTGCTGAATTATTTTCAGTATCAGGAGCGAACAATTGGCGTTTTTTTACCAATACCGTTCCCGCTTTACGCTATATCTTTTTTTATTTTACCCTGTCAGGGTTTTAAACCCTGACAGGGTAAAATAAAAAAAGGATACCGCTGCAAACGTAGTTCACTGAACTCCTATGAAAATAGAAATCAAGTGAAGTAATCGGGGCTAAAGAACTAAAATAGTGAGCTTTTGTAATTATTAATCAAAAGTATAAATCCCGAAATGGATCGCGATTTACAAGAAATAAAAAGTTATGTCAAGCATTCAAGAAGCCATTAAAAAAAACATACTCATACTCGATGGAGCTATGGGAACCATGTTGCAACGTTACAATTTCTCCGAAGAAGATTTCCGAGGAGAACGTTTCAAAGATTTTCCACATTCCTTAAAAGGAAACAACGATTTATTGTCATTGACGCAGCCACAAGCGATTCGAGCAGTTCACGCCGCTTATTTTGAAGCAGGAGCGGATATTGTTGAAACTAATACTTTCTCAGGAACCACCATCGGAATGGCTGATTACCATCTCGAAGATTTGGTATATGAACTCAACTACGAATCGGCACGAATTGCCCGTGAAGTAGCCGATGAATTTACGGCAAAAAATCCAGATAAACCTCGTTTTGTAGCAGGTTCAATTGGACCAACAAACAGAACGGCAAGTATGTCACCAGATGTAAATGATCCAGGATATAGAGCGGTAACTTTTGATGATTTGCGCATTGCTTACAAACAACAAGTCGAAGCCTTGATAGACGGAGGTAGTGATTTGCTTTTGGTAGAAACTATTTTCGACACTTTAAATGCCAAAGCAGCACTTTTCGCCATTGAAGAAGTCAAAGACGAACGCAATATCGATATTCCTATCATGGTTTCGGGAACCATTACTGATGCATCAGGACGAACACTTTCAGGACAAACGGTAGAAGCTTTCTTAGTTTCGGTTTCGCACATTCCATTGTTGAGCGTAGGTTTTAATTGTGCTTTAGGAGCCGATTTATTGAAACCGTATCTACAAACCTTATCACAAAACACTTCTTTCAACGTGTCGGCACATCCTAATGCTGGACTGCCTAACGCTTTTGGAGAGTATGATGAAACACCGGAACAGATGCAAGCCTTCATCAAAGAATATTTAGACGATAATTTAGTAAATATCATAGGAGGTTGTTGCGGAACAACGCCAGAACATATCAAGTTGATTGCTGATATCGCAAAGGAGTATAAACCTAGAGTTTCTACAGCAACGATGTAGTTAAATTTCCTGCAAGGTTTTTTTCAAACCTTGTAGGTATGTCTGAAAATTGATTTTTTTGACATGTTAAATTCGTTAAATCTGGCTATCATGAGCGGCATAACAAAAATGAGAATGATGTTAAAGGACTTACTGAATGAGATTACTTTGTTCCTCGCAATGACATAGAAAATACAATACTGCGTGAGGGATAGCAGTGAAAAGCCCACAGACCAATGAAGCGAAGTGGAATTAGTCGAGGACTTGCAACGAATAGCCCGACCCTTGGGTCACGCCCAAAATAATAAGAAACAAAACGAACTACACGTTTTAAAAAGGTAGAAATAAACAAAAAAGCTAGACTTACACGGTTTTTGTAACCTTGCAGGATTAAATAAAACAAAATGGCACACGCAGAAAAAAGAAGAAACCTTGTATTATCAGGATTAGAGCCTTTAATCATTACGCCGAAAAGCGTTTTTGTAAATATTGGTGAACGAACGAATGTTACTGGTTCTAGAAAATTCCTTCGGTTAATCAAGGAAGAAAAATACGAAGAGGCATTGAGCATTGCTAAAGAACAAGTGGAAGGTGGCGCGCAAATCATCGATATTAATATGGATGAAGGAATGCTGGATGGCGAATATGCCATGACAAAATTCCTGAATTTAATCGCTGCTGAACCGGATATTTCGAGAGTTCCGATTATGATTGATAGCTCAAAATGGGATATTATCGAAGCGGGTTTAAAAGTGGTGCAAGGAAAGAGTGTGGTAAATTCGATTTCTTTGAAAGAAGGCGAAGAACAATTTATTCATCACGCTAAATTGATTAAGCGCTACGGTGCTGCTGCAATTATTATGGCTTTTGACGAAACGGGACAAGCTGATAATTACGATCGTCGGGTAGAAATATGCCAGCGATCGTATGATATTTTGGTAAATAAAGTTGGTTTTCCGGCGCAGGATATTATTTTCGATTTGAATATATTTCCTGTGGCAACAGGAATGGAAGAACACCGAGAGAACGCCTTGGATTTCTTTAGAGGAACCAAATGGGTTAGAGAGAATCTTCCACATGCGCATATTAGCGGTGGAGTAAGTAATGTTTCGTTTTCTTTTAGAGGAAATGACACGGTTCGGGAAGCGATGCACTCCGTATTTTTATACCATGCTATTCAACATGGTATGACGATGGGAATTGTAAATCCGGAGATGCTTTCTATTTACGACGAAATTCCAAAGGAACTTTTGGAACGCGTTGAAGATGTAATTCTAAACCGTCGGGATGATGCCACCGAAAGATTGTTGGATTTTGCCGAAAATGTGAAAGGCGATGTAAAAAGCAATGAAAAAGCGATTCAAGAATGGCGTTCCGGTACTGTTCAGGAACGACTGACACATTCGTTAGTAAAAGGAGTTGATGAATTCATTGAAATTGATGTGGAAGAAGCCCGATTGGCAGCAACAAAACCTATCGAAGTTATCGAAATCAACTTGATGATGGGAATGAATGTCGTTGGGGATTTATTTGGGTCGGGTAAAATGTTTTTGCCGCAAGTGGTGAAATCAGCCCGAGTAATGAAAAAAGCGGTGGCTTATTTACTGCCTTTTATTGAAGCGGAAAAAGATGGAGTCTCCAGTTTTGCAGGTCGTATATTAATGGCAACTGTCAAAGGAGATGTACATGATATTGGAAAAAATATTGTATCGGTTGTTTTGGCTTGTAATAATTACGAAATCATTGATTTAGGGGTGATGGTTACGCCAGAGAAAATTATTGCAGCAGCGATTGAGCACAATGTTGATATTATTGGATTAAGCGGTTTAATAACACCTTCGCTTGACGAAATGGTTTATTTGGCCAAGGAATTAGACAAAAAAAACATAAAAATTCCTATAATGATTGGTGGAGCAACCACTTCACGAGCGCACACTGCCGTGAAAATTGCGCCACAATATAGAGAAACAGTGATTCATGTTAATGATGCTTCTAGAGCTGTAACGGTTGCCGGACGTTTATTAAACAATGATAAAAAAATATATGCAAGTGACATCAGGGCAGAGTATGACGCTTTTAGAGAGACGTTTTTAAGCCGCTCGCGAGACAAAAATTTCTTGACGATTGAGCAAGCGCGTGTCAATAAACTACAATTAGATTGGGAAAATTACACCCCAATAAAGCCCAATTTTATTGGCGTAAAAACAATCGAAGTTGATCTGGATGTGTTGGTTCCTTATATTGATTGGACGCCGTTTTTTAGAACATGGGAATTGTTTGGAAAATATCCGGCAATTTTAACGGATACTGTTGTTGGTGAACAAGCTACTTCTGTTTTTGCGGATGCCAATGAAATTTTGCAAGTCATTTTAAAAGAAAAGAAACTGACTGCTAAAGGTATTTACGGAATTTTTCCAGCGAATCAAGTGAATGATGATGACATTGAGTTAAGCGATGAAAACGGAAAAGTGTTAGAGAAGTTCTTGACGTTACGTCAACAATCACAAAAAACAAAAGGGGCTCCAAATATTGCTTTAGCTGATTTTATTGCTCCAAAAGATAGTGGAAAAACGGATTATATGGGCGCATTTTGTGTCACGACCGGTTTTGGTGTCGATGAATGGGCGGCTGAATTTGAAAGAGATTTTGACGATTACAATTCGATTATGGTGAAAGCATTGGCGGATCGTTTTGCAGAAGCTTTTGCGGAATATTTACATGAGAAAGTACGAAAAGAAATTTGGGGCTATTCATCTGATGAAGTTTTAAGTACAGAGTCAATGATTGCTGAAGATTACAAAGGAATTCGTCCGGCACCAGGATATCCGGCTTGTCCAGACCATTTAGAAAAACCAACGATTTGGAAATTACTAAATGTCGAACAAGAAATTGGAGTGACCTTGACTGAAAGTATGGCAATGTGGCCCGCTTCATCGGTTTCTGGATATTACTTTGGAAATCCACAAAGTAAGTATTTTGGACTCGGAAAAATAAAAGAAGACCAAGTCATTGATTACGCGAAACGAAGAAGCATTCCAACCGAAGTAGCCATGAAATGGTTAAGCCCAAATATTGCAGATTAAAAACACAGTCATAAAGTCAAAAGTCTTAAGGTCTATAATGGACCTTACGACTTTAGACTTTAGACTTTAGACTTAAAAAAAATGAAAGTAACACAACATATAGAAGACGCAAAAAAGAAAACATTATTCTCCTTTGAAATTATTCCGCCACAAAAGGGAAAAAGTATTCAGGAGTTATACGACAATATTGATCCGTTGATGGAGTTTAAACCTCCTTTTATAGATGTAACGACTTCGCGAGAAGAATTTATTTATATCGACAAAGGCAACGGCTTATTAGACAAAAGACTGACCAGAATGCGCCCGGGAACGCTGGGGATTTGCGCTTCCATAAAACACAAGTACAATGTTGATACGATCCCGCATGTACTTTGCGGTGGTTTTACCAAAGAAGAAACCGAGTATCTGTTGGTCGATTGCCATTATTTGGGTTTAGATAACGTAATGGCGTTGCGTGGCGATGCCATGAAAGATGAACAATATTTTATTCCGAAACAGGGCGGGAATGATTTTGCAGTCGATCTGGTTAAACAAATCAATCAACTGAATCAAGGAAAATATTTACATGATGTAATGGAAGTCGATAATAAATCCAATTTCTGCATTGGAGTCGCAGGTTATCCGGAGAAACATTTGGAATCTCCGTCTTTGCAATCTGATTTAAAAAGGTTGAAAGCAAAAGTGGATGCCGGAGCCGACTATGTGGTAACCCAAATGTTTTTTGACAATTCCAAATACTTCGAGTTTGTTGCCAAAGCCAGAGAAATGGGCATTATGGTTCCTATTATTCCTGGAATCAAACCTATTGCAGTGCAAAGACACTTACAAGTATTGCCACAAATTTTCAGAATTGATTTGCCGGAGGATTTGATTCATGCAATAGATCAATGCAAAAATAATGCTGATATCAGACAAGTAGGGATCGAATGGGCTATTCAACAATCATTAGAATTGAAAGCTGCGGGTGTTCCCGTTTTGCATTATTATTCTATGGGAAAATCAGAAAATATTCGTCAAATAGCGAGTAAGGTTTTTTAGGAGCTATTTCCAGCTATTCGTTACAATCTTTTCTTGTCTCAAAAAATGAGACAAGAAAAGGATTTTCACTGCTATCTGGGCTAGGGATTTGACGGTTATCAATATCGTTATTTATTCCAAATTCTTAATTTTGTCGCTCGGGCGAAGAAAGAAATTCATTCCGTAGATTCCTCCTTCGTCAGAATGACAAATCAAACGGTATAAATGGCTAGTATTTTTCATCTGCAAAGTGCGACTGAACACTGATACTATTTTTTCGTAATCTCTCTAAAAACAGTCTCTAGGTTTTTATTCTTCTGATTCAGTTGTAGCGTTTTCAAGCCATTTGCAGTAGCAAAATCAAAAACGGCTGGACGCATGTCTTTATCCGCTTTGAAAGTCAGTTCCCAAATCATGTCGTGCGTATTCTTGTAAGAAACAAGATTTTCGATTTTAGCAATGGCTTGTTCTTCTATTTTATAGTCAAATTCTACTTCGATAACTTGCTCGTTGTCCTCGGAAATTAAGTTATCCAGTTTTTTATCGGCAACAATTTTTCCGTTATTGATGATAATTACGCGGTCACAAATCGCTTCGACTTCCTGCATAATGTGTGTCGAGAGGAAAACGGTTTTGTCTTTTCCCACATTTTTAATCACATTACGAATTTCAATTAATTGGTTTGGATCTAAACCGGTTGTTGGTTCATCCAAAATTAAAACATCGGGATTGTGTAATAACGCATTGGCAAGTCCCACACGTTGACGGTAACCTTTAGACAATTGTCCTATTTTTTTATGGCTTTCGGTGGTTAAACCAGTCAATTGAATCACTTCTTCAATACGGGATTTGGCTACTTTATAGACATCAGCATTGAAAGCCAAATATTCTTTCACATACAAATCCAAATACAGCGGATTGTGTTCCGGAAGATAACCAATGGAAAGCTGAACGGCTTTTTGTTGGCTGTTTACATCGTTTCCATTTACGATTGCTGAACCTTCATCGGCATTAATATACGTGGTCAATATCTTCATTAAAGTAGATTTTCCAGCTCCATTTGGACCCAGAAAACCAACAATTTCTCCTTTATTAATCGAGAATGAAATGTTATCCAGCGCTTTTTGGGAACCGTAACTTTTAGATATGTTAGTAACTTCTATTGACATGGAATTTTATTTATTGCAAAAGTAAACAGAATAATCATTGATTTATTGTTTTGTATCTCAATAAATAAAAGACCTTCGTCAAAGTTTACTAAGCAAGAGGAAATTCTATTTTAGATTTATATATTTACCTTAAACTATATAAATATGAATTTAAAAAATACACAATCAGGCAGTTTCTTCAAAAACTACAAAAGTATTTTATTGCTTCTCGGCGGGATTCTCGCAGGAAGTATATTGGGGTTGGTTTTTGGAAAGGGAGTAGAAGTAATTAAGCCGTTAGGTGATATATTTCTGAATTTATTGTTTACAGCAATCATTCCATTGATATTTTTTACGATTGCATCTTCGATTTCCAATTTAGAAAAATCAGAGAAACTGGGGAAGTTGTTTGTAATTGTCATTGGTGTTTTTTTAGGTACAGTATTGATTTCTGCCATTTTGATGATTGTTGGTGTAATGCTATTCCCCATACAGCAAGACATAATCATTTCCAAAATTCCGTTAGAATCTATTCAGGAAAGTGCGTCGGGTTCCCAGATTACACAATTGCTTACTGCAAGTGACTTTTTTGAACTGTTGTCCCGCAAGAATATGTTAGCGCTGATTATATTTTCATTTTTAATAGGTTTTGCCAGTTTGCGTTCAGGTGAAAAAGGAAAGGATTTCAGTCGGTTTTTACAATCAGGGAATGAAGTGATGAAACAGTTGTTACATATCATTATGAAAACGGCTCCAATAGGTCTTGGTGCTTATTTTGCGTATCAGGTTGGAATTTTGGACCCCAATTATTTGGCGCTTACGCTAAACCTTTAGGGCTATATTATGCGGTATGTGCATTCTACTTTGTCATATTTTTTAGTTTGTATGCTTTTATCGCTGGTGGCAAAGTAGGGTTTAAAGTGTTTTGGAAAAATAATATTACGCCATCCTTAACAGCAGTAGGAACTTGTAGCAGCATTGCGACAATTCCTGCTAATCTGGAAGGAGCGCAACAAATGAACATCCCCAGTCATATCAGGAATGTCGTAATTCCTCTTGGGGCACCTTTGCATAAAGACGGTTCGAGTATGTCGTCAATTATAAAAATTGCGGTTATTTTTGCTATGTTTGGCAAAGATTTAACAGATCCAAATACGTTACTGATGGCGTTGGGAATTACGGTAATTGTTTCGGTAGTCGAAGGCGGTATTCCAAATGGAGGTTACATCGGAGAAATTCTGGCGATAACCGTGTATGGATTTCCAATGGAACAGGCACTTCCAGCGGCAATGATTATAGGAACTTTGGTAGATCCAATGGCCACTTTGTTGAATGCGAATGGCGATTTGGTTTCAGCCATGTTAATAACCCGTATTTCTGAAGGGAAAAAATGGCTTTCGAAAAAAACAGTAGCTTAGTTCGCGTTTAATTTTAAATAGGAAATCTTCGAGAAAGACTGTTTCAATTTCAAAAAAGGTAAATGCTGACTAACTAAAAAATAATTAAATCGCCTTTTTTTAACTATTACACAATTAATAACCCATTTTATAGCGAATCCTTTTTTTGTTCAATAAAATCAGCTTTTTTTGTTGGATAGCTGGAAATTATGTATACATTCGCAGAGTAATTAATACAAAAAAAGGAACAGCATGTTGAATAACCGATTTTATTTTAGCAACTCTTATTATTTCTTCTGGAAGGTGGAAAGGGATTGTTGTGTGGTTATTTAATTATAAAATTAAATTGATACTATAAATATACAATCCCGATGAAAATCGGGATTTTTTTTTGCTTAAAAGTTTATAAAATGAATGAAATAATTGGAATACAAGGCATAACGGGTTCTTTTCACCATCAGGTGGCACAAGAATATTTCAATCAGGATGTTGTTGTTGACGAATGTTTGTCCTTTGACGAGTTAGTGGATAATCTGCTTTCAGGGAAATCCAATCAGGCGGTTATGGCGATAGAGAATTCTATTGCGGGCCCCATTATTCCCAATTATGCTTTGATTGACAAAAATAATTTGCACATTATAGGGGAACATTATTTAATAATTCATCAAAATTTGATGGCCTTAAAAGGTCAAAAAATGGAAGATATTCAGGAAGTACATTCGCATCCCATGGCCATTTTACAATGTATGGAATTCCTAAAAAAATATCCAAATATAAAATTAGTCGAAGATAAAGACACTGCCGAAACGGCTCGTAGAATTCAGGAAAAGCAGTTGAAAGGAATTGCAGCAATTGCCAGTGTAACGGCGTCGAAAATGTATGATTTAGAAATTTTGGCTCCGGAGATTCAAACCATTAAAAATAACATGACTCGGTTTGTCATTATCAAAAAGGAGAATTCATTTGTTCCGGAAAACGAAATTAACAGAGCGTCCATTAAATTTGAATTGGATCACAAACGCGGAAGTTTAGCAGCAGTTTTGAATGTAATGAGCGACTGTAAGCTGAATTTAACTAAAATTCAGTCGTTACCAAAAATAGAAACACCGTGGAAATATTCCTTTTTTGTGGATATTACTTTCGAGAAATACGAAGATTATGCAAAAGCAAAGTCACTGTTGCTAATCATGGCGGAATATTTCAAAGTATTAGGCGAATATAAAAATACGAAACAATAATTAGTCGAAAGTTATAAAGTTAAAAAGTCAAGAGAATTTTAAAATTTACACATGATTAGTACAGCAAACCGTTTGGATATAATTGAGGAATATTATTTCTCCTCAAAACTAAGAGAAGTGAGACAACTGGCTTCTGAGGGGAAACCAATTATCAATATGGGAATTGGAAGTCCAGATTTACAACCTTCACAAGCAGTTATTGATGCAATGGTTTTGGCCATGCAAGATGAAAATGCGCATCAATACCAAAGTTATCAAGGGTTGCCGGAATTGCGACAGGGAATAGCTGATTTTTATAAAAACAATTTCAATGTTGAATTAAATTCAGCTAACGAAATTTTGCCTTTGATGGGTTCAAAAGAAGGAATTATGCATATTTCACTGGCCTTCTTGAATGAAGGAGATCAGGTGTTGATTCCTAATCCAGGGTATCCAACGTACACTTCGGTGACGAATCTTGTGGGAGCTGTTCCAGTTTATTATGATTTAAAAGAGGGGAACAACTGGGAGCCCGATTTTGAAGCTTTAGAGAAATTAGATTTATCGAAAGTCAAAATCATGTGGATGGGCTATCCGCACATGCCAACAGGAGCAAGAGGAAGTTTACAGTTATTTGAAAAATTGGTGGCTTTTGCCAAAAAACATCAGATCTTGTTAGTGAATGATAATCCGTATAGTTTTGTTTTGAACGACAATCCGATGAGTTTGTTGCAAGTGGAAGGCGCCAAAGAAGTGGCTTTAGAATTAAATTCTTTGAGCAAAACGTTTAATATGGCCGGCTGGAGAGTTGGAATGGTTTTAGGAAATGCAGCTTGTATTGATGCTGTACTAAAAGTAAAAAGCAACATGGATAGCGGGATGTTTTACGGAATTCAAAAAGGGGCAATTGAAGCTTTGAAAAGTGACAAGGCCTGGTTTGAATCGATGAACACAATTTATAAAAAACGCAGAATCCTTACCGAACAACTGGCAGAAAAATTGGGTTGTAAAGTATACAAGGAAGGAGTTGGATTATTTGTTTGGGCAAAATTGCCGGACGGAATCTCATCGGCGGAGAAATTCATAGATGAAATTTTATATGATAAATCAATTTTTATTACTCCGGGAACCATTTTTGGTTCTAATGGAGAAGGATATATTCGATTTGCATTGTGTGTAAAAGAAGAAAAAGTACAGGAAGCTATAGACAGATTTGCTTGAAAAACAGCTGTTTTAGGACAAATAAGCGTCTGAATAACGAGATGCTTTAGCCCTGATAGTAGTGAAAATCCTTTCTAGTTCTGGACTTGTTTCACGATCCTGAAACAAGTTCAGGACTAGAAAGATTGAAACGGATAGCAGGATTAGCTACAAAAAAAAGTAAGAAATGAAAGTATACGTAATAGGAATAGGATTGATAGGCGGTTCGATGGTATTGGAGATTAGAAGGCTGCATCCGGAAGCGAAAATTTACGGGATTGACAACAACGAAAGTCATTTGGTGGAAGCCATAGCTATAGGGGTTGTTGATGGTGGCGCTACATTTGAAGATTTGTCGGACGCAGATTTTGTAATTGTTTCGGTTCCTGTGGATGTCGCATTGCTAGTTTTGCCTAAAGTTTTGGATGTTATTGGGGATAATACGATTGTTTTTGAAGTGGGCTCTACTAAAATGCCCATTTGCGAAGCGGTTGCCAATCATCCCAAAAGAAGGAATTTCATAGCCACTCATCCTATAGCAGGAACGGAGTTCTCAGGACCGTCGGCGGCAATAAAAGGATTGTTTCAAGGGAAAACGAATATTATTTGTGAGGTAGAGAAAACAACTTTCAAGTTACAGGAAAGAGCCTTGGATTTGTTTAAAAAAATGGGAATGCGAATTCGCTACATGGATCCAAAATCACATGATAAACACATTGCTTATGTATCGCATTTGTCACATATAAGTGCCTTTATGCTTGGAAAAACGGTAATCGATAAAGAGAAAGACGAGCAGGATATTTTTGATATGGCCGGTTCCGGTTTTGAAAGCACCGTTCGATTGGCCAAAAGTTCTCCGGCAATGTGGACGCCTATTTTTAAGCAAAATAGGAAGCAGGTAGTAAAAACATTGGAGGAATACATTTCGAATTTATCAAAATTTAAAGAATTATTAGAAAAAGAAGATTACGACGCAATCTACAATGAAATGCAAAGTGTCAATAAAATAAAAGAAATATTAAACGGAATTAATGTAGAAAAGTGATCAGTAATCAGTCACAGTTTACAGTAAAAAAGAACAACAAAATAAAATAAAATTAGAAAAAATGGAAAACAAGAAAGAAATGAGAAATTGGTTGAATGAATTCAATTTGAATCATCCATTTGTGATCGCAGGACCTTGTAGTGCTGAAACAGAAGAGCAAGTATTAAAAATTGCACATGAATTGAAAGACTCAGATGTGAGTGTTTTTAGAGCAGGAATTTGGAAACCTAGAACGCGTCCGGGAGGATTTGAAGGAGTAGGAGAAATAGGGTTGAAATGGTTGAATAAAGCAAAAGAACAAACCGGATTGCTAATGGGTACGGAAGTGGCAAACGCTGCTCACGTAAAATTAGCTTTGGAATATGATATTGATGTATTGTGGATTGGTGCCAGAACGACTGTAAATCCATTTGCAATGCAGGAAATTGCAGATGCTTTAGCAGGAACTAAAAAAATCGTATTGGTTAAAAATCCGGTAAATCCAGATTTGTCTTTATGGTTGGGCGGTGTAGAGCGTTTATACATGGCAGGAATAGAAAAATTAGGAGTGATTCACAGAGGTTTCTCTACCTACGAAAAAACAAAATACAGAAACATTCCAGAATGGCAAATCCCTATTGAATTGCAAAATAAATTCCCTGATCTACCTTTAATCATCGATCCATCTCACATTACGGGAGATCGTAAGATGATTCTTGAAGTGACTCAAGAAGCGTTGGATTTAAACTATGATGGTATGATTATCGAAACGCATTATGATCCGGACAATGCCTGGAGTGATGCTGCACAACAAGTTACACCTGATGCTTTGAAACAAATTTTTATTGATTTGAAAGTAAGAAAAGTAAATGATGCATCTGTAGAATTTACTCAAAAAATGACAAAATTGAGAACGAATATCGACATCTTAGATGAAAATTTATTAGACTTGCTAGGAAAACGGATGAAAGTAGCGGATGAAATTGGCAAAGTGAAGAAAGACGCTAACGTTGCCATTCTTCAAAATACTCGTTGGAATGAAATCCTTGGAAAAATGATTCTTGAAGGAGAGAAAAAAGGATTGACTGAAGAGTTTGTACTAAAAATGTTCAAAGCGATTCACCAGGAAAGTATTGGTCACCAAGAAAAAGTATTGAATGCATAATTAATTGTACGAATAATTATTTATTAAAGCCTACAAAAGTTTGTAGGTTTTTTTTGTAATATTGCGTAGTTTTAATAATCAAAATTTATGAGAAAATTATCGTTGGCAGTATTAAATATGATTTTTTTAGGGCTTCTCTTTATCTCATGTAATTCTAATGACGATGTAACTCCACCTTCTAACAAGAGTTATAATATGGTGACTACTTTCGCTGGATCTGGTTTAACTAACGCTAGTGAAGATGGTGTAGGAACTCAAGCTACTTTTTGGAGACCAGAAGATCTTGTGGCAGACGCAGGAGGTAATTTGTATGTGGTAGAAGCAGGTGCTAGCAAGATTCGGAAAATTAGTCCTGCAGGAGTAGTAACTACTTTTGCTGGTAATATCATTCCTGGAAGCATTGATGGTGTAGGTACAAAAGCAAGTTTTGTAGGGCCTTCAGGGCTCACAATTGATGCTTCTGGTAATCTATATATAGCTGATACGGGTAATAATAAGATTCGCAAAATTTCTCCAACGGGTGTGGTAACTACTGTAGCAGGCACAGGAGTTGGTGGTGGTGTTGATGGAGATAGAAGTCAAGCAAGTTTTCTTGCCCCTACTGATGTTGCTGTAGATGCTTCAGGAAATCTATATGTAGCTGATATTTCAAATAATAAGATTCGCAAAATTAATCCATCAGGTACCGTGAGTACTTTTGCAGGTAGTGGAATCGAGGGTAGTATGGATGGAGTAGGTGTTTTGGCTAGTTTCCATCATCCGCGCAATATCACCATAGATGATGGGAATTTGTATGTATCAGAATGGGGTAGTCATAAAATTCGAAAAATTAGCCCTGCAGGGGTAGTGACTACTTTAGCCGGTGGCGGCAATTTTGGTGTTGATGGTACTGGTAGTAGTGCAAGTTTTGGTCTTCCTAGCGGCATTACAATTGATGCTTTAGGGAATTTATATGTTGCGGATATTCATTCTAATAAAATTCGTAAAATTACTCCTAATGGAGTTGTAACTACGTTTGCTGGTACTGGAATAGCAGGTAGTCTTGATGGATTACTTGCTACTGCGACGTTTGATAGACCTTTTGGTGTTGCAATAGATAATAATGGGAATATATATATTGCCGGGAATGGGAAAATAAGAAAAGTTGCTTATGAATAGTCAGGACAATTGCGAATGCCATTCTCAAACTATTCAACACAATTCTCCAACAAAGTATTGGTCACCAGGAAAAAGTATTGAACGCTTAGTCCGTATTTTTAAAAAACAAATCCCTACAGCTTTTCTTAAAAGTTGTGGGCATTTTCTATTTTTAATTGTATGTAAAGTTGTTCAAAGTGAAAAACTTTAAACTTTAAACTTTAAACCTAAAACAAAGAATTATCTTTGCAAAGTCTAAGGTTTTAAATTAAAAAACTGAATTCGTAAATTGTAAATTAAAAAATGACAGGACTAGTATACAAATCTACTGGAAGTTGGTACACCGTAAAATCTGAACAAGGGGATTTTATCGAATGCCGTATGAAAGGGAAATTCCGAATTAAAGGAATCAAAAGCACCAATCCTATTGCTGTGGGCGACATTGTTGATTATGAACTGGAAGAATCATCCGATACCGTTACGGGAACCATTCATAACATTCATGACAGGAAGAACTATATTGTTCGGAAATCAGTGAACTTATCACACCAGATGCATATTATTGCGTCTAATATTGATAGGGTTTTCTTGTTAGTTACCATAAATAATCCGCCAACGACTTTTAACTTTATTGACCGTTTTCTGGTGACTGCCGAAGCGTATGGAATTGAAACGATACTGGTTTTTAATAAAATTGACACTTTTGATGATGCCACGCTGGATGAACAATTGTACATGCAACATGTGTATCAGGAAATAGGGTATAAATGTTTGCGCGTTTCTTCGACTGAAATGAAAGGAATTGAAGAATTGAAAGAAATGATGATTGGTAAAGTGAGCATGTTCTCTGGGCATTCTGGAGTTGGGAAATCGACTTTGGTAAATGCTATGGAACCTTCGTTGCACCTGAAAACAAAGACTATTTCTGAAGCAAGTAAACAAGGGCAACACACGACGACTTTTGCAGAAATGTACGATTTGTCATTTGATGCCAGAATTATTGATACGCCAGGTATCAAAGGTTTTGGAATTGTTGACATGGAAAAAGAAGAAATCAGTGGTTATTTTCCTGAATTTTTCAAATTGAAAGAACAATGTAAATTCAATAATTGTTTGCATAAAGACGAGCCGCATTGCGCAATTAAAGCCGCTTTGGAAAAAGACGAAATCGCCTGGTCCCGTTACAGAAGTTATCTGAAAATTCTGGAAGGTGACGATGAAAATTACCGTACGGATATTCATAATGAAGATAGAATAATCAGTGATAAAACAAGGGAATAGAAATTAGCCGAAAGTCATAAGGTCGAAAGTCATAAAGTCAGTCGGGACGAATATCTAAAGACGATTTTTTCACTTTATGACGTTAAAACTTTTGACGTTAAGACGTATTAAATGAAAGTTGTAATTCAAAGAGTTTCCTCTGCTTCCGTAACGATAGATGAAAAAATTGTAGCCGATATCCAGAAAGGCTTATTGGTTTTGGTTGGAATTGAAGATTTAGATAATCTAGAAGATAGTAATTGGTTAGCTTCAAAAATTGCCAATATACGTATTTTTGGAGATGAGAATGACGTGATGAATTTATCTGTCAAAGATATTGATGGCGATATCATTGTGGTAAGTCAATTTACGTTGCATGCTGCTACCAAAAAAGGAAATCGCCCGTCGTATATAAAAGCTTCAAAACCAGAAGTAGCCATTCCATTGTACGAGAATTTTGTAGTTCAGGTGGAGAAAGAAACTGGTAAAAAAGTACAGACTGGCGTTTTTGGTGCGGATATGAAAGTGCTTTTACTAAACGATGGACCTGTAACAATAGTAATTGATAGTAAAAATCGAGATTAAGTTTTGGTAGAATTCTCCAAACATTAAAAGCAAATACCGGAAATTGTTATATTAAACACCTCACTGAAGGTGTTTTTTTATGTTCCAATTCTTTACATTTGTTCAAATATAATTGAGATGACTTTAGAACAATATATTCAAAATATAAATTCCGCATACAAAAGAGGAAATGCAACAGAACACATCGATCGTGGTGATTTGAAGCAACTCATTGAAAGTATTGTAGCAAATGTTGCCGCAACTAATGAACCCAAAAGACAACAATGCGGAGCTCCGGATTGTATCATAACTAAAAAAGATACAAAACAAACTAAAGAATCATATTCTGCTTTTATCACAAATATACCATTAGGTCAGCATAGAATTGCAACACCTTATGATGGAAGTTATTCTTTCCCACTCTACCTTTATCCCGAAACGAACGGACAACAACAATCCCTGTCAGGGTTCGAAACCCTGACAAGGTTGAACAAACCTAATGAAGTTTTAAAAAGAAACCCCAATCTTGATGCAGAAATCATCAATCAAATCGCCAAGCAATTAGGAATGACTTTTGTTACTGAAAAAGAACCCGAAGGCAATGTTTGTATGGCAAACAATTCCGAAGTTCGTCCAGAATTCAGAGAAACGTTTGCACCAATCGATATGCTAGATTATATTTATACGGTGTTACATTCGCCCACGTACCGAGAGAAATACATAGAATTTCTGAAAATAGATTTTCCTAAAATTCCATATCCTAAAGACATAAAAACCTTCTGGGAATTGGTTGAATTAGGTTCGCAAATACGAAAAATTCATTTGCTGGAAAGCGCAACAGAGGAAGAATTTATTACAGAATTTAATATTAACGGCGATTGTGTGGTTGCAAAAACAAGTTACGAAAGTAACCCTCTCAGGGTTTCAAACCCTGAGGGGGTTGAAGGTAAAGTGTGGATCAACGAAACCCAATATTTCGACAATGTTCCTGAAGTAGCTTGGAATTTTTTCATTGGCGGGTATCAACCGGCGCAAAAATGGCTCAAAGACCGCAAGGGACGTAAACTGGAATTTGACGATATTGCGCATTATCAAAAAATCATCGTGGCGTTAGCTGAAACGGACAGATTAATGAAAGAAATAGAAAAAATAGAGATAGAAAAGACTTAAAATAATAATCCCTTTGTGCCTCCGTGCCTTTGTGGCAAAACAGAAAAAAAATGAACTTAAAAAATTCCCAACTAGACGTTGATACTTGGATCAAAGAACACGGTGTTCGGTACTTTAATGAATTGACCAATATGGCGCAACTTACTGAAGAAGTAGGGGAAGTAGCCCGCATAATTGCACGCCGTTACGGAGAACAATCCGAAAAAGAAAGCGACAAAAATAAAGATTTGGGCGAAGAATTAGCCGATGTGGTTTTTGTGGTGTTGTGTCTGGCAAATCAAACTGGAATCGATTTGCAGGCGGCTTTCGATAAAAAGATGGATTTAAAATCTATTCGAGATAAAGACCGCCACAAAAACAACGAAAAACTCAAATAATTTGTGAAGTATAAATTATGAATTATAAAGGAGGAGTGGTAAATTGCGCCTCAAAGTATTTGAGTAGAAAGCTGACGCTAAAACTCATAATTCTAACTTATAATTAAAAACATGAATTTACTGTTACAAACTTCCCATTCCAATTTACAAGCTCAAATTGCAGTTACCGGTTCAAAAAGCGAAACCAACCGACTATTATTGTTACAAGCCTTGTTTCCAAATATTACGTTGTCCAATACTTCGAATTCAGATGATAGTGAAGTCATGCAAAAAGCGTTGAAAGGAAGAGAGGAAATAGTTGATATTCATCATGCAGGAACGGCGATGCGATTTCTAACGGCTTTTTTTGCTGTGAATGAAGGTCGTGAAGTGGTCTTGACTGGATCTCAACGAATGACAGAGCGTCCAATAAAAGTTTTGGTGGAAGCCTTGGAACAATTGGGTGCAAAAATAGCGTACGAGAAAGAAGTAGGTTATCCGCCTATTCGAATCACAGGGCAAAAAATCACGGCTTCTAAAGTTTCTATCCCTGCAAATGTAAGCAGTCAATACATATCAGCATTATTATTAGTGGCGCCAAAACTGGAAAACGGTATAGAGATCACCTTGGTGGGCGAAATCACTTCGGTTCCTTATATCAAAATGACATTGGCTTTATTAAATGATTTGGATATTAAAACCAGTTTTGAAGGAAATATAATTACGGTTTATCCAAAACATGAAGTGAAATCAAAAGTAATGACCGTAGAATCCGATTGGAGTTCGGCTTCGTACTTTTTTAGCTTAGCTGCTTTAGCTGAAAATACTAATATTTCACTAAACAGTTATAAACAAAGTAGTTTGCAAGGCGATTCGGCTTTGGTTGAAATCTATAAGCAGATGGGCATCGATACACATTTCGAAGATAATAGAATGACTTTGGTTAAACGGCCTAACTTTAAACCAGAAAATTTAAATTTAGAATTAAATAACACGCCAGATATCGCCCAAACAATTGTAGTTACGTGCCTTGGATTAGGTATTGGATGTCATTTAACAGGACTTCATACCTTGAAGATTAAAGAAACGGACAGATTAGAAGCGCTAAAAACTGAACTAACAAAACTAGGAGCAAAAATATCGGTGACCAATGATAGCTTGACGCTTTTGGCTACGGAGAAAATCAATTATAATATTAAAATTGCCACCTATAACGACCATAGGATGGCGATGGCATTTGCACCATTAGCTTTGAAAGTGCCGATAATTATTGAAAATGCAGAAGTAGTTTCTAAATCATATCCTGATTTTTGGGAGGACATGAAGAAATTGGATTTTATTGTGTCTGAAATTTTATAAATGAAATGTTGCGCCGTGCCTTTGTGCCTTTGTAGCATTGGACTTTTGAAAATAAACAGCAAAACACTTGACAACGCCTATCTCACAATCGTATATTTGCACACGATTTAGAATTATGACCTCAAAACTCAGACTTCATAATCTATAACTCATAACTTTATCAAATGAAATTATCACATTTTCAATTCGATTTACCAAAAGAACTTCTTGCCGAATATCCAGCTGAAAACAGAGACGAAGCACGTCTAATGGTTATTGATCGTAAGAAAGGGACTATAGACCATAAAATGTTCAAAGATGTTATCGATTATTTTGATGACGGAGATGTTTTAATTCTGAATAATACCAAAGTTTTTCCAGCGCGTTTGTATGGAAACAAGGAAAAAACAGGAGCAAGAATCGAAGTTTTTTTACTTAGAGAATTAAATTCTGAGCAAAGACTTTGGGATGTTTTGGTTGATCCAGCTCGTAAAATCCGAATTGGTAATAAATTATATTTTGGCGATGATGACTCGTTAGTGGCTGAGGTTATTGATAATACCACTTCTCGTGGAAGAACATTGCGGTTCCTTTACGACGGTTCTTATGAAGAATTCAGAAATAAATTAACAGAACTTGGAGAAACTCCAATTCCAAAATATATTTCGAGAGATGTAACTCCCGAAGATGCAGAACGTTACCAAACGATATATGCGAAAGAAGAAGGAGCAGTAGCCGCGCCAACAGCAGGTTTGCACTTTTCTAAAAATCTATTGAAAAAATTAGAAATCAAAGGAATAAAATTTGCTGAGGTTACACTTCACGTAGGTTTAGGAACTTTTAATCCGGTTGAGGTTGAAGATTTATCAAAACACAAAATGGATTCTGAGGAATTAAAAATAACTCAAGAAGCGTGTGATATTGTGAATGACGCCAAAGCTAAAAAGAAACGTATTTGTACCGTAGGGACAACTTCTATGCGTGCGGTAGAAAGTTCAGTATCTTCACATAACACATTGAATCCTTTTGATGGATGGACAAATAAATTCGTTTTTCCTCCTCATGAATTTACGATTCCAACCTGTATGATTACCAATTTCCACACTCCAAAATCTACTTTATTAATGATGGTTTCCGCATTTTGCGGTCATGACTTAATGAAAAAAGCATACGCAGAAGCGATCGAAAAAGAATACAAATTCTATTCTTATGGGGATGCAATGTTAATCATCTAATCTGAATTCATTCAGAATTTAAATAGTAAATCTCGTCAGCAATGGCGAGATTTTTTTTGGAGGGTGTGTCCCGCTGAAAAAGCGGGTCGGCCTGCACGCTGTACCTTTATTTTCTTAAACAAAGTTTTAAAGCTTAGCTATGGATTTACAATTCAGTCTGATATAATTTAATAACGAGCTGTAATTTAATTCCGTAGAATATTAGGGAACTATCTTTCCTTATTCGGAATTTTAACTATTTTAAGTGTCGTCAATCGGTTAAAAGTCTACTGTCTATCAGTCTTTTTTTACTACTTTTACAAAACAAAATACAAATCATGACATTCGAAAACACCCTTGAATTTGCAAAAAAACTCGATTCACAAGATCAATTATATAAATATCAGGATGAATTTCTATTTCCACAAGTCAATGGAAAAAAGGTACTTTATTTCACTGGAAACTCCTTAGGATTACAGCCCAAACGAACAAAAAAATATGTAGATGAAGTGATGAATGATTGGGCTAATCTTGCTGTTGAAGGCCATTTTTACAGTGAAAAACCATGGTGGGATTACCACGAACGATTTGCTAATCCGTTGAGTAAAATTGTGGGTGCTTTACCTAGTGAAGTTACCGTGATGAATACGTTAACGGTCAATCTTCATTTGCTGATGGTTTCGTTTTATAGACCTACAAAAACCAGATATAAAATCATTTGCGAAGAAAAAGCATTTCCTTCGGATCAATATATGTTTCAAAGTCAGGTTCATTTTCACGGATACAGTCCCGATGATGCTATTGTTGAAATCAAGCGTCGCGATGGCGAACACAACATTCGCTTAGAAGATATTTTGGAGAAAATTGTAGAAATAGGTGATGAGTTGGCTTTGATTCTAATAGGCGGTGTCAATTATTATACGGGACAAGTATTTGATATGAAAACCATTACTGCCGCTGGTCATAACGCGGGTGCCTATGTAGGTTGGGATTTAGCCCATGCTGCAGGAAATATAAAACTGGAATTACACGACTGGAATGTGGATTTTGCAGCTTGGTGTAGTTATAAATACATGAATTCTGGTCCTGGAAATGCTTCCGGATGTTTTATTCATGAAAAACACCACAACAATTTGGAGTTGCCAAGATTGGCTGGTTGGTGGGGACATAATAAAGAGCGCCGTTTTAAAATGGAACAGACTTTTGATCCTATTCGTGGTGCTGATGGTTGGCAAATAAGCAACCTACCAGTGCTGTCGCTGGCTCCTTATTTAGCATCGGTAGAAATGTTTGATGAAATTGGGATGGACGCTTTGATTCAAAAAAGAGATTTAATTACTTCTTATTTAGAATTTATTCTGCACGAAATAGACCAAGAGGTGGATAGTAGTTTCGAAATTATTACACCGTCAAATCCATCAGAAAGAGCGTCACAATTATCAGTGTTGCTTCATGGGGAAGGCCGTAGTTTGTTTGATTACCTTATGAAAAATGGTGTGATCACGGATTGGCGCGAACCTAATGTTATTCGATTGGCGCCAGTTCCATTGTATTGTTCTTTTGAAGACATGTTTCACTTTGGACAAATATTGAAAGCAGGGATTCTAAAATAATGTAGACACAGAATTATATAAAAAATAGTTTAAATAGTGTAATGCTTATTACTAAGTTTAAATGTTTCTTTGTCTTATTATTAATTGCAAAATTTAAAATTATGAAAGCATTATATTTTATACTAGTTTCTTTAATTGTCGTTTCTTGTCAAAATCAAGGAAAAATGGAAATTGAAAAAGCGAAACTAGCGACTGTTGACTCGATGAAAGTAGAAATTGAAAAACAACGAGTTATTGATTCAATGCAAGTTGAAATGGCTAAAATTGAAGAAGCCAAAATTGAAACCCAAAAAGAAGTTGTAATTGTAAATCAACCCGCAGCTACCACCACTACTACGACTACGACTGCCAAAAAGAAAGGTTGGAGCAGTACTGCTAAAGGTGCTGTAATTGGAGCAGGAGTTGGTGCTGCAACAGGTGCAATCATAAGTAAGAAAAAAGTGCAAGGAGCTATAATTGGCGGAATTGCAGGTGCTGGAGTTGGTGCAGGAACAGGTGCTATTATAGACGGAAGCAAAAAGGAATAAATTTATTCTTTTACATAATGAAGAGTGTTTAAGTTCGCGAAGAATTTAAACACTCTTTTTATTTATACCTGTTTCCCTTTAATAAGAGTCCATATCGTCAATGATAGCACTGGCCTTAACTTTGATTTTATATAATTCTTCAGGATTTATTTTATTTAATAATTTCAGCATCATTCCCATACGTTGGTTTCCTTTAAAATATTCTTTTTTTTCATCTAGGAAATTCCAGTACAGCGTATTGAAAGGACAGGCTTTATCTCCAAATTTCTCTTTGACATTATACTGACATTTGGCACAATTATTACTCATTTTATTAATGTAACTTCCGGAGGAAACATAGGGTTTTGTGGCAATAATTCCGCCATCCGCATATTGTGACATCCCGCGGGTGTTGGGCATTTCGACCCATTCGATAGCATCTATGTAAACGCCAAGATACCAGGCGTCTACTTCATCAGGATGAATTTGTGTCAACAGCGTAAAATTCCCTATCACCATGAGCCTTTGAATATGATGTGCATAAGCTTCGTCTAAACTTTGATTGATTGCGTGGCTCATGCAATTCATTTTGGTTTTACCGGTCCAGAAAAAATCCGGTAATTTGTTTGTGTTTTGCAAGACATTCTTTTGGGCATAATTAGGCATTTCTTTCCAATATATTCCCCGCATGTATTCGCGCCAACCCAAAATTTGGCGTACAAAACCTTCTACTTGTGAGAGCGTTATTTCAGCGTCATTCGCATGGTAAAAAGAGATAACGGTTTCGATTACTTCTTTTGGCGAAAGCATTTTACTGTTCATGGCAAAGGACAAACGAGAATGGAAAAGGAATTTTTCATCGGTGTGCATTGCATCTTCATAATCACCAAAATGTTGCAGCAGATTTTTACAAAAATAATCTAAAACTTGCAGCGATTGCTCACGAGAAGTGGGCCAGTTAAAGTTTTGCAAATCGATGTTGCCAAAAGTAACGATATCAGCTTTATTTATTTGGGCAACAACTTCAGAGACATTGGCATGGAAATTTTTTTCCGTCGGGACAGGAACTTCCCCTTTGTATTTTTTGCGGTTATTGGCATCAAAATTCCATTGGTTGCCCAATGGCGTTCCTCCATTCATTAGCACATGATGTTTTTTACGCATGTGGCGGTAAAAATTTTCCATTAACAACGACTTCTTGCCTTCAAAAAAATCGGTGAGTTCGTAACGCGTGGTGTAGAAATGTTCCGAGTCGAAAGCTTCTGAGGTTATTTTTAACTCGGAACAAATTGTTTTTAATTGTTGGTCCAGACGGAATTCATCGGGTAATTGATATTCAAATTTTTCTATTTTGTGTTTTTTGATACAAGCGGCGATTATTTTTTTTAAATCCTGTGGATTGTCGGCATCGGTAATTTGAAAATAGACTCCTTGGTGACCCAGAGATTGTATTTCGGTGTAAAAATTTCGCATTGATAGAAAAAACGCCACGACTTTTTGGATGTGATGTTTCACGTAGTCGGTTTCTTGACGCATTTCGGCAAGGACATAAATAATATTGTCATCATTTTCCTGAAGCCAAGAGTGCTTTAAATTCAATTGATCACCAAGGATTAGTCGCAGTTTTTTCATTTTTTATTTTTTAAGAAATGAAGTAGTTGGAAGTTCTTTTCGAGCATATTGAAAACGATTTACTAGTTTGGGTAAGCAATATCCGTCAAGACCATTTAAGGCCACAACATTCCCTCTGTCGATTTGCAGCCAACCATCTTTATGTTCTAACTCTTCTTTGAAAAATATATTTTCAATAGAGGCAATAATGTGAATCGTATCATTTTCCTTGATATAATATTCATTTACATATTTGCAATACAGATGAACGGGACTTCCTTGTACAAAGGGGATTTCAATATTAGGTTTATATTCTTCTTCTAAATTTGTTTTATCAAATTCAGAAATTCCTAGATCATAATTAGCAGAGGTATGGTGCGCATCTTCAATCATGTCTACAGTAATATGATTTACGGTAAAATAACCAGTTTCTCGGATGTTTTTATATGTATCTCTGGGAACGGTGGTAGGTCTCATGATAAATCCTATCAGCGCCGGATTGCTCCCTAAATGGGTCACGCTGCTAAAAATAGCTACATTAGATTTTCCATCAAGGGATTTTGTGGCAAGTAAATTAGCTGACTTATAACCTGTGCAAGAATTAATCAAATTCAATCTTTCGATTTTTTCCATTTGAGAAATGTCATCTCTAGAAATGTGTTTCATATCTTTTAAATTTAAAACAAAGATACTTATTTTGTTTAATCACTTTTAAAATTAATTAAACAAAATAAGTATATTTATTCGATTCTCCTGAATCACTCTCGTATAAATAAATTGTTTTAATTAACTTCTAAATCCTATATATTTGTTTATCAATTTATTTAAAAATGAAAAAACTTAAAATAGTCTTTCTGGTTTTACTTTCGGGAGTAGTAGTTTTAGCAATGGTTTTAATTATTTATGGGTTTTATCTGAAACCAAAATACGAGGGCAAATTAAAACTGAAAAACATTCAGAAGGAAACCACCGTATATTTTGATGAATTTGGAGTTCCCCACATTTATGCGACTAATTCAACGGACGCGATGATGGCGTTAGGTTATGTTCATGCACAAGATCGATTGTGGCAGATGGAATTGATGCGTCGCATTGCGCCGGGACGATTATCAGAAATTTTTGGTTCAGTAGCATTAAAAAATGATACATTTTTTGCAGGACTTGGAATCGAAGAAGCATCTTTAAAAGCGATTGCAACATTGGATAAAAACAGTCCAAGTTATCAAATGACTCTAGCTTATTTGGATGGAATTAATCAATATTTAGAAGAAGGAACAACGCCAATAGAATTCAGCTTAATTGGGGTTAAGAAAGAGAAATTTACTATCAAAGATGTGTATAATATTTTTGGGTACATGTCTTTTAGTTTTGCGATGGCTCAAAAATCAGATCCTTTATTGACTGATATTCGAAATAAATACGGAATGGCGTATCTCAAAGATTTTGGGATTGATGGTTCCTTTAACACCACTAGAATTAAAAATGCCAAAGATAAATCTCAAGATTATAGCGCTATTTCAACGTCGGTGGCGTCACTATTGGAACAATCTCCAATTGCGCCTTTTATAGGAAGTAACAGCTGGGTTATTGCCCCTAAGAAAACAAAGAATGGTAAAGTCATTTTTGCAAATGATCCGCACATTGGATTTTCACAACCGGGAACGTGGTATGAGGCACATTTAGTAACACCAGATTTTGAATTGTACGGTTGTTATTTGGCTGGAACTCCGTTTCCTTTATTGGGACATAATCGCGAGTATGCCTATGGTTTAACAATGTTTGAGAACGATGATATTGACTTTTATCAAGAGCAGAATAATCCAATGGATCCAAATACGTACAAGACACCAAGTGGTTTCAGTGCATATGAAATTAGAAAAAAAATTATAAAAGTAAAAGATGGTGCGAATGTGGTTTTGAATGTGAAAATTACGCGACACGGTCCAGTGGTAAACGACTTGATTGATGGTCTGCGGCAAGATAAACCTGTTGCAATGTCGTGGATTTATACACAGCAGCCGATCCAAATTTTAGATGCTGTTTATACACTTTCGCATGCCAAAAGTAAAGCGGATTTCCAAAAAGGGGTTAGTTTAATAGCGGCACCAGGTTTGAATGTAATGTATGGCGATGCCAAAGGAAATGTGGCTTGGTGGGCAACGGGAAAATTATACAAGCATAATGCGGGTGTAAACCCTAATTTTATTTTGGATGGAGCAAGTGGTACGGATGATATTATCGAATATTTGGATTTTTCCAAAAACCCGTCGGCAGTAAATCCAAAATGGAATTATGTATATTCAGCGAATAATCAGCCAGAACCCATCGATGGATTTTTATACCCAGGTTATTATCTTCCCGAAGATCGAGCAAAAAGAATTACTCAATTGTTGGCGCCAAAATCAAATTGGGATATAACCTCGGTCGGGGAAATGATTTTTGATAATACGTCATCTGTTGCGCCAGGAGTGGTAAAGCAGTTAATTTTGGCAGTGGACCAGAAATCACTTACTGAAAATGAGAAAGAAGCGTTGTCCGTTTTGAAAGAATGGAAAGGCTCCAATAATCTTACTGATGTCGCGCCAACAATTTACAATAAATGGATTTTTAATTTATTGAGAAATACGTTTGAGGATGAACTGGGTGCCAGTAATTTCAAACAGTTTTTAGGAACACATATTATGAAGCAGATTATTGCAAAACAAATTAAGAATAAAGAGTCGCTTTGGTGGGATAATATAAAGACTAAAAATGAAAAAGAAACCCGAAGTAAAATCATTTCACAATCGTTTAATGAGTCGGTTGTAGCGTTAGAAAAACAATTAGGAACGTCGGTTTCTGATTGGACTTGGAATAAAGTTCATACTGTAGAACATCAACATCCATTAGGGAAAGTGGCCGCGTTACGAAGAATTTTCAATGTTGGTCCATTTGAAGTTTCGGGTTCCGCGGAAGTCATTAATAATTTGTTTTTTGATTTTACGAATGATGGAATTTATCAGGTGAAAGGAGGGCCGTCAACACGGAGGATTATTGATTTTTCCGACATAGAAAATAGCTGGAGCATCCTGCCAACAGGGCAATCAGGGAATCCGTTGAGTGAACATTACAGTGATCAAGCAGAGCTCTATAATATGGGAAAATTTAGGCGAATGATGCTGAATAAGAATGAGATTGTGAGAACTTCAACAAAATTGGTGTTTATTCCATATAAAAAGTGATCATTTTAAAGTTCTTAGTCTAATAAAATTAGTAATTTTGCTTAACTTTTTATAAAAAATTAATGCAAATTCCCTTAAAAATAGCAGTTGTAGGTTCTGGATTAGTTGGATCATTATTAGCTATTTACCTTCGCAAAGCAGGTCATACAGTTCATGTTTTTGACAGAAGCCCGGATATCAGGCAAATTCAGTTTTCTGGACGTTCTATTAATTTAGCCATGTCTAACCGAGGATGGAAAGCACTAGATGCTGTGGGAGTGGGTGATGCTGTGCGAGAGATTGCCATCCCGATGGATAAACGAGCCATTCATCTTGTTGACAAAATTAATTTTCAAAATTACGGACAGGAAGGCGAATCTATTTACTCGATATCCAGAGGAAGTTTGAATCGGAAAATGATCGACTTGGCGGAAGCTGCAGGAGCTGAATTCTTTTTCGAACATAAAATTTGGGATGTCACTTTAGATGATGCTACTTTGCATATTGGCGAAACCGAAAGAGGCGCTTGGGAAGAAAAGAAATATGATATGGTTTTTGGTGCAGATGGCGCTTTTTCTAGAATCCGCCATCGCATGCAGCGCCAAAGCATGTTTGATTATTCACAAGAATTTTTGCCTATTGGATATAAGGAATTAAACATTCCTGCAAACCCCGATGCAACCCATAAATTAGACAAGAATTCGTTTCATATTTGGCCTCGAGGAGAATATATGTTGATTGCATTGCCCAATTTAGATGGTAGTTTTACCTGTACGCTTTTTATGCCCTTTGAAGGAGAGAACTCTTTTGCTTCTTTGAAAGATCAAAAAGAGGTTGAAGCTTTTTTTGAGAAAAACTTACCAGACACTATTGATGTTATTCCTAAATTGACTGAGGATTTTTTTAAAAATCCAACAAGTACTTTAGTGACCATGAAATGTTTCCCTTGGACGTACGAAGATAAAATTGCTTTAATTGGTGACGCTTGTCATGCCATAGTTCCTTTTTACGGACAAGGAATGAATGCGGGTTTTGAGGATATTTCTATTCTTTATGAAATGATTGAAACGTATGGAGACGACTGGAAAATGATTTTCTCGGAATATGAAAAATCGCGTAAACCCAATGCAGATGCAATTGCGGAACTTTCGTATCGTAATTTTATGGAAATGAGTTCTAAAACAGCAGATGAAAAATTTCTGCTACAAAAGAAAATCGAAAAATCATTCTCCGACAAATATCCCGAAAAATGGATTCCGCTTTACAGTAGAGTTACCTTCAGTGATCGTCCTTATGCAGAAGCTTTGGCTATCGGAGAATATCAAAATGCTATTATGGAAGAAGTTTTAAAAATGGAGAACATCGAGAATATTTGGAATACCGAAATGGTAGAAAATAAAATTTTAGAGTTGTTGCAATAGTTTTTTAAAACTGCTCACTTGAGTATATTCACGATCGTTTATTCGTTCATTTTAACTATTTATTCCTCACGATGAACTTTAGTAAAATCGAAAGCGGGTTTGCAAATCGCAATATATTCACAGGGTTTGTCAAAGGGATTAGAATATTGCACCCGAGTATTTTTTTCAATTTTTATTGATTGACCCGCTTCTAGAATTACAATTTCATCTTCGATGATAAATTGCTTTTTTCCTTTTATGATATAGGTGTATTCTTCAAATTCTGGTGTTTGAAAGGGTTCGCGCCATTTAGGTGGGGCGATCATGTGTGCAACTGAAATTTCAGGATTGTTAGTTGCTGCAATTCCGTGATGTTCTTCTATTAATTTGCCATCTGTTGTTGGAACTACAAAAGGTGTTTTTTGAATAAAATATTTTTTCATTTTTCATTTTTTTTAAAATTTCTATTTAGGAAATTTGGTTTTAGGAGCGTAATAATCAACTTTATTTTTTAAACATTTTTGTTAGAATACCAAAAGCACCTCTTATAAAAGTTGCACTTGTCAATACTTTTATAACCGATTTTCCTAGTGCACTCTCGGTACTCGGACGTTTACTTGCTTCTTGTTCAGATTTTTTTTGCTGTTGTTGATCGGCAGCTTCTTCTTCAACAATGGTGATTTTTTGGTTCAGCATTTCGTAAGCGCTTTCGCGGTCAATAAGTTCGCTATATTTTTTTACCAGTTTGGATTTGGCATTAATTTCTTGAATTTCACTTTCGGTTAAAATATCCATTCTGCTCATCGGAGCACGCATCATCGTTGCTGCAAGTGGTGTTGGAATTCCTTTTTCGTTTAGCGCCGTAACGAATGCTTCTCCAATCCCAAGGCTGGTTAAAATCTCATCGGTTTTGTAGTATTCGGATGTTGGATAATTGTCTGCCGTTTGTTTAATAGCTTTTCGGTCATTTGCTGTAAAAGCCCTTAAAGCGTGCTGGATTTTTAAACCCAATTGCGCCAAAATGCCGCTCGGAATGTCCATTGGATTTTGAGTAATAAAGTAAATCCCAATGCCCTTCGAGCGAATAAGTTTTACAATAACTTCTAGTTGTTCTAACAATACTTTGCTTGCTTCATTGAAAATTAAATGAGCTTCATCAATAAAAACAATTAATTCGGGTTGATCTGAATCTCCTTTTTCAGGCATTTGCTGGTAAATTTCAGCTAATAAGCTAAGCATAAATGTCGAAAATAATTTTGGTTTATCTTGAATGTCAGTCAGTCTTACGATATTAATGTACCCTTTTCCATTTTCATCAATGCGCATTAAATCGGTCACATCAAAAGACATTTCTCCAAAAAAAAGGGCAGCACTTTGTTGCTCTAATTGTATTATTTTTCTAAGAATAGTGCCTGTTGTCGAGGTGGAAATTTTGCCATAGCTTTCTTCAATTTCGTCTTTTCCTTCTTCAGTGATATAATGGATTACTTTTTTAATATCTTTTAAATCCAGTAAAGGCATTTTATGATCGTCACAATATTTGAAGATAACAGAAACAACACTAGCTTGAGTGTCATTTAAATTTAAAATTCGAGAAAATAAAATCGGTCCAAACTCAGATATGGTAGCGCGAAGACGGATTCCATTTTGTTCCGATAAACTCAATAACTCGACTGGAAAACTTGCTGTGTGATAAGGTATGTTTATTTTAGTATGACGTTCGGTAATAAAAGGTTTCTCCTGACCTTCCATAGCAATACCACTAAAATCACCTTTTATATCCATCATCAGTACTGGTATTCCAAAAGTTGATAATTATTCCGACAATACTTGTATGGTTTTAGTCTTTCCGGTTCCAGTTGCCCCTGCAATTAATCCATGACGGTTTAATGTTTTTAATGGTATTTTCACAAGTGTATTGGGTAAAGCTTCACCGTCTAATATGGCTCCGCCAAGAGTAATGCTTTCTCCGTGACAACGATATCCGTCTGTGATATGTTGTATAAAATCTTCATTTCTGCTCATAATAAGTTTAGATTTAAATCATTTTTAAGGGGCTATATTTTTTAAAAAACCTTATATTTTAGTGCATACCGCTGTTTTCCTGCTTTTTTATTGTTAATAACATAAAATACTGGTTTTAGTAAAAGTTTGCTTGTTATTGAAATATTGTGTTAATAAGTCATAAAAAAATACGTTATTTTTCGTAAAAGAGTAGATTTGTTTGAGTATATTGATATAAATGCAAAGTGCTAAATTACAAATGTGTTTTTGAAATAAATTTAACTATAATAAAATTAAAAAAAGTTTTTTTATTTAAACTAAAAATATAAATTTGCTCCAATACAAGTTTATTACAACTAAAATAAATTATTTAAAACTATTAAATTAAAAAAAATGGCAAACGTTAAAAAAGAAAGCAGTTCAAACGGTGGAGGAATGGTTTCAGGTATCATTATTATTGCATGTGTATTTGTTGGTATCTTGATCTGGAAATTCATCATGGGTTCTCCTTCGAATTTTGAGGGAGGAAATCCTGAAACAGGGGTTCCATTGAACGCTTTGGGGCAAGTTTATCACGGAGGAGCAATTGTACCGGTATTATTAGGAATGTTATTGATGGTTCTCGTTTTCTCTATTGAAAGATATTTTGTAATATCAAAAGCAGCTGGTAAAGGTAAGTTAGATACCTTTATGACAAAAATACAAGCGAGTATAAAATCAGGTGAAATCGAAGAAGCAATAGCTTCTTGTGATAAACAACAAGGTTCTGTGGCTAATGCAATTAAATCCGCTTTAGTAAAATATCAAGAAGTTAAAAAAGAAGGATTTAATAGCGAGGAAGCATCAGAGACTATTCACAAAGAAATTGAAGAAGCTACTTCACTTGAAATGCCAATGTTGCAAAAAAACATGACAATTATTTCGTCTTTGGTTTCTTTAGGGACACTTATTGGTTTGTTAGGAACTGTATCAGGTATGATTAAAGCGTTTGGAGCATTGGCTTCTGCTGGAACTCCAGATCAAGCAGCTCTTGCAAGTGGTATTTCCGAAGCGCTTATTAATACAGCAACAGGTATTGGAACTTCAGCTGTAGCAATTATCTCTTACAATTTCTTTACTTCAAAAATTGATGATTTAACATATTCAATTGATGAAGCTGCTGTTTCAATTGTAAATTCTTACAGAGGATTCAGAGGAAGTTTGAAGCAATAATATTAGGTTGATTTTTATATCAAATAAAAAACAAAAAGAATGGCTAAAATAAAAATAAATAAAAATCCGGGGTCTACAGATATGACTGCGATGTGTGATGTCGCATTCCTTTTGCTTACCTTCTTTGTAATGACTTCAACAGCCAAAATACCAGAAGCATTGCCTGTAGATACTCCTACTTCAACAGTTCAGACTAAATTGCCGGAAACGGATTTGGCTACATTGACTGTAGGAAAAGGGAAAGTTTTCTTTGATTTGAAAGGAAGAGACGTCAGAATGAGAACGTTAGAGTTGATGTCAGAAAAATACAGTGTTAGTTTTACTGATGATGACAAAAAGATTTTTTCTATGATGGATGATTTCGGAGTACCAATTCAAAGTCTTAAGCAAATCATTGAAATGAAAGCAGCGGATAGGAGTAAAGCAGGACAACCCGGCATTCCTATTGATTCACTAGATAATCAGTTGAAAGAATGGGTTTACAATGCGCGAAAGGCAAATATAGAGGTTAACGATAAAGAATTGCAAATAGCCATTAAAGGGGATGCAAAAGAAGAATATCCAGCCATTAGAAAAGTGATGGATATTTTGCAAGAGCAAAAAATCAATAGCTTTAGTTTAGTTACTGGTTTAAGAGGAGAAGATTTTTAATTAAAAAACATACACTATAATGGCTGAATTAAATACCGGCGACGGTGGAGGCGGAAAAGGTGGTAAAGTAAGAAGTAAAAAAATGAACGCGAAAGTAGATTTAACTGCTATGGTGGACTTGGCTTTCTTATTAATCACATTTTTCATGCTGACTACAACGTTGTCAAAACCACAATCAATGAGCTTGGGGTTGCCAGATAAAGATCCTAACAAAGATAATATCGACATGAAAGTTGATGAAAATCGTACGATGACAATCTTGTTAGGTGATGATAATAAGTTAGTTTATTATGTGGGTTTGCTAGCTACACCAATAGGTGGACCTAAAGATTTGCCTTTTGGAAAAGATGGTATCCGTAAAGAGCTATTGTCTAGACAGAAATCAGTTTTGGCTTACTCGGCAGCTAAAGGTAAACCTAAAAACGGATTAATTGTTATCATCAAACCAAGTAAGAAATCAAATTACAAAAATTTAATTGATATACTTGATGAAATGGCAATTGTTGGGATAGGCGATTTTGGTAATTACGCTATCGTTCCTGAATTTTCTGCTGAAGAACAAAAATTGTTAGAAGGAAAATAAGTTTATTCTTATTCCCCAATAACCTAATAATTAAGAAAAATGAAATTAGACATATTAAAAAACCAATGGCTTGATATCGTATTCGAAGGACGTAACAAAACTTACGGAGCTTATGAGTTAAGAAAGTCAAACAGAAAAACGACGATAAAAGCGCTTATTCTTGGAGCTCTCTTTTTTAGTGTTGCTGTTGCAGCTCCTCTTATTCTAAACTTAATTCCTAAAGGTGAAGAACAAGAGATTGACAGGGATATAAAAATCACTGCTATAAAATTGCCACCTAAGAAAGAAGAGCCAATTAAAAACCTTCCACCACCACCACCACCACCACCAAAAGTGGATCAGGTTAAATTTGTGAAACCTGTTGTGGCTAAAGCAGAAGAAGTTACTGAGGAACCGCCGAAAATTGTTGAAATTAAAGACAAAAAATTAGGTGCGGTAACGATTAAAGGGGATCCAGATGCGGTCTTAACTGTTGAGCCCGTAGGTACAGGAACAGCTGCTGTTGTAGAAGAAGTTGATAACCAAATTTATAATACTGCTGGTATTGAAGTTAAACCTGATTTTCCAGGAGGAATCAATAAATTTTATAAATTCGTTGGTGATAATTATCAAACTCCAGAAGAAGATGGATTAAAAGGTAAAGTTTACGTTACTTTTGTTGTTGAAAAAGACGGTTCTCTAACTGATATTAAGGTAATTAGAGATATTGGTTATGGTACAGGGAAAGAAGCGATTCGTGTTTTGAAAAAATCACCAAGATGGTCTCCTGGGGTACAAAATGGTAAACCGGTTCGAGTGCTTTATTCGTTACCAATAACCATTCAATCTGCAGAGTAATGTTAAATAACATACTTAATAATATTAAGAAGAAATCGCTTAAAGAGCGATTTCTTCTTGTTTTAGGAATTTTGTTTTTTCTGGTCTATCTTGTTGCAGGTCTATTCATTATCTTTATGAATAATTTTCCGCTTGCAATGGAGCCTATTTATAGAATTGCTTTTGGAGTTTTACTAATTGTCTATGCTTCTTTTAGATTTTTTCGAATAATTAATGATAATAACAACTAGGTTATGAAAAATTTTGCCAAAATTCCCTACGTTTTTCTTTTCTTAGTAAGTATGTTGTTGATCGCATGCAATCAAACGAATAAATCAGAAAACGCCGAAACCATTTTAAAAGGTTCAGCTTCTATTTTTATAGATGAAACTTTGACTCCCATTATTGAAGATCAGGTAGCTGTTTTTGAAAATAAATACGAGGCTAAAATAAAAATTATTTCAAAATCAGAATCTGAAACTGTAAATTCTTTGTTTAATGAAAAAGGTGCTATAGCTATTTTATCTAGAACATTGACAACCGAAGAACGGAAGATCTTTGAACAAAGAAAAATTAATCCTAAAATAACTGTATTTGCTACCGATGCTATAGCTTTTATCGCTAATAAAAGTAATAAAGATACCGTCGTATCGCTAAAAGATGTCATTAATTTTATGCAGGGGAAGCCTGTCGCATCAATTAAGGGACTAGTTTTTGATAACTTAAACTCAAGTACGGTACGCTACATGAATTCTTTGGCAGGTATAAATGCGATATCTCAGAAAGGTATTTTCTCATTTAAAACCAATGACCAAGTTATTAAACATGTTTCAGAAAACAAGGGTTTGATTGGAGTTGTTGGAGTTAACTGGCTTTCACAGCCTAAGCCGGCGATGCAGAAGTTTGTAAATAATGTAACTACATTACGCGTAAAAGGGCTAACGGGGAATGAGTACTTTTTGCCTACCCAAAATAATATAGCAGAAAAAAAATATCCTTTGGCACGTGATTTGTATATCATTAATTGTCAAGGATATTCTGGACTAGGAATGGGTTTTGCTTCATTTGTAGGTGGTGATATCGGGCAAAGAATAATTTTAAAATCTGGTTTGTTACCTGTACGTATTCCTGGTAGGAAATTGACAATAACAAAAAACCAAAATAATAAAAAATAAATTAACTACGATGAAAATGAATAAATTAACGACCTTAAGCGTTGCCATATTGGCCACAGCTTTTTCGACTCAAGCTCAAGATATTAATCAAGCTAAGAAAGCGATCGATGCTGAGCAGTTCGAAAGCGCCAAATCGATTTTAAAATCAATTATTAAAGAGAAGCCATCTAATGGAGAAGCTTTCTTTACTTTAGGGAATATATATCTTACTCAAAATGTGCAAGATTCCGCTAAAATTTATTTCCAAAATGGATTAAAAGCTTCGGATGATGCTAATTTAAATCACATCGGTTTAGGCCAAATGGATTTAGATAAAAACGATGTAACGGCTGCTGAAGCAAAATTTGTGCTGGCAACTAAAGACATGCGTAGAAAAGATTTTGAAGAGTATGTTTACCAAGCAAGAGCATATATGAATGCTGAAAAGCCTGATTACAAAAAGGCAATTGCAGTTTTGAATCGTGCTGTGATCAATAATCCTCAAGATGCTCAACTACAATTAGCATTAGGAGACGCTTACTATGGTGATGGTAAACAAAATGAAGCTTATGTAGCTTATAGAGCTGCTTTTCAAGCAGATAATACTTTGTTAAGAGCCAAAATGCAATTGGGGGTTTTGTTGAAAGGAGCTAAATCTTATGATGAAGCTTTAAAAGCTTATAATGAAGTTATAGCGATAAACCCTAATTATGGACCAGTTTACAGAGAATTAGCAGAGACTTATTATAAAATGGCACGTAATAAACCTTCTCAAGCTGCCGCAAGTTATAAAACGGCATTAGGATATTATGATAAATACATGTCTTTAACCGATTATTCGCTTAACTCTAGAATGCGACGTGCTGATTTTCTAATCTTAATAGAGGATTACGTTGCGCTTGAAGCAGAAGCTAATAAAATGAGTGAATTAGACAAAGTTAATCCAAGAATCTTTCGTTATTTAGGATATGCCGCTTATAAAAATGGAAATGCTGATGTAGCGATTAAATCTTTAGAAAGTTTTATCAATTCTCCAGGGAACAAAGCAATAGCATTAGATTATTTATATTTAGGGTTGACTAAAATCAACAAAGGAACCAGCGCTGATGGTTTGTCAATTGACCCTACTGCATTTAGTTCTGGTATGGTTGACATTAAAAAGGCAATAGAAATGGAACCTTTGGCAGTACAGGAATTAAGTGAAGTTGGTAAAAAATTATTTGCACAAAAATTATACAGCGAATCAGCTGCAATATTTGAATTTGGAGCGAACACTACAGAATCAACAAATTTTCTAGATGATAATATATATTATGGTTTAGCGCATTATTATGCTAATATCAATAGAGAGACAGATATAAAAGTGGATGTAGTGGCATTGCAAAAAGCTGATGCAGCTTTCCAAAAAGTATTGATAGCCTCTCCAACTTATCTAGAAGCATATCTTTACAGAGCAAGAACTAATAGATTGCTTGAAAAAGATGACGTTATGGTTAAGAATTATGAAGATTATGTTGCAAAAACAACAGAGTTAGGAGCAGAGGAACTTGCTAAACCAGCAGTAAAAACTAAATTTATTGAAAGCTATAATAATATGGCAGCAAGCTTTGCTAATACAGATAAACCTAAAGCTATTGAGTATTTTAATAAAACATTAGCTTTGGATCCAGCAAATAATTATGCTTTGGAATCTGTTAAGATTTTAAAATAATTAAAGTTTTTAATGTCAAAAACCGGTAGCCTATTTGGCTATCGGTTTTTTTTATGAGTACTATTTACGACCGTTTTTGCATTTATTTTTATAGAATTCATTTTTACATTTTTAAACCGTTGAAAATTTACTTTAGTCTCGGTTTTCAAATTAACTCATTTTCAAATTAACTATCTTTGCACTTTAAAATAAAAAAATGTTATCAAAAGAAATTCAATTAGAAGTTAATAGAGGTGCCATGCTTCCACTAATGGAGGAGTTCTACACTATTCAAGGGGAAGGATATCATACTGGGACAGCCGCATATTTTATTAGAATTGGTGGATGTGACGTAGGTTGCCACTGGTGTGATGTGAAAGAAAGCTGGAATGCTGAATTACACCCACCTACGGCAATTGACTTAATTGTAGCAAATGCAAGTAAATACTCTGAAACTGTTGTGGTAACTGGCGGTGAACCATTAATGTGGGACATGTCTTTGCTGACGCAAAAGTTAAAAGAGAATGATAGAAAGGTTCATATCGAAACTTCAGGTGCTTATCCGCTTACGGGAGCTTGGGATTGGATTTGTCTATCTCCAAAGAAAAATAAATTACCAACACAGACTGTTTATGATAATGCACATGAGTTAAAAGTTATCATTTACAACAAGCATGACTTTATTTTTGCCGAAGAGCAAGCTGAAAAAGTGAATAATAATGCGATTTTATTTTTGCAGCCAGAATGGAGTAAAAAAGAAGAAATGACACCGCAAATTGTTGATTATGTAATGAACAATCCGAAATGGCGCGTTTCGTTACAGACTCATAAATATTTGAATATTCCTTAAAAAATAAAAATTCCCAAATGCTGTTTAAAACTGTATTTGGGATTTTTCATTTATAGCAAAAAAGTTCACACGAGTATTACCAGCCTTTGTGTTTTTTTAATTCCGTGATGTGTGCTAAATGATGGTTTCCATGCCACGCATAGGTTCCAATTATTTCCTTTATTTGAAATACCGCGTTTGCTTCAGGGTGAATAAAAGATTTTTGTAAATCAGCTTCTGATAACCCATTCATTAAATAAGCCAAGCGAAAGTGTAAGCCTTCCAGAAAAGAAAGAGTAGGTTGGATAGGCATTGCTACATTATCATCTAATTCAGCCCAACGATCTTCATGATAAAATTTTATTGTTGGTTGATCCTCGGTCAGCGCCCATTTGATTCTAATGAAACAATTCATGTGACTGTCCGCGCAATGATGAATCACTTGGCGAACTGTCCAGCCATTCTGACGATAGGGTGTTTCAAGTTGTTCCTCGGTTAAATAAATCACTTCTTTTTTAAGTCGTTCGGGAAAACTTGCAATTTCAGTTATTTTAGCAGTAAGATATGCGGTGGAGTAGCTTTCCGATACGATAAATTTTCCGATTGGATATCGTAATTTCTCTAATGTGATATTTTCCATACTATAAAATAGTGGTTTTAATCGAAAGTCGCGCTAAATAGTCATAATGCTCCCCTTCAAGAATTAACTCGCTTTGTAATCCATTGGCGAAAGCCGCATTTTGCAAAGTGTTATAATCCAAGTAAAGCCAAGGAAATTGGTCCTCTTTTTCGTTTTTATAACGTATTGTAAAAGTCAATTCGCCATAATAACCACTGCTGGGAATCCATTTTCCGCCATCTTCGTCATTATCAAACATGTAAATTATATCGGACGAATCAATTAGAATTTGTCCGTTCGCGTTTAGCAAGCTTCTTAGTTTCTGTAAAAATTTTGTGGTATCTTTTAGTGTTCCAAATATACCAGTACCGTTCATTAATAATAAAATGGTGTCAAATTTATTTTCAGGATTATTAGAATCCATTGCAAGAATATTTTGAACTTGAACATTTTTCAATCCACGAAGTTTGCAGGCTTCAACTGCATTTTGAGAAATGTCAATCGAATGAACAGCAAGATTTTTTTCGTTTTGTAAATACAAACTATGACTTCCTGCGCCGCAACCTACATCCAAAATTTTTCCATTCGCAATTTGTAAGGCTTTCTGCTCCAGTTTTGGCATTTCTTCATAGGAACGAAATAAATATTCAACACTCATTTCATCTTCTTCAGAAATAGAGGTTTCCGTGATTAAATCTTCTGGGGAATTATTAGTTTGAAAATCAAGTATGGCTTTGCCAAAAAGGTCTTTCATTATAGTTGATGTGTTAATTTAGTTATTTGTTGATTTGTTTTAAGTAATTTCGCGAAATGTTTTATCGAATAAACGAAAAAACAAAGCTACGAATGAACACTATTTTAGACAATCTTCCTAAAGAAGCCAAAGATAAGCATATCGAAAATAAAAAGTATTTCGATAAGCTGAAAAAGAAGACGCCAAAGAATTTGGATTACGTGATGCAGGATTTGCATGATGCTGAATTTAAGAAAACGAATTGTTTAAAGTGTGCGAACTGCTGTAAAACTACTGGTCCATTATTTACGGATGCGGATATTGAGCGTGTTTCAAAATATTTACGTCAAAAACCACAACAATTTATCGAGCAATATCTTCGCATTGATGAAGACAGGGATTATGTGTTGCAAAGTGTGCCATGTACTTTTCTGGATACTGAAAATGCATGCATGATTTATGATGTACGTCCAAAAGCATGTAGAGAATTTCCACATACCGATCGGAAAAAGTTTCAACAAATCACGGACTTAACGTTGAAAAACGTAGCTATTTGTCCGGCAGCTTTTAATATTGTTGAAGAAATGAAAAAGAAATTGCCTCTTTAAAAATTTCCATTTCGTCTCCCTCTCCTTTGGAGAGGGCTGGGGTGAGGATTAATATATCAAATAATTTAATCTCATTTCCTTAAACTCAAGTAACCCTTTTTTCCAGCCTTCTCTGATTAGATCTTCTGAAGTCCCGGCTTCTATTTGCTGTTGTAATTTTTTAGTTCCTGAAAGTTTAGTAAAAAAAGGATTGAAGAATTTTGATTTGTCTGTTGTGTTCTGATAGGCTTTAATCAACCATTTTAATTCCATTTTATTCACTTTTGGAGCTGCAGATAAATCTTCTCCATAACATTGTATTCCAATGTAAATAGGATTTTGCGCGCCGAAATTAGGTTTTGGAATAAAACTAAAATCACTTTTAGGTAAATAAGGAGAACCATAAATTTGAAATTGTTTTTCAGTTCCTCGTCCTACGCTTACATTTGTACCTTCAAAAAGACATAAGCTTGCATAAAGATTCACGGCTTGATCATTCGGCAGATTCGGTGAAGGTTTTACAGGTAAACTATAGCTCATCTTTCGGTTGTAGTTTAGACAGGGAATAACGGTCAATTTGCATGAGACTTTATTCTTTAGCCATTTCTGGCCATTAATCATTTTTGCATATTCTCCAATTGTCATCCCATGAAGTAAAGGAACGGGATGCATGCCCACAAAACTGGTGAATGCTGACTCAAGAATTGGACCGTCAACAATGCTTCCGTTAGGATTTGGTCGATCAAGAATTAAAAGTGGAATTTTATTTTCGGCACAGGCTTCCATTATATAATGCAACGAAGAGATATAGGTGTAAAATCGAGCGCCTACATCTTGTAAATCAAAAACCATAATGTCAATTCCTGCGAGTTGTTCTGGTTTTGGTTTTTTATTGTCACCATAAAGTGAAATAATCGGCAATCCTGTTTTGGAATCTCCTCCATCTACAACATGTTCACCCGCATCGGCAGTGCCACGAAAACCATGCTCAGGGGCAAATATTTTTTGGATAGACACGTTTTTTTCTAATAGAAAATCTACTAAATGCATTTTATTGGAAAGAATGCCAGTTTGATTGGTTACAATTCCAATCTTCTTGTTTTTTAACAATGGTAAATAGGTACCGTAATTATCTGCTCCGGTTTTTATCCCTATCTTTAAATTGGTATTAGCTTTTTCTAAATCTGATTTTATATTTCCCGTTATATTTGTTTTTCTGGCAGAACAGGAAGTCGAAATGATTATTAGAAATATAAAACGAAACGATATTTTAAAAAATGAGTTCATCTGTAGGTTCAAATAAAATTAAGGTCAATTAGTGTAATTCGTGTTTTAGCTGTATTTTTGGCTTTAGCAACGCAAACTGGCGAAGCAAATCCAAATTAGAAACACAATCAAGTTGAATTTAGAATATTTCATAGCCAAACGACTTATAACTGCTAAAGATTATAAAAGTAGCATATCTGCGCCAATTATAAAAATTGCAATCTCGGCAATTGCCATCGGTATGATTATGATGATTGTTTCAGTAGCAACCGGAATTGGACTGCAGCAAAAAATCCGTGAAAAAGTTTCAGCCTTTAATGGACACATCATTATTTCAAATTATGACAATAATCAATCCGAAGTTACGCTGACACCCATTTCTAAAAAACAAGATTTTTATCCAAAATTTAAATCGGTTCCTGGAGTGGCGCATATTCAGGCCATTGCCAGCAAGGCCGGAATGATTAGAACTGAAAATGCTTTTGAAGGAATTATCTTTAAAGGAGTTGGGAGTGACTATAGGTGGGATAATATCAAGGAATATATTGTTGAAGGGAGAATTCCAAATGACAAAGGGAAGTTAAATGAAGAAGTTGTGATTTCGCAGTTTATTGCAAATAGATTAAATTTAAAAGTAGGCGATGCATTCAATACTTTTTTCATGAAGGAAAAAGGGTATAACTTGAGGAATTTTGATGTTGTTGGGATTTTTAATTCAGGTTTTCAAGAATTTGATGCTACCTATATAATAGGAGATATTCGCCATATACAGCGTATTAATAAATGGGCTCCAGATCAAATCGGAGCTTTCGAAGTTTTTGTTAATGATTTTGATGCTATCGAATCGACCGGAGAACAGGTCTATGCTCAAACAGCCTCTACTTTAGATTCTAAAACGATAATCGAGAAATACAGCTACATATTCGAATGGCTTCAACTATTTGATTTCAACATCATCGTTATATTAGTAGTTATGATTCTTGTCGCCACAATCAATATGGTAGTAGCTTTATTGGTGCTGATTCTCGAGCGAACCCAAATGATAGGAATTCTAAAAGCGTTAGGAGCTAATAATTGGTCAGTACGAAAAGTATTTCTATACAACGCCTTCTATCTTATAGTAAGGGGACTTTTCTGGGGGAATTTAGTAGGTATCTCATTATTGCTAATCCAACAACAATTTGGTATAATTCAACTTCCTCCTGAGAACTATTACGTCAATGAAGCGCCGGTATACTTAAATTGGGGATACATACTTTTATTAAACCTGCTTACCGTGACGATTTGTTTTTTGGTTTTATTAATTCCTTCCTATATAATAACCAAAATTTCACCGGTTAAAGCCATACGTTTCGATTAGATTTTCATTTGGGCGTTACCGTTTATAAAAAAGAGGCTATTATCGATATCGATAATAGCCTCTTTTTTATAAACGGTCGGGCTATTCGCTATAAGTCCTCGCAAAACTCCATTTCATTTCGTTTTCCTGTGGGCTTTCCGCTGCTATCCCTAACGCGAACTTTGGTAAGCCAGCGTTTTTAGTTATTTCGACGAATATTTTGGCCCCTTATATATAGGAGAGAATAGAAAAGAGAATTAGTATGATTTAATGTAAACGTCAAAAACCTTTAGTTGGTTTAATCTTGTACTCGAATAATGGCACGGAAGTACCATATGAAGAAGCAAAGCGTACTGATGAGCTACAAATAATGCAATAGTGTTTGAATTTCGAAAGATGTACTAAACGAAAAAATGCTGGTGAAGGTACTCTTCCGTTATTGGAATAGGGGATTTCGACAAGAAAACGAGTGTAATGGGTACTGGATTGTAGTTTTGTATAAAAAACTTCTTCCTTCAAAAAACGTGATATCAGTGAGTTAAAGAAAAAGACAATAAAAGGTTAAAAAAAAGGTTTAAAAAAGCTTGTAAAAGCGAATAAAGGGTGTAGTTTTGCACCCGCAATGACGCAGACGTTCTTTAAAAGACTGGCAAGTAATAGGAATCAAAAGAGAAAATTTATTTTCAAAAAAAGATTCGATAAAGCTTGTGAGAATAGAAAACGGATGTTACATTTGCACCCCGCAAAACGCGCAACGTTCCTTGACAAATTGATAAGAAAAAGCGAAGAAAAAGAGATAAAATATTTCTCAAAAAAACTTCAAAATTTTCTTGCCAGTTGAAAAAAGAAGTTGTACTTTTGCACCCGCTTCGAGAAACACTTTAATGAGTGTTAATTGATACGAGAAACAAGA
>NZ_JBLVPZ010000008.1:0-213819 GCF_048286555.1 Flavobacterium cryophilum | reverse complement strand
GTATGTTTTTATTAGTTCCTGAAGTAAATTCAGGATAAATTTCTTTATCTCAGTATGTTAAGATATTACTATAATTATGAATTGCTTCGCCTGTTCGCTAACGCTCGGGTGTAAATTTCAATTGTTAGTTATAGATAATTGCCCAAAGCAATTATAACCTCTTAAGGTGGTTATTGCGGCGGGGCTCACCTCTTCCCATCCCGAACAGAGTAGTTAAGCCCGCCTGCGCAGATGGTACTGCAGTTATGTGGGAGAGTATGTCGTCGCCTTTCTTTAATCTGACGTAAATTCAGATTTATTTAAATCCTCATCATGTATTTGATGAGGATTTTTTGCGTTCATAAAATTTGGATTTATGTAATTATTTTATTTTGTTATACCTATTTAAATTTTTTATAAATCGTTAAATTTTTATTAAAATTTGCTCTGTTCATTGAAAATAAAAGAATACTTTTAATAAATAAAATAGTATACGGTTATATATTAACTACAAAAATCAGTTTATGAAGAAAAAATTACTTTTATTTTTGCTGTTTCATTTGTTATTTGGGTTTACATTAAGTTCAAAAAATTTAAACGATTTGGTAAAATTGCATAATCTGAAGTTTGAATTATCTTCAAAAATAATTTCTGCAGATACAATAAAAAAAAATAAAAAAACATCAAGGATTTCCAAAACTAAAGCAATTTTGTCTCCACCTTCAACAACTGCGGGTAGTTCTTGTGGTGATGGTGTTGCTTTAATGCAGGTTAATGTTTATGCATTTGGTGCTAATGGTTCTGAAACTATTGAATGGTTTACATCTCAATCGTCAGCAACTCCTATATACACTGGAACTGTCTACAGTCCAAGTATTAGTTCAACTAGGACTTATTATGTACGAAGTAGATCCGGCAGTGATATTAGTACACGTGTGCCGGTAGTAGCATCAATTTATGTAGTGCCTCCCACGGTTACTTTGACAGCTTCGCCCGCAAATAATACAACAAGTCCTTTATGTTTCGGAACAACAGTTACTTTCACTGCTTCAGGCGGCGCTGATTTATTTGAATTCTCAGTTGATGGTGTCGTAATGCAAGGTATGTCTTCGAGTAGAGTGTTTACAACTAATACTTTATCTGATGGGCAAATTGTTAAAGTTAGAACTAGATACGCAGTAGTCCTGGATGGTTCAATTACTGAAATGGCTTGGGGAACGGGAGTTTTGGAAGATAATTTTCTTTCTGCACCCTTATCCGTAAATGCTTCAACTGGATATGTTAATTCGTTTAAAATAAGCGCCTTAGAGGATAAAGTTGTTTTAGGGATCGCTGGAAAAGTTTTACTTAATAGAAGTATTTTGTTATTTCTTGATACTAAATCTGGTGGATTTAATGTTTCGAATTATGGAAATGAAGTAGATAATGATCCATTAGTCAAAGCTTTCAATATATTCAATAATAACCCTAGTACATTCGATTCATATTTTCTGGCTGATTACTGTTTAGTTATTACTACAGATGCGACTGAAACTAATTATTATGCAAATGTTATTGAATTAAAAACCGGCGTTTCCGTTAAAACTTATTTAGGAAGTGCTGCCACAGGTTTTCCTTCATCTGCAATAGGTGTTAATAAAAATAATAGTGGAACTAATGATTATAGTCTTGGTTTTGAAGTAGAAGTTCTAAAATCTCTTATTGGTTATACTACAGGAGATCTTAAGTTTTTTGCATTGACTATGAATGATAAAGAAGACGGCAGTGAATCAGTTACAAATTCATTTTTGAGTCCGGAAAGAAGTAGTAGTTTAGATTATGGCATAGCAGCTGTAGATTATAATTTTAAAGATCCTAACCCAGTTGTTGTTGCTTCAGCGGCATTGACACCTTGTTATTCTGAAGCAAATATTACAATGAATTTTGTTTCTATCCCTACAGCTGCAAGTATAACACAACCAACTTGTGCTGTACAAACCGGTACGATTTTAATTACGACACAAACCGGGGTTGATTATAGTATAAATGGAACAGTTTATCAAGATTCTAATACGTTTTCGGGATTAGTACCCGGAAATTACACCTTATTTGTTAGAAATAAATTGGATAATTCTTGTGCGCTTTCATCGGCAGCTCCATCAGTAATCAATGCGATTCCAACTCCTCCCGTAGCTCCAACAACGGCAAGTGTGGTTCAACCAACATGTGGAACACCATCGGGAAGTATTGTAATATCAACACAAACTGGAGTAGAATACAGTTTAAATGGTACAACGTATCAAGTTTCAAACACATTCAATGGATTAGCTCCGGGTAGTTATACTATGTATGTTAGAAATACAGCAGACACTACTTGTGTAACTTCGTCTGGATCTACCGTTACCATCAATGCAATTCCAACGCCTCCGGCAGTTCCAACTTCTGCGAGTGTTACGCAACCTACCTGTGCAACACCATCAGGAACGATTATAATAACCACACAAACAGGAGTAGCATATAGTTTGAACGGTACAACCTACCAAGCTTCAAATAGTTTTGCAGGATTAGCTCCAGGAAGCTATACTTTGTTTGTTAGAAATACAGCTGACAATACTTGCGTAACTTCAGCTTCATCAGTAATAAGAATTGATTCAGTTCCAACTCCTCCAGTAATTCCAACAGCGGCCACTATTACTCAGCCTACTTGTGCTGTACAAACCGGTACGATTTTAATTACGACACAAACTGGGGTTGATTATAGTATAAATGGAACAGTTTATCAAGATTCTAATACGTTTTCGGGATTAGTACCCGGAAATTACACCTTATTTGTTAGAAATAAATTAGATAATTCTTGTGCGCTTTCATCGGCAGCTCCATCAGTAATCAATGCGATTCCAACTCCTCCCGTAGCTCCAACAACGGCAAGTGTGGTTCAACCAACATGCGGAACACCATCGGGAAGTATTGTAATAACAACACAAACTGGAGTAGAATACAGTTTAAATGGTACAACGTATCAAGTTTCAAACACATTCAGTGGATTAGCTCCGGGTAGTTATACATTGTATGTTAGAAATACAGCCGATACTACTTGTGTAACTTCGTCTGGATCTGCCATAACCATCAATGCAATTCCAACTCCTCCGGCAGTTCCAACTTCTGCGAGTGTTACGCAACCTACCTGTGCAACACCGTCAGGAACAATTATAATAAGCACACAAACAGGAGTAGCGTATAGTTTGAATGGAACAACGTATCAAGCTTCAAATAGTTTTGCAGGATTAGCTCCAGGAAGCTATACTTTGTTTGTTAGAAATACAGCTGACAATACTTGCGTAACTTCAGCGTCATCAGTAATAAGAATTGATTCAGTTCCAACTCCTCCAATAGTTCCAACAGCGGCCACTATTACTCAGCCTACTTGTGCTGTACAAACCGGTACGATTTTAATTACGACACAAACTGGGGTTGATTATAGTATAAATGGAACAGTTTATCAAGATTCTAATACGTTTTCAGGATTAGCAGCCGGAAATTACACCTTATTTGTTAGAAATAAATTAGATAATTCTTGTGCGCTTTCATCGGCAGCTCCATCGGTAATCAATGCGATTCCAACTCCTCCCGTAGCTCCAACTACGGCAAATGTGGTTCAACCAACATGTGGAACACCATCGGGAAGTATTGTAATAACAACACAAACTGGAGTAGAATACAGTTTAAATGGTACAACGTATCAAGTTTCAAACACATTCAGTGGACTAGCTCCGGGTAGTTATACTATGTACGTTAGAAATATAACCGATACTACTTGTGTAGCTTCGTCTGGATCTGCCATAACCATCAATGCAATTCCAACTTCTCCGGCATTTCCAACTTCTGCTAGTGTTACGCAGCCTACCTGTGCAACACCATCAGGAACGATTATAATAAGCACACAAACAGGAGTAGCGTATAGTCTGAACGGTACAACCTACCAAGCTTCAAATAGTTTTGCAGGATTAGCTCCAGGAACCTATTCTTTGTTTGTTAGAAATACAGCTGACAATACTTGCGTAACTTCAACGTCATCAGTAATAAGAATTGATTCAGTTCCAACTCCTCCAATAGTTCCAACAGCGACCACTATTACTCAGCCTACTTGTGGGGTGCCGTCAGGAAGTATTGTGATAACAACACAAACAGGAGTATCGTATAGCTTGAATGGCACAACATATCAAACTTCAAATACGTTCACGGGATTAGTTCCAAACAATTACATTTTATATGTTAGAGGTACTTCTGATACTAGTTGCGTAACTCCATCTGGGTCTTCAATAACTATCAATGCAATTCCAACTCCTCCCGCAGATCCAACTACGGCAAGTGTTGTACAACCAACATGCGGAACACCATCGGGGAGTATTGTAATAACAACACAAAATGGAGTAGAATACAGTTTAAATGGTACAACGTATCAAGTTTCAAGCACATTCAGTGGATTAGCTCCGGGTACTTATACAATTTATATTAGAAATACAGCCGATATTACTTGTGAAACTTCGTCTGGATCTGCCATAACCATCAATTCAATTCCAACTCCTCCGGCAGTTCCAACTTCCGCTAGTGTTACGCAACCTACCTGTGCAACACCATCAGGAACGATTATAATAACCACACAAACAGGAGTAGCGTATAGTTTGAACGGTACAACCTACCAAGCTTCAAATAGTTTTGCAGGATTAGCTCCAGGAACCTATACTTTGTTTGTTAGAAATACAGCTGACAATACTTGTGTTACTTCTTCGGGATCAACTACAACAATTAATTCTATACAAGCAGTGCAAGCACCAACAGCAGTCAGCGTGGTTCAACCAACATGTGCTGTGCAATCAGGAAGTATAGTAATAACAACACAAGTAGGAGTAGCGTATAGTTTGAATGGCGCAACCTATCAAATTTCCAATACATTCACAGGATTAGCTCCGAGAAATTACACCTTATATGTACGAAATACATCTGACATCAGCTGTTTAAATTCATCGATAGCAGCGGTAATTATTAATGCTATTCCAATTCCTCCAGTAATACCTACAATGGCCAGCGTGGTTCAGCCAACATGTGCGATTACATCTGGGACTATTGTTATAGCAGCTCAATCTGGAGTAGAATATAGTTTGAATGGTACTACGTTTCAAACCTCAAATACCTTTACAGGATTAGCTCCAAACAATTACATATTGCATGTGAGAAATACTGCTGACATTACATGTTCAGTTCAAAGCCGGACGAGTGTAACTGTTAATCCACTTCCTTTATTGCCGTTAACTCCAGTTCAAATTCGAGTTGTACAACCAACTTGTTTGGTGCCATCAGGAAGCATTACAATTAGTACACAAGTGAACGTTCAGTACAGTATAGGTAGTGGCTATCAAAACAGTAATGTCTTTACTAATTTGGCTCCTGGAAAATATATAATGAATGTCCGATTTACAAATAGTACTGCCTGTATAAGTCAAGGTTCTGAAATAACGATAAACGCTATTCCTCCATTAATTCAGTTTGAAACCGTAGGTGATTGTGAAAATAAAGAATATATTTTAACAGCGAGTCCATTATTAGGATCATATGATCCAAACAATGTATCCTATCAATGGAAGGATAACTTAGGAGCTCCTGTCGGAACAAATTCAAACGTGTTAAATCTATCCGATGTGATAAGATCCACTCCAAGCGGACAAGTGGTGTTTCCTATAACATATACGCTTACTATAACTTCTACAAACACGGGTTGTGAAACCTCAAGTAATGTGGTTGTTGAATCTATTTATTGCAATATTCAAAAAGGAATTTCTCCTGATGGAAATGGTTCAAATGACTTCTTTGATTTAAGATTGATGGATGTCAAAAAACTGGAAATATTTAATAGGTATGGGATCAAGGTTTTCAGTCAACCAAATTATACCGACCAATGGAAAGGTCAGTCAGATAAAGGAGATGATCTTCCAAGTGCCACCTATTATTATGTGATAGAATTCAGTAGTGGAGTACCAAAAACAGGGTGGATTTATTTAATTAGAGAAAATAGTAAGTAATATATTTATTAGTCTGTAAATTTTTAAATCAACCAATAATCCGAAAAATAAATAGATATGAACAAAAAAATATTGATGTCTCTTTTAATTCTTATTGCCTATATGGATGTAAAAGCGCAACAAGATCCACATTATACTCAGTATATGTATAATATGAATGTTATTAATCCAGCTTATGCAGGCTCGAATGAAAGTCTTTCTTTTGGTCTTTTATATAGAAAACAATGGGTGAATATCGAAGATTCACCCGCTTCTTTTACTTTTGCAGGTCATACTCCTGCGGGCAAGAATGTAGGTATTGGAATATCCTTTATATCCGATAAGATTGGACCGGTAACAGAACAAAATGTATTTGGAGATTTCTCCTATACTTTAAAATTAGGAGAAACACAAAGATTGGCTTTTGGTTTAAAAGCCGGAGTTTCTTTTCACAAAGTAGGACTCAGGGATATACAATCCAGTTTGCCAGACCCTAATGAAGGTGTTTTTGGAGAAGATATCAACGATACATCATTTAATTTAGGATCAGGATTGTTTTATTACACAGACAAATATTACGTGTCTTTTTCGATTCCAAATATGATTAAATCGACGCATTTAGATTATAATGGACGTGAATATGGTTCAGACGTATCGCATTATTTTATTACAGCGGGTTATGTTTTTGACGTTAATTATGAATTAAAATTTAAGCCCTCTTTAATGTTAAAATCTGCATTTAATGTATCCCCATCTTTGGACGTTTCGGCCAATTTTTTATATCAGGAAAAATTTGAAATTGGAGCAACTTATCGCGTGGAAGATAGTTTTGGAGGGATGGTCAACTTTGCTGTCACACCAGAGTTGCGCATTGGATATGCTTATGATCATATAATTTCAGATTTGAAAGTAACTTCTCCTTCCTCACATGAATTCATATTATTATATGATTTATTTGAATCGAAAAAAGTTTCACGTTCTCCTAGATTTTTCTAAAATTTAATTTTTATAATTAATGAAAAAAATTACACTATCACTGATTTTTGTGTTAGCAGGTTTCTCACTTTGCGCACAAAATAAAGAAACTAAGAATGCCGATAAATTATTTGAAAGCTTCGATTATGTTGAAGCCGCTAAAGGATACTTAATCTTAGTTGAAAAAGGAAATACAGACGCTTATATAATGAAACAACTAGGCGATAGTTATTATTATATGAATAATACCGTTGAAGCCGAAAAATGGTATGCCAAAGCAATACAAACAAAACAGGATATTGAAACGTATTACAGGTATGTTCAGATCTTAAAATCTAATGGCAAATACGCTGAGGCTGATGCACAAATGAAAATATTTGCTGCTTTAGTTCCTGATGATCAAAGAACCAAGCAATTTAATAAAAATCCAAATTATCTTTCAGAGTTACGCAACAAAGAAAAACTTTTTGATGTCGATAAAATTTCAGTGAATTCTGAAAGATCGGATTTTGGAGCAAGTCTATATGGAGAAACACTTTATTTTACAAGTGCCCGAAATGAAAACAGTAAAATATACGGTTGGAATAATGAACCTTTTTTAGATATTTATCAGTCAACTTATAATGTTGATGGAAGCTATTCAGAGCCAATTCCTGTTAATGAATTAAATAGCAGGTTTCATGAAGGTCCAGTATCCATAACAAAAGATGGTAATGTTGTTTATTTTTCAAGTGAAAGTTATAAAGCTAATGTATTCGAGAAAGATAAAACACATAAGTTGAAGTTTGGTCAAGTCAATCTTTACAAAGCAGTAAAAGAAAATGAAAAATGGGGAGCCACTACGCCACTTCCGTTTAATAGTAAAAGCTATTCTATGGGGAATCCTTCCATAGATAAAGATGGCAAAGTACTTTATTTTGCTTCCAATATGATGGGCTCTGTCGGAGGAACTGATATTTGGAAAGTAATGGTGAACGATGATGGAACATTTGGAACACCAGAAAATTTAGGAACTAAAATTAACACAGTCGGTGATGAAAATTTTCCATTTGTAACTGATAATTCCATTTTGTACTTTTCATCAAATGGATTGTTAGGTTTTGGAGGTTCGGACGTTTTTTCTGTTGATCTAATTAAAGATACGGAACCTTCTAATGTTGGAAAACCAGTGAATACGGAGAAAGATGATTTCGCTTTTAGTTTCAATACAGATAAAAATTTAGGATATGTGTCCAGTAATCGTTCAGGGAAAGATCATATTTACAGTGCGAGCCCAATCTGCTATTCTCAAATTTTCGTTGCGGTCAAAAATGCTAAAACAGGGGAATTATTAGCCAATTCCAAAGTTGTAATTTTGGATGCTACCAAAACTATTTTAGAGACCCAAATGTCTGATAGGAATGGCGAAGTTCTTTATAATGCAGAATGTAAAAAGCCATACACGATAGAAGTTTTTAAAGATGGTTACGTTACTAAATCATTTTCAGCCTCAAGTAAGCAAGGAAAAATAAGTTTTGAAGCTGCAATTGAGCCAATCGATGTTATTGTTACAGAAACTGAAATTCTATTAAATCCTATTTATTTTCATTCTAATAAAAGCGATGTAACAGCGCTTGGTGCTACAGAACTTGATAAATTAGTTTATGTGATGTCGCAAAATAACACGCTCAAGATTACTGTTAAAGCGCACACTGATTCTAGAGGAACCGATGAATACAATGCAAATTTATCCGGAAGAAGAGCTAAATCAACAGTTGAGTATATTATTTCAAAAGGAATTAATGTAGACAGGATATCAGGAAGGGGATATGGAGAATCTGAGCCTAAGTTGGATTGTCATGATACATGTACAGAATTAGAATATGCCTTAAACAGGCGTTCTGAGTTTATGATTGTAAAATAAATTACTTAGTAGTAATTAATAAAAAAACAGGGTGCCGTTAAGCATCCTGTTTTTGTTTAATCGGATATTTCATTTTAAATTAACCATGGATGGTTTCTTGTTTACCATAGTTTGTGATAATCGAAGTTTCAAATTCAATCCACTCCTTCCAACGTTTTTCTACATCTATATTATCAGCATATTTTCGAGCAAAACCTAAAAAAGTGGTGTAGTGTCCCGCTTCTGAAATCATAAGATCTCTGTAAAAAGTAGCCAGTTCAGCATCTTTTATATTCTCTGATAAAACCTTAAACCGTTCGCAGCTTCTGGCTTCTATCATAGCTGAAAACAACAACCTGTCACAAAGCGCATCTTTTCGACTGCCATCTTTTTTCATGAATTTAAAAAGCTGATTCACATAATGATCCTTTCTTTCTCTGCCTAAAGTCAATCCTTTGCTTTTTATTAAATTATGAACCAATTGCAAATGGTCTAGTTCTTCTTTTGCAATGATTAACATTTCAGTTACTAATTCTTCTAATTCGGAGTTATTAGTAACTAGACTTATTGCATTTGATGCTGCTTTTTGTTCACACCAAGCATGATCTGTCAAGATTTCTTCTATATTCGATTCAACTATATTTACCCAACGCGGGTCTGTGGCTAATTTTAATCCTAACATGGTAATGAAATTTATTTGGCACAAAATTAGTGTTTTATAATCTATTTTTGGTTCAAATGACCGGATTGAAGTCAAAATAGCATTATTTTGCAATGGAAATTTTTTAATACTATGAATCAAGTTCAAAAGCTTTTAATTATTGGTTTTGTTTGGCCAGAGCCAAATTCCTCCGCAGCAGGAGGAAGGATGATGCAATTAATTTCGCTTTTTAAAGCGCAAGGTTTCAGCATTACGTTTGCTAGTCCTGCACAAAACAGTGATTTCATGGTTGATTTACAAGAGTACGACGTTGAGAAAAAATCAATAGAACTTAATAATTCCAGTTTTGATATTTTTATAAAAGAATTAAATCCGTCGATGGTTTTGTTTGATCGTTTTATGATGGAAGAACAATTTGGTTGGCGCGTTGCCGAAAATTGTCCTGATGCGTTACGAGTTTTAGACACTGAGGATTTACATTGTCTGAGATTGGCTCGCCAGAAAGCGTTCAAAGAAAATCGTTCTTTTAACACAACTGATTTATTTGTAGAAGAGGTTGCAAAACGGGAAGTAGCGAGTATTCTACGTTGTGATTTGTCTCTGATGATTTCTGAATTTGAAATGGAACTTTTGGAATCGACTTTTAAAATAGAAGCTTCTTTATTGTATTATTTGCCTTTTTTATTAGAACCAATTGACAATACCGAAACAGAAAAGCTCCCTTCTTTCGGAGAACGTAAAGACTTTGTTTTTATCGGAAATTTTCTTCATGAGCCCAATTGGAATGCCGTTCATTATTTAAAAGAAATCATTTGGCCATTACTTAAAAAACAAATACCAGAGGCTGTTTTGAATGTCTACGGCGCTTATCCCTCGCAAAAAGTACTGCAATTGCATAACAAGACAGAAGGCTTTTTAGTTAGGGGACGAGCTAGTGATGCACAAGAAGTAGTGAAGGAGGCACGAGTTGTTTTGGCTCCCTTGCGTTTTGGAGCTGGTATTAAAGGAAAATTATTGGAAGCGATGCAGTGTGGTACACCAAGTGTTACGACTGCAATTGGTTCGGAGTCCATGCATGGTGAGTTGCCGTGGAACGGTTTCATCGCAGATGATGTTGTTGATTTTGTGGATGTGGCGGTACAATTATATCAAGATCAAACAATTTGGCTGCAAGCCCAACAAAATGGTGTAAAAATTATTAATCAGCGATATGTGAAAGATTTGTTCGAAAATAACTTTAGAACTAAAATAGAATTTTTACGCTCTAATTTACAGCAACATCGACTGCATAATTTTATGGGAGCCATGTTGCAACACCATACTGTAAAAAGCACGAAATATATGTCGCGCTGGATTGAGGAGAAGAATAAATAAAAAATCCCGTCAAGTTTTTTTTATAAACAAGACGGGATTAATATAGTATAAAACCTAGTTGTTACGCGAGCATTGTAACAGGGTTTTCTATAAATTGTTTTAATGTTTGTAAAAATTGAGCTCCAGTAGCGCCATCTATCGTTCTGTGATCGCAAGCTAAAGATAACATCATTGTATTTCCTACAACAATCTGACCGTTTTTCACTACCGGTTTTTCAACAATAGCTCCTACTGAAAGGATTGCCGAATTTGGTTGATTGATGATAGAATTAAATTCAGTAATACCAAACATTCCAAGATTTGAAACTGTAAAAGTACTTCCTTCCATTTCTGCAGGTAATAATTTTTTGTTTTTAGCTCTTCCTGCAAGATCTCTTACGCTTCCGCCAATTTGAGATAAACTCATACCATCTGTAAAACGTAGTACAGGAACCACTAATCCGTCTTCAACAGCTACAGCTACACCAATATTTACGTGGTGGTTGATAAGAATGGAGTCTTCTCTCCATTGTGAATTTATTTTTGGATGTTTTTTCAAAGCCATTGCACACGCTTTTATCACCATATCGTTAAAAGATACTTTTGTATCTGGAACGTTGTTTATGATAACTCTTGATTTCATTGCTTCATCCATTGTCACTTCAATTACTAAGTTGTAATGTGGCGCGGTGAATAACGATTCGCCTAAACGTTTCGCAATGATTTTTCGCATTTGCGAATTTTTGATTTCTTCTGTGACAACTTCTCCTGCAGGAACAAATGGTTTTGTAGCAGCTGCAGTTTCTGTTTTTGCTGGTGCGGATGTAGTCGGAGCTGAAGAAGCGGCTGTTTGTGGGGTGAAATTTTCGATATCGCTTTTTACAATACGTCCGTTTTCACCAGAACCTTTTACTTGAGTCAATTGAATCCCTTTATCACTTGCAATTTTCTTTGCTAATGGTGATGCTAAAATTCGTTGTCCGTCAGTTGATGGTTCTTGAACAATAGGTTCTGTAGCTTTCTCAGTTGAAGCTACTTCTTTTTCTTCTACTGCAGCAGGAGCCGCTTGTGGTGCTCCGCCAGTTTTATAGTTTTCAGCAATTCCAGTAATATCAGTTCCTGCAGGCCCAATGATTGCCAAAAGGCTATCAACAGGTGCGGAATTCCCTTCTTCGATTCCTACGTATAATAAATTACCTTCGTTGAAAGATTCAAATTCCATTGTAGCTTTATCGGTTTCGATTTCAGCAAGAATATCCCCTTCGGCAACTGTATCCCCTACTTTTTTCAACCAAGTCGCCACTGTTCCTTCTGTCATGGTATCGCTCAAACGAGGCATGGTGATAACTACAACTCCTTTTGGTAATGAAGCGGTAGCAGGTGCTGCTGCTTTCGTCACTTCGGGAGTAGTTGCTGTTTCTTCAGTAACTTTTTTCTCTTCAGTAACTTTTGTTTCTTCTTTAGCTGGAGCTGCATCAGCGGGTTTTCCTGCTAATAATGCCGAAATATCCTCGCCTTCAGTTCCTATAATTGCTAATAAAGAGTCTACCGGTGCAGTTTCACCAGCAGGTATTCCTATATGTAAAAGTGTTCCTTCATTGAAAGACTCAAATTCCATTGTTGCTTTATCGGTTTCAATTTCAGCAAGGATATCACCTTCGCTTATTTTGTCACCTACGTTTTTTAGCCAAGTCGCTACTGTTCCTTCCGTCATCGTATCGCTCAAACGAGGCATTGTAATTATTGTTGCCATAATTGATTTATAATTTATGAGGTAAAAATGGATAGTTCTCTTGTTCGTATACTACATCGTATAGTTGTTGAATTTCTGGATAAGCAGATTCTTCGGCAAATGTGACACATTCTTCCACTAAATCTTTTACCCTTTTCTCAATTGCTTCGATTTCTTCATCTGTAGCGTATTTTAAATCCTTAATTACATCTAAAACTTGAGTAATTGGATCAATTTTTTTATATTCTTCTACTTCTTCTTTCGAACGGTATAATTGTGCATCCGACATCGAGTGACCTCTATAACGGTATGTTTTCATTTCTAGAAAAGTTGGTCCGTCTCCGCGACGTGCTCTGTCAATCGCTTCAGTCATTGCTTCAGCAACTTTAACAGGGTTCATTCCGTCAACAGGTCCACAAGGCATTTCATATCCTAAACCTAATTTCCAAATATCAGTATGATTGGCTGTTCTTTCTACTGAAGTTCCCATGGCATATCCATTGTTTTCAACAATGAATACAACTGGAAGTTTCCATAACATAGCCATATTAAAAGCTTCGTGTAAAGATCCTTGACGTGCTGCTCCATCACCAAAATAGGTCATTGTAACACCGCCTGTTTCAAAATATTTATCGGCAAACGCTAATCCCGCACCTACAGGAATTTGTCCTCCTACAATTCCGTGGCCGCCATAAAACCGGTGCTCTTTTGAAAAGATGTGCATAGAACCACCCATGCCTTTTGAAGTTCCGGTAACTTTTCCTAAAAGTTCGGCCATTACGCGTCTAGGATCAACTCCCATCCCTATTGGCTGAACGTGATTTCTATAAGCAGTAATCATTTTGTCTTTTGTCAAGTCCATTGCATGCAACGCTCCAGCTAAAACTGCTTCTTGGCCATTGTATAAATGTAGAAATCCTCTAACTTTTTGTTGAATGTATAATGCTGCAAGTTTGTCCTCAAACTTTCTCCAAAGCAGCATGTCTTCATACCACTTTAAATATACTTCTTTTGTAACTTCTTTCATCTGAATTTTTCTTTTGCTAAAGTGTTATTGTATTATCAATTTGTACCTATAACGCAAAACAGTTTCCTCCCACAAATTTGCGCCCCGAAGGGTCGGGATGCAAAAATAAGACATTCCAAGTAAGTACTAAAATTTAATAGGTAATTTTTGGAATTTTTACAAGAATTTTTTATCGAACATAAACGGAAGCAAGTTTTTCAAGGATTCTGATTTGTAAATTACGCCAATCTCTCCCATAAAATAGATTTCGATTGGGGTTTCTTGTCGGATTTCGTATTCTGCTATCGATTGTCTGCAAGATCCGCATGGTGGAATTGGAATACTCGTTTGGTACGAGTCTGAAGCAGCTGTTATTGCCATTTTTAAAATTTTGGCTTCTGGGTAGTTTGCGCCGGCATAAAAAATAGCGACACGTTCTGCACAAAGTCCCGAAGGATAAGCTGCGTTTTCTTGGTTCGAACCTAATACAATTTTACCGTTGTCTAAAACAATTGCAACTCCAACTTTAAATTTCGAATAAGGTGCATAAGCATTTTTTCGAATTTCAACGGCTTTCGACATTAGATTCTGAATGTCATTTGGTAAATCCTGAGTTGAATCGAATACTTTGAATTGAGTAGTGATAGTTATTTCTTTCATACTTTTTTAAGGAAAAAAAATCCAAACCTCATTCCGAAGATTCGGAATTGAAATTTGGATTGTTACTTGGAAATTTATTTAAGTTTAATATTCGTCATATTTCTCTCCAAAATTGAAGGTAAGTGAAAAACGAAGGGTATTTTCTAAAGGGTTTTTTACTTTGGATGCCGAGAATAAATAAGAAACATCGACCTTAACTACGTTGTATTTGAAACCGGCCCCCAGCGAGAAAAATTGTCGCGCTCCTTTCAAGGGACTTTCGTGAAAGTAACCCAAACGCATCGCAAACGAATCTTGGTACATATATTCAGCACCTACCGCATAAGTAACTTCTTTTATCTCTTCACCAAATCCGTCAGGCGCATCACCAAAAGATTTAAAAACACCGGAAGTCCACCCAATACCGCGGTAATTCTGATTGTTTTGATTGCGTTCTTCAGGGGTAGTTGTTCCGTCACCGTTTAAATCGGGATCTTGTGGTGTTGGGACTAATAATTTATTAAATTCTACATTTACGGCAACTCTATTATAGTCGTCTAAAATAAAATCAAAACCAGTTCCTATTTTTAAATTGGCAGGTATAAAGTTGTTGTTAAAATCATCATTATCATAACTGATTTTTGGACCTAAATTTTGAAAATTAAATCCCGCTCTCCATCTTCCGTTGAATTCATTAAATGCGATTTCTTCGGATTGGTAAAAACCGGCTACATCAACAGCAAATGTACTTGCAGATGAAGCGTCGTTATTATCTGAAGCCACTTTTAGATTTGAATTTATATATCTTCCGGCAATGGCCATTGAGAATTTCTCGCTTAGTTTCAAAGAGTAAGAACCGTCGATGGCAAACTCGTTTGGAGAAACTAGTCTTGGCGCCTCGTTTGGATCGCCTGTTTCGCGTAATTCAATTTCACCTAAACCAAAGTAGCGAAGGCTTCCCGCAAAGGCACTTCTTTCGTTCAATTTTTGATAATAGGTCAGCTGTCCTAATGATATATCATTTACCAGATCAGTAAGGTACGGAGTGTAACTTACAGAAAATCCTTTTTGGTCAATTGCAAAAGCATATTTAGCGGGATTCCATTGTTGTGAAAATGCATCAGCTGATGTTGCTACTCCTATGTCTGCCATACCTGCAGCTCTTGCGTCAGCTGCAACTAATAAAAAGGGAACCCCCGGATTTATAACTCTATCTTGTGCTTTTAAAAAAGAAATCGCAAATAAAGAGATAAAAAGTAAAGTAATTTTTTTCATTATATTTGGAAGTTATATTAAACAAATGTACTAATTTATTAAAGTATTACAAGTTTTTCAAATTTTTCAGTTTTCTTGTTTGTTAAACTTGATTTGACCGTTAGTTTATAAACATAAACACCTTTTCCTATTTTATCTCCAAAATCATCTTTGCCATTCCAAGTAATTTCTTTTGATAAAAACCCTTCCGTGGTAATAATTTGATTTTTCGTCCAAACCACTTTTCCAGTTATTGTCATTACTTGAACCTGTACCTCCAAAGGCTCAAATGGTCTGTTGTGTGTAAACCAAAATTCAGTATAATTAACGAACGGATTAGGATAATTCAACACATGTGTCAATGTTATCGTTTCATCTCCTACAACAATAAACTGAATTTCAGCTGTTATCGGGTTGTTGTATACATCCCAGGCTTTAAATGTTATTGTGTGTAATCCAGGAGCTAAATTGCGCAACGGAAATCGGAGTATTCCACTTGTAAAATCGTCTAGTGTTGTTTGATAATAATCATTCAATACAAAAGGATTACTTACATCTCCATCAAGAATAGCAACAATATCATGGCCTATTCCGCTTGCCGTATTTATTCCGTTTTCATCTTCAAGCAGTGCAACAAGAAATGGGGATTCATTAGTTGTGCCGCCAGAAACAAATGTCTCGTCATTCATATATAACTTAACTCTTGGACTAATATTGTCCGCAGATGCATTTTCATTTATTCCGCCTATTTTTATGCGGCTTTCGTACCCGGTTTCGTTCTGTAATATTTGATTTTTTTTGGAATAAAAACTAATTCTTCCGTTGGCTAATGGAATTCTAATGTCACGAGGTACAACAAAACTAAATTCAAATTGGCCATTTGTAACTGATGCGTTTCCCCGGAATATTGTTTCCCCTAAAACAGTGAAATTAATTGGAGGACTATTACTGTCATTATTATACGTTGTTCTTGAAACTGTTTTGTCAAAAATTGTTGTGGAAATTTCGCCGTTATAATTCGTCAACAGGTTGTTGTTTTCGTCAGTAACTTCTCCGGTTATTTTCATTTTTGCCAATGATTTAAAGTCGTCAATGGTTTGGTTAACCGGAATATCATTTACTTTAGTGAGTCTGATTTTTGGCTTTGGTATGGCAAGCATTAATGCCGGGTCGCCTATATAAAAAACAACATTGGTGGCTGAATTTGGATTGCTGTTTTTTGAAATTCTTAATGCTTCTGCAATTGAAGTATATTGGTTCGAATTGTACGATAATAAATTTTTTGTTAGTAAGTCGTTGAAATTTTCTGCACTGAATTGTCCAATTGAACGAATGGTAGTGATCATTGCGATTGCTCCTCCTTTTGGATTCCAATACGTATATTCTCCCGCGGTTGGTCTAAAGGGATTGTCAAAGCGGGAAAATTCACAAGTAATAGTTATAAATAAAGGATACTTGTATTGATTGCTTAAGTTTTGTCCGTCAGATTTTTCCCAAATGCGCTCGCTTGATAAACCGTCTTCACCGCCATGACCTAAATAATTAAATATCAAGGCTCCTTTTTCGAAGGCATTGAAGAAGTCCGTTCGAGCTTTTGGATATCTGGAGCCTCCTGCCGATGCTTCTTGGACGTAAGAATCTAAAAGAATTTTATTCACATTTAAAAATGGTTTTTCAAAAGCAATTGTATTTGCAAGGATATTTTGCCTGTTTTGTAAGCTGGCATCGGAGGCTACATCTGAATCATCAGCAATCAATGCGACGTTATTTCTCCAGCTTCCGTAGGATTTTAGATCGTGATATTCGATTACTTTTTGGACCATTTCGTCGGCCTGTTTTGTGTCGTTAACCAGCATTCTTCCGACAGCGATATCGATTCCTCCAAAATACGATGCAACATTTCCTTCGGCAGCATCCATTAATCCAAAAAAATCATCTGAGGCAAAAGACGATTCCCCGGTTGAGCTGCTGTTCAATGCGTGGTAAATTGGTACAACATTACTATTGTTTGAAATTCTATTTTTAAAATCATAAGAAGCATCGCCAAAAAGATTAATAAATTTCACTCTTTTTTCTGGTACAGAAGCATTTTCATAAATGTATTTAATGCAGTTTCTTATGGCGGCAACATCTTGTTTTCCAGAAGAAAATTCTTGATAGATAGCTTCCAAAGGAATAACTTTTACATTTAAATTGGATTGGATGCGATGAAAAGCAGCTAATTTCTCGGCTTGTATGGCTAAAAAAGCGGGTGTGATAATCACGTAATCGATGTCTTGAAATTGACCTTGTTTGTTTTTAAATAAAGTTCCTTTTAGATTTTGATTCGCAATTTTAAATTTGGTATCTTTTAAAGGAGTATAATAGTCCAAAGCATCTAAGGCGATATATTTTCTAAGTTCTCCTAAGTTTGCTTTAAAATTTAAAGTGTTTTGATTGGAGTTTTCGATTTTGGTTGGGTTATAAATATCAGTAACATCCCAAATTTGCGAAATATCTGTCGTGTTAGAAATACTGTAGTTCACGATCCCAAGATTTGAACTGGATTGATCGTACTGAAAATGAAATTGTTTACCGTAGCCTTGCAATTTTTGCTTAGCGACAAGTCGGATGTTGTCAAGAAATCCTTTGGAACCCGGAACGCCGTTGTTGTTATATTTCAGTTTTATTTTTATGTTTTCAGTACCCATGAAAGTGGTGTTATTGGGTAAAAAACCTAAATAAAATTTCGTTTCGGAATTGTTGTTTAATGCTGGGAAAGAAATAGTCCCAACCGCGGTTCCATTTGCAGTCACATTCAAAGTAGTAGGAGTAAATGCCGCTGATGCCGCAGTTACTAGCATTTTTACAGGTGTAGAAGAATCAATATTCGGGAAATTAAAATTGAATTCCTGTTCGTCTTTGACTTCAAATGATTCACCAAACCACTGACGACCCAATCGTACTATATTGATATTGTCAACTTCGTGGTATTGATGATTGTCAAAAGAAGTGATATTCAAGGTACTGTTTCCGGAAGGTTGAGCCATAGGAGTGATCCTTTTTCCATCGGCGCCTTGAATAGTGATGTAATAATAGGATTTTGTATCGTACAAATTAGTAAAGGTCAGACTTTCTTGGTTCCAAGTGTCAACTCCTTCCGCATAAAAAAGAATATAGTCGTCATTATTAAAAATCCCGTCGCCTTCTCCATTGATTTGAATCGCGTTTTCGGATATGTCATTTGGATAAAAAACACTGTTTGATAGCGGAAGCATTCGTCCGCCGTTACCATATATTTTTATTTTACGGGGATCTAATGTGCTTAGATCTAATCCTAATTGTTGTAAAAAACTTTTGGTAATTTTATATACGCCGGATTTTTCTATATGAAATTGATACCAGTTGCCGGTAGCAAAAATAGAATTAACAATGCTATTTGTCTTTGCGCTTTTACTGGATGGTAAAATTTGGGTACTATTATTTGCAACTTCGTAGGAAAAAGATTTGATTCGTTTATATCCAAAGTCGTCTTTAATTATAGGGGACAGATTTATAAAAGCTTCTTTGATGTCTCTTGAAATGGTAATTTTTAAAGATGCATTTATTGCCTTAGGAATGTTTTCGAACGCTAAATCGCCAAGTTGGGAAGTTGTGATTGTTTCGTAAGTTGCATTTGTAATCGTGACTTTTCCTTCAATAAAAGTAACTGGATCTTTTATTTTTAAAGTATAAAGCAATGCTTTTTGAGCAGCATCATAATGGAAACTGCTTCCTGTAAATTGCGGGATAACGACTTTGAAATTACCATATGACATTTCTTTTTTGTCAGTCCAGTCAAGGACTGCGTCACCTTTTATTTGAGCACAAGCAACAAAAGGGACTAAGCTTAAAAAAGCAAAAAGTATTTTTCTCATCGTTTTTTTAACGTGGTTAATAGTGAGATGTTATTTGTCAGTAAAAATAAAGCATTTCGTGTGATTTAAATAATAAATATTATAAATTTGCGTTCTCATATATAATTTATTGTTAAAGTACATCGGCGAAAAATATCAAATAGTATGATGTTGATTAATGGTTAATTATTATATTGCGGCACTTAAATTATTACCTACTAAAGAGAGTATGAAAGCAAACAAAATTATGGGCTTGCGATTGTTGATGTCAATCATGATAGTAATTGGTTTTTCCAGTTGCAGTAAAAAGTCCAGCTCCAAAAATACTTCAAGAGCAACCGGCTGGAATATGGACAGCAAAAAAGCGGGTTCAAGTAAAAAACAACAAGCAGGGCCAGGATTGGTTTTTGTTGAAGGTGGTACCTTTACTATGGGTAAAGTACAAGATGATGTAATGCATGATTGGAATAATTCCCCAACACAACAACACGTTCAGTCTTTTTATATGGATGAGACTGAGGTTACTAACTCTATGTATTTAGATTACTTAGATTGGCTAAAAAGTGTTTATCCACCTACTGAAGAAATTTATCAAAATATATACGAAGGAGCTTCCCCTGACACGTTAGTTTGGAGAAATAGATTGGGCTATAATGAAACGATGACTAATAATTATTTAAGACATCCTTCTTATGCTGAATATCCTGTTGTAGGAGTAAATTGGATTCAAGCCGTTGAATTCAGTAACTGGAGAACACAACGCGTAAATGAAGCGCTTTTAGAAAAAAACGGATATCTTAGAAAAAATGCAAAAACATTAGATGTAACTGCTGAAAGTAATTTTGATACAGAGACGTATTTGAATTCCCCTACTTTGGCGTACGGCGGAGATGAAGAAATCGTTTTAAAAGGAAAAAATGGATCTAGAAAAACTCCTAAAACTGGTAAAAATGGTCAAGTTATAGAGCCTAAAAATGTTTACGCACAACGCTCTTCTGGAATCCTTCTTCCTGAATATAGACTTCCAACTGAAGCGGAATGGGAGTATGCGGCTGCGGCTGATGTAGGACAAAGAGAGTATAATATTTATAAAGGTCAGAAAAAATACCCTTGGTCAGGCGGATACACGCGTTCCGGCAAAAGACAGAGTAAGGGAGATCAATTAGCTAATTTCAAGCAAGGTAATGGAGATTACGGAGGAATTGCAGGTTGGTCAGATGATGGTGCAGATATCACAAATGAAGTGAAGAAATATCCTGCAAACGATTTTGGATTGTACGATATGGCTGGAAATGTTGCCGAATGGGTGCAAGATGTTTACAGACCGATCATAGATAATGAAGCAAATGATTTTAATTATTTTAGAGGAAATAAATACACTAAAAATAAAATTGGAGCCGACGGTAAAGTTGAAATTGTTACTGCAGCGAATATGGAATTTGATACTTTAAGTAATGGTCGAATAGTAGCCAGAAACTTTCCTGGTCAGATAGCCCAAGTTCCAGTTGATGAAAAAGAGACGTATTTGAGACAGAATTTTGACAAAAGCGATAATGTCAATTATAGAGATGGTGACAAACAATCAACAAGATACTATAACTTTGGATCGTCGGAAGCTGACACTGAAAAACAAAAAGATGAAAAAAGCATGTATAACTTCCCTAGACATAATGTTACGACAGATAGTTTAGGTAAAATGGTTAGGAAATATGATAAATCAAGCGACAGGACAACTTTGATAAATGATAAGGTTAGAGTATATAAAGGCGGATCTTGGAGAGATAGAGCGTATTGGCTAGATCCTGCGCAAAGAAGGTATTTTCCACAAGATATGGCTACAGATTACATTGGTTTTAGATGTGCAATGTCTCGAGTAGGGCCTAAAGCCGACAATAAAAAATCAGCTAGAAATTAATTTTTTTTATAAAATAAAAACAAAAGCCCTATTTAGGGCTTTTGTTTTTTTAAATCGTTTTAAATGGATAGTAAGTACATTCATAGTTTATTTTTAAAATGCAATTCGGTTTCGATTGATACCCGAAACATCGGGTTAAACTCCTTATTTGTCGCCATTAAAGGCGAACGTTTTGATGCTAATACATTTGCACAAGAAGCATTGGATAAAGGTGCTTCTTACGTGATAATTGATGATAAATCGTACTTCATTGATCAAAGAACAATCTTAGTTGATGACAGTTTAATAGCATTGCAGAAGCTGGCCAAATTTCATCGTGAATATTTAAAATTGCCTATCATAGCACTTACGGGAAGTAATGGAAAAACAACGACCAAAGAACTAATTCATGTCGTTCTTTCTAAAAAATTCAATACTAAAGCGACCGTTGGAAACCTAAACAATCATATTGGAGTTCCGTTAACATTGCTTTCGTTTAATTCAGAAACGGAAATTGGAATCGTTGAAATGGGTGCTAATCACAAAAAAGAAATTGAATTTCTATGTGATTTAGCAAAGCCTGATTTTGGGTACATTACTAATTTTGGAAAAGCACATTTAGAAGGTTTTGGTGGTATTCAAGGAGTGATTGAAGGAAAAAGTGAAATGTACCATTACCTTTCGGCAAATGATAAACTTGCTTTCATAAATTTAGACGACTCGATTCAAGTGGAAAAGTCAGTGTCGCTGAAGACCTATTCTTTCGGAGTAAATAAAACAAATGCGAATGTAAATATTACAGCGATTAATGCAAATCCATTTGTAGCAATAAGTAAATCTAATATAACCATTTCAACGCATTTAATAGGCCTGTATAATGCCAATAACATCAATGCAGCGATAACTATTGGCACCTATTTTAACATTGATGAAGCCGCAATAAAAGAAGCTTTAGAGCGCTATGTTCCTGAAAATAACAGATCGCAGTTATTGACAAAAGGAACTAATCAAATTATTCTGGATGCCTATAATGCAAATCCGAGCAGTATGGCTGTAGCTATTGATAATTTTCTACAGTTAGAGAATTCAAACAAGGTAATGATTTTGGGAGATATGTTTGAGTTAGGTCAGGAAAGTCAACATGAGCATAAAGCAATAGTGGATCAGCTTGCGAATGAAGTTAAAGTGAAATGTTATTTTATCGGGGCAGCATTTTATGCCAATAAATTTGAAAATAGTAACTTTCGATTCTACGATACATTTGAAGCGTTTTCGAATGATTTACCAAGTACAGCATTAAGTAATAGTACTATTTTGATAAAGGGATCCAGAGGAATGGCATTGGAGCGAAGTTTAGATTTCTTTTCATAGCGCGCCGCTATTTGTAAATTAAAAATGCCATTGTAGTAATTTATAATGGTGTTTTTTGGTTTTATTAAATGCTCATTAGAAATCCAATCAGATTTTCCTTTTTGTTAAGTTCCAGTTTTTTTCGCAATCGGTACCGTGCAAGTTCTACTCCTCCGTTAGAGATGTTCATGATTTCAGTAATCTCTTTTGTTGACATATTCATTAACAAATAGGTTGATAAGTCCAGTTCTCGTGGAGATATAGTAGGATATTTTTCTTTTAGTCTTTTAAGGAAATCAAAATGAACATTCTTAATTTGTTTTTCCAAGTCTTTCCAGCTTTTATCCGCATTAACTTCCTTAGTGATACTTTTATTCAATTTTGTAAATTGAAATTTGGTAGAATCATCGAAGGATTCAACATTGATATCCTTTAATTTGTAAATGATTCCATTTAGAATTTTGTTTTTCTTAACTACTTGCAATGAGTTATTGACTAATTCTTTATCCTTTGCTAAAATCTTAATTTGCAACTTGTCACTTTTTAATTTTTCAATTTCTTTTTCCAGTTCATATTGTTCCTGTCTTATTTTAGATTCTTTTTCTAAATAAAGTCTTCGTTGTTCAATAGTTTCGTAATATTTATTTTTTCTTATTTTCATTTTTACTCTGCTTCATTGAACGCCATTATTGTTTCTCACTTTTAATTTCATTTTGTAATCACCTTCCCTTAAGTTCGTGTATTCTTTAATTGAAAGGGAAGACCAGTTGGTTCAGTGCGAATTTTGAGTAACTTTAGTGGAAATTTGAATAATGTGGCATTTAAAACGCCTGATGGAAAAAAAGTTTTAATAGTTGAGAATGATGGAAGACTTCTGAAATTTTTAATATTAAATACAATGGAAATTGGATTACAACGTCACTGGAAGCAGGATCGGTAGTAACGTATATCTGGTAAAATAGCAATCGCATAACAATAAATATAATGAAAAAAATAACCGCAGTAGTAGTTTTGGCAACGTCTTTTTTAGCTTTTTCGCAACAAAAAAACCAAGCTAAACTTAAATATTTTTCGACAAAAGATAAAACGATTACCGTTTATACGACAGCTGAAAACACAAATTTACGATTAACAGAAACCGATAAATTGAGCTTTGGTACTTCAAAACAACCTTTGGAAACCGAAATTTCTGTTTTTGTGGAACCAACAAAAATGTTTCAAAAATTTATGGGAATTGGTGGCGCAATTACAGATGCCAGTGCTGAGGTTTTTGCAAAATTAAGCAAAGAGAAACAACAAGAATTTTTAGACGCCTACTATGATAAAGAAAAAGGAATTGGATATTCCTTATTGCGCACCACCATTCATAGTTCGGATTTTAGTAGCGGTAGTTATACGTATATCAAAGAGGGTGACACGGATTTAAAGACATTCAATATTGATCATGATAAACAATATCGCATACCCATGCTTAAAGAAGCCATTAAAACGGCGGGCGGGAAATTATTGCTTTATGTATCGCCATGGAGTCCTCCTGATTTCATGAAAAGTAATGGCAACATGCTAAAAGGAGGTACTTTACTTCCTGAATATTACCAGTCGTGGGCAAATTATTATACGAAGTTCATCAAAGCTTATGAGAAAGAAGGAATGCCAATTTGGGGAATAACCGTTCAAAACGAACCTATGGCAACGCAAACTTGGGAATCCTGCGTGTATTCGGCCGAAGCAGAAAGAGATTTTTTGAAGAATTTCCTTGGTCCAACAATGAAAAAACAAGGTTTAGGAGATAAAAAAATTGTGGTTTGGGATCACAATCGCGATTTGATGAACCAGAGAGCCAATGTTATTTTCTCTGATCCGGAAGCTTCAAAATATGCTTGGGGAATGGGATTTCATTGGTATGAAACTTGGGCAGGAGGAGACCCAATGTTTGATAATGTTCGAAAAGTACACGAAGCCTATCCCTCTAAAAATTTACTGTTTACCGAAGGTTGCGTCGAAAGATTTGATGCTAAGAAATACCAATTATGGGCAAATGGAGAACGATACGGCACTTCTATGATTAACGATTTTAACAATGGAACTGTGGGTTGGACGGATTGGAACATTCTTTTGGACCAAAATGGCGGACCCAATCACGTAGGGAATTTTTGTTTTGCACCCATTCATGCCGATACTAATTCAGGAGAATTGATCTATACCCCGTCTTATTATTACATTGGGCATTTCTCAAAATTTATTCGACCAGATGCGAAAAGAATCAGCACAGCAGTAAGCAGAAGCAGTTTGATAAGTACGTCATTCCTTAATACAGATGGAAAAATGATTACGGTGGTAATGAATCAAAGCGATAAAAAAGTCACATATAATTTAATTATCGCTACCGAGAAAACGGTTGTTGAAATTCCGGCTCACGCGATTCAAACATTAGTATATTAATTTTAAACCAACTTTATGAAAAAAATAATTTTAATAGCCTTTATTTCTTTTTCAATTGCCTCGTTTGGACAAGGTTTTTTGCATAGAAATGGACAAGAAATTGTCGATGGGAATGACCAAAAAGTGATCTTGCGAGGATTGGGATTGGGCGGATGGATGGTTCAGGAAGGATATATGCTTCAAACCGGTTCGTTTGCTGGTCCTCAACATGTGATTAAGCAAAAAATAACGGATTTAATTGGTGCCAAAAACACCGTAGAATTTTATGATGCTTACAAAGCAAATGGAATAACGAAGAGTGACATCGATTCATTGGCGGCTTGGGGATTTAATTCCGTTCGCTTGCCGATGCACTATAATTTATATACGTTGCCTCTTGAACAAGAAGTGGTTTCAGGTCAAAATACGTGGCTGGAGGAGGGTTTTAAAATGACCGATGATTTGTTGAAATGGTGTGCTGCGAATAAAATTTATTTGATTCTTGATTTGCATGCAGCTCCCGGCGGTCAGGGAAAAGATGCCAATATCTCAGATTATGACCCCGAAAAACCATCACTTTGGGAAAGTACAGCGAATCAGGATAAAATGGTGGCACTTTGGGAAAAGATAGCGGTGCGTTACAAGGACAATCCTTGGATTGGAGCGTATGATATTATCAACGAGCCCAATTGGAATTTTACGGGAACGAATCAAAATGGTTGTGACGAAACGTCAAATGCGCCTTTAAAAGCGTTGCAAGTTCGAGTTACAAATGCGATTCGAGCCATTGATACAAATCATTTAATCTTCATTGAAGGAAATTGCTGGGGAAATAATTACAATGGTATGTTTCCGCTTTGGGATGAAAATATGGCGCTGAGTTTTCATAAATATTGGAATCAAAATGACACCGCGTCGATACAAAAAATGTTGGACTACAGAACCCAATATAATGTGCCAATTTGGTTGGGAGAAAGTGGCGAAAACTCAAATGTTTGGTTCAAGGAAGCCATCTCTTTAATGGAGTCTAATAACATTGGTTGGGCTTTTTGGCCAATGAAAAAAATTGAAAGCTTAGCTGGAGTTACGTCAGTAATAAAAACTCCTGAATATGATCAATTACTTGCATATTGGCAAAACGGAGGAAAAAAGCCAACAGTGGATTTTGCCAAAAACGCCTTACTGCAAATTGCTGAAAACTTCAAAATGAATAATCTGACCATCAGGCATGATGTGATTGATGCAATGTTCAGACAAGTTCAAACAACCGAAACAAAGAAATATAAAAATCATTCGTTGCCGGGGAGAATATTCGCAACAGAATATGATTTAGGGCAAAACGGATTCGCGTATTTGGATAAAGATGTCGCTAATTATGATGGTACTAAATTTACCAAATGGAACAAAGGCGGAATGATGCGAAATGATGGAGTTGATATTCAATCTTGTAGCGATGCAATGACAAATGGATTTCATGTTGCGTTTATTGAGGATGGCGAATGGCTACAATACACCGTTGAGGTGAAAGCCAAAACTACTTTTGATGTTGCTATTCGGTATGCAAGTGATGGCACAGGTGGAAAACTTTATTTAGAAGATGAAAATAGGAGAATTTCTGAAACAATAACAATTCCATCTTCAGGAGGAATAAATAATTGGAAAACGGTGACATTAAAAAATGTGGTTTTAAAACAAGGAATGAATAAAGTCAAAGTGCATTTTGAAAAAGGAAATTTCAATTTGAACTTTTTAGAATTCAAAATTCCAGTCGAGGTAAAAAAATAAAAGGACATTTCCTCTTCTTTGGATGATGGAATAAATAAATTTGATTATAAAAATAATAGTATTTAGAAATGAAAAAAATAGGAACTATAACTCTTTTATTGACCTGCTTTATTGCCTTGTCACAACAAAAAACAATTGACCAAAAAGTGAATGCGTTGCTGAAGCAAATGACACTCGAAGAGAAAATTGGGCAACTCAATCAATATACGGGAAATAATCAGGCGACTGGACCCATAACGATAAATCCAAATAAGGAAACCGAAATCAAAAAAGGTTTAATAGGTTCGATGTTGAATGTTATTGGTACTAAATATACCCGACAATATCAGGAATTAGCGATGCAATCCCGATTGAAAATTCCTTTGTTGTTTGGTCAAGATGTTATTCATGGGTACAAAACTACTTTTCCAATTCCTTTGGCGGAAGCCGCAAGTTGGGATTTAGCCGCGATGGAACTTTCAGCAAGAATCGCTGCTATCGAAGCATCGGCAAGTGGAATTCATTGGACATTTGCTCCCATGGTAGATATTGCTCGTGATCCGCGTTGGGGACGCGTAATGGAAGGCGCAGGAGAAGACACCTATTTAGGTTCGAAAATTGCTTATGCCAGAGTGAAAGGTTTTCAAGAAAAATTAGGCAATGTCAATTCGGTAATGGCTTGCGTGAAACATTTTGCGGCTTATGGCGCTGCAATTGGCGGGAGAGATTACAACTCAGTTGATATGAGCGAAAGAATGCTTTGGGAAACGTATTTACCTCCTTTTAAATCTGCTTTGGATGCGGGTGCAGCCACTTTTATGAATTCATTTAATGACCTTAACGGAATTCCTGCAACCGGAAATAAATACTTACAACGCGACATTCTAAAAGAGAAATGGAACTATCAAGGTTTTGTAGTTTCTGATTGGGGTTCAATCGGGGAAATGGTCAATCACGGATACTCAAAAGACACTAAAGAAGCGGCACTACAAGCCATAACAGCAGGAAGTGATATGGATATGGAAAGCAATGCTTATCGCTACCATTTAGCGGCATTGGTTCAAGAAAACAAAGTGCCAATTGCCTTGATTGATGATGCTGTAAAAAGAATTTTACGCAAGAAATTCGAATTAGGTCTTTTTGACAATCCGTATAAATACTCCAATCTTGAAAGAGAACAAGCCGCAATGAATAACCCGGAGCACAGAAAAGCAGCAAGAGCTATTGCAGCAAAAAGCATCGTATTGTTAAAAAACGCTATCCCGTCGGGGAAGGAGAAAAATATTTTACCCCTTTCCAAAGACACGAAAACAATTGCTTTTATTGGCCCTTTGGTAAAAGAACACAAACAAAATATGGGTTTTTGGGCAGTAGAATTGCCAGAACTTGATTATGATAAACAAGTTGTTTCTCAATGGGAGGGTGTGGTAAATAAAGTAGGTAGTTCCACTAAATTGCTTTACGCCAAAGGGTGTGAGATCGATGGGGATAATAAAGAAGGTTTTGCAGAAGCAGTCGCCATTGCCAATCAAGCGGATATCGTAATTTTGAGTATTGGTGAAAGAGCGGATATGAGTGGCGAGGCTAAGAGTCGTAGTAATATTCATTTACCAGGCGTTCAGGAAGAATTGGTAAAAGCAATACAAGCGACCGGGAAACCGGTTGTGGTTTTAATTAACGCAGGTCGACCGCTTGTTTTTAATTGGACGGCTGATAATGTTCCCGCAATCCTGTATACGTGGTGGTTGGGTAGCGAAGCAGGAAATGCTATCGCGGATGTTTTGTTTGGCGATTACAATCCCTCAGGGAAATTGCCAATGACTTTTCCAAGAGCAGAAGGACAAATTCCTATTTATTACAATCATTTTAATACAGGAAGACCCGCTCCAAATGACACCGCTTTTAATTATGTTTCGGCCTATACCGATTTAAACAACAGTCCTAAATTTCCTTTTGGCTATGGATTAAGTTATACTACTTTTGAATATTCAGATTTAAAATTATCTAAAAATAAGATAAAAAGTACGGGAAAAATCACGGTTTCATTACACGTAAAAAATTCAGGAAATGTGGCTGGAGAAGAGGTGGTACAGTTGTATTTAAGAGATAAGGTAGGATCTGTGGTTCGGCCAATTATTGAGTTGAAAGATTTTCAAAAGATACAACTGAATGCGGGTGAAACTAAAGTGTTGGAATTTATCATAGACAAGGAAAAATTATCTTTTTACAATGCAGCTTTACAATGGATTACTGAACCAGGAGATTTTGATTTAATGATAGGCTCGTCTTCGACAGATATTCGGTTGAAAAGCACTTTTGAATTAGTAAAATAAAAAGCCTCAATCGACAGTTTACGTAGAAGTCCTGTCGATTGAGTTTTAAATACTTTTATAACAACATTTACTACTACTTTTTAATTTTGGTTGATAGCGGTCAAAATACCATCAAGAGCTGCGTCTGCAAATTTCCCTCCTGATAAAAAAAAGAATTTATTTCTTGGCCTATTGACTAGCATTGCTTATAAAAAAAGGAAGTTGCTGTTTTCTTCTCGTCCGTTTTGGTATTTTAGTGGCACTTGTGAAACTTTAAACTCCATTAATAAAACCATTGGCAATTTCTTCTCTCAAAACAAGAACTTCAGAAAATTATAGCCAGTTTCTTCCACCAATAAGGGTGCACTTCATACCTAATCTGAATACTATACTATTTGAACAGCATTGGCTTTAAATTTAATTCCGAAAGGTTTATCCATTTTTTGTGCTGTAAGAGTATTTTAAGAGGTGGCAACTGATAAAGTTGTTGAAAAACAATCATGAATTACTTGATAATCTATGCGTGGGTATGCGACTGTTTTCCAGTCTTCCAATGATTAGTGAAATGAATTTTTTAGCTGTTGTTCACCATAAATATGTTTTTTCATCGAATGGATTCGTTTCTTTGTCCAATCTTTTTTTATATTAAGATCAAAATAAAGGATGATGAATTTTTAAAATTGTTACGTCCTTCAATTGCTTAACAAAAATGAACTAAATTGCGTCTTTCGAAGGGTATAATTTAATTGCTAGAATAAATCACATGTTAAAAGCCATTTTAGATAATAAGGAAAAGTATCAACCGGGTTTGTCGATAGATTGTGTGATTTTTGGATTTCATGACAATCAGCTCAAAGTGCTGTTAATAAAAACAAAGTACAGTGACAAATGGGCTTTGCCCGGAGGTTTTGTACCTGTAAATGAAGATATTGATCAGGCTGCAGTAACTGTTTTACATGGTAGAACTGGATTGAAAGGAATTTTTCTGAGGCAGTTTTCGACATTTGGCGCAGCTAGACGGACTAGTGTTGTTATCAGTAATTCAATACTTGAATTTTACGGAATACCCTTAGACGAAGGGAAATGGTATGCTAGCCGTTTTGTAACGGTAGGTTATTATGCGTTAGTCGATTTTTTGAAAACGGTTCCACAGCCTTTAGATAGCAATGAAATTGTAGAATGGATTGACCATAATGCGGTGCCGGAATTGGTTTTAGATCACAAACAAATTCTGGACACAGCATTGGAAACCCTTCGTATGGAATTAAATTTAATGCCGGTAGGATATAATTTGCTACCTGAAAAATTTACGATTCCGGAATTACAAAAACTATATGAAACCATATTAGGAAGAAAACTCGACCGTAGAAATTTTCTGCGTAAGATAACGGCAATCGGGATTTTGACAAAGCTGGATGAGAAGAAAAGTAATGTAGCGCATAAAGCGCCAAATTTATATAATTTCGATAAAGAAAAATACGAAGAAGTAGTTAAAAACGGATTGACACAAGGTTGGTAATTTTAAAAAAAACATAAAAAAACTCCATTATTTCTAATGGAGTTTTTTGTGGTCCTTACGGAACTATTTACGAACCATTTCATGCAGAATTTAAACAAGTTATCGCTACTGGATTGTGAATGATTTTAAATTTTAGTCTTTATTTTTACAACCGATCCTTTCTCAATAGATTTATTTTCAAGTCAATATATTGTAATTGAAGATTGTTTCTCAACACTTCATACTCAGCAGAGAGAGACTGATTTTTAACTGAGGAATATAAAATAGCTTCTACTTTGCCACTTATAAATTTAGCTTGAGTAGTTGCTAGAGAAGCTTTGGCATACTTTTCTTTCTCCATCAATTTATTCTGTAGGAGCAAATAATTTCTTTTGTTTTGTTCTTCCAATATTACTTGTTTGTCCAATTGTTGTTTTTCTTTTTCTACAACGAGTTTTGCCTGATCACCTGCTATTTTTGATGCACTGATTTTTTTGTTATTTCTAAAGCCATTGAAAATTGGAACGCTCAATTGCATACCAACTTGTTGACTTTTATTTTCTTCTAATTGGTTGAAAAAAGAATCTGTGGTGGCATTTGCTTGTTTAATATTTTTATAATAAAAAGTAGAATATCCATAATATGCTGACAAGATCGGTAGATTGCTGGCTCTCTCTAAACGGATCGACTTCAAACTGTTTAGATAATTGAGCTCTGCAAGTTTGATTTTAGGATTGTATAACGAATTCTCAGCATATTCAGTTCTTCCATTCAAATAAGGTTCCAATATAATTTCATTAGTTGCCACACCCGTAATATTCATCAACTGGAATAATTGTATTTTCTTAATAGCATACAATTGTGCGGTTTCCAAATTTCGGTTTTCTTCCTCCGAAAAACTCAATTGCATATCATACAAATCGCTTTGAGGTTTGCTACCGATAGCCACTTCTTTAGTTACTCTGTCTAAGTTAAAGGTAGCTTGCTTGAGTTGCTCTTTTTGAATTTTCAATAACTCCTGAGTATAAAGTGCCTGATAATAGCTTTCCAAAAGCTGCAATTTATATTCGTTTTCTAAAACTTCTTTTTCGGCTTTGGCTTGCTCAATATTAATTCTATCTTTTTGAGCATTCGCAAAAGCACTAAAATCTATTAGATTAGTTCTGGCACTGAGATAGAAATTATCATTTTGAATGTTAGAACTTACTCTTCCGTTAGTCGAAGGATCAATGGTAGAACCAAAATTATATCCTTGTTCTCCATATAAATTGATAGTCGGTAACATTCTATTTAAAACTGAATTCTGTGACTTTTGAGTTCTTTTTATTTCGAGTTGTCTGATTTTTATTTCGATATTATTCTGCAAAACTGTTTCCATGCATTTTGTAAGCGACCAAGAATTTTCTTGGCCGCTGGCAAAAGCACTAAAAATTAAAAATAAAAGTGTTATAACTGTTTTTTTATTCATATTTCAAATATTTCAAAACATCTGTTTTTGTTGCCTGATAGGCTTTTAAAAGCACAATTATCAAAGTTAAAACTAATAGTATGATGAATCCAAAAATGAATGGAAATACAGTGATGTCAATCCTAAAGGCAAAATTTTCGAGCCATTTGTTCAACAAATAATACACTGGAAACAAAGCGATTAGAAACCCGATTGTGCAATATAATATATACTGTTCTGATAATTCTTTAAGCAAAGTGTTGGTTTCTGCACCCAAAGTTTTTCTGATGGCGATTTCTTTCATCCGACTTTGTATAGAATACGAAGCCAAAGCAAATAAACCAAAAAGAGCAATGAGAATCACCACAATATTCAGCAATGAAAAGAGGTTCTTTTGTTTTACATAAGTTTCATATGTTCTGGCGTACTCTTTATCAACGAAATCATATTTGAATGGGTATTCTTTATCGACCGTTGTCCAGAATTTCTCGATATCAGCAATAGTATTTTCAACATTATCCGATTTTAGTTTTACGTAAACAAGACTTATGGTTTTAGCTATATCTACGGATTTAATATGGAAAAAGGTCATTGGTGGGACTTCAACTTCCGGGCTTAATAAATTGAAATCTTTGACAACCCCCACAATTTTTAACTTTTGATTCCTAATCAGTACTTCTTTCCCAATTGGGTCTTTCATATTCATTAGTTTTAGGGCTGTTTCGTTTACCAATACAGAATTGATGGTGTCGGAAGCGAATTTTTCGTCAAGACCTCTGCCTTTTAGCACTTTTATTTTCAGCATTTCAAGCATACCAAAATCTACCGGAATAGTTCGTTCTTTAAAGAGCTGATCTTTATATAAAACAGGGAATAATGAATGGTCTGCACCATCAAATGTAACAAGACCCGTTGATGCCTGTTCAACTCCTTTTATTTTTGTCAATTCCTGTTTGATGGTAGTGTATCTGTTGTAAATATTTCTGCCGATGTCTTCTCCCTCATAGTACGAAGATGGAAGATTTAATGCTATGGCAATCACTTGGTCTCCTTTAAATCCAAGGTCTTTATTGCTTAAATAGTTGACTTGCTGATAGACAATATGAGACCCGATAATAAAAAAAGTAGCAATAGCAAACTGTAAAATTAGCATTCCGTTACGCAACCAAACACCACTTTTACTCCTTCCGAAATTCCCTTTCAATACTTTGAGCGTTTCAAAATTGGAAACATAAACCGCTGGAAATATTCCCGCAACCAAAACGGTTAAGATGAAAATCAGAATTAATTGCAAATAAAATTGGCTTCCAACAATCATTAGGTTTTTCTCTAAAAATTCATTGTAATAAGGCAACGCCAATTCTACAATGACCAATGCCAATAAAATAGAAAACGAACTTATAAGAATAGTTTCAAAAATAAATTGACTGATAATGTTACCTCTTGATGCGCCCACGATTTTACGCACTCCCACTTCTTTGGCTCGCTTTATGGCATTGGCAGTAGCCAAATTGACATAATTGACAACAGATAAAATGAGAATTACAACAGATAGTCCAGCCATAATCAACAAAAATTGAGAATTGCCTCTGCCTTCCGGATACCCATCAACGATGGAATGTAATCTCGCCTTTGAAAGCGGTTCCATGAAAATTTCAAACTGCCCGATTTTTTTAGCCATTTCCTCGGTTGTAAAGCCGGCTTGTTTTGCGTTTTTTACGATATATTCGTCGAAATATATCTTTTCTATCCTCTTTCTTGTTTTCTCCACTTTAGAAGGGTCTTCCGTTTTCAAAAGCACTTTGAAAGCAAAAATCCCCATCTGTTTATTTGGATCCAAAAGCTCCTTCATTCTATTGACGATGACATTTGGAGCAATAGAAGAATTATCTGGAATGCGATATACGGCGCGAACAATGCACATAGCGTCCAAGCAATTCACTTGTTTGCCAATCGGGTTTTCATCGCCGAAAACCCTTTTGGCAATGTCTTCTGAAATGGCAATGCCGCTGTCATCTTTTAATGCAGAAATGGCATCTCCTTGAATGATTTTAAAAGGGAAAAGAGAAAAGAAATCACTTTCTACATTGATGATTTTATCGACTAATTGCTTCTTTCCATTATGAATGATTCGGTCATTTTGATACCAACTGTCACCATAAACTACAGTTTCTACATTCGGGTCTTCTTCCAAAAAAGATTTTAGTACCAATGGGTTTTCTCCTCTCACGGGTGTACCTGTCAATTGAACCAACACCTGATAAACTTTTTCTTTTTCAGGGTTCCAGGCGTTATAGCTATGTTCATCGTTCCAGTATAGCAAAGCGAAAATTAAGCCCGATATTCCGATGCTCAATCCTAACACATTCAAAGCCGTAAAAAGCTTGTTGTTTTTGATGTGATATAAAAATATATTTATCCAATTTTTCAGCATGGTTATTCGTATTTTAAGAATTGTAAAACATCGACTCTGGTTGCGGCATAAGCCCTGGAAAGTACTATAGCTAATGTTAAGCTTAACAGGACTATGAGACCAATGACAAAAGGAATAATTGAAATTGAAATTCTAAAAGCAAAATTTTCCAGCCATAAATTCAATAAATAGTACACCGGAAATGCCGCAATCAGAAATCCAATTACACAAAAAAAGATGTATTGTTTGGATAACTCTTTTAGTAAAACATTGGTTTCTGCTCCTAGTGTTTTTCGTATCGCAATTTCTTTCATTCGTCTTTGAATTGAATATGTTGCTAAGGCAAACAATCCGAACAAGGCAATACCAATAACTACAATATTTAGTAGTGAAAACAGGGTTTTTTGTTTCACATAACTGCTGTACGATCTTTTGTAATCTTTATCGACAAAATCATACGCAAATGGATAATCTGGGTCTACATTTTTTATCCAAAATTTTTCAATATCTGCAAGCGTTTGCGACATAGTCTCAGGATTTGCTTCGACATAAATATTATTTAAAGTACCTATAAACCACGGAATTGTTTTGAAATGAAAAAAAGACATGGGCGGAATTGCTTCGCTTGGATTATCTAAATTAAAATCTTTAACAACACCTACAATAATTACTTCTTTTCCATCCCAATTGACTTTTTTACCTATTGGATTTTTTTCTTTTAACATTTTCAATGCGGTTTCATTAATCAGCATAGTGTTGATCGTATCTTGAGCAAATTTTGGATCTAAGTATCTTCCTTTCAACATTTTGATTTGCAACATTTCGAGCATTCCAAAATCGATAGGGATATTATTCCCATCTATACTCCTATCTTTATAATAATACGTCGTTGTTATTGGCGCACCAATGCCAAACACAAAAGCACCACCTGCAACTTGTTTTATTCCTTTTATTTTTAATAATTTATTTTTAATTGTTGTATATCTATCAAATCTAAACTTGTCTGATATCTTTTCTCCATATACATTCCTATAGGATACGTTTAAGATTTGATCGGCTTTAAAACCTAAATCTTTTGTACTCATATAGTCTATTTGTTGGTAAACAATATAAGAGCCGATAATAAAAAAACTTGCGATGGCAAACTGCAATACTAACATGGAATTTCTTAGCCAAATCCCTGCTTTACTTCTATTGAAGTTTCCTTTCAATACCTTTAAAACTTCAAAATTTGCTACATAAATGGCGGGAGAAATTCCGGCAGTTACTATAATTAAAAGAAATAGTAGTACTAATTGAAAGAAAATCTGATCCAATTGAATACTCAAATTTTTCTCCAAAAACTCATTATAATAAGGCAAGGCTAATTCTACAATTACTAAAGAAAACAATAAAGCAATCAAAACAACAATTATGGTTTCAAATAAAAACTGCGTGGTGATATTTCGTTTTGACGCCCCTAAAACTTTACGCAAACCTACTTCTTTTGCTCTTTTTATAGCACTCGCAGTTGCCATATTGACATAATTGAATATGGATAAAAGCAAAATAAGAATGCTCAACCCCATCATTATTTTTAAAAACAAATAATTTCCTTTAACTTCTATTATTCCACTTGTTTTGGTATGTAAACGAACATCTGATAAAGGTTCTAAGGAAGGTTTTGTCGATCCAAATTTTTCAATAAACTCTTCTGGTGTAATACCTTTTTGTTTTGCATAACGAACGGTCATATTATCATAATACAATTGTCCTAAAGTCTTTTCTATATGTGCTTTAGAACTAGCACTTTTTGCTCTAATTAATAACACAAATTGAAAATTACCCCATTGATCAATAGACTTTTTTATTCTAAAATCCATAAAATTAACCACACAGGAAGGACTGTACGATGATTTTTTATCTAATTTATAAACCCCTCTTACAACTAGTTTTTTGTTGTCAAAAACCACTTCTTGATTTAAAGCGCTCTCATTCCCGAAGAGTTGCATAGCTGTTTCCTGTGATAAACAAATACTGTTTTCATCCGGTAAAGCTCCTTTTTGGTTTCCTTCGACAAATTCAAAAGGAAAAAAATCAAAGAAATTATCTTGCGCAATTAGTATTTTTTCAAATTGTTTTTTATTGTTTTTAAATCGTATTATATCCTTATTATAATCTCCGCTGATATAACAAAAGGAAGCTACATCATCTGATTTTTTTATTAAATTAGAACCTACCGGAGCAGGAGTAGTAGTCCAAAAAGAATTTTCATCCATTTGATTGACTAAAAAAAACACTTTCTCCTTATTTGGGTTCCAAGCATCATAACTTTGCTCCTCATTCCAATATAAAATCGCGAAAATCAATCCCGCTATCCCAATACTCAAACCCAAAACATTCAAAGCCGTGAAAAGCTTGTTGTTTTTGATTTGGTATAAAAATATATTTATCCAATTTTTCAGCATGATCTTTAGATTTTCTCGCTTATCAATACATCAACATTACGACTGTTTATTTTTTCTGAAAGTATCATTCCATCTTTCATCAAAATGGTTTTTTGAGAAAAAGACGCATCATAATCAGAGTGCGTTACCATCAGGATTGTGGCTCCATTAGCATGTAAATCTGTTAAAAGTTCCATGACTTCATTTCCGTTTTTGCTGTCTAGATTTCCTGTAGGTTCATCGGCAAGGATGATTTTCGGATCGTTAATTAATGCTCTTGCCACGGCTACACGCTGTTGTTGTCCTCCAGAAAGCTGTTGTGGATAATGTTTTAATCGATGTGAGATCCCTAATTTTTCGGCAATTGCTTCTACTTTTTTCTTTCTGTCCGAAGAAGGAACTTTGTTATAAATCAATGGCAATTCAATATTATCATAAACCGATAGTTCGTCAATCAAATTGAAATTTTGAAAAATGAAACCGATATTTTCTTTTCTGGCTTTTGACTTTTCTTTCTCTTTCAATCCAGTCATTTCTTGATTCAGCAATTGATAGTTCCCGCCAGACGCACTGTCGAGCAATCCTATAATATTCAATAAGGTTGATTTACCACTTCCCGAAGGTCCCATGATAGACACAAAATCACCTTGATTAATTGTTAAAGAAACTTCACTCAATGCTTTGGTCTCCAATTCCTCGGTTCTGAATACTCTTGAAAGATTTTTAATTTTTATCATAATTGTTGTTTTTTAACGTCTAGTGTGCGTTAATTATTGGAATCGTCAATTCAATACTTTTTTTAAACCATTAAGAAATTAAGTACGCTTAAGTTTAACAATCTTAATGTCTTAATGGTTATTTTTATTGTAATTTATGTTTAATAGCCTTATCCGTATGAGTAAACTTACTTTATTCTATGTTTAATATTTCAACTGATTCATAATCTTTATAAGACGAAGTAATTACTTTTTCGCCAGCTTTTAATCCGCCAAGGACTTCATAATACAAAGGGTTTTCTCTTCCCAATTTGATTGCTTTTCTCTCTGCTTTGTTGCCGTTGACAACAAAAATCCATTTCCCATTGGTTTCTTCATAAAAACTTCCTTTGGACAGTACTATGGTTTTTGTTTTTTCAGACAAGTTTAATTTCACTCCAAAACTCAATCCTTGTTTTAAATCCAGTTTTTCAGAGGAAACAAAATCTAATTCCACTTGAAACCTTCCGTTTTTGATTTCGGGAATTACTTTAGTTATTTGAACTTCGATGGCTTTGTTTTCAAAATCCACCGTTCCTTTTTGTTTCTCTGCAATTCTGGCCAAATAAAATTCATCTATATCGGCTAACAATTTATACCCTTTTCTATCGTCAATAAAACCGATGCTCGTGTTTTGCGAATACGTTTTTCCGAGTATCGGTTCAAATGAAGAAAGCCTGCCTGAAAGTGGTGCAATGATTAAAAAATTCTTTTTATTATTTCTTAAAATGGACAAGCTTTTATCCATAATGCCAATGGATTGATTGAGTTGCACTATCTGAATTTGATTCGCCAGTTTTTCTTTTTTGACACTTTGTTTAATGATGTTCATGCGTTCTTTTTGAAAACGATAATTTTCATTGGTCTTTTCCCATTCGTTTTTAGAAAGTATTTCTTGTTCAAAAAGTTTTTTATTCAAATCGAATAAATTTTTAGCATCGAGATAATCGTGTTCTATCGCGATCAAGTCTTTTTCTAAATTCAATTCCTGATTTCTTAAATCGAGTTTTCCTTTATTCAAATTATTGATTTGTTCGATAATCGCTGTTTCTTGTTGCATATACGCCAGTTCTGCATTGGGATTGTATAATCTTGCCAGCGGTTGCCCTTTTATAACCATATCGCCATTTTCTACAAATATTTCCTGAACCGCACCACCTTCTATGATATTAATTAACATTGAATTTAAAGGAACTGCTTTTGCCTGAAAAGACATAAAATCTTCAAAAAAATCATTTTCAACCGTCTTAATCGTAATTTCAACTTTTTTTACGTTCAAACTTCTTTTTTTGGTCGCAGAAGTAAAGACAAAATACCCGAAGAGTAAGATTATTATTAATGCGATTATAAGATACTTATTTTTGTTAGTTTTACCTGTGATTACAGTGTCCATTGTTTGTGATTTGTTAACCATAAAGGGATTTTTATGCCAATAATTTAAATATTGTAACTGCCTTATTTTTAAGTTTTTATTTTTAATAAAATTTTAAAGGTGTCCATTATTGAACACCTTTTGTCCGAAACCGAACAGTAATGAAAAAGACGAACGCCTCTATTTTAGTGATAGACGACCAAGAAGACATTCTTTTTGCTTCCAAAATGCTCCTTAAAAAGCATTTTGAAAACATTTTTACACTCAATAGTCCGAAAAATGTAGTTGAATTATTGGCAAAAAACACCATTGATGTCGTTTTGCTCGATATGAATTATAGAATAGGATTTGAGGATGGGAGAGAGGGGTTGTATTTACTGAAAGAAATAAAAACGCTTTCGCCAAAGACTGTTGTTATTTTGATGACTGCTTTTGGAAAGGTTGAGACGGCTGTAGAAGGTTTAAAAGCTGGGGCTTTTGATTATATTTTAAAACCTTGGGAAAACGAAAAATTGCTCAGCGTTGTAAAAAATGCGGTTGATAAAAGCCGCAAAGAGCAGAAAAAATCAAATGATATCGAGATCATAAACGAATTCTTCGTTGGTAATTCAGACGTTATAAAAAAGGCATATTCCTTGGGAGATAAAGTCGCAAAAACCGATGCTAATGTTTTAATTCTTGGCGAGAACGGAACTGGTAAATTTGTTTTATCTCATCATATATACTGCCAATCAGATCGAAAAGACAGTTCATTTATTCACGTTGATTTGGGTTCTTTGAATTCCAATATTTTTGAAAGCGAATTATTTGGCTATGCCAAAGGGGCTTTTACTGATGCCAAAATAGACACGCCGGGACGCTTCGAAATGGCCCAAAACGGAACTATTTTTTTGGATGAAATAGGAAATGTTCCATTACAATTGCAGTCTAAACTCTTGCAGGTTATCCAAACCAAAACCGTAACCCGATTAGGAGAGTCGAAAGCGAGACCTTTGAATGTCCGCATTATTACTGCCACTAACTTGAATTTGAAGCAGGAAATTGCCAATAAAAACTTTAGGGAGGATTTGTATTATCGCATCAACACCATGGAAATCGTACTGCCTCCATTGCGAGAACGAAACGAAGATAAAATCCCTTTAGCGAACTATCTTTTGCTAAAAATAATTGCGAAATACAGACGAGACGAAATCACTTTTCACGAAAAAGCATTAGAACAAATCGAAAAACACGCTTGGAACGGGAACATCCGGGAAATGGAGAACCGAATAGAACGTGCCGTGATTCTTTGTGAAAATAATCAAATTACTGTTTCGGACCTGGATTTGGAACAAATAACAACGTACGAGGATAATCAAGACGATATTCAGCTGTCGTCTGTCGAAAAAATAACCATCGAAAAAATCCTTTTCAAGAACAACAACAATATTACTAAAACTGCTGAGGAATTGGGATTGTCCAGAGGTGCATTATACCGACGTTTAGAAAAATATAACATCAGCACCAATTAATATGTTTAATTCCTGGAAAACATACAATCTCTTTTTTGCTCGATTGATTTTTATTCTTTTTGCTGCCGGAATTTCCATTTTTCTTATTCAAAAAGGACTGGTTTATACAGCTGCATTTGGTCTTTTTGTAATTTTTATACTCGTTTTTGAAATGTATTTGTATCTAAAAAATGCTTTTCTACTTTATGACAGAACGATTACTTCGATTTTGCAAAATGATTTCACATCCGATTTTTCCAAACACAAATCCTATCAAAATTACTCCAACTTATTCAAGTTATATGAAACGCTGAAACGCAAAGAAAACGAACAGGTTTCAAAAGATATTGTGTATCGTTCTATTCTAAATAATATCGAAACGGGAATTGTTATTCTGCAAAAAGATAAAAACGACTGGAATATTTTTTTGATGAATGACTATTTTTCCAATCATTTTGATGTGCCAAAAGTTTCCAAATGGAAATACTTGAAAAATCAGTTGCCTGCTCTATGTGAAATTATTGAGGAACAGGATTTTAAAGAAATTAAAACGTCATTAGAAATACGTGTTAATCAACAAGACACGCAAACATTTCTGATGCAGACTTCCAGAAGTGAAATTTACAATCAAGATTATTTTATTATTCTACTGGACTCAATTCAGACTGTAATAGAGAAAAAAGAGAAAGAAGCCTGGAGCAATCTGATGAAGGTGATTTCTCATGAACTTTTAAATTCAATTACTCCCATTCGATCACTTTCTCAGAATCTACAGGATTTGGTTCAACAGAAGACAATTTCATCGGAAGACGTGGACGATATGAAAAGCAGTGTTGCCACGATGTTGAGGCGGACCGACCATCTACAGCAATTTGTTGAAAGTTACCGCAAACTGGCCATGTTGCCTTCTCCCAAAAAAGAAAAAACAGAATTGTTGAAAATGATTGAAAACGGTTTCCAAATTATGACTCCAATCTTCAAAAAAGAACAAATAGAAGTCATAAACACGATTGCTTTTGACCACAGGCTAAATGTTGACATGCAACAAATGGAACACGTATTGATTAATCTTTTGACGAATTGTATTTATGCCTTGGCAGACACAGAAAAGAAGCAAATTATTATTTCGGCAGAAGTTAAAGAAAAGAGAATTTTTATTAAGATTACCGATAACGGAAAAGGCATCGAAAAAGAAATAGAAAGTAAAATATTCTTACCCTTTTTCACCACTCGTAAAGAAGGGGCCGGAATTGGCTTGACTTTATCCAAAAGCATTATAGAAGCTCATGGCGGCTATTTGGCGCATAGAAATGACGATGGAAAAACCACTTTTGTGATCTGTTTAGTTGATAATTAAATTTAATGCCGGTAGGATATAATTTACTGCCCGAAAAATTTACGATTCCGGTATTACAAAAACTATATGAAACAATATTAGGTAGAAAACTCGACCGTAGAAATTTTCTGCGTAAGATAACGGCAATCGGGATTTTAACAAAGCTGGATGAGAAGAAAAGTAATGTAGCTCATAAAGCGCCAAATTTATATAATTTTGATAAAAAAAAATACGAAGAAGTAGTTAAGAACGGATTGACCCAAGGTTGGTAATTTAAAAAAAAAGCATAAAAAAACTCCATTATTTCTAATGGAGTTTTTTGTGGGCGATGAGGGGTTCGAACCCCCGACCCCCTCGGTGTAAACGAGGTGCTCTGAACCAGCTGAGCTAATCGCCCTAATGCAATTTAGTTACTTTCGTTTCCGTTATTGCGTGTGCAAATATACGCCACTTTTCTAGATTTGCAAGTAAAAACCAAAAAAATTATAAAATTTCTGCCACTACAAAGGTGCTTCCGCCAATGTATATAAAATCAGATTCTCCAGCGTTTTCAATTGCTATGTTATAAGCTTCTGAAACAGAATTATATACTTCGCCTTTTAATTCGAAAGTTGCTGCTTTTTGTTGTAAAAGTACAGCATCTAACCCGCGAGGAATATTTGGTTTGCAGAAATAATAGCGTGCTTTTTTAGGGAATAAAGGCAGAATTTTATCTAAATCTTTATCGTTTACTACTCCCAAAACAATATGTAAAGCTTCAAAATTTTCTTTTTGTATTTGTTTTAAAACAACTTCCAGTCCGTTTTTATTGTGTGCCGTGTCGCATACAACTTTTGGAAGTTCATTCAATTGTTGCCATCTTCCTTGAAGTCCGGTATTTTTTACCACATTTAATAAGCCACATTTTGTATTTTCGACAGTGATTTTATATTCGGTCTGACTATTTAAAATGGAAACGGTTTGTAACACGGTCTTTTTATTATGAATTTGATAATCCCCCATTAAATCAGAAGGATAAGTTTCTGAAATCAAATCAGAAGCAAAATAGATTTCTGAATTGCATTCTTTGGCTTTGATCCCAAAAACAGGTTCGGTTTCAGCAGTGTATTCTCCAATAATAACTGGAATATTTGGCTTTATAATTCCCGCTTTTTCAAAAGCGATAGCTTCCAGCGTGTTGCCCAAAAACTGGGTGTGATCCAGTCCTATATTTGTTATAACGGAAACTAGAGGGGTAATGATATTGGTTGCATCCAGTCTTCCGCCCATTCCCACTTCAATAATGGCGATGTCTACTTTTTCTTTGGCAAAATAATCGAAGGCTAATCCAACAGTCATTTCAAAAAAACTCATGTCATTGGATTCAAAAAAACTTTTGTGTTTATTGATGAAATCAGTAACGAATTCCTCAGAAATATCTTTTCCGTTGATTTTTATGCGCTCTCGGAAATCCTTTAAATGGGGTGAAGTGTATAATCCAACTTTATAACCCGCTTCTTGAAGTATGGATGCCAACATGTGTGAGGTCGAGCCTTTTCCATTAGTTCCCGCTACATGAATGCACTTTATTTTTTCCTGAGGATTCTCAAGATGAGCAATGAGTAAATGCGTGTTGGTTAAATCTTTTTTATAGGCCGAAGCGCCCTGAAGTTGGTACATCGGTAGTTGGTTAAACATCCAATTTATGGTTTCCTGATAGTTCATTTTTGTAATAAAATAGTAATTGTTTAAAATATTTTTCGTTTTTTTTAGTTTAATACTACATCGAAAAGTATCTTTAATGCAAAATTGAAATAATTTTTAGAATTAATGATTAAAATACAATAATATTATATGTTTAGTTTTATACAAGTACAGGCCGACACTATTACCAACGCTGCATCTAACGTAGTTATCGAAAAAATTGCTCCAAATGCCGAAATATCCACTTTAGGATTCCTTTTAAAAGGCGGTGTGTGGCTTATCCCAATTGGGATTTTATTATTTTATACTTTTTATTTAATTATTGAACGCTATTTGTTTATTAATAAAGCATCGAAAATTGATGCCCATTTAATGCGCGACATACGTGATAATTTAAATTCTGGGAATCTTGATTTGGCGCGATCTATTGCAGAACGAAATAATAGTGCGTCAGGGAATATTATCAAAGAAGGAATTCTGGTTATTGGCAGGCCTATTATCGAGATTGAATCCAATATGGATCGTGCTGCGGATATCGAAATAGGAGGAATGGAAAAGCATTTAGGTCACTTGGGTCTTATTGCCGGAATTGCACCTACATTAGGATTTGTTGGAACTATATCTGGAGTTATCAAAATATTTTACAGCATATCGGTTACTGAAAACATCAGTATTGGTAATATTTCCGGTGGATTGTATGAGAAAATGATCAGTAGTGGTGCCGGCTTAATTGTTGGTATCATCGCCTACAGTGGATATCATATATTAAACGGCAATATTGATAATTTTGCTTTAAAAATTCAAAAACAAATATTAGAGTTTGTAAATATTATTCAAAGATCGTAACATGTCTATAAAACGAAAAAGAAGATTTCATGCCGAGGTGGCAACGTCGTCATTAAGTGATATTATGTTTTTTCTGTTGCTTTTTTTCTTGATTATATCAACCTTGGCTAATCCTAATGTTATCAAAATGACATTGCCAAAAGCTAAATCTAACGAGAAAACAAACAAGCAATACATCAGTTTATCCGTTACTGAGGATAAAAAATTCTATATTGACAAGCAAGTAGTTTCCTTTGAAGAACTCGAAACAACTTTGATGTCTAAAATGAATGTAGAGAAGGATCAAACCGTAATCGTACGTATTCCATTCAATTTGCAAGTACAAGATTTAGTCGATGTACTGCAAATAGGAGTGAAGAACAATCTGAAGTTTGTGATTGCAACGAGTCCCAAGTAAATGGCATTGCGATTTTTGTGAAGCAATTGCATTATTTGGGCGTGACCGCGATAGAAAAAGGGGCTAATCAACTTGATATTGATTAGCCCCTTTTTCTATCGCGGTCGGGCTATCCGCAGTACTTCGGTACTTGCTGCTATCCCTCACGCAAATTTGTATCTGATGTTACGCAGTTGTCATTACCTTGTTCCTCGCAATCGTAAGATAGAGAGGTTGTTTTAAAAAAACATAAAAAAAATACGCTTCCTAATTGCTCTAATTCAAATTGAAATTATAAACAATCTTACCTACTTGTTTTTCCGGAGCATCGCTGCTGGCATCCCATCTCGTATTCATAGCAGCAATTCTAGCTTGATCTAATAAACATTTTGCGGTATTGGTTGTTCCTTTTACACCGGCAACTGCATTCACAGTCCTTCCGGATCTATCTACTGATACTTCAACAACAACTTTTCCTTGTTCATTACACGTATATTTTGGTGCTGGTTTTGAGAGTGCTTTTCTGTTTCCTAACGAATATCCGACTCCGCCGCCGGAGCCACTTCCGGAACCACCACCGCTTCCGGAGCCATAGCCACTGCCAGTTCCTATTCCGCTTCCAGTACCATTTCCTCCGCCATTTCCTCCACCGGAACCACCCGTTCCATAATAGCCATTAGAACTCAAGCTTCCGTTAGCTTTTCCTTTGTTTCCAGATGCTTTGTCATCGCCATCGCCACCTTTATTGGAGCCTTTTAGTATGCTGGATAAAGCATCATTGGTATTGTTAGAAACCTTAGGCTTTACAACCACTTGTTTAGTTAATTCTTTTATGACAACTGCTGGTTTTTTAGTTTTTTCTTTTGTCGGAATCACAACACTTTCTTCAGTGCTGTTTTCTTGAGATAAAATAGCTTCATCAGGAGTTGATTTTGCAGGGGTTTGTCGGTTTTGGCTTTTTACGTCTAAAACTTCGCTTTTATAATTTGCACCAGAACCTAAATCGCTGTCACCAAAATTAACGGTAACGCCACCGCCACCGCCACCGCCGGCAAGTTCATCCATATTCGCAGGTGGCCAAAATCGGATGAAAAATAAAATCAACAACATTGTCGCATACAGAAGAATGGATAGTGCTAACGATTTCTTTTGATCTGATGAAATGGTGGAACTCATTTGTATTTTTAATTTAAAAAAGTGTATGAATAAAAAACGTGGAAAAGTACTAAAAATTGTTAAGAGTAAAAAGCGACTGCCAGAATATAAATAAGATTGCTTTCGCTTAAAACTAGAAATGAGAAAAGGGATTAAATAGATTTTAAAATCTTCTTAATCCCAGTTCCGAGAATAAAGAATAGTCCGTTGGGTAATATTAATAAAAATTCAAATTAATTTTAAAAAAAATCGAACCACATAGAAACATAGAAAAAAAGAGTCACATAGCCCAATTCTTGAGTTCACCTAGCCATGGTTTTTACTAAAAAAGTGAAACGCCTTCCATAAAGTAAAAATCTATGTTTCTATGTGGTTAAAAAATTAAACGAATTGAATTACACCCAACGGGGTAAAGAATACCATTGTATTTTAAGTAAGCTGCTTCAATGCGATTTCAAAAGCGGTAGCACTGATATTTGTTTTACTTGGATTCAAGGCATGTGCTTTTTCAATTGCTTTTTTAATGATTTCTGATGTGTCTTGAAAGATAGCTTCATCCGTCATTTGTACTTTCTTTTCCATGAAGTAAGCAAAAACGCGCGCCATACCACAGTTAGAAATAAAATCTGGAATCAAACTCACTTTATGATCTACATCTTCCATAATTGGACCAAAAAAGATCGCTGTATCCGCAAAAGGAACATTCGCACCACAAGAAATTACTTCAAGACCATTAGCAATTAAACTGTCAATTTGAGATTGAGTAACCAATCGGGAAGCGGCACAGGGAGTGAATATTTCAGCACCTATTGTCCATATTTTCTGATTGATTTCTTCAAAAGGAATCATGTTTTCGGCAACTAGTTTGTTTCCGTCTTTGGCGAGGAACAAGGCTCTTATTTCTTCAAAAGAGAATCCTTCTTCGTTGATTAATCCACCGTCTCTATCGATAATTCCAATTACTTTAGCACCCATTTCGGCTAGGTAAAAAGCGGCAGCAGAACCTACATTTCCAAAACCTTGCACGATTGCTTTCTTTCCTTTTACATCTCCGCCATAAATTGTGTAGTAATTACGAACGGCTTCGGCAACGCCGTAACCGGTAATCATATCAGCAATCGTATATTTTCTGGAAACATCAGGTGAGAATTTTGGGTTTTCAATCACTTTCACAACGCCTTGACGCAATTGTCCAATTCTGTTAATTTTATCCGCTTCTGTAGGTTTAAAATGACCGTTAAAAACGCCCTCTTGTGGATGCCAAACACCGCATTCTTCCGTCATGGGAATTACTTCGTGAATTTCATCAACATTTAAATCGCCGCCAGTTCCGTAGTAACTCTTTAATAAAGGAGAAACGGCTTTGTACCAACGTTGTAAAACGCCTTTTTTTCTTGGATCGTTCGGATCAAAATTAATACCAGATTTAGCTCCGCCAATAGCAGGTCCAGAAACCGAAAATTTCACTTCCATTGTTTTTGCCAAAGACAAAACTTCATTCATATCCAACCCTTTTCTCATTCTAGTTCCACCACCGGCAGCACCACCACGTAGCGAATTGATGACTGTCCATCCTTCAGCTTCCGTTTCGGCATCTTTCCAATGAAAGACTATTTCAGGTTCTTTATTTTCGAATTTCTTTAATAAATCTTTCATTTGTTGCGATATATTTAATTTTGGCAAATATAAAAAATAGAATAATGTGAATTATCTATTTTTAATTTTATTTTGGAGAATAAATAAATCCAGAACTGTGATCTGTTTTCGCCCCGGTTACACTGCTCAAAACGTTAATTTCTCCGCGCAATTTTAAAACTCCGAGAAGTGCAAAAATCAGCGCTTCTTTAAATTCCAGGATTTTAGCTGACGGAATTATAATTTTCATTTTGGGTAAGTGGAAATGAATTCTCTCGACAAGAAAATCATTGTAAGCACCACCACCAGTTATAAAAAGAGTGCCGTTTTTATTTGGCAGAGCCAATGCAATTTGTAGAGCCACATGTTCCGTGAAAGTGTGTAATTTGTCTTCAATTGGAATCAAATAGCTGTCGATAATAGGTAGGACAGTTTCTTTTACAAATTCATAACCCAATGATTTAGGGTGTTTTTTTTGATAGAAATCCAATGCATTTAATTCATTTAACAATGCATCATTACAAATTCCTGTTTTTGAAATACTGCCTTTGTCATCATAATTCAAACCCAATTGGTTCGCATAAAAATTCAAAACGGTATTTACAGGTGATATGTCAAAGGCGATTCGTTTGTTATTTTGTTCAAAAGACACATTCGAAAAGCCGCCTAAATTCATGCAGTAATCATATTCAGGAAATAAAATTCGGTCACCAATAGGAACCAAAGGTGCGCCTTGACCACCGAGTTGTACGTCCTGAACTCTAAAATCACAAACTACCTTTTGATTAATTAAAGTGGCGAATTCGGGTAAATTACCAATTTGAAGCGTAAATCCATTTTGTGGTTGGTGTAAAATAGTATGTCCGTGAGAACACACGGCGTCGAGATCTTTTATTTCGTGTTTGACGATAAAATTAGTAATAATAGTAGCCAGAAGCTCCGTGTAGTCTTGATTTAATTTTTCAAGCGCAACTTTAGAAAAATCGACAGCTATTTTTAATTTGTTCAGCCAATCGGCTGTGTAAGAAACGGTTTCGGAAGCAAGAATTTGAAAGTCCCATTTGTTGTTTTTGACAGTAAAGCTAATATGTGCCAAATCTACTCCATCAAGAGACGTGCCTGACATAACCCCTATAATTGTATAGTTTTCTTTAAACATTGGCTAAATTTACGAAATCGTTTGAAATCTGATTTTTAATAATTACTTTTGACCACAAATTTAAGAACATTTAATTTACTATAAAAATATGGATTTTAATCTTACTGAAGAGCATTTAATGATTCAACAAGCGGCACGAGATTTTGCAAATGCTGAATTATTAGCTGGAGTTATAGAAAGAGACGAACATTCAAAGTTTCCTACTGAGCAGGTGAAAATGATGGCTGATTTGGGTTTCATGGGAATGATGGTCGACCCTAAATATGGTGGATCTGGTTTAGATAGTATTTCGTATGTTTTGGCTATGACTGAAATCTCAAAAGTAGATGCTTCTGCGGCTGTAATTATGTCTGTAAATAATTCATTAGTCTGTGCCGGTATAGAAAAATATTGTAATGAAGAACAAAAAATGAAATATTTGGTTCCGCTAGCAAAAGGAGAAGTGATTGGAGCCTTTTGTCTGTCAGAACCAGAAGCGGGTTCAGATGCCACTTCACAAAAAACAACCGCTTTTGATAAAGGAGATCATTACCTGTTAAATGGTACAAAAAACTGGATAACCAATGGTTCTTCGGCATCGACTTATATTATAATTGCGCAAACGGATATTGAAAAAGGACATAAAGGAATCAATGCTTTTATTGTTGAAAAAGGTTGGGCAGGATTTGATATTGGACCAAAAGAAAAGAAAATGGGAATTCGTGGATCAGATACGCATTCTTTAATGTTCACTGATGTAAAAGTTCCAAAAGAAAACCGAATTGGAGAAGACGGTTTTGGATTTAATTTTGCGATGGCAGTTTTAAACGGAGGACGAATAGGTATTGCTTCTCAAGCATTGGGAATAGCAACCGGAGCGTATGAGTTGGCATTGAAATATTCACAAGAAAGAAAAGCTTTTGGAAAAGAAATTTTTAAACACCAAGCAATCGCTTTTAAGTTGGCGGATATGGCTACTCAAATTATGGCGGCAAAAATGCTGGTTCTTAAAGCGGCATCAGAAAGAGATGAAGGCAAAGATATTTCACAATCAGGAGCTATGGCTAAATTATTTGCTTCGCAAACCGCTATGGATACAACAATTGAAGCTGTCCAAATTCACGGTGGGAATGGATATGTAGCTGAATATCACGTGGAGCGTATGATGCGTGATGCTAAAATTACTCAGATTTATGAAGGAACTTCTGAAATACAAAGAATTGTAATTTCAAGAACTTTGATTTCCTAGTTAACCATCTAGTAAAAAATATATTTTCAAACCATTAAGGAATTAAGAGAATTAAGGCGTAATCTGTCTTAATGAATCTTAATTTCTTAATGGTTTTTAATTTAAAAAAAATACTACATTTACTTAAAGATTTACTTTTATGTACGATGAATTAAAATATTGGTATTTGCGCGATCACAAATTGTTCAGAACTTTGAGTTTTGGACAAATCAGACAATTATGTATTATTACTGGTTTTAAAAAAGCGAAGAAAGGCGAAATTATTTATTTTTCTTCTTCGGATTTGCCAAAAATATTTCTGCTAAAAAAAGGAAATATAAAAATTGTGGCAGTTGATGAGGACGGCAATGAAACAATTAAAGATATTATTCAAAAAGGGGATTTATTTGGGGAATTGGCTTTGGAAGCCGACAGTCAATCTAATGAGTATGCAAAAGTACTTTCTGATGATGTGGCTATCTGTAGTTTTTTAATGTCGGATTTTGAAGATCTACTGTTGCGAAATCCAAGTTTGGCTTTGTCTTACACCAAGTTTGTAGGTTTGAAAATGAAGCGCATTAAAAACAGTTATTCTAATTTGATTTCTAAAGATGCTAAAACCAGAATGTTTCAGTTTTTAAAGGATTGGGCTGAAAAAGAAGGCCGAAGAACAGATAATAAAGTGGTTGTTGAAAATTATTTAACCCAAAACGATATTGCGCAAATTATTTGTACTTCAAGACAAACAGCAACTCAACTGCTTAATGAAATGGAAAATAATGGGACCATCATTTACAGTAGGAAAGAAATCATTATTACGGATATCAGTAAATTATAATTATTTTAATGGAACTGTAACATAACCGACAAATCATTTTAAAATTTCACAGTAGTTTTACAACATTAAAAAGTAACACTATGAAAAAAATTATTTGTTTGGCTTTATTTGCAATTGGATTATCAGTTCACGCTCAAAATGACTTGCCAAAAGTAGCCACAGAAATCGCTCCATTACTTATTGGAGAAAAAATCCCTAATTTTATTTTAAAATCAGTAGAAAATACGGCTGTTAATTTGACGGAATTAATCAGCAAGAAAAGAACGGTTTTAGTTTTTTACCGTGGCGGATGGTGTCCATATTGTAATGCTCATTTAGCTGCATTAGGAGAAGCCGAAAAACAATTACTGGATTTAGGCTATCAAATTATCGCCATAAGTCCGGATGCTCCAAAAAGTTTGAGGGTTACGGATGAAAAACAAAAATTAAATTATTTGTTATTGTCTGACAGTACAGGGGAATTGTCGAAAGCTGTTGGAATTGCTTTTCAAGCCCCGGAAAATTATAAAACTAACATCACTAAAGGTTCTGATGGCATGAACAGTTCTTTTGTACCTGTTCCGGCGGTGTTTATTCTAAATACAAATGCTGAAATTGAATTTGAACACATCACTCCAAATTATAAAAACAGAATTTCAAATGATTTGTTAATTGCCGCTGCTAAGGCTTTAAATAAATAACTCATGAAAAAGCTCTTGTGCATCCTAACCGTACTGTGTACTCTTTCTAGCTTTTCGCAAAAGGTTGACATACGAGTAACTCATTTTAATCTGGAAAAAAAGGTGGCTATTCAAGGATATGATCCTGTGGCTTATTTCAAACAAGGAAAAGCAGTCAAAGGAAAAAAAGAAATAACAACATTACATGAAAATGTGGTTTATTATTTTTCGATGGCAGTTAACAAAGAATATTTCTTGAAGAATCCGTCAAAATATGAACGCAATACGGAGGTTGGTGTGCCTTTGCAATGGGAGACTCTAATGAAAAAGTTTCTGTAAATCCGGAAACTTTCAAAATTATTAATGGGAAGTTGTATTTGTTTTACAACGCGTTTTTCAATAATACACTGAAAAGTTGGAATAAAGAGGAAGCTGGATTGATGAGGAAGGCCGATGACAATTGGAGTAAAATAATAAAACAATAAAAATAGAAATCATGAAATCAGGTGTATTTTTCTGGATACTACGACTCGTGGTGGTGGTAATTTTAGTGCAAACATTGTACTTCAAATTTACAGCCAGCGAAGAATCGATTTATATTTTTTCTGCTTTAGGAATAGAACCTTATGGAAGGATTGGTACAGGAATTGCCGAATTGATTACAGCAATCTTGATTTTAATACCAAGAACTTCAATTTTTGGTGCTTTATTGGGTTGCGGCATTATGGTTGGTGCGATTTTTGCTCACCTGTTCGTGCTTGGTATTGAAGTTAAAAATGATGGTGGTACACTTTTTATTTTGGCGCTCATTACCTTTCTTTGTTGTGTTATTTTAGTGTTTAAAGATAAAACTAAAGTAATGAATTTGTTGAATTAAAATTTAAATATGCTAATACCTTCTATTAAAAATAGTTTAAACGAACTAACTGATTTGCTGAAGCAATTGTCTCAAAATGAATATTCAAATTCCTGTGCGGAATTAAGTGATGCAACTATCGGGGAGCATACAAGACATATTATTGAAATGTTTCAGTGCCTGGAAAATCAATATGATTTTGGCATTGTAAATTATGATAGAAGAGAACGAAATACACGTATTCAAACGGATACTGTTTTTGCTATTGAAAATATAGCGTCGATTCAACAAAACTTAGATAAAAAAAATAAAAACATCGAGTTGCTGCAAATTATCGATGGAGAAGAAATCCGTATAGGAAGCAACTATTTTAGAGAATTGCTTTATAATTTAGAACATTGTATTCATCATCAGGCGCTTATAAAAGTCGCTATTTTGCAATGTGAAACAGTAACATTAGATCCTAATTTTGGAGTTGCTCGATCTACAATAGAATATAGAAAACAATGTGCACAGTAAGTTTTGTAGCAACGAATGATAAAATTATCATTACTTCCAATCGGGATGAAAAAACAATCAGACCGAGTGCAATACCTCCAAGGAATTACGCCGTAAACGGAAAAAATCTTATTTTTCCAAAGGACCCAAAAGCTGGTGGAACTTGGTTTGTTGCTAAAGAAGACGGAACAATTTTGGTGCTTTTAAATGGTGCCGACGAAAAGCATGAGGTGAAACTTCCGTATCGAAAGAGCCGCGGTTTAATTGTTTTAGATGTGATCAGCAGCATTTCGCCAAAGGATTTCTGGACCGAAATTGACTTACAAAACATCGAACCTTTTACGTTAGTTTTATTCCAAAACAAGGCTCTTTTTCAATTGCGCTGGAATGGAAAAGAAAAAGACACAAAATCTTTAGACATTCATCAAAATCATGTGTGGTCTTCATCAACGTTGTATTCGTCTGCAATTCGTGATAAACGCTCGCAATGGTTTCATGCTTTTATGGATAGAAATTCTGAAATCTCCGAATCAAAAATGCATGATTTTCATCGCTACACCGAAAAAGGAAATGATGAAAACGGGTTAGTAATCAATCGAAATGACGAGATGAAAACGTTAAGTATCACGCAGTCGGTTGTTGAAAAAAATAAAGTAGCTATATTGCATTACGATTTGGTTACCCAACAGGATTTTTTCACCTCATTTATCACCGTTTAAAAAAATTATATTGACCCGAGTTATGACGAACAGGCGAAGCAAACTATTTTTTCATAAAATTACGCATTGGGAATACTGGCCTTTCCAGATCGTTTATATTCCTATTTATTTTTTATGGTCCTATTATTCGATCAAGGCAAAATCTATTTTTTTCTTTAACGCCTCTAACCCAACCATTAAAAATGGTGGTTTTATGATGGAGTCCAAAAAACAAATTTACAATTTGATTCCACAACAATATTACCCAAAAACGGAATTAATCAACGAGGGAACTGCCCTTGAAGAAATTTTAAATATCATTGAAACAGCAAAAATAAAATATCCTTTGATTGCTAAACCAGATATTGGGCTGCGAGGATCAGGGGTTAAAAAAATTAATACGATTGGCGAATTAAAATGTTATGCAGAAAAAGCAAATTTCGATTTCCTGATACAGGATTTAATTCCGTACGAGAACGAAGTTGGGATTTTCTATGTGCGTTATCCTCATGAAAAAACGGGTAGAATTACAGGAATAGTGTCTAAAGAATTTCTGATTATTACCGGAAACGGATATTCTACTGTAGAAGAATTAATCAAAGAAAATCCTCGATATGAGCTGCGATTAAAGGTTTTGCAACAGGAATATGGAAAAAAACTACTCGATATTTTGCCTAAGGAAGAAAAGTTAAATTTAGTGCCTTATGGGAATCACGCACGAGGCGCTAAATTTATTGATGGTAGTCATTGGATAACCCCGAAATTGACAAAAATGATTAATGAAATGTGCTTGCAAATTCCCGGATTCTACTTTGGGCGATTGGATGTAATGTACAATACAATAGACGAATTAGAACGAGGATTAAACTTTTCTATCGTTGAATTGAATGGTGCAGCAAGTGAACCCACGCATATTTATGACCCAAAACATTCTTTGTTTTTTGCCTGGAAAGAACTCGCGCGTCATATTACGTACCTGTATGAAATAAGTGTGGCAAACCATAAAAATGGAGCTCCGTATTTAAAACATAAAGACGGTATGAAGGAGTATAGAATGCATCTGGAACAAAGCAATAAAATTGTAAATTTCTGAAATTGTGAAGGCATTAAAGAACATTTTTATTGGTTTTTTGGTGAGTTTTATCGGTTCCATACCGCTGGGATATTTAAATGTCATCGGTTTTGAAATTTATTCAAAACAGGGAATGAACAGTTTGGTTTTCTTTTTGCTGGGAGTGATTTTTGTAGAAATGTTTGTGATTTATTTCACTTTAATTTTCGCAAAGCAATTGGTCAAGAATAAAAAATTAATAAAGATTATTGATTTTTTTGCCATTTTCTTTCTGCTAATTTTAGGCTATTCTTTTTATTCAAATTCCAGTCAGACGATTGGTCAACATGGGATTTTAGAGAAATATGCAATGTATTCTCCTTTCTTTATTGGAATATTTTTAAATTGTATCAATTTCCTTCAAGTGCCATTTTGGACCGGTTGGAACCTTTATTTGATGAATGGGAATTATATTTTGACAGTAAAAAAGCTAAAACTATTTTATGTTTCAGGGACACTAATAGGTACATTTTTTGGGATGTTAACGTTGATCTTAATATTAAACTCGTTATCTCAAAACACAACAAGCTTTTCTAAATATGTAATGCCAATAATAATTCCGTCATTTTTTGTGGTTTTGGCTTTTGTACAAATGATAAAAGTTTACAAGAAATACTATCGGAATTAAATCATATTGTAAAAAGTAAATGCAATTTTGAAAAAAATAAACGGCACAAATCATAAAAATAGTATTCCTATCTTTTTCTTTCGTTTTCGTCGGTTGTCTCTCAACATCTGCGGTCATAACACAAAAGTTTGACGCGACACAAGTAATCATAATGCTGAAAGAGTTTAAGAAACTGCCTGATTCATGTCATACGCTAAAATAAAGTACTCATTATTGTTGAATTGAAAATCTCCAATTACAGTCCATTTTAATTTTTCGGTATGCGCTTTTGCGGACGGAATATTAATTTTGTTGATGAAAGTCAAACTCAATGGGAATTTTTGCACCATGTGTGCTCTCATGAATTCAAACAATGGCTTTATCAATCCTTTTCCTCGATATTCCTTATGAATGCAAATGGGGCCGTATTGAAAAGTATTGGTGGTGGTAATTTCAAAATCTAAAAAGGTAAGTTGCGGAAACAATGAACTCATATACTTGAAAATGGGCCATTGTTGGAAAAAATCCCAACTTCCGGCAAAAATATAAGCAATGATTTTGTTGTTGTCTTTGGTAATAAACAATTCTTCTTTTTGGATAACTTCGGTTAGTTGTTGTATTGTAAATGGTGTGGTAACAAAGCCGAACGCTTTTTCTTGGTCCGATAAATTAGCGACAAGATACAAGTCCTGTAAAGCCAATACACCATCAATGTCACTCATTTTTGCGGTTTCAAATTGCATGGTTTGTGCTTTTTTTAGGAGAATTCAGATGGTACTTACTATGTCAAAAATAAGTAAAATTATAGAATTCTTTAATTTTTATTGGTGCAACAATCCTTTGCTTAAAGCGTTACTTTTTTGCCGTTTTTGTTTATTTTTGCTTCATGAAAAATATCATCATCACAGGAACGAGCAGAGGAATAGGATTTGAGTTGGCGCTGAAATTTGCCAATGCAGGACACCAAGTACTAGCCATTTCCAGAAAAATTCCTCAAGCTTTATTGGGAAACCAAAATATCACCTGTCTTTCGGTTGATTTATCCAATGAATCGGAGTTAGTGAAAGTAACTGATTTTCTGTCCAAGTCTTGGAAACAAATAGATGCAGTCATTCATAATGCTGGAAGTTTATTGTTGAAACCCTTTTCAGAAACAACGCAGGAAGATTTTGAAAACATCTATAAAGTCAATGTTTTTGGTGTTGCTAATTTGACTCGCGTTTGTTTGCCGTATTTACAAAAAGGAAGCCACGTAGTAACGATAAGTTCTGTGGGCGGGATTCAGGGCAGTTTAAAGTTTGCGGGACTTTCAGCTTATAGTTCGAGTAAAGGCGCCGTGATTACGCTGTCAGAGTTATTGACCGAAGAATATAAAGAGCGTGGAATTTCTTTCAATGTTTTAGCTTTGGGCGCTGTACAAACCGAAATGCTTGCAGAAGCTTTTCCCGGCTATCAAGCACCACTATCAGCGAGTGAAATGGCCAATTATATTTATGATTTTACGTTGACTGGAAATAAATATTTCAACGGCAAAGTGTTGCAAGTTTCTTCTACAAACCCTTAATTTATAACTCATAACTATTTTGAGCGAAACCTTAGCCAGATACATTCCAGAGCATGCGGTAAAACCCGTTTTCGAACTTATTGTTGCCAATCAAGTGCATCTTAAGATTGTCAATGAGCGTCAGACCCGTCATGGGGATTATCGAAAAGGTTTGAACGGGAAGCACGAAATCACAGTCAATTCGAATCTGAATAAATACAAGTTCTTGATTACGTTGATTCATGAAATCTCGCATTTGGTGGCTTTTGAAAAATTTGGGCGACATATCAAACCTCATGGGAATGAGTGGAAATATTCTTTTCAACGGTTAATGATTCCCTATATCCGACCTGAAATTTTCCCGAATCATTTATTGCCTTTACTGGCTCGACATTTCAAAAATCCAACAGCCAGCAGCGATACTGATGCTACGTTGGCTTTGGCACTGAAGCAATTTGACCAGCAAAACGATAAAAACTACGTTTTCGAGATTCCGTACGGCAGTGTCTTCCGAATCCAAAACGGAAAGATTTTCAAGAAAATAGCCGTTAGAACCAAGCGTTTTGAATGCCTGGAAATGAGTTCTGGGAAAACGTATTTATTCAATCCTAATGCTGAGGTGGAACTGTTGAAATCCAGTTAGATTTACTCTTTCAAATACGTCTCCCGTACTTTTTTGAAGACATTAGAAGAATAAACAAATTCTATAATCACTTGATTAGTAGTTGTTCTTTTATGCGTGCAAATGTGAAACTGTTATTTATACGGTAATTTTATGTAAATTTTATCTTATATTTACAGTATGGTCTTAACTTTACAAAAACAGTTACATTATGAAAAACCTACTATTCTTGTTTACAACTCTACTAGTATTTTTTAAAACTTTATTTGAATAATAAAAACATGAAAAATGCAATCATTAATCTCGTATTGATCTTTATGCCTTTTTTGATAAACGCACAAGAAACTGCAAAAATCGCAATCATCAGTCCAAAAGGCAATTGGTATTTTGGGGCAGAAATGGGTTTGAATACGATAACCTCTTTCAAGCTAGGTGAGCCGAATAAATCACTTCAAGGAGGGATTTTGGCAGAATATTATACGGAGAGACATTGGAGTCTTTCGGGGAGAATTAAATATTTTGAGACGGGAGTTTCATTTTACAAACCAGATACTCATAGTGGAAGTTGGTTTGATTTAGGTAGCGATGCGTATTCCGGTGTTTTTAAGGGAGCCGTTATTTCTATTCCTGTAACTATAAAATGGGAGTTTAGAATTTTTAAAAACTTTGGCGGAAGTTTGAAATTGGGGTATGCGCACAGTTTTGAAACCAAAAGTAGTTATATCAATTATTCTGAGAATTTAAAAACGGACTATCCGAAAAATTATGGGTGTTCAATTTCAGGATTGGGTTTCAATTATTTTTTAAACAATAAAACAGCCATCTATGTTGATTTTGAAACCTATTTTGGTGGAAGAAAGGCAAAAATACCAGCGCTTATTTTTGATAATGATCAGCATGTTATGAATAATCTAATCAATATTGGTATAAAACATAACTTTAAAAAATAATGTTTAAAAAATACAATCATTAGTTTGGTATTTATCTTTCTCTAAAATCATTGGCAGCAAAAAATCATTTTTTATTATGTAGCTGTTTATTAAACCTTTGTCAAATGTATTGTTGTTGTTAATGAAAAAAGAGAGCTTGATTTAGAGTGTTTTTACTCTTTCAAATACGCTTCCCGTACTTTTTTGAATAAATTTGAAGAATAGACGAAGGCTGTAACATCCTCATTATCGGTTCTGAAAATTTCTTCTTTAGTTCCTTCCCATGCTTTTAAACCATCTTTTAAGAACAAAATTTTCTCGCCAATTTCCATTACGGAGTTCATATCATGCGTGTTTATTACCGTTGTGATATCATACTCTTCAGTGATTTCTTTGATAAGATTATCGATCAATATGGCCGTATTGGGATCTAGACCTGAGTTTGGTTCATCACAAAATAGATATTTTGGATTGTTCACAATCGCACGGGCAATGGCTACCCGTTTTTGCATACCTCCTGAAATTTGTGAAGGTAGTTTTTTATGCGCGTCAGTGAGGTCGACTCTTTTTAATACAAAGTCTACGCGTTGCTGAATTTTTGCCTTGTTGTCTTTGGTGAACATTCGTAATGGAAAACCAACGTTCTCTGCAACAGTCATGGAGTCAAACAAGGCACTTCCTTGAAAAACCATTCCTATTTCAGTTCGTAGATCTCGCTTTTCATCCGGTGTTAATTCAGAGTATATTCGGCTATCAAATGAAATAGTTCCAGATTCCGGCGTATGAATGCCTAAAAGACTTTTAAGCAAAACTGTCTTTCCCGATCCACTTTGTCCAATAATTAAATTAGTCTTTCCGGTTTCAAAAACGGTGGAAATACCTTTAAGTATTTTGATACCGCCAAAAGATTTTTCTATGTTTTGTACTTCTATCATGATCCGAGTAACAACTGTGTTAATATATAATTGAATAGTATTATGGAAACTGATGTCCAAACAAAAGCGACGGTACTGGCTTTACCTACTTCAAGCGCGCCACCTTTCATGTAATATCCATGAAAAGAGGGTATTGTGGCCAGTAACATAGCGAATATCAGTGTTTTGATGAATGCATAAGCAATATGATAAGGGATGAAATCCATCTGGGTGCCACTTATAAACTCGGCGCTTGAGATAAAACCACCATAAACACCGGCCATCCAGCCACCCAAAACACCTAGAAACATTGCGATTCCGATTAGGAATGGATATAATAATAAGGCTACTATTTTAGGGAAAACCAGATAGTTCAAGGAATTTACTCCCATCACTTCTAACGCATCGATTTGTTCTGTCACTCGCATAGTTCCAATACTGGATGTAATAAAAGAACCCATTTTTCCCGCCATAATCACGGAGATGAAAGTAGGAGCAAATTCTAATATTACAGATTGGCGTGTGGCAAAACCAATAAGGTATTTTGGAATTAACGGATTGGTCAGGTTCAACGCAGTTTGTATGGCAACAACTCCTCCAACAAAGAAAGAAATGAACGCTACAATACCGAGGGAATCAATAATTAAATCGTCTATTTCCTTGAAAATTAGATTTCTCATCACAGACCATTTCGTCTGTTTGTTGAAAATTTCTTTTAGCATTAAGAAGTATCTTCCTATCTGCGTTATATATCGAATGAGCATCATAGTTTTGTGAATATGGGCTAAATTACAAAAATAGTTATGAGTTATAAGTTTTGCGTTCGTAGTTTTCGTTAGAAAATTTTTTCTTTCATTTTCTTTAAACGGTACTCGCGAATAAATTTAGCTTGTTCTGGGGTTACCAATAATGGTGTTTTAGCTACTTTTGCTTTCCAAAAACCGTTGATGTAATCTAAAAAAAGTAACGGTTGCTTTTTCATCATCGCAAGTTTTGCCGAAGCTATGGAAGTAATTAAAAATCCGTAGCCTAAAGTGTAAAAAGCTTCTCCTTGCTTATAACGCGCTGTTTTGTTGTAGTTAGCTCCTGTTGGTTTCAAGTGTTTTACGATTAATGAAGCATCTGTAACGACTTTCCATCCGTAGAATTTAGACAATAATTCGTCAACGGTGTCCCAACCCATAGCAGGTTTTAAATTCCCTATTTGTTGGAAACATGCTTTTCTATAGGCTTTAAATGCGCCACGAATGTGGTCCTTATCGGTTAGGTTTTCCAGAATCCATGCGCCATTCTTTTCAATGTAGGCAAATCCGCCAGCCATTCCGATTGATGCGTCTTTGTCAAAAATATTTAAAATAGTTTCGAAATAGTTGTTAGGCAGAATTAAATCGGCATCCAGTTTTACAATTACATCATACTCTTCATCTAATGTTTCGAAACCTTTGTGAAAAGCCTGAATTACTTTACTTCCCGGTAAATGTATGGCGCTTGAGGTTTTGTTTACCAATGATATAAATGGAAATGCTTTAGCATAAGCGGTTACTATTTCAGCCGTTTTATCAGTCGAGTTGTCATTGACAATGACCAATTTTTTGGGTAAAACAGTTTGAGAGATCAAAGAATCTAAAGTTAAAGCGATGAAGGCTTCTTCATTATGAGCCGGAATGACAATATAATAATTCATTTAAAAAATTTTAGATTTTAGATTTTAAATTTTAGATTAACGATTTGCTGTAAAACGTTAATTAAAAATCAGAAATCAGAAATCGTTAATCTACAATCTTAAATTTATTGGATTTTTTCAGCGTAAACAATATAATAGCGGTTGGTGAATTTTCGTAATAAGGGACGAAGACCAAATTTCTTTACTGGATTTGTCCATTTTTGACGGTCAATTATTTTCCATCCTGTTTTTTCCAAAAGCCAGTCCAATTGCCAATCTTCAAATTCGTGGTAATGTCTGTCCCACAGATCGGTTTTGCTTCTGTAGGCAGGTGAAAACCACAAGCGCATTGGTATTGAAATAAAAAGTTTATCCGATTTTATTTCGCTTAAAATTGTATACGGATTTAGTAAATGTTCGAAGATTTCGAAAGCCGTTACCACATCTTTTCTTTCTGTTGAAAATACAGATCGATCCTTATCTAAATCTTCACCTGTTGAATTTGTAACTGTAAATCCTTCGGATTTCATGATTTTAGAAAAAGGATTTTCAACGCCTAAGTCTAAGATAGTCTCTGAAGTGGAGAGGTGTTTTTTTAAAAATTCTAAAGTATGTTTGAATCTTTTATTGGGAAACGTTTTTTCGTACATGTTTTTTTAATTTTGCCGCGAGGACACGAAGGCACAAATATAGTAATAAATGTGTTTTTGGGCATTGTTTTTTAGCCCGGATGGAAATGAAAATCCCAGAGCTTCAAAATGTAGTTTTTCAAAGCGCAAAAAGCGACTGAAAGAAGCTTTCTTGCGCTTTAGAAAAACAAGTTTTGTAGTGAGGAATTGTAATGGACAGCCGGATTAGCTCCTGATTTTTGAATTTTTCCTGCTGTTTAATACCGGTAAACAAATGCGTTGATATTCATTCCTGCTCCAACGGATGCAAAGATTAGAACGTCGCCTTTTTTTATCGATTGGTTTTCTATTTCTCCGCGAATTAAAAGATCAAAAAGAGTTGGAACCGTGGCAACGCTGCTATTCCCTAATTCATGAATGCTCATGGGCATGATGTCTTTTGGAACGGATCTGTCGTATAATTTGTAAAAACGTTGAATTATGGCTTCATCCATTTTTTCATTGGCCTGGTGGATAAGGATCTTTTTAACATCATCAATTCCTAATCCACTTTTGTCTAAACAACTTTTCATTGCCGCAGGAACTAGATTTAATGCAAATTCGTAGATTTTGCGTCCGTACATTTTTATGTAACGGATGTCTGGATCTAAATCTGGGTTGTATGATTTTCCAAAGAACAAGTAATTAGCCTCGTCATTTGCGTATGTTGCACTTTCGTACGCTAACATTCCAGTTTCGTCATCGGAAGCTTCAATGATTGAGGCGCCGGCGCCATCTGAATAAATCATAGAATCTCTGTCATGAGCATCTACCACTCTAGAAAGGGTTTCAGATCCTATAACTAAACAACGTTTTGCCATTCCAGATTTGATGAACGCATTAGCTTGAAGTACTCCTTCGATCCAACCGGGACAGCCAAAAAGGATATCGTAAGCGACACATTTTGGATTTTTTATTTGTAATTTATTTTTGACACGGGTGGCTAAACATGGAAGCATATCAGATTGATTTGTTCCGTATTTTACATCTCCAAAATTGTGTGCAAAGATGATATAATCTATGGTTTCAGGATCAATTCCTGCATTTTCGATTGCTTTTTGAGCCGCAAAAAAAGCTAAATCAGAAGAGGTGTATTGGTCTTCCGCATAACGTCGGTGTTCTATGCCGGTAATGCCTTTAAATTTATTAATGACAACTTCATTTGGGTAAGCAAAAGCTGTTCCGTCTTCATTCAAAAAAACATGATTACTAAAGTCAGTATTGCTTACTTTTTTCTCAGGAATATAACTTCCTATTCCAGTTATTTTTATTTTCATCGGTTTGGGTTTCCAAAAATTCAGGCTAATTTAATGATAAATAAATTAGTACACTCACAAAATTTACTATGCACGCATATAATTATGATATAATAATTTATTGGCAAAAATATTGATTATTTTATTACTAAACGCAATTAATAATGCGATATTTATTTCCAATTCATGCAATTGATTATTTAGTTTTTTGAGGAAATCGCAATCGATAATTTGTAAGCGTATAAATTTTTAATATAATTGTGTGTTTATTTTTGCGCTAAGTTTGTTTTTGAAAGAAAACATAAATTAGAAAGTGTAGGACCAGTACTAAAAAGAGCCACTAACTAGTGGCTCCTGTGGGGACTATCTGATATTTATTTTTTCTAAATGTACATTTATTTCCTTTAATTTTTTATCATATTCCAATAATAAGACATTTCCAACCTTGGCAGGTAAAACGCGAAAATCTTTATTGTTATTGTCGCTTTGCAAGTAGATTTTATCTTCAGAGAGTTGACCGTTATCACAAATTATAGTTTTAAAAGCATTTTTGTTTTTCTCGCCTTTCACTCTTTCATAATCTATGAAACAAGCGTAGAAACGATCATTTGTTTTGTCTATTTGGGTATATTCATAATCAAATGCTCCAAAAGATTTTAATGCATGCGCATTTAATTGTGGGCTACCAAAATCAGATAAACTGGGCGCTCTTGATTTTCCTTTTTCAAATTCTTGAATTCCTGTAAGTTTGAAATCGGAATTGAATTTAAAGACCACAGAATTTGCAATTGTAAGTTGCGTAACACTTGCGCCGCCACCGCCACCGCCGCCTAATATGGATAATGTTGTAAGTGCTATGCCTGCAGCACTGGCAGTTCTTTTATAAAATTCACCAATTGCATAATACTCGTTGTTATTTGTTTTTGCAATATTGTGGAAATAGATGTATCCCTTGTCTTCAATGTAATTTCCATCGACTTTTGCAATTTTTGCAACATCTTCTTTCCAACTGGTAAAATTTTCTTTTAAAGTTTTGCCGGATAAATCGACAACTTCAGTAAACAGACCTAAACTTTTATCGTCAATAATATTATCACCCTCGTTGAAATATTCCCCCATCAAAACGACATTGTTGTCTTTGTCCAGGAACGCATTATTAATTAATCGGGGCTTACTGTCTTTACTATATTCTTTCTCGTACAATAACGCACCGGTATTTACATCAATTATTTTTGTTTTTAATGTAATTTTTCGAGATAAAAGCCCTGGTTTTGATGTTTCTAAAGCAACAATTACTTTTTCATTTACTTCAATAGGATTTATTGCTAGCATTTCTTTTGAATCGTCGGGAGAATTATATTCCCAAGATTTTCCGCCATCCGTTGGGTAATATTTCAATGAATATCCTATTTTTTTATTATCTTCAAACTTGTTAAAAAGGAATCCTTTATTCTCAACAGGAAATAAAATATTAAAATCTCCTGTTTGTTGCATGTATTGAATGTAGCGGATTTCTTTGCTTTCTAAAGAAATATCAATAGTTGGTAATTGGTTGACTTTTTTATCATAGCTAAGCAGGCTGATTTTTTTTTCTTTAAAATTAGCCATTGCAAACATTATCCCTTGATTGTTAAAGCTACTTTTCATTAGTAAAGTATTTTTATTATCAATGTAAGTTTTCTTTGCAACTTCAACCAGATTTTTGTCTAAAACTTGAATTGCAAATTCGCGGTCACCTTTTTTTAGTTTGTCTAATTCATAGAAAAAATAATAACCATCAACATCTTTCTCCTTGTTTAGGATTGCACCTGAATTTTTTACTTTAAAAGTATTGACTTCGTTGATTTTTTTCTCTTGTGCAAATGTCAAATTTGCCGCTAATGTAATTAAAAGTAATGTACTGATTCTTTTCATAATTGGTTTGTATTTGATTAGTATTAATATTTATTTAAACTCTTGAAAAAAGTATAGGCGTCTTGAAATTCTGCGTCGTTTTTGGATATCAATTCATTTTTTTGACAAAAATAGTAACCAATTTTTTTTAGGTCTTTTAGTTCAATATTGTTTAAAAATGATCTTATTTGGTTGATGTGTATTTCCTCGGAAAACGAGTTTATCGGACCTACATATTTTCCAAAAACATGGTTTTCTTTTAAAAGATATACTTTTTTTAATAAATTAGAAACTTGACTTATAAAAGCCTTTTGGTCCAATTCATTTTTTTCATGCAGCGCTAATAATTGATACAAAGCAAAGTCTAGTTTTGAGTCGTCTAAAAATATTTTAATGCTGTTTTCAACTGTTTTTTGCTGTATTAAGCCTATTTCATCGTTACTTGAATTTGTAACGGTGATACTATAATTGTGAAGAATGTTTTCGATACGAAATGGAATGTCTGGATGTGTTTTTAAGGAATCTTTGTCAAGCTTAAAATCATTTGAGCTTTCAGTAGTATCAAACATTTTGTCTTCATTCTCAATCCATACGTCTTTAAAAGGATATTCTTTGAAATTAAAATTTTGTTTTAAATTTGTTGGATTATTAAAAATTATGCCGTCAGTCAACTCCAGTTTTTTTAAAATATTTAGAGAAGCCTGCTGGTTGAATTTTGTATTTTTAAACAAAGTAAAGCCTAGGGAATCAGCTTGGGTTTCTGAACTTCGACTTCTTTTCATAAAATTAAAGTTCAAATCCTTTAGTAATAAAGTTACGGCAGATCTTCGTCCATACTTTTTATTAGAGGCGTTGTTAAGTTGCTGTTTAATAGCTTTAGAGCTGAAGGTTTTGATGTATTCTTCGAGCGTTTTGTCAGTATGTTTTAAGATATAATGTGCTATTTCATGACAGATAATAAAAGCCATTTCGTCATTGTTTTCAATAAGCGTGAATAAACCTAAATTAATGGAGAATATTCCGTTTCCATAGCAGGCAGCATTAGGAATTAGTGATTTATTGATCAAGAAATAAAAATCTTTCGTGTCAATTTGGGGATTTGAACGGTATATTTCGGTAACTATTTCTTGAAGAAATCCAGTAAGGGTTTGGTCGAAAATAAATGTACTATCCTTTACATCTTTTAAAAACGATACTTTTCTTTCTAAAAGTATTTCTTTCGCTTTCTTTCTCTGATTAACACCGAACTCGTTTATTTTATTATTCGTGATTTTAGTAAGGTAATTTTCTAGCGAATCAATGCTCCTAGGGGAATAACTAAATTCATAAGATTGGGCTTGACAGGTTCCAAAATACGATAGTAATAGAAATAATACGATTTTTGTTTTCAAAATGTACTTGTAAGAATTGTTTTGCTAATACAAGTATAATAAAAATGCCCCGATTTATCGAGGCATTTTTGTTTTTTTTTGAGCAAATCTACAAATTAGCTTTCCATGTACGCTTCAATTGGCGCGCAAGAGCAAACTAAATTTCTGTCGCCATATGCTTCATCTACTCTACGCACGGTAGGCCAGAATTTATTCTCGGCGATATATTCTAAAGGGAATGCTGCTTTTTCACGAGTATATGGAAAATTCCAACTATCAGTGGTTGCCATAATCAAAGTATGGGGCGCATTTTTTAATACATTATTTGGATTGTCTAAAGTGGCCGCTTCGATTTCTTTTCTGATTGCAATCATGGCATCACAAAAACGATCTAACTCTTCTAAGTTTTCACTTTCTGTTGGTTCTATCATTAAAGTTCCGGCAACCGGAAAGGAAACAGTCGGCGCATGGAAACCATAATCCATCAAACGTTTTGCAATATCAGTTACTTCAATTCCTTTTTCTTTAAAGGGACGGCATTCCAAAATCATTTCGTGTGCTGCGCGACCCATTTCTCCAGAATATAACGTATCATAATGACCGTTTAATTTTTCTTTAATGTAATTTGCATTTAAAATTGCATGTTGAGTGGATTGCTTCAAACCTTCAGCGCCGAGCATACAAATGTAGCCATACGATATCAAACACACCAAAGCGGAACCCCAAGGCGCAGCAGAAATAGCTGTAATAGCTTTTTCTCCTCCTGTTGGAATTACAGGATTTGTAGGTAAAAATGGTACTAGTTGTGGTGCAACACATATTGGCCCTACACCTGGTCCACCACCTCCGTGAGGAATGGCAAATGTTTTGTGTAAGTTCAAGTGGCATACATCAGCGCCAATAGTCGCAGGATTTGTTAATCCAACTTGTGCATTCATGTTGGCACCATCCATATATACTTGTCCACCGTTATCGTGGATCAATTGCGTGATTTCTTTAATTGCACTTTCAAAAACACCGTGAGTTGATGGATAGGTTACCATCAAACAGGAAAGATTGGCTGCGTGAAGCATTGCTTTTGCACGTAGATCCTCTACGTCAATATTTCCGTTAGCCAATGTTTTAGTAACCACAACTTTCATTCCGGCCATCGCTGCCGAAGCGGGATTTGTTCCGTGAGCTGATGATGGAATTAAAGCAATGTTTCTATGGTGATCCCCTCTTGACTGGTGGTACGCACGAATAACCATTAATCCGGTATATTCCCCTTGGGCACCTGAATTAGGTTGTAAAGTTGTTCCTGCAAAGCCAGTAATTACATTTAACTGTTGCTCTAATTTAGCCAGCATTTCTTGGTATCCTTGCGCTTGATCCAATGGGGCAAACGGGTGAATGTTATTCCATTGTGGCATACTTAAAGGCAACATTTCTGAAGCGGCATTCAATTTCATCGTACATGAGCCTAATGAGATCATCGAGTGATTCAATGCTAAATCCTTTCTTTCTAACATTTTGATGTAACGCATCAAAGCAGTTTCTGAATGGTGTTTATTGAAAACATCATATTGCAAGAAAGTAGATGTTCTATTTACGCTCTCTGGGTAATGATTGGTTTCTGATAAACTTTCAATTGTGGTTGCTTGTTTATTATTTGCGGAAGCGAAAATGGTAACAATTTTATTTAAATCAGCAATACTTGTTGTTTCGTTTAAGGAAATTGAAATTGTATTTTCGTCGATGTAATAAAAGTTAACTTCATTTTGTTCGGCGATGGCGCGTACTTTTTTGGCATCAGCGGCAACAACAATAGTGTCAAAGAAAGCGGTGTTAGTTTGCTGCAAGCCTAATTTTTCTAATTCGTTTGCCAATGTTGCTGCCAAAGCATGAACTTTATTAGCGATATATTGCAGGCCTTTTGGTCCGTGATATACAGCATACATTCCTGCCATAACGGATAATAAAACTTGTGCGGTACAAATATTTGAAGTGGCTTTATCACGTTTAATGTGTTGCTCACGAGTTTGTAATGCCATGCGCAAGGCACGATTTCCGTCCGTATCAACAGTTACACCGATGATTCTTCCCGGCATGCTTCTTTTGTATTCGTCTTTTGTTGCGAAATAAGCAGCGTGTGGTCCACCATATCCTAGCGGAATTCCAAAACGTTGTGTAGTTCCAAGGACTACTGCAGCGCCCATTTCTCCTGGAGGAGTCAGTTTTGCTAAACTTAAAATATCAGCAGCAACGGCTACTTTTATTTCGTTTGCGGCAGCGGTAGCGATAAAAGCGGTATAATCATGAACTTGCCCAAATTTTCCTGGATATTGAAGGATTGCTCCAAAATATTCCGATGAAAAATCGAACGTTTCATGGTTTCCAATTACTAATTTAACCCCTATTGGCGTAGAACGTGTTTGTAAAACCGATAAAGTTTGTGGTAATATTTCCTCAGAAACAAAGAATTTATTGATGTTGTTTTTCTTTTGGTCGCGAGAACGAACGTCAAAAAGTAATGCCATTGCTTCAGCAGCGGCAGTTCCTTCGTCCAATAAAGATGCGTTAGCGATTTCCATTCCGGTTAATTCCATAACCATGGTTTGAAAATTCAAAATTGCTTCTAAACGACCTTGTGCAATCTCGGCCTGATACGGCGTGTAAGCAGTGTACCATCCTGGGTTTTCAAATACATTTCGCTGGATTACCGCAGGAATAATTGCTGCGTTATACCCTAAACCGATATACGATTGAAAAACTTTATTTTTATTTCCTAAATTCTGGATATGATTCGCAAACTCATATTCAGTCATGGCCGGCTCGAGATCCAGCTCGGATTTTAAACGAATATCACTTGGGATCGTTTCTTGAATCAATTGGTCAAGTGTTGCTGCCCCAATTGTCTTCAACATGTGTACTAAATCATTTTCTCTTGGGCCAATGTGTCTTAATGCAAAAGCGTCTGTTTTCATTATATATAAAATGGGTTGTGTGTTTCTTGTTTTAAAAGATTGTAAAAATAAATATTAATCTGCTATTAAAAGACTTTTTTAACTTTGATTTTCTGTGAATTTTTCAACTAAAAGCCATTCTTGTTAACACTTTGATTAATTTTGTCCAATGAGGTTTATAAAACTAATATTTGATTTTTATATTAATAGTAGCATCCACGTGGCTTTGTCTTGTTATGCCTTGGTGAGAATGACACAACATATGTTCCAGATTTCAGATGATGAGCCCGTTGCTAACTTTGCTTTTTTTGGAACAATTGTAGGATATAATTTTGTAAAATACGATGCGCTGGCCAGAGTACAAAGATTTCAGATGCGTACGGAGCTAAAAACAATTGCTTTATTTAGTTTTTTTGCTCTTATTTTGGTCGGATATTATTTTTTTCAGCTGCAAGGGATAACCCAAATAATTGCAGTAGTTTTCCTGAGTATTACATTATTATACACACTTTCCTTTTTTCCAAATAAGAAAAATGCCAGGAATTGGGCCGGTGTTAAAATTTACATTGTCGCATTATCGTGGGTAGGAGTGACGTTGCTTTTGCCAATTGTGAATGCCGGTGTTTCAATTACTTCTGATTTCTATTTAAAATGCCTGCAACGTTCCATCTTAGTTTTTGTATTGGTACTTGTTTTTGAAATTATTGATTTGGCAAAAGACGATCTACATTTAAAAACCGTTCCCCAACAAATAGGAGTGAAATATACTAAAATATTAGGATTGCTGCTTTTATTACCTTTTTATATCTTGGAATTTTTTAAAAGTAATTTTGACAAAAATCAATTGATGATCAACTTGATTTTAGTAATTATCCTTTCGTTATTTATGCTTTTTGCAAATGAAAAACGGACTAGATACTACACCTCTTTTTGGGTTGAAAGTGTGCCGATTATTTGGTGGTTACTGCTTCTCATTTTCTGACAAAGCTTTCAATGTTTTATTTCTTTCGAGAATAAAATTAATCATGTGATTTTTTAGAAACAAAAAATCAAATAATTCTCCAAAAAATCCAAAAGGCACTTCATAATATAATTTATCCTTCATGACGGTTATCCCATCTTTTTCATTAAAGATGTGTTCATGTCGGAAGGATTTGAATTTCCCTTCTTCCATTTCATCCACAAAATAATCATAGAAATTCATTGCCGTTATTCGGCTTGTATGAGTCAAATAAACACCAAAATGTTTCCCGCGCCAAGTGACCGTTTCATTGTAATTAATTAATCCGGAAGTGATTCCGGCAATGGCAGTTTCTTTTGTAAAATTTGCTGATTGTTGGTGTGCATCAACATTTCTAGATAAATCAAAAACAGTTTGTATGGGAGCTTTTATTGTCGTTAATACTTTAATTGTTTTCATCATGACGCTTATTTTTTGTCGGTCCTAAATACTATTTTTAAAGCCATGCCATTACTTAATATTGCCTTTTTGAACTACATGAAAGTGTATTAAAAAGCCCGAAGCATTATCCTTCGAGCTTCAAATAGTGATACTTATAAAAGTCCTGCTCTTCTCAATAATGCCTCCGGTTTTGGTTCTTGTCCTCTGAAACGTTTATACAAAATCATCGGATGTTCAGTCCCACCTTTTGACAGTATATTTTCTTTGAATTTGGTAGCTACTTCGGTATTAAAAATCCCTTTTTCCTGAAAATATTCGAAAGCATCAGCATCGAGAACTTCAGCCCATTTATAACTGTAATAACCGGATGAATATCCTCCTTGAAAAATATGGGAAAAGGAAGTGCTCATCGCATTTTCTTTTACTTCAGGATACAATTGAGTAGCGGCAAACTGTTCGGTTTCAAAAGTTTTGATGTCTTTAATATTTGATGGATCTTGTGCGTGCCAACCCATGTCTAATAATCCAAAACTCAATTGGCGCATCGTTGCAATTCCTTCTTGAAAACTGGCACTTTCTTTAATTTTGTGCACTAATTCCATCGGAATCATTTCGCCAGTTTCATAATGATACGCAAACAATGCTAATGCTTCCGGTTCGTAGCACCAGTTTTCCATTATCTGACTTGGTAATTCCACAAAATCCCAGTACACAGACGTTCCTGATAAACTTGGATACGTTGTGTTCGCTAACATACCGTGTAAAGCGTGGCCAAATTCATGAAATAAGGTTGTCACTTCGTTAAACGTTAATAGCGATGGTTTCGTTTCGGTTGGTTTTGTGAAATTGCACACAATAGAAACATGAGGTCGTTCGTTAATCCCTTTTTTTATGTATTGTGATTTAAAAGACGTCATCCAAGCTCCGTTGCGTTTGCCTTTTCGTGGAAAGAAATCAGCATAAAAAACAGCAACCAATTGATTTTCTTTATCTTTTACTTCGTACGTTTTTACGTCCTCATGATATTTATCGACTTCAAAAATTTCTTCGAAAGTGATTCCGTATAATTTTTGCGCTACCGCAAAAGCACCGTCCAAAACTTTTTCTAATTGGAAATACGGTTTCAATATTTCATCGTCCAAGTTGAATAATTGCTGTTTCAGTTTCTCGGAGTAATAGGCGCCGTCCCATTTCTCGAGTTGTTCGATTCCGTGTAATTCTTTTGCGAAAGCGGTTAATTGTGCGAATTCCTTCAAAGCGGCAGGTTTGGCTTTTTCCAATAAATCATTCGAGAATGTTTTTACTTTCTCCGGACTTTCAGCCATTCGTTCTTCAAGCACAAAATGAGCGTGAGTGGCATAACCTAAAACTTGTGCTCGGTCAAAACGTAATTTTGCAATTTTCAGTACGATCTCCTGATTGTCAAATTCGTTGTTTTGAAAACCTTTGGCACCAAAAGCAATTGCTATTTTCTTACGCAATTCGCGATTGTCAGCATAAGTCACAAACGGAACATAACTAGGGTAGTCCAAGCTGAAAATCCAACCTTCTTTTTCGTGGCTTTTTGCCAAAGAACGTGCGGCTTCAATAGTTCCCTCTGGTAAACCAGCTAAATCTACTTCATTAGTAATGTGCAGTTCATAGGCTTGGGTTTCGGCCAATACGTTTTCGCCAAACTGCAAACTGAATTTCGATAATTCTTTGTCAATTTCGCGTAACTTATTTTTTTTGTCTTCTGGTAAGTTTGCCCCGTTTCTGGAGAAACTTTTGTATTTTTTGTCCAAAAGCGTGGTTTGTTCCGGATTAAGATCCAGTTTTTCTCGCTGCTCATAAACCGTTTTTACTCGGGCGAATAAAGCGGGATTAAGACGAACATCATTGCCGAATTCAGATAGCAATGGAGAAACTTCCTGCGCTATTTTTTGAATTTCATCATTGGTTTCTGCTGAATTCAAGTTGAAAAAGATACTTGAGATTCTGTCTAAAACATCGCCGCTGAATGCTAGCGCTTCAATCGTGTTTTCGAAAGTGGGTTTTATTGGATTTTGTACAATAGCATCGATTTCGGATTTTGCCAATTCGATTCCTTTTTGGAAAGCAGGAAGGAAATCTTCGTTTTTAATTTTCGAAAAAGGCGCAGTATTGTGCTTTGTATTAAAATGTTGGGTTAAGATGCTCATTTGTATTTTTACTAAAATAATTTAATGTTTAAAGATAACAAATGTACGGATATAATGAAAACGATGAAGTTGATAAAACAATTGATTTGTCTCAAAATGGCGCTGCGGATACTGTTATTTAAATGTTATTTATTTCGTTTCACAATAATAAAACCTTAAATTGTAAAAAAAAGAGTGGTTTTTTAAGAAACACATCATATTAAGAAATAAATATCCAACGAAAACATGAACTATCAAATTACGATAAATAGCGCAAATTCTGTAGACCAAATTGAAGCCTACTGGACTAATGAGGATTATATTCAGTTGCTTGAAAAATACGATTATCCAGATGCTTCGGATGCAGATGCTTCGAGTTTAAGGGAGTTGCTTTTTATGGCAATAAGTGATTTTGAACCCAAAGACGCTGCGGTGATCGCGTTAGAATATAAATTGTCAGAACATTTGAATGAAGGTCAGATTCAGCAAATTTCTAATGATATGTTTTTGGATAAAGTATGTGAAGAATATCCTCAGATAGGGCTTCATTCCACTTTATTTCACATCAATCAATTGCTTTTTAAAGCCTATAACGGTACGTTTCCTAATGCAAAAGCAACAGTTTTGACAGTTACAATTGCGGCATTAGATCCTGAGAACAACATCAATTTGACTAAAGAAAATGTGCTTAAATTATTGAGCAAAGGATTGTCTGACAGTAATCTTATTAAAAGGTTGTTTGATCAGGCAATGAATGAAAATGCTCCTTTTCCCGAAGCTGAGGATGTTTTGTGGGATTTAACAACTGCGGATAATTTGAATTATACCATTACCACTTCGGAATATTGGTTGAGTAAGGAAGATATTATTGCCTCAGAATTTGAAGGCGTTGTAGAAATACCGCTAGATGTTGAATAAGTAATTCAGGATTTTAAATAAAAAAAAGCTCCATTATGGAGCTTTTTTTATTTTTTCAAACTTTCTGAAGCGATGTTAACCGCTTCTTTCAGTCCTGCTTTATACTTAATAATCTTTTCCATCACACTTTTGTTGTGGCTTCCTATGATTTGAGCAGCAAGAATTCCTGCGTTTTTAGCGCCATTTAAAGCAACTGTCGCTACAGGAACGCCGCCTGGCATTTGTAGAATAGACAAAATGCTATCCCAACCATCGATTGAATTACTTGATTTTATAGGTACGCCAATTACTGGAAGTGGTGACATTGAAGCGACCATTCCTGGTAAATGTGCTGCTCCTCCAGCCCCGGCAATAATTACCGAAATACCACGAGTGTGCGCATTTTTACTAAAATCAAATAATTTTTCTGGAGTTCGGTGTGCCGATACAATATCGACTTCAAATTCTAAATCGAACGCTTTTAAGATGTCTATCGCTTCTTGCATTACGGGCATGTCAGAAATGCTTCCCATGATTACAGCTACTTTCATTATTTTTTTTTGTTTAAAGTTTAAGGTTTAAAGTTGCAAACTGGGACTGACCACTAATTACTATTTACTGACCACTGATTACTCGAATCGTATTCTTCACCTCTTCGGCTATTCGTCGTGCTTCCTTAATGTCTTGATTTACTATGGTTACATGTCCCATTTTTCTAAAAGGACGGGTCTGTTGTTTGCCATAAATATGAGGTGTAACGCCGTTCCAACCTAATATTTTTTCAATATTTTTGTACACTACATCTCCGGAAAAACCTTCTTCTCCCGATAGATTTACCATAATTCCAGCAACTTTGCTTTCCGTATTTCCTAAAGGTAAGTTAAGAATCGCTCTTAAATGGTTTTCAAATTGTGAAGTATAACTGGCTTCAATGGAATAATGACCTGAATTGTGTGGGCGTGGAGCGACTTCGTTCACAAGTATTTCGTCCTCTTCCGTTTGGAACATTTCAACGGCCAATAAACCAACATGATTGAATTTTTCAGAAACATTCAATGCGATTGCGATTGCTTTTTTGGCTACTTTTTCATCAATTCGGGCAGGACAAATTACATATTCCACTTGGTTGGCTTCCGGATGAAATTCCATTTCTACCACAGGGTACGTTTTTATTTCGCCTGATGGATTGCGACAAACGATAACGGCCAATTCATTTTTGAAAGGAACCATTTCTTCGGCAATGCATTCTACATTGGCTAAATTGTCTAAATCCGAAATTTGCCGAATGACTTTAACGCCATTTCCGTCGTAACCAAATTCCGTACATTTCCATACAAACGGAAGTTTTGTTTTAGAATCTAAGATGTCAATAATGAGGCTTTTTAGATTGTCAAATCGTTTGTACTTTGCTGTTGGAATTGCATGTTGTGTGTAGAAATCTTTCTGAATTCCTTTGTTTTGAATCAATTTCAACGTTTTTGGAGAAGGAAATACTTTTATTCCTTCTTCTTCTAGCTTTACTAAAGCTTCCAGGTTTACCAATTCAATTTCGAACGTAAGCACATCAACGCGCTTTCCAAAATTGTAAACCGTCTCGAAATCCATTAAATCACCTTTAAAGAACTGATTGCATGCTATTTTGCTTGGTGCTTCATCACTTGGATCAAGAACATAAGTTTGTATGTCGAATTTTCGGGTGTCAAACAACAGCATTTTACCCAGTTGTCCTCCGCCGAGAATTCCCAATTTAAATTCAGAAGAAAAATAATTCATTGTGTTGTAGTATGTTTCTGCAAAGATACTTTATAATGATTGAATCCAAAAATGCTATTTTATTTTCTTTATATTTCCGGTATTATTTGTTTCTTATACTGCCTTTTAAATCGTTTTTTTAGCGAATTTACTTAAAAACAGAAATTAATGTCCAATTATCAATTGTCAAATCCGAATTCTGTATCTTTGCGCATTATTTTAAACACGAAAATAATGATACAACTTCACGATAAACAATTTGTTCCGTTTATTTCGGCCAAAGAAATTGATTTTGCCATCGCCAGAATGGTTGCGCAAGTGGAAGCTGATTTTGCCGATGAAACACCGGTATTTGTGGGAGTATTAAATGGCGCTTTTATGGTGGTTTCTGATTTTATGAAACTATATAAAAAACCTTGTGAAGTCTCTTTCATCAAAATGGCGTCGTACGAAGGAACTGCTACCACAAATCAAGTCAAACAATTAATAGGCATAAATCAGAATTTAACCGGGCGCTCTGTTATTCTGATTGAAGATATAGTTGATACCGGAAATACATTGGTAGAACTGAAAGAATTATTTAAAAAACAAAATGTAAAACATTTTAAAATAGCCACACTTTTTTTTAAACCCGAAGCGTATACGAAAGACATTAAAATAGATTACATTGGGATTAGAATTCCAAATAAATTTATTGTGGGTTTTGGCTTAGACTATGATGGGTTAGGAAGAAATTTACCGGAAGTATATAAATTAAAAGAATAACGACACAACAATATGACTAACATTGTTTTATTTGGAAAGCCAGGTGCTGGTAAAGGAACTCAAGCTGAGTTTTTAAAAGAAAAATACAAATTAACACACATATCAACTGGTGATGTATTTCGTTTTAATTTGAAAAATGATACAGAATTAGGCAAACAAGCACGAGTATTTATGGACGCTGGAGATTTGGTCCCAGATGAATTGACTACAAAAATGCTTATTGCTGAGGTAAATAAACACCCGGATACCAATGGCATTTTGTTTGACGGATATCCCAGAACAATTTCACAAGCCGAAGCCTTGGATGCTTTTCTTACCTCAATAGGTTCTAAAGTTGCAGCGACAATAGCACTGGAAGCCGATGATGAGATCTTAGTTAAACGATTATTGGAACGAGGAAAAACAAGTGGTAGAATAGATGATCAAGATGAAGAAAAAATCAGAAATCGCTACCAGGAATACAATGAAAAAACTGCGCCTTTAATGAATTATTATGAAGGGCAGGGTAAGTTTTATGCCGTAAACGGAATAGGTTCAATCGTTGAAATTACAGAAAGAGTAAGCAACGTGATTGATAATTTATAGAAGCATTTTCAGCTGTACATTACAAGTCCTCGTCAAAAAAGCTATTTTCTAAGTCATAAAAGGAGCTTCCTTTGGTCGCTCTTTTTTGACAAAAAAAATTAGCTTTTTGAACTCCGGGCTTTTCATTACCATCTGGGCTAAAAACCAGATTATGGATTACATAAAGTAAAAAATCAGAAATCAGCTTTTAAATAAAAAACGAATCAACTACTAAATTGGAAATACTAATAATATTTTTTCTAATACTGCTAAATGGGGTTTTCTCTATGTCAGAAATCGCATTGATTTCAGCACGAAAAAACAGATTAGAGACCGCGGCAAAAAAAGGAAATAAAAGTGCTAAAATTGCATTGGATTTGGCGAATTCGCCAAACAAATTTTTATCAACGGTCCAAATAGGAATCACGTTGATAGGAATACTTACCGGTATTTATAGTGGTGATAGAATAACCAAAGATGTTGAAACTTTTATACTTGGATTCGAATATTTAAAACCATATGCGCATCCAGTAGCGGTAGGATTAGTTGTTGTTATTCTGACCTTTTTCTCCCTTGTTTTGGGAGAGTTATTGCCAAAAAGAATTGGATTAAACCATCCCGAAAGGATCGCAAAAGCTGTCGCGTTACCCATGAAAATTGTTTCAATTGTTACGGCACCATTCATCTGGTTGTTAACACATTCAACTGATTTTTTATTGGATATATTACAGATAAAACCCACTGCTGACGGTAAAGTAACCGAGGAAGAAATAAAAGCGATTATCAAAGAAGGAACCGAAGGAGGAGAAGTACAGGAAATTGAGCAAGATATTGTGGAGCGCGTTTTCCATATTGGAGACAGAAAAATAAATTCGCTGATGACACACAGGAAGTCAGTGGTTTTTTTACCTTTGCATGCTGACAAAGAGAAAGTTAGGGAATTTATGAGTATAGAATTGCACTCTATTTATCCAGTTTATGGCGAAAACTATGATGATATTGTGGGAGTTGTTAATCTCAAAAATATTTTTGCCCATTTTGAAAACGAAAATTTTAATTTGGCTGATATCATGACCGAAGCTCCTTTTATGATGGAGCAAACCACGGCATACGTGGCACTGGAAAATTTTAAAAAAACAGGGATACATTATGCATTCGTCTCTGACGAGTATGGTGTTTTCCAAGGCGTTATTACTCTGAATGATATTCTGGAAGCCTTAGTTGGTGATGCTTCTGATTTTTACAAAGATGATTTTCAACTGATTGAAAGAGAAGATGGAACATGGCTTGTTGACGGACATTATTCGTTACATGATTTCTTAACGTATTTTGAATTAGATGAATTAATCAATGATTATGAAGTGACTACGGTAAGTGGATTAATCATGACGGAACTCTCACATATCCCTAAACAAGGAGAGAAATTGGTTTGGCAAAAATTTGAGTTGGAAGTCATAGATATGGATGGCGCCAAGATTGATAAAGTGATGGTGAAAACACTTAAATAATTAATAATAAAAATAGAGGACAGGATACTGATAGCTTTTTGAATTTTTCAATCTGAAATCCGAAAATTGAAATCTGAAATTAAAAAAAATGACAGAAGGGAATTTTGTAGATTACGTTAAAATATATGTTTCTTCCGGAAAAGGAGGGAAAGGGTCTACGCATTTGCATAGAGAAAAATTTATTGAAAAAGGAGGGCCTGATGGTGGTGATGGTGGTCGCGGTGGTCATGTTTTTTTGGTTGGTAACAAAGGTCTTTGGACTTTATTTCACCTTAAATTTGCCCGACATATCAAAGCTGGTAACGGTGGAGATGGTAGCGGTGACAGAAGTACAGGTGCTGACGGGGACGATAAATTCATCGAAGTCCCGTTAGGAACGGTAGTGAAAGATAAAGAAACCGGTGAAATATTATTTGAGATTACCGAAGACGGTGAAAAACAAATACTATCCCGTGGTGGAAAAGGGGGACTAGGAAACTGGCACTTTAGAAGCTCAACGAATCAAACACCACGATACTCACAACCTGGTTTGCCTGGTTCAGAAATGGATGTGATTTTAGAACTAAAAGTACTTGCTGATGTAGGTTTGGTAGGTTTTCCTAATGCAGGGAAATCAACGCTGCTATCAGTATTGACATCAGCTAAACCAAAAATTGCGGATTATCCCTTTACGACCTTAAAACCAAATCTTGGAATTGTAGCCTATAGAGATTTTCAATCTTTTGTAATTGCCGATATTCCCGGAATCATTGAAGGAGCAGCTGAAGGAAAGGGATTAGGTCATTATTTTTTACGTCATATAGAACGTAATTCTACGTTGCTTTTTCTAGTTCCTGTAGATACGCCAGACATCAAAGCCGAATACGATATTTTGGTAAACGAATTAACGAAGTACAATCCGGAAATGCTGGATAAAGAGCGTTTGTTGGTGATTTCAAAATGTGATATGCTGGATGATGGTTTAAAAGCAGAATTAAAAATAGAATTAGATGTCGCTTTTAAAGATATCCCATATATGTTCATTTCTTCTGTGGCACAACAAGGCTTGACGGAATTGAAAGATAAATTATGGAAAATGTTGAATGACTAAATCTTGAATTTTAAATAAATATTAAAAGCCGTCTCCTATAGTATATGAGGCGGTTTTTTGTATAAAAAAGTTAAACCTTTTACATCCCTGGAGAATTACAATTATAAATTTCCTTATTTTTGGAAAATGAAATATACTACACTGATCTTTTTTTTATTTCCTATTATGATTTGGTCTCAACCTAATTTTGATAAAGCAGAAAAATTATTCAAAGCAGAAAAGTATGAACAAGCGCAATCCTTGTTTGAATCTGTATTGAAAACAAATACCTCAGATTTAAAAACAATAGAATATTTAGGGGATATTGCGGGTCATTACAAAGCATGGGATAAGGCGATTGTTTACTATAAAAAGTTGAAAATTTTAAAACCCTCAGAGGCCAATTATTATTATAAATTTGGTGGTGCTTTAGGAATGAAAGCCAAAGAATCTAATCGGTTTAAGGCTCTAGGGATGATTGATGAAGTCAAAGGTTCTTTCGAAAAAGCAATCGGTCTTAATCCAAAACACCTTGAATCGCGGTGGGCTTTGATAGAATTGTATATTCAGTTGCCTGGAATTGTAGGTGGAAGCGAGTCTAAAGCCATAAAATATTCAAATGAATTATTGCGATTATCACCTATTGACGGTTATTTGTCCAGAGGTCACATCGAGGAATATTTTAAAAGATACAAAGTTGCAGAACAACAGTATAAAAAAGCGATTCTTGCAGGAGGTTCAAGGATAAGTTATCAAAAGTTAGCTAGCTTGTACAAGAACAAAATGAGCGACCCTGAACAAGCAAAAACAGTATTAGAAACCTATAATAATAAAAAAGTTCAAGATAGATCTTAATCTCGCTGTAACTTAACAACCATAAATCAAAAATTAGAATGCGTACACATTTTATAGCTATCGGCGGAAGTGCCATGCACAATCTCGCACTTGCATTACACAATAAAGGATATCAAGTTACGGGAAGTGACGATGCGATTTTTGAACCATCAAAATCGCGATTAGATAAAAAAGGAATTTTGCCGTCAGAATTAGGCTGGTTTCCTGAAAAAATAACGTCAGCTATTGAGGCGGTTATTCTTGGAATGCATGCCAAAGCGGATAATCCTGAATTATTAAAAGCACAAGAATTGGGATTAAAAATATATTCTTATCCAGAGTTCCTGTACGAACAATCTAAAAATAAAACACGTGTTGTCATTGGCGGTTCACATGGGAAAACGACGATTACCTCAATGATTTTACATGTGATGCATTACCATGATATTGCAGTAGATTATATGGTGGGTGCGCAACTGGAGGGCTTCGACACGATGGTGCATCTTACGGAGGAAAATGACTTCATTGTTTTGGAAGGGGATGAATATTTGTCTTCCCCAATTGACCGAAGACCCAAATTTCATTTGTATCAGCCAAACATTGCCCTTATTTCAGGGATTGCGTGGGATCATATCAACGTTTTTCCAACGTATGAGAATTATGTAGAACAGTTTGAAATTTTTATTGGTAAAATTACCAATGGTGGGATTTTAGTTTACAATGAAGATGATGCGGAGGTGAAACGTGTGTCCGAAGCCGCTACGAATCCAATACGAAAACTGGCCTATCATACGCCAAAATATTCTGTGGCTAACGGTGTTACACTTTTAGAAACTCCTGAAGGCGACATGCCAATTGAAATTTTTGGAGCCCATAATCTTAATAATTTGGCTGGCGCCAAGTGGATCTGCCAAAATATGGGAGTAGACGAAGCTGATTTTTATGAAGCCATTGCCAGTTTTAAAGGCGCTTCAAAGCGATTGGAAAAAATTGCTGAAAGCGAAGCAAAAGTGGCCTATAAAGATTTTGCGCATTCGCCAAGCAAAGTTGCCGCTACGACAAAAGCAGTGAAAGAGCAATATCCTAACAGAACGTTAGTGGCTTGTTTAGAATTGCATACTTACAGTAGTTTAAATGCAGAATTCCTGAAAGAATATCAGGGAGCATTAGAATATGCTGATAGCGCAGTTGTTTTTTATTCGCCTGACGCCGTGAAAATTAAGCAGCTTGAAGAAGTTACATATGAACAAATTGCAGCATCTTTTAATCGGGAAGATTTAATTATTTATACTAATCCAAAAGATTTTAAAGACTATTTGTTTAGCTTGAATCTTGAGAATTCAGCTTTGTTACTGATGAGTTCCGGTAATTATGGCGGATTAAATTTTGATGAAGTAAAGGAATTGGTACAGTAAATAGGGATATGAAAGATACTTTAAAAATCATTAAAACTACTAGTGAAAATCTAGACTTCAATATTCTTATCGCCGCATTAGATAAAAGTCTATGGGAGCGTTATCCAGAACTGAAAACAAATTATTGGGGGAATAATGTTTTGGAATTAAATTCGAATGTTGTTGTTATTTATTTGGAAAACAAAGCAGTGGCTTGTGGTTGTTTTAAGAAATACGATAAAAATACAATTGAAATAAAGCGTATGTTTGTTTCGCCTGAAGCCAGAGGAATAGGTTTAGCACAAAGTATGTTACGTAAATTAGAACTTTGGGCACATGACCTAGGATATTCGTCTTCTGTTTTGGAAACGCTAAACAAACAAAAGGAAGCTATTGCTTTATATCAAAAAACAGGATATACAATAGTTGATAATTACGAGCCTTACGTGGGCTTAGAAAACAGTATTTGCATGCGGAAACAAATTTAAACAACAAACTGAATGGCTGAAAATTCCTTTTTTCCTATTACTAATTGGTCCGAAGATGATAAGCCACGCGAAAAACTAATGCTGAAAGGCAAGAGTGTTTTAAGTGACGCTGAATTAATCGCAATTTTGATTGGTTCAGGAAGCAGAAGCGAGTCAGCAGTTGATTTAAGCAAAAGGATTTTAGCAAGTGTTGACAATAATTTGCATGCATTAGGGAAATTATCCCTTTCGCAATTAATGAATTTCAAAGGTATAGGGGAGGCCAAGGCAATCTCAATTATTGCTGCTTTAGAATTAGGAAGACGAAGAAGGACGCAAGATGCGGTGGAGTTAAAGAAAGTCACTTCCAGTAAAATAATTTTTGAAATCATGCAGCCTATTATTGGTGAATTGCCACACGAGGAATTTTGGATCATTTATTTAAATAATTCAAATAAGGTTATTTCGAAATCACAGTTGAGTAAAGGTGGGATTACCGGTACTTTAGTAGATGTTCGCATTGTTTTTAAAACAGCGCTTGAAATGGGTGCAACTGGATTGATCTTGTGTCATAATCATCCCTCTGGAACTTTGATTCCGAGTGATGCCGATAAACAGATTACAGCAAAATTAAAATTGGCAGGCGATAGTTTAGAAATAAAAGTTCTCGATCATTTGATTGTTACTGAAAAGAGCTACTTTAGTTTTGTTGATGAAGGAATATTTTAAATTATAAAATGGAAAATACTATAATAACGGACGTTTTTTTTGATTTAGATCATACACTTTGGGATTTTGATAAAAATTCAGAATTGACATTTGAAACTATTTTTACTAAAAATCATCCGGCAATTGAAACTAAAGTTTTTATTGAAAAATATGTGCCAATAAATCAAGAATGTTGGAAGCTGTATCAATATGATAAAATTACACATGCGGAATTGCGTTACAATCGGTTGAAGTACTCTTTTGATGCGCTTGACTATTTAATTTCTGATGAAGAAATTGATACAATAGCAAATGATTACATTCGTTTTTTACCAGAAAACAACCATCTTTTTGATGGAACAATTGAAGTATTAGACTATTTGAATCAAAAATATAATCTGCATATAATTACAAATGGATTTGCTGAGGTTCAATTTAAAAAAATAAATAATTCTAAGATTGGGAGTTATTTTCAAACCGTCACAAATTCTGAAATGGCTGGAGTAAAAAAACCTAATTCCATTATTTTTAATTATGCGTTAGATTTGGCCAAAGCCAAAAAAGAAAACAGCATCATGATAGGGGATAGCTTAGATGCCGATGTGCAAGGTGCGCTTGACGCCGAAATAGACGCTATTTTTTTTAATGAAAGCAAAGTACAGGTCGAAGGACATATTAAACAAATTAATCATTTATTAGAACTCAAAAAATATTTATAATATGAATAAGCAATTTTTAGTATTGTTATTGTTGGTCGTTAGCTATTCCTACTCTCAATCAGTGAACAGTTACAAAGCGGTGATCATTCCTTTAAAATACGATTTTATTAAAAATGAAAATCAATACCGTTTGAATACATTGACTAAGTTTAATCTAGATAAAGCGGGATTTGTTGCATTTTATGCCAATGAAACGATACCGGCAAACTATAATGAAAGATGTAATTTGTTGTATGCTGATGTGGTAAAAGATAGTGGCTTTTTGACCACAAAACTTTTGATAACGTTGAAAGACTGTTATGGAAAAATAATTTTCCAATCCACAACTGGAAAAAGTAAAGAAAAAGAATATCAGCGTGCTTATACCGAAGCATTGAACGAAGCATTCAACTCTGTTTATGATTTGCACTATAAATACAATGGAAGTATGACTGCGGAAGTCCAGCCGGCGATACAATCAGAAGTTGTCAAAGCTACGTCAGTTCCTGTTGCTGTAAACAAGAACGTCTCGAGTGAGCCTGTTGTGGTTAATACTGTAGTTTCCGATTCTAATTTGTTGTATGCACAACCTACTGCTACCGGTTTTCAATTGATTGATAGCACACCAAAAGTAGTTATGAAAGTTTTTAAAACAACTACATTATCTTGTTACATTGCCGTAAAGAACAGTTCACAAGGTGTTTTATTGCTTAAAGATAATCAGTGGTATTTTGAATATTATCAAAACGATAAATTAATTGTTGAAAAAGTAGCCGTTAAGTTTTAGAACTTCGAAATTTATTTTTTAAAACGGTTCCGTTAAAAAGGTCTTGATTTCTCAAGGCCTTTTTTATAAAATCTAATATCCATATTTATTTTTCCAACGGTTTTTAAGAAATTCTCGAATGCTGTTTTCTCTGGAATTGTTTCCAGGAACATAAAGTGGTGTTTTGCTTACTGCTTCAGGTAAAAATTCTTGTTCAGCAAAATTATTGTCATAATCGTGTGAATATTTATAGTCTTCTCCATAACCCAATTCTTTCATTAATTTTGTTGGAGCGTTGCGCAAATGAATAGGAACCGGTAAATCTCCCGTTTGTTTTACAAGTTGTTGCGCCATTCCTATCGCTAAATATGAAGCATTACTTTTAGGGGAAGTCGCCAGATAAACAGCGCACTGGCTCAAAATAATTCTACTCTCAGGATAGCCGATTGTAGCCACAGCCTGAAAAGTATTATTTGCCATTATAAAAGCCGTTGGGTTGGCATTTCCTATATCTTCACTACTTAGAATAAGCATTCTTCGAGCGATAAATTTCACATCTTCACCACCTTCAATCATTCGGGCAAGCCAATATACAGCTCCGTTAGGATCACTGCCTCGAATTGATTTTATAAAAGCAGAAACTATGTCATAATGTTGTTCGCCGGTTTTGTCATACAAAACGGTGTTTTGTTGCACCAATGCAAAAACTCGATCATTAGTGATTGTAATTTCGTCGTCATTAGACGCATTTACGACGAGTTCAAAAATATTTAATAGTTTGCGTCCGTCTCCACCGGAAAGCCTCAGCAGCGCCTCTGTTTCACTTAATGTAATTTTTTTAGTAGATAAAAAAGTGTCTGTTTTCATGGCGCGTTGTAGAAGAGACTCTAAATCTTTTTTTGTAAAAGCATTCAAAATATAAACCTGACATCGGGATAGTAATGCAGGAATAACTTCAAAACTCGGATTTTCTGTTGTCGCGCCAATAAGCGTAATCCAGCCTTTTTCTACTGCTGCCAGCAAAGAATCTTGTTGTGATTTGCTAAAACGGTGAATTTCGTCAATAAATAAAATAGGGTTTTTAGTCGTGAATAAACCGCCACTTTGTTTCGCTTTTTCAATTACCTCACGAATATCTTTTACGCCTGAATTGATGGCGCTCAAAATGTAAAATGGACGCTTCGACTCTTGCGCAATAATTTGTGCCAAGGTAGTTTTTCCGGTTCCGGGTGGTCCCCAAAAAATTAATGAAGGAATAATCCCTTTTGCAATTTGTTGCGTCAATGAACCATTTGGTCCTACAAGGTGGGATTGACTGATGTAGTCTTCTAATTTTTGAGGTCGTATGCGTTCTGCAAGTGGTGCTTCCATGACGTAAAATTACTGTTTTTTTTTTAATGTGAACTTGTCTAAGATTGTCAAAATTTGTTTTGACAGCAGCTATTTTCGGCGGTATACTTCATCTTTTACTTATCTTTATACAAACAAGATTTAACATGATACAGTTTTCATGTTGACTTGGCAATCGTATTATATAACACATTTTCAGTTTAAACATGACAAAATAGCATTAAATTGTTTTTGGAGAAGTTTTTGAATTTAAAGTAGAACATACAACTTTACGGCATCAATGGACAAGCATTTTAAATTTACCAATTCAGTTATCGGACTGCCTCTTTTTTTTGTGGTGTTCCTGTGGTTTGTATTTTGGCTCGAAATCCGATTTGATTTTGACTTTGCTCACAATGGTATTTATCCTAGGACTTTTTCAGGTTTGCAGGGTATTTTGTTTAGTCCATTTATTCATGGTGATATTGAACATCTTTATAATAATTCAATTCCTTTATTGATTTTATTGGCAACTTTGCGTTTTTTTTATGCGGATCAATCAGTAAAAGTTATTGGATATGGGATTTTAGTTTCAGGGTGTATCACTTGGGTTATTGGCAGAGATAATTACCATATAGGAGCAAGCGCATTAATTTATGTTCTCTTTAGTTTTATTTTTTTTAAAGGCTTGCAAAGTAAATATAATCGATTGGTAGCGTTGTCCCTTACGGTGATTGTAGTGTATGGTGGTTTAGTTTGGTATGTTTTTCCAAGTCCTGAACTTACGGGAAATAAATCGATTTCTTGGGAAGGTCATTTGGGAGGATTACTTACGGGATTTTTTCTTTCGTTACTTTATAAAACGCCGGAATATAAAAAGATGATTAAATATGATTGGGAGCACCCCGATTTTAATGCTTCAGAAGATAAATTTATGCAGCGTTTTGATGCCGACGGGAATTTTGTAAATCTCCCAGAAGTTGAAGAAAATTTGGAGGAACAGGAATTAGCAGCGTATTATGCTTCCCGTTTTCCGGAAGATTGTGTAACTGTCACAAATGAAAAAAATGAATCAGAACCTAATTCTTAATTCATTTTAATCAAAAGTTTATCGTGTATAATTATCTAAAAACCTAAGCTCGTTGTCTTACCGCTTCGTATAAAAAAGCACCACAAGCCACCGATACATTTAAGGAGCCAATAGTTCCAAACATAGGAAGTTTTGCCTTTTCATCAACAATTTTAAGAACAGAAGGGTTTACACCTCGATCTTCAGATCCCATAATGATCGCTACAGGTTCATTTAATGAAATGTCATAGATATTTTGATCTGTTTTCTCCGTTGCAGCAACAGTTTTTATACCACTAGCTTGCAAAAGAAAAATAGCATCTTTAATGTGTTCTACTTTACAAATTGGAATGTTGAAAACTGCTCCGGCAGATGTTTTTACAGTATCTCCGTTTACTGGGGCTGAACCTGCTTTTTGAACTATTATACCGTTGACCCCTGTACATTCTGCGGTTCTGATGATAGCACCAAAATTACGAGCATCAGATATCTGATCCAAAATTAAAAATAATGGTTTTTTTCCATTTTCAATTACAGATTCTATTAGCGATTCCAGATCAAAAAAGGAGATAGGGGATATGGTAGCGACAGCACCTTGATGGTTATTAGGTGTCAGTCGATTTAGTTTTTCAACTGGTACATAGGAAAAATTTATGTTTCCACGTTTCATCACTTTCATTAAGTCTTTCATTAATTCGCTGCTCGCTTCTTTTTGAATATAAACTTTGTCTACTGTTGCGCCCGCTTGTATGGCTTCAATTATCGCTCTAATCCCAAATATTTGATGTTCTTTTTCCATGGTGCAAATATATAAAAAAAAACCACCCCAAAAAGCGGGATGGTTCTTAATAATAGAATTTTGAAATTAATTATGTACGGGTGTTTTTGTGATAATTGAAGGTAAAGGTTTCGGAGTATTTGGATTCGCATTGACCTCTACTTGAGGGTATAAGAAACGCTCGGGTGTTCCTGTATTGCCAGTTTTTAATTGAATTTGGGCCAAATTATTTGATCTTCCAAAATCATTATAACTTTCATAGTTGGCCATAAAATAGATATATCTTTCTTGAAATATTTCTCTTAATAAGGCATTTTGAGCAGTAAGAGTTCCTGATGTATTCTCTATTCCTGTAGGTGCAAAATCAAGGGCTGTGTATGGTGCATAGCGAAATCCTTCTCCATCATAACCATCATTATCGATACCAATCGAATATCCAGTGTTTAATAAAGCTCTGTAATTATTATAGGAAACTAATCCAGTTGTAAAGGAAGTTCTTGCATCCACTTCAGCAATAATCAATTGCATTTCTCCATAGGTAACCATAGGTAAAGGAGAGTCACTTCCAAATTTCCCGTTTGTTCCTCCATAGTCTGAACCATAGATATTAAGACCATAAGGATCAAAGTATTCTTGATTATAAGTAAAGGCATACCTTGCTGATTCATCAGTTTTTGCATTACCTCTATATAAAGACGATGACGGATCTAATATTCTTGCAGCGTAACTGTCCCCAGACATGTAATCATCTCTGTCGTAAACAAGGAATGAATAGAAAGGGTTAAAATTTTGCGCATAAGAATTTCCAAATATTGCTTTGAAATCATCATCAGCATTGTTAATTCCCAAAAGAGCATTTGTTTTAGCTTTTGCATAGTCTTTTACATGAATGTAGTACCTAGCCTTGAGAGAATAAGCTAGTCGTAGCCATTTTGAAGCATTTCCACCGTAATAAATATCTTTTGAAGATGGAATTCCCTTACCTTTATTTGAACTTAAATTAGTTATGGCATTATCTAACAAAGTTTGTATATTAGTATAAATAGCGGCTTGCGCATCATATTTTGGTGTTAAATTATTTCCTGTAATATCTAGTTCAGAATACGGGACATCGCCCCATAAAGCAGTAACTGTTCCTATACAATGTGCCTCTATCACCTGAGCTGCCCCTTTTAGCTTTGGATTCAGTTCAATATCTGCTTTCGCTACAGTTATCTTTGCTTGTGTAATGCAATTTACATATGCATTATTCCAAGTGTCATCAAATGCTGATGCTGTAGTGTTGTTCCAATTATTGAGAGCAATATATTGTCTGTTTTCTCCTTTGGCTTGGTTTAACCAAATCATTACTTCTCTGGTACTTGAACTTGTTTGAAAAAACTGATTAGCTAAAAGTACTCCCTGAAATAAGTTTGTAGCGTCACTGTCAGACAAGTTATCTGGGTCTACATTAATATTGTCTACATAATCAGTACAACTAAATATTGTTGTAATTAGTAAGCATATACTTGCTGTTTTTAAAAATATATTTTTCATTTTTTTTAGAATTTTAAGTTTACGCTAAATAACAATGACTTAGAGTTAGGACTATTGAAATATTGTAATCCTCTTCCATTGGAACCTCCTGTAAGATTAGTTTCTGGATCTTGGCCTAGGTCTTTTGCCTCTGTCCATAACCATAAATTCCTTCCTGTTCCAGAAAAAGTAATACTTTCGACTCCTATTTTGGTGTCTTTAAATTTCAATAAATAAGATAACGTTAATTCTCTCCATTTTACCCATGAAGCCGATTTAATAAATTGTTCAGAAACGGGTCCAAAACCCCCGCCTACACTCTGATACCAGGTTTGATCAAGGAAAACTGGTCCTGCTCCAAAATCACGGATGTTCCCCCTTACCGTTCCTGCGGGGATTGTTACACCATTATAATTGACTAATGGAGTTGTTAAAGTAGACTCGTTTGCTGTTTCCCACGTTCTACCAAAGTTGTTTAAAGCGCCATTAGTACCATCCCATAATTCACCTCCAATTGAAGCATCGAATAAAGTGCTCAATTTAAAGTTTTTGTACGATACTGAAGTTCCAATTGCTCCTCTCCAATTTGGATTAGGGTCTCCTATTACACCTTCAGATAACGCAACTGTTGGAAAACCATTAGCATCTAATATCATAGTTCCATTCGTGTCTCTGTCAAATTTTCCTCCCCAAAGTACGCCAAGTGGTTGCCCTAATACGGCACGAGAAGAGGATCCTGTAAAACCATTTAAAAATAATGATTCTGTACCTTCTAATTGTGTTACTTCATTTCTATTCATACTCCAGTTACCAAAGATATTCCATTTTACAGCTGAATTAGATGAGAGAATGCTAGCGTCAAAATCAATTTCAATTCCCTTATTTTGTATTGTAGCGAAATTACCATATAGTGAACTAAATGTAGAACTACCATTCAAAGGAACGTCTACAAGTAAATCTTTAGTTTCATTTGTATAGTAGGTAGCGTTCAATTTAATTCTATTAAAGAATTCCAAATCGGTACCAACTTCGAATTCAGTTTTTATTTCAGGTTTCAAGTTGGGGTTCCCACCTGTAGCAGATCTTTGAAACGAGCCGTTGTATACTCCTGAGTCATAAGCGGGTCCATAGCCTTCTGCTCCGGTTGCAGAGTTGAAATAAGTTATTCCAGCATATGGTCTTGGGATCGATGCTATCTGTCCAAATGTTAAACGTAGCTTTCCATCGGTAAGAATTTTATTTTCTATGTTTTTTGTGAATTTATATCCAAATTCTGCAGTTGGATAAAAATAAATTTTCAAATTTGGATCATAACTAGAAGCGGTTTCAAAACGTCCACCTAAAGTCAAGAATAGATAGTCTTTATAATCAAATGCTGCCGAAAAATACGCACCACTAAGTTTTGAATAAGTTCTGTCTAAAAATGTTGTTTTGTCATTAATCAGTGCGTTGTCATATGAAAAGGTATTGGTGTCAATTAAAAAGTTTTTGTAAGTTCCACCTCTTTGATCATATTTTGTTTCTGCAAAATTAATTCCAGCTAAGTAATTAAGTCCTAAATTGTCGTTTATTTTTAAATCTCCTAATGCCATGAAGTCAACATTGTATTGCTGAAAATCAGTGACACTTTCGCTCGCACTACCATTTCCTGCGTTTTCTGAGGAGTTCATTGGGAACATTGTTATTCTTTTGTCACTATAGCCATCTAGACCAACCCTCGCTAATAAAGACAGCCAATCTCTTACCTCATGTTTCAGTTCGAATCCTGCAATATATCGATCGACAGTATTTGGATTTTTTTGTATATCCGTTGTCCAAAGTGGATTGTTATAACTAGGATTTAAGTCAGTGTCAAAAGTCCCTGTGTCTTGTCTGTAAGCTCTTTGGCTATTAAATGAAGGAACTCCTGTAGCGCTAAAATTAGTTCCAATAAAATCTCTATTGTCAAAATCCGCAGGTGTTCTGTATAACCCTAAATAAAGCCCACTTAAATTGGAACCAGTTTGTATTCTGTTCGAATTTGAAGACGAATATCCAAATTTACTTTTGAAAGTTGTTTTATCTCCTATTGTAGATTCACTTGTAAAGTCAATACTTGTTCTTTCGTAATCAGAATTTCTAACAATTCCATTTTGTTTTGTACTTCCTACTCCAAGGTAAAAATTAGTATTTTCACCACCTCCACTGATTCCTACGTGATTATCTATTGAGAATCCATCGCCAATGACTGAATCCATATTGGAGTCATTAAAGTTTGCTGTACTTCTCTTACCACCTGAAGCTATAGGGTAAATTGTATTTCCGTTGCTGGAAAGGAAAGAACGTGCAGCAGTATTAAAAACATCAAGTCCGCCAGCTCTTGCAGAAATTTTATCACCAAAAGAGTTAGCATTGTTTCTAGTCCAAACACCTCTTGTTCCTTGCCCGAAACGATCTTGCAGACTCATTCGGATATTAACTTTATCAAAAGAAACGGTTGAATTTACATTTACTGATATTTTTCCCTTTTTTCCTTTTTTTGTTTTAATAAGAACTACACCATTGGCTGCGCGGTAGCCCCAAAGTGCTGCGGCCGATGCACCTTTTAAAACTTCAACCGATTCTACATCATTTGGGTTGATATCATTCATTCTACTTTGTTGTCCGACACCGTCTACTGTACTTCCTATTTCATCACTTGAAATCGGAATACCGTCGATTACGAATAACGGTTGAGTGGATCCTGTTATGGAATTTTGTCCTCTGATTTGAATATATGCCCCAGATCCAGGATCACCAGAATTAGAAACAATACTCACACTTGAAGCTTTAGCTGACAATCCTTTCAAGAGAGATGTTTCTCCGGAATTAGTTAATGCAGTACCTTTTACCTTTGAATAGGCTGATGCAGATTGGTTTTTCTTTACTTCAACTCCTAAGGCATTAACAACAACTCCTTCTAATTCAACTGAATCATCGGACATCTTTACATTCACGGTAGATGAATTTGTTGATATTTCTTGAGTTTTCATCCCAATGTAGCTGAAGATTAGAACTTGGGAAGATGTTGCTCTGATGGAATATTTTCCGTCAAAATCAGTTTGTGTCCCAGATTTGGTTCCTTTTATTAATACAGTTACCCCTGGTAGAGGCATACCTGTATTATCAGAAACAACACCTGAGACAGCTCTTTCTTGCGCAAAAGTGAATTGCGCAATCAGTACTAGAAGTAGTACTAGGAATCCAGTGAACTTTAGTTTCATTTTGAATATTTTTTGATTAGTTAGATCAAAAATCTTAATTAATTGTTAATATTCCTAATCTTTTATTAAAAATTTTGAATTTATATGATGTTTATGAATCTCTTTTTTGTTTCGTCATAATATAATGATGTAGGAATAGTAACAAATAAAAGAAACTTGGGGGTGAAATTATTAATAAGGTATTGGAGTTTTTTTGTTATTAAAGTCGAGCAACAAATGTATCGGCATCTTTTTTTGATGAAATGTCATTTATTCTTTAAAGGATATTGTATTGAAAATAGGGCGTACTGAAGCAAAATTATCATAAAACTAAATGAGAATTCAAATGTAAAAAGACGATTTTAATAGTAAAAAGCTAAAGTTTACTGCTATATTTTTATGTCATCTTAATTTTTAAAGATATATGTATTAGAATCAGTATAAAATTTGCATAGACCGGACCTAATTAATCAATTACAGATTCTATTAGCAATTCCGAATCAAAAAAGGAGATAGGGGATATGGTAGCCACGGCGTCTTGATAGTTATTAGGTGTCAGTCGATTTAATTTTTTAAGTGGACTTTCAAGTTCGCTGCTCGTTTCTTTTTAATTAATATAGACTTTGTCCATTGTTGCACCCACATGTATAGCTTCTACGATCGCCTTAATCCCAAATATTTGATTTTCTTTTTCCATGGTGCATGTCTAGTCCTGAAAAACCGATACAGGATTAATAAAAAATAAAAGTACAATTTTTAGACAGTAGTAAACACAAGTTTACTACTGTTTTTTGTTTTATAAGTTCTCATTTTAATTTTGTTTTGCAAATGCATTTGATCAGGAGTCGGCATATAATTTGAATAATGCGGACGCTTTTCATTGGATGTATTAATTGCTTCTTTGACAATACTTTTCATAATATCTAAATCTTGATTGTATTTATCAATCATAAATTCTTGTTTTAATATGACGTTTATCCTTTCAGCTACTGCATTCTCATATGGATCAGAGTTTTGTGTCATACTAGATAAAATTCCATTTTTATTTAAAACACTTTGGTAGTCGTTAGCGCAATATTGTAATCCTCTATCAAAATGATGAATTAAAGGCAACTCTTTATTTTTTCTTTGCTTGACTGCCATTTTTAGAGCCATTAAACTACTTTATGTGTTGAGATTATCGGCAACATAATACCCCATAATCTTCTTAGAATAAGCATCGGTAACGATACTTAAATAACAAGGGTTTTCTCTTTTTCCAATCTATGTTATATCCGAGACCCACACTTGTGCGGGTCTGTTTATTTCTAAATCAAGGATTTGATCTTGATGCTTTCTAAAGCGATGATGAGAATTAGTGGTTATGTGATAACTGCGTTTTGGTTGTATTAGTAAATGATTGGCTCCAAGGATATCAAAAAATTTATTTCTTCCAATGTTTATCAATTGGAGTTTATCCCATAAAAGATAGTATAGCTTCCTAGTTCCTAATCTAGGCATTGATTTTCTGATTTCAATTACCATAGAAACTACTTGTTCCGCTTTACTTTGTTTACTGATTTTTCTTCTAATTTTTCGATAATAAACCTGTCTGTCTATCCCAAACAAATAACAGGCGAACACTAGTGTTTGTTGCTCTTTTTGTTTAAAATAGTCGATTGTTCGGGTGGAGAGTTTTTTCGTATATCGATTTGATATTCTTTATCGGCAATATATCAATCATCATATCGAAAATAATTGCTTTCTTGTCCGCTACATAAGCTTGTTGTTCCAAGAAAGACTTCTGTTTCTCCAGTAGTTTTACTTTAGCTTCAAGCTCCATAATCTTTTGTTCGGGTGTCTTAGGGATATTTGAAGGAGTTTGGTTTTCCCAATCAAAGTTACCAAATTTTCTTAACCATTGAACTACTGTTGAACGAGCTTGAATACCGTATTGTTTTCTGGCCTGGGTAATGGTCAGGATACCTGTAATCTCGCTGACTACGCTTAACATAATTTGAATGCTCTTCCATAACGATCTTTTTTGTGTATCGCTACTTCAGGACTAGACAACAAATATATAAAAAAAAACCATCAACTTAGGCTGATGGTTTTTAAAAAGTTTAAAACCTACTTATTTACAAAAAGCTTCCTTCTTTATAAACTATTCCAAATGAATTGGTTGTAGTCCCGTTTAAAGTTGTTGTATTTGTATCTCCAACTGTAATCATTCCGTATGAAGTTATAGCAGTAGCGCCAATACCTCTAACTATTTTGTAAAGAACAATATCGTTCTTAACCAAACCAGTTAATGAAGTTACTTTTGTACCTGCATTATAATCTGCTTGAACTTTAAATAAGTCTGCAGTAGCATAAGGAGTAGTATTTGATTTCACAAAATCAATTAAAGTAGCCCCTTCTTTTGAAATGCCAAATGGTGTTTTGAAAACGATCTCGCCATCTATTATATTTGAATTAACATAATTCAATCCAGTTTTTAAACTAAATTTATTTTTTGTTAAATCATCAGAAAGAGTTGCTGCTTTTTCAGCATTCAAATTTTGAGTTACAATTGTAACTTTAGTACTAATGAAATCAGTTTGTGTACCAGCAGTAACAGTATAAGTATAAGTGATTACATCCCCTATTACTAAACCTCCATAAGTTGAATATGGTATTGCAGCAATATCAACAGATTTAGTTGAAGAATTTGGTGTAATTGCTCCAGGAAGATTTCCAGTAGTAATTGCTCCAGCAGTAGGGGTTTTTGTCCATTGTCCCAATATGCTAGTGAGGTTTGCAGGTGTTTTTGTAACTGGAGTAAATCTGATTATAACGGGTGTAGGATCGTTTAACTTGAAACTTGAAACACCACTTGTAGCATTCGTTACAACATTACCATTTGCATCAATAATTTTCCAAACAATTCCTTTTCCAACAGTTTGTACATAAGGTATAGTAGTAACTGTACCATCAGAAAAAGTAGAAACGATAGCTAATGGAAAAGTTCCAGTTTTTCCTGTATTTCCAAGACTAGCAGTTGGGAATGCATCAAAACTACCTAAGGTAGATGAGTTATATGTTGCTGTTTTACCATCTGCTGCTATTAATGCATCTGAAACTTTAGCTCCTAGTATTATCGGAGCACTTGCATCTGCAGCTGTATTTTTATAGATCTCAATTTTATTAGTGCTTACTCCTTCTTTGGTGTGTATGCCTAAAGGAATAAGGTAAGTTCTGTCTAGGCGACTTATACTGCCCGGAGTAGCTACTCCTTGTCCAGAGACACTTCCGCCAGCTGAAAGCATCTCTACTTTCTCATCTGGGGAACAAGATGCAAAAAACACGATTAATGCCAGTGCAACAATTTGTTTTAAATATTTTTTCATTTTTTTTATTTTAAATATTAGAATTTATCCCAGAATATTTTAGATGTTAATTTATCTCCACCTGTAATTTTTGCAGCAGCAGCAGCTACATTTGTAGCATTTACAGTTGCTTCACCAGCGGGATAAGTAAATCGTGTTGGAACAGTTTTTATATCGTTGAAAGTTGTAGCAGGAACTACTAATACAGGAAAATCTAATCTTCTCCATGAATTCCATGCTTCAAAACCTCTATTATATAAAGCAATCCATGCTTGTTCACCAATGCTTTTTTTCCAAGCTGCAGTTGAAGATCCGTCATAAGGATTAGTGGCTAAATAAGCTGTGGCTTCAGCTGTGGTTACACCCCAAATATTCATAGATGCGGTTACGGCATTATTGTAATGAGTGGCTGCCACACCAGCAGCAGTAATGCCTCTTGCAGCAGCTTCAGCTAACAAAAATTCTTGTTCGCTATACGCCATTATAGTCCCGGGGAAAGTTGGAGCTAAAAGTGTATTATTCACGGTAGAAAAATTAGTATAGCTATTAGATGCGCCATAAATACCGCCTTTATATACAGTGATGCCCGGAGCAAATGTGAAGTATTTAGCTCTTCTAGGGTCAGCTAATGCGTTTAATTTATTAACAAACGTATCGGCAATAACAAAATCTTTTCTACCACTTGCAACTAAATCTACATATAATGGGTTAGCATTTGGCTGTGCACCTAAATAATTCAAATTAGCGTCATCACTATTACTTGTCATAAGTCCTGCATTAATAGCAGCTGTAGCCTGAGCAGAAGCGTAAGCAGCATCTACGTCAGACATATTTACGGCAAGTCTTAATCTAAGAGTATTTGCAAATTTTTTCCATTTTGATGCATTACCTCCATATATAAGATCGGCAGAACCAAAACTAGCTTCTGAGGTGTTCAATGAAGCTTGAGCTGCAGCTAATCTGGCAATAAGGTCTTTGTATATGGTTTGTGCATCATCATACTTTGGTAATGGATGTCCTTCGATATCTAAAGCCTCAGAATAAGGTACATCTCCAAAAGTATCTACTAAAACACTAAACGTATAAGCATTCATAATTTCGATGATTGCTTTTTTATTAGACACAATTGCAGCTTCACTTGCGCCAGCCGAAACAACCTTATCAAGTAATACAGTAGACTCTTTAAAATCTCTAAGAACGTCTCTATATAGCACTGTAAAGTGAGTGTCAGGAATAGGTCTGGTTGTCAAATTATATTGACTTTCGTCTGGATAGGTAGTCTCTGTCCAGTGTTGAACTAACATTCTAAACACATTTCTGTTTACTGAAGAGTTTACCATTTGGTCTACTAAAGCCTTTTGAGCATTTGTAAATAAATACTCGGGTTTAGCAGTTGTTGGATTTTTAGTGTCTGTATTTAGGCTAGTTATATCATCGGTACATGATATGGTAAGGGCTAAAAACGTGATTAATAAAACTATTTTTTTCATAATTTAAAATTTAAATGTTACGTTAACACCAACGTTTCTTGTTGTTGGTAATGAACCCACTGAGTATCCAGAAGATGAAGCATTAGCACTTAATCCACTTTCTGGGTCTGCGTATGGAAGGTTTTTGTCTATGATCCATAAATTTGAACCTACTATGCTAAATTTCATTTCTTGAAGATTCATTCTTGAAACTAGTGTAGTTGGTAAAGAATAAGAAATATTAACCTCTCTTAACTTGATGAATGAAGCATCATAAACGAAAGCTTTATTTGGGGCTCTTCTATAACCCGATACGTTACCATATTGATCTGGAGCAGGGGTTCTTATTGTATTGGGCGAACCGTCAGCATTAACACCTGGTAAAATTATACCACCACCATTAGCGATAGTATTTCGTATTGGATTACCCAAGTCATTAGTACCTGCAGTAATATCGTATAAACCTGTAGCTAAACCATATGATTGATCAAGAGAGAAAATATCTCCTCCTTTTTTCATATCAATTAAGAAACCGAAAGATAAGTTTTTGTAAGTGAATTTATTACGAATACCCCCTAACCAGTCAGGATTAACATCGCCAATTACATTATTTGCAGATGCATTTACAACGTATCTGCCATTTGAAACCACTTTTTGACCATCTAAATAAGTAAAGTCAGTTCCTTTAAGTACGCCATAAGGCTGTCCTATTGAAGCATTAAGAGTTACACCACCTTGAAATGAGTTCAATCTTAAGTTTTCAATTCCTTCAGCTAGCTTGGTAACTTCATTTTTATTTTTAGACCAGTTTATAAATATATCCCAAGCGAAATCTTTTGTCTTAAATGGGGTAGCATTAAACTGAACTTCTAAACCTTTGTTTTCTACAGTTGCCGCATTAATATATCTTGCACTATTACCTGTTGCAGTAGAAAAGGGAACTTGGAAAGCTTCTCCATTATTTACGTTTTTGTAAGCACTTACTTCAAATCCAACTCTTCTATTAAAAAACTGCATTTCCAACCCAATCTCTTGAGTGTTAGTTTTTACCGCCTCTAGATTTGGATTGTTTTTAGTGCCAGAAACAGAATACTGTTGATTAGAACCAAAAGGATCATTCTTAACATAGGTGTCCACTAAAGATAAATTTGGAGTACCTAATGGGCTTTCAGAATAACCAGCTCTAATTTTACCAAAACTTAACCATGGCTGGTTAATATGGTTGGTAAACACATAACTTCCAGAAGCAGAGTAACTCCAAATTGCATTCTTTTCAGCAGGTAAGCTAGAAAAAGCGTCTCTTCTTGCAGTTGCATCTACGAAAAAGTAGTCTTTAAATCCTAAAGACGCCGATCCGTAATAACTATTAATTCCTTGGTTAACTTCTGATTCCAAAGGGAAAGGGACAGTTTGAACGGAATTTGATAAGCTGAATAAGTCTGGTACAATCAGACCACCTTGAGTAGAGTTTAAAGTAGATATAACCCTAGTTCTAACTGCAGTACCTCCAGCAAGACCGCTAAAACTAATGCTTTCAGAAATATCTTTTTTGAATGTTAAGATAAAATCATAATTTTGTTCAGAAAATGATCTTTGATATTTTTGATATCCAGAATTTTCATCCAATCTGTTTATCCCAAAAAGACCAGCAATAGATCCAAATGCTTTTCTTTCTTCACGTAATTCGCTATAGGAGTCAGTAGATATTTTTGCTGTTGCAGTTAACCAGTCAGCAATTTTATAATCCAATTTCGAGTACCCGATAAAACGGTTCCGTTCGTCGGATTGAAAGTTTTTGTTTCTTATAAAATAAGGATTATCCCAATATATTTGGGTTAAGTCAGTTGGGTCAGTGTAGTTCCAGTTAATGTTTTGTCCGCCTGATCTTTCGTAGACTTGTTTTAATTCTTGAACGTCAACGTTAGTTTGCCACCACTGACGAAAATTTGACATAATATTTTCATTATAGCCCGTTGAGTTTCGACCTACTGTGTTTTGAGCATTGTAATTAGCAAAAACACTGGCTGATAATTTATCTGAAAATTGATGATTAATTTTAGCACTTACACTATTTTTTTTCATATCACTATTTGGAAGGATACCTGTTTGTTTAGAATTAGTGTAATTCAATACAAAATTTGTTGTATCATTTCCATCTTCTAGTGAAACGGAATTATTAAAAGAAGTACCTGTTTGGAAAAAGGTAGTTGGATCATTTTTAGCTGCTACCCATGGAGTAGCTTTGCCAAAGCTGTCTGACCAAGGTGTGAATGCATTCCAGTTGTAAACCATTAAATTTGGGTCAAACGCTGCACCATAAGATGCGTCTTCTGATGTCGGAACAACTAAATCTTCAATTCCATCTTCATCAATATCTCTGTATAAAAAATATCCAGAAGGATCTTCATAAAAGGGACCGTAACCTGCTCCGTATTTATCTTGATATTTAACAAAAGTTGATTTGTCGATAGTGCTTCCTACAAATTCAGAAGAAACTGTTACTCCTAAACCTTTTTTTGCTCTACCTCTTTTAGTTGTAATCATTACAACACCATTACCACCTAAGTAACCATATAAGGCAGATGCTGCTGCTCCTTTTAATATATTTACACTTTCGATGTCTTCAGGATTGATATCCATTGCAGCATTACCATAATCATATGTTCCACCTGCTCCACCTGCCTGATTCCCTGTACTGCCGGTTACTAATGAGTTGTTGATAGGCATTCCGTCAATAACAATAAGCATTTCATTGCTTCCAGTTAAACTTTTAACCCCTCTAGATACAATACTTGATGAACCACCAAAGTTGTTGTTTCTTTTAATGTTAACACCAGCTACTTTTCCAGAAAGTTCGTTAATAAAATTTCCACTTCCAGCTCCTGAGTTCAAGTCTTCCGCTTTTACTTCTTGTGTAGCATAACCAAGAGATTTTTTCTCTCTTTTAATACCTAAAGCGGTTACAACAACACCTTCAAGTTCCAACGCGTCACCTGCTAATTTAATATTTACAGTTGATGAACCAGCTGATATTTCTTGGGTTTTCATCCCAATGTAGCTAAAAACCAAGATTTGACTTGGAGTTGCTCTGATTGAATATTTTCCGTCAAAATCAGTTTGAGTTCCAGTTTGAGTTCCTTTTACTAACACACTCACACCTGGTAAAGGCAATCCTGCATTATCAGAAACAACTCCTGTAACAGCTCTTTCTTGCGCAAAAGTAATCTGCGCCACAAGTACTACTAATAGCACTAAGAATCCATTAAACTTTAGTTTCATTTTTTATTATTTTGAATTAGTCCAGCAAACGTCCTAATAATTTGTTAAGTTTCCTAATATTTAGTGTGATATTTATTTATTAGGTACAAAATTTATTCATAGTTAATATTTAGTATTAAAAAGAAATGGATTGAAATCGAATATTTTAACAATTCGGAATGGATGTCCTCTTTTAATGGTCATTTTTTTCAAAATCCTGCACTCGCTTTAGCCAATTTCGTCAGTCCGGTTTTAGTTTTAAATCCCGTTTTATGCGATGCCAAGAAAAGTGTCCTTTAGTTTTTCAATTTTGTTGTGGTCATTGACAGGATCGAAAAGTAGTGTAAATCAAGTGATTACTACCAGTGTCCTATAAGAAAAAAGGTGCGGGAATTGACTTGTAAACTATTTCCGGAAAGGCCGCTGATGGAATTAATCTCTCTAAATTGACTGAATTTATTTAATAGTAAAAATGACACTTTGCAGGTTATGTTTTTATCATAAGTGTCAGTGAATCAAAAACATTTATGGTATTGATCCCGGTGTTTGTTTTGTATAGTTGTTTCTAATGTTTCATTTTGTGATTCGATTTTAAACAAAAAAACCATCCCGATTGGGATGGTTTTTTACTAGGAGTATTGAGAAATAGATTAGTTTCTGTCCCAAATCAATTTAGTGGTAAGCAAATCGCCACCAATGTTTGAAGAGGCTTGCAGATAGTTTTCACCGTTTAATTGAGCCGAGTTTACTGGATAATTCAAGCGAGTTGGCATTTCCTTCAAATTGTTTAAGGCCTGAAAAATATAAGTTGTTTTTCCGTCAACTGGAATGTTTAAAGTATAAGAAGCGCCAGGTTGCAAAATGGTATTAGGAAATCCGGTTCTTCTGTATTCTGACCATGCCTCTGAGGGTTGCATAAAAAGTGCTATATATTTTTGAGTCAATACATTTTCTTTCGATGCAGCAGTCAAGGTTACTAAGTAGGTTGCTATTTTTGCGGGTGTTACTCCCCATCGTTCCATCGAAGCGGTAATTCCTTTTTTGTAATTAGCACTGTTCCAATTATTGTTTTCGGCTAGTAAGAATTCTACTTCAGCATATTCCATGAAGTATTCTGTGTAATTTTTTTTAAGTACATTAGAACTAAGCAACGAAGTATTTGGTAATTGTGATGGTGCTAATGCACTAGGAATTCCGTATGGCATTCCAATATATTGGGTTAAATCGTCAGTTTCTGTATAGGTCCCGCTGCCCACACTAGATAAAGAGGTCGTTTTTGGAGCTGCGAATTTTTGCAATCTTGGATCCGCACTATTGTTTCCTAAGTTTCCTTTTAACAAGTCAACGAAAGTATTAGAAATCGTAAAATCATTTCTGTTGTTTATAAAGAAAGCAATATACATCGGACTTGGATTGATCGTGTTGTTTTCGTAAGTCAAACCAACATTATCTAAATTAGACAGCATAACACCTGAAGCAATTGCTCGGGTAATGTGTTCTTCCGCGCCAGGAACTACTCCTTTAACTCTGTTTGCTATTCGCAGGCGTAAAGAGTTAGAGAATCTTTTCAGTTTTTGAGCATTTCCCTGAAAAAGTTGATCCCCACTGGTAAAAACTACTTCAGTTTGTACAATCATTTGCGAAGCTTCCTCTAGTTCTTTTAGCAGATCGATGTAGATTTTTTCCTGAGAGGCATACTTGGCTTTTAGGATTCCTTCATCTAGTCGCAAAGCTTGAAAATCCGGATCCTTGTTTCCATAAGAATAATAAGGAACATCTCCATACGTATCCACCAGCTGGGAAAAAGTATAGGCAAGCATTATTCTCGCCGCTGCGATTTGATTGTTGTTATTTCCATAAGCTGACATTTCACCCTTTGTAGCTTCGTCAACATTCAAATCTATAATTGATTTGTAGTTGTTGGCTGCCAAATAATAGGAATTGAACAAAGCAGTATTGGATTCCTGTCTGAATTGGAACCGATCTTCCTCTGTATAATTTCTTTGAGCTGAATATTGAACCCATGGAAGCGCAATTCTAGCGGAAGAAAATGGGCCTCTTGTTCCATCCATAATTGCTTTATTCGCGTAATTGAATATTCCGTAAGTCGGTACAGATTCCGGTCTGTTTGGGTCAATGTTGATTTCTTCTAAATCAGTAGAGCAACTTGCGGTTACAAGTATAGCAATAATTGATAAGGCTGATATGATTCGTTTTTTCATAATTTTTTTATTAGAATTTAAATTCTACGTTCATTCCATAAGTTCTTGTAGAAGGTAATGAACCCCCTTCGATTCCTTGTATGTTCCCACTTCCATAAGAAGCCATCTCTGGATCCATTCCTTCCCAATCCAATCCCCAAGCAAATAGGTTTCTGCCATAAAGGGATAGTTTAATACTACTAAACGGACTCTCTTTTTGGATAGGCAAGCTATATGAAAAGGATACTTCTCTTAATTTAATATAATCAGCATCAAAAACATTTTGCGCATCTACGGTATTGTAATGTGCTTGTGCCCAAGTTCGAGCATTGATGTTTTGTGTATTTGGTGTACCGTCTGCCAAAACTCCATCTATAACAATTCCGTTTTCTCTTATTCCGTTTGCAGCCGAATTTTCGAGCATACCAGAATAAGTTCCCCACATGTGTGTGGTAGAGAAATAGCTTCCTCCTTTTTGGATGTCAAGTAATACATTCAAACCAAAGTTTTTGTATCGGAAGGCATTTCTTATTCCCATATTATAATCAGGAATAATTGATCCAAGAGATTTTTGTTCGGAAGCCACATAATTTCCATCAGCTCCCACTAGTTTATTTCCATTGCTGTCGTAAACAAAGTCGGTTCCGTAAAGTTGACCGTATTTTTCTCCTACAACAGCTAATAATCTTGCTCTAAAAGGGCCTTGCGCTAATTGTAAACTGCTTACATCTTCGTATAACTCAACTAGTTTATTGTCGTTTTTTGCAAAGTTCCAAGTAATGTCCCAGTTAAAATCTTCTGTTCTTATTGGATTAATGTTCAAAGTGGTTTCAATACCTCTATTTTGTAATTTACCGGCGTTGATCAGTTTCGAAGTAAATCCTGTACTACTTTCCACTTGAATCGGTGTAATTAAATCAGTAGTAATCACGTCGTAATAAGATACATCAAGATTTACTCTTTTCTTAAATAGACTTAATTCAACACCAATTTCTTTAGTTGTTTTCAATTCAGGTACTAAATCCGCATTATTAGAGCTTAAAGCGCTCCTGTATCTTGGATCACCTTGAAAAGGAGTGAAAGTGTCAGCATAATTTTGAAGGCGATAAGGTGTTGTGCTGTTTCCCGCTTGTGCCCAACCTGCTCTTAATTTACCAAAATCAAGCCAATCAATATCTGTCAATTCAGAAAAGATAAAACTACCAGTCACTGAAGCATAGTTTACAGATTCGCTCGTGGTACTGAACCAGTCATTTCGATCCGTTACTTCAAGAAATAGCATGTTGTCATATCCCACAGAAGCAAAACCATAAAGACTATTGGTTCTCATAAACTGTTGTTCATTAGTTGCTCTAGCCTGCTCAGCACTGTTGGATAAGTTATACAATCCTGGCAATACTAAACCTCCTACAGATTCTCCGCTAATGGAGGTGAAGGAATAATTTCTTCTGTTAGCGCCTAAAAAGGAATTAACGCTAAATTTTCCTAATTTTTTATCAAAATGTACCCGTCCTTCATAGTTATAATCACTTAAAGTTCTGGTCAAATCCGTATAGCTTGATTGTGCTTGAGAGCCTACAGCTACTCGTTCGCTTATTCTAAAAGTATAAGTATCCGCGTATACATTTCCAACCACATATAATTCTGGAGTGATGTTGTAAGTCAATTTAGCATTTCCATAAAGACGGTTTCTTTTGTCTTCGGATGTGTTTTCGTTGATGGTCCAATAAGCATTGTCAGAATAATTGGGTGTAGCATCGTCATAGCCCACTCTGTTCCAGGTCCTTTGGTCACCATTGGCGAGCTTGTAATCTTTTAAATCATTGTAGTCCAATTGTCTTTGTCCCCATTGAAAGAATTTTTGTCCCAAACTGTTGTCGCCATACCCTTGTTCTGGTCGGTTAAAACCTTGTGTCAAAGCATAGGTTGCCATGGCTTCCACTTTCAACTTATCCGTTACTTTAGTACTCGCATTGAAAGAGAAGGTGTTTTTAGCCAAACTGCTATTTGGCACAATACCTTCCGAACTTTGGTTGGCATAAGAAACTCTGATGTTTGAATCTTCAGTAGCTTTCATAAAAGAGATCGAATTGTTACGTGTCACTCCTGTTCTAAAAAAAGAACGTACATCGTTCTTAGGCGCTACCCATGATTTTTCTTTCAGATAATCATTAGAGAATTCAGGATCAAAAGCATTCCAAGGCAGGTATTTTAAGTTGGCATCATATTTAGGACCCCAACTTTCATCTGTACCATAATCGGCTATATTATAAGTCGTTCCGCCGATTTCGGCTGTTTCTAAAGTAGTTGAATTACCCCCGCCGTAAGAATTTTGAAGGGTTGGCATGATATTTATTGATTCTAAAGTGATTCCACTGTTAAACTCAATTACGCCCTTTCCTTTTTTAGCTGATTTTGTAGTGTATAAAATGGCACCATTACCTGCTCTATTTCCATAAAGAGCTGCTGCAGGACCACCTTTTAATACCGTAACAGATTCAATATCATCTGGATTAATATCTGCTGAAGCGTCACCATAATCTCTTCCTCCGGCTCCTCTTTGGGTATTGGAGTCATTATAGTTTCCATTGTCTAAAGGGATTCCATCTACCACAATTAAAGGTTTGTTTTCTCCGGTTACGGATCCAATACCTCTCATGATAATTCTTGAGGAGCCACCCATTGTTGATGGAGCGACAATTTGGAGACCGGCTACATTACCAGAAAGAGCCGCAAGTGCGTTATTTTGACCGCCTTCATTCAATAGGTCACCTTGTAGTTCCTGTGTTGCGTATCCCAGCGATTTTTTTTCTCTTTTGATTCCAAGAGCTGTTATGACAACGCCTTCAAGTTGAACTGCGTCCTCTTTCAGTTTAATCGTTAAATTGGTTGTTGAAGCTAAGACTTCTTGGTTAATCATACCGATATAAGAAAAAACCAAAATTTGTTCTGGAGAAGTCATGATTTGAAATTTACCGTCAAAATCAGTTTGAATTCCGTTTGTGGTTCCCTTAACCAAAACATTCACTCCTGGAATTGGCAGTCCGCCTTCGTCGGAAACAAGACCAGATACCATTCTGTCTTGTGCAAATGTGACTTGCGTAATCAGTGCTATTGCTAGCACAAAAAATTTATTAAACATTAATTTCATATTAAATTATTTGAATTAGATTTTCAAAAATCTTGATAATAACTTAACATTCCTAATTATTAACTCCTAAATATTGACGATAAGTCAGTAAAATAGGCAACAACTGTTGATTATTCAATATTTATCTTCAAAAAATATAACATATAAAACAAATAGAATCTTAAAGATGTATTTAGATGCTAAACAATTATAATAATTATTTATTGAATCCATTTATTTTATATATGTGATATTATTTTGTGAATGGAGCGATATTTAACATTTCAAAACTGATTTTTCTGTATTATAAAAGGGTGGTAGAATATTTATCTGATAGAGGTTACTTGAAGATATTAAAAAAGAACAGTTGAATAGTACTAACAGATGAATGTTTATTTTTTAAAATATTAACTTTTATTTAAATCAAGGAAACGGTAGATACAATCCTGAATATTATTTGCATTTAAAATTTAACATTATACGCAATCTGAATGATTGTATTGTTGAATTTTGTCTCTTGTTTTCTGGAGCTTCCATTGGCAACAGCCAATTTCAATAATCCGTTTTTGGTTTGAAGTCCCATTCCTAGACCAATTCCAAGTAAGGTATCTTTTATATCGGTACTTTTGTCTTGATAATAAGCGTAGTCTAATATGGAATGTATATACAAATCGGACGTTAGGATATAGCGGTATTCAGTAAGAATTGTGGTCAGGAAATATGCCTGTAAGCTGTTTTCTGTAAAGCCTCTTATACTGTTAAATCCGCCAAAACGGAACAATTCATTTACGACATAATCGTTACTTTGTAAATAATAATTCTGACTATTTATATTAATTATATTCTTTTTATTCAAGTTAAAGTTATGAGTAGCTTGAATGTTTAAATAAAATTGATTGTTTTTTGTGGTGTTTGCTGCCTGACTGTTGATCTCTCGTTTGCCTGTTCCGGCAATTACTGAAAAAAATGATTTTATTGGAAAAGTAAAACTAGTTGGGTCTACTTTAGTGTACGTTAAACTGGTGGTTAAAAAAGAATTAATAAAATCGCTTATCGAAGTTTCGATTGAATTTTGAATATCACTTGACTCAGTTGTTTGGTATCCTATGTAAAATCGTGTATTGTAATTTGTAAAATAGCTTAAGTCAATTGTTGTTTTTGTGTTTTGAAAAGTACTGTCTTGTCGGAATAATTGAATCTGTGCTTTTATTCCTATTGGGGTTTTGAATAAATAAGGCAGTTCAATGCTGGCGTTAAAAGTTTTTTGGTCGTTTACGTCACTTTTCCAATAAATGGATAATTGTTCTCCTGAACGCAAGATGTTTTCCAGCTTTACGTCTAAGTATCCATTTAAGGTAATTTTTTTATTTTCATTATTGGAAAACCCAATAAAGCCATCAAAAGTATTAGATTTTTTTTTCTCAAGATATACGTAAACTTTTGTTGTGTCTTTTGTAAATAAAATTTCGGGATATTTTACTTGGTTAATAAATCCAAATTTTTCAAAATCAATATAAATATCTTCAACTATTTTTTGATTAAAAATACTGTTTTTGTATTTTCTATTGATTTGTGCTAAATGCCCACTGGGAAATGTATTTGATTGGTTGTTTTCTGGATAATTGATTGTGATTGCGTTTAGTGTCCTTTTTTCATTTGATTCTATATGTAAGTCAGCATAAATTTCGGCGTCGATTCTTTTAATGTTTGTCAGCTTTAATTTGGCTAATGCAAACCCGTTTTGTTCTAATTTTTGTACCGCGAGCTTTAAAAAAGAACTAATTTCTGAGTATGGCAGTATTACTGTGTCTTTTTCACTTAAGTTCAACAAGGTGTTAAATCGCGCGTTTGTACCTATATATATATGTATTGAATTTATTTTTTTTCCTAACGAAAAATTGACTACAAAACTAGAGTCTTTTTGCTCGGTGAATTCCAAAGTGGTATTGTCGATATAACCCATTTCGGATAATTTTTCCGAAAGGCGAATTACCACTTCATTGATCGATTTTGTGTTTTTGTGTTCGGTGCTGTATTTTAAAGAGTCTATGATTTTTGTTTCTAATGAATTGCTGCCGCTAATCAATAATCGAAAGTTTTGTGCAGAACAATTAAGGCAAAAAACGATAAGGAAAAATAAAATGTAAGAGGATTTCAATTGAGTAGGTATTTTAATAAAAGTAATGCAAATATTTAATGTTTGGGATAAAAATCTAATGATAAAATAATCTTATTGAAAATTAATAGATTAACGTTTGTAGAATAAAAAATATTTTCTACATTTGCAACCCCGTAAAAAGCGGGAATTTAATATAATAAGAAATTTTTAGTATTAATTATGCCAACAATTCAACAATTAGTAAGAACAGGAAGAACTCAGATAACTAAGAAGAGTAAATCGGTTGCTTTAGATTCTTGTCCTCAAAGAAGAGGGGTTTGTACGCGTGTTTACACTACAACACCAAAAAAACCAAACTCAGCCATGCGTAAAGTAGCGCGTGTACGTTTGACAAATGGTAATGAAGTGAATGCTTACATCCCTGGTGAAGGACACAATCTACAAGAGCACTCGATAGTATTAGTTAGGGGTGGAAGGGTAAAAGATTTACCAGGAGTTAGATATCACATCGTTCGTGGTGCGCTTGATACGTCAGGAGTAGCAGGAAGAACGCAAAGAAGATCTAAGTACGGAGCTAAACGCCCAAAAGAAGCAAAAAAGTAATTAATTAGTCTAAAAGTCTAAAGTCTAAAGTCGAAAGTGTATTTTTTACATTAAGGCGTTGTGACGTTATGGCATTGAGACTTTTTTTAAACAAAAAGACATGAGAAAAAGAGCGGCAAAGAAAAGACCACTTTTACCAGATCCAAGGTTTAATGACCAACTGGTAACACGTTTTGTGAACAACTTAATGTGGGATGGAAAAAAATCGACAGCGTTTAAAGTATTTTATGATGCGATTGACATCATTGAGTCTAAAAAACAAGATGCAGAAAAACCTTCATTGGAAATCTGGAAAGATGCATTGGCTAACGTTATGCCTCACGTAGAAGTACGTAGTCGTAGAGTAGGTGGAGCTACATTTCAAATCCCAATGCAAATTCGTCCAGATAGAAAAATTTCTATGGCGATGAAATGGTTAATTCTTTATTCTAGAAGAAGAAACGAAAAATCGATGGCTCAAAGGTTAGCTTCAGAATGTTTAGCTGCGGCTAAAGAAGAAGGAGCTGCTGTTAAGAAAAGAATGGATACTCACAAAATGGCAGAAGCTAATAAAGCATTCTCTCACTTTAGATTTTAATTCTTAAGAAATGGCTAGAGATCTAAAATATACAAGAAACATAGGAATTGCTGCTCACATTGATGCTGGTAAAACAACAACAACTGAGCGTATATTATTCTACACAGGAAAATCACACAAAATTGGTGAAGTGCACGATGGTGCTGCAACAATGGACTGGATGGCACAAGAGCAAGAAAGAGGTATTACAATTACTTCTGCAGCTACAACTTGTGAATGGAATTTTCCAACTGAACAAGGTAAAGTTTTATCTGAAACAGCTCCTTATCACTTCAATATTATCGATACACCGGGACACGTTGACTTTACAGTTGAAGTAAACCGTTCTTTACGTGTTCTTGATGGTTTGGTTTTCTTATTTAGTGCTGTTGATGGTGTTGAGCCACAATCAGAAACTAACTGGAGATTGGCAGATCAATACAGAGTTCCACGTATTGGATTCGTTAATAAAATGGATAGACAAGGATCTAACTTTTTGATGGTTTGTCAACAAGTAAGAGATATGTTGAAATCAAACGCAGTTGCAATCACTTTGCCTATTGGCGAAGAAAATGATTTCAGAGGTGTTGTTGATTTAGTTAAAAATCAAGCTATAGTATGGCATGAGGAAGGTTTAGGAGCAACTTATGATATTGTGCCTATTCCAGAGGATATGCTTGAAGAGGTTAAAGAGTATAGATCGATTCTTATTGAGGCAGTAGCTGATTATGATGAGACTTTGCTTGAAAAATTCATGGAAGATGAAAGCTCTATTACAGAGGAAGAAATCAATATTGCATTGAGAGCTGCTGTAATGGATATGGCTATCATTCCTATGATTGCTGGTTCTTCTTTTAAAAATAAAGGAGTTCAATTCATGTTAGATGCAGTATGTAAATATTTGCCATCTCCAATGGATAAAGATGGTATCGAAGGAATCCATCCTGATGATGCGGAATTGTTAGAAGAAGATCAAACTAAAATATTGCGTAAGCCTGATGTTAAAGAGCCATTTGCTGCTTTAGCTTTTAAAATTGCTACTGACCCATTCGTAGGTCGTTTAGCTTTCTTCCGTGCTTACTCAGGACGTTTAGATGCGGGTTCTTACGTTTTGAACACACGTTCAGGAAATAAAGAAAGAATTTCTCGTATTTACCAAATGCATGCTAACAAGCAAAACCCAATCGATTATATCGAAGCAGGTGATATTGGAGCGGCAGTTGGATTTAAAGATATCAAAACTGGAGATACTTTGTGTGATGAAAAACACCCAATTATTCTTGAGTCTATGAAATTCCCAGCGCCAGTAATTGGTATTGCAATTGAACCTAAAACGAAAGCTGACGTAGATAAAATGGGTATGGCTTTGGCTAAATTAGCCGAAGAGGATCCTACGTTTACTGTTAGAACAGATGAAGCTTCAGGGCAAACTATTATCTCGGGTATGGGTGAGCTTCACTTGGATATCTTAGTTGATAGAATGAGACGTGAATTCAAAGTTGAAGTAAACCAAGGTGAGCCTCAAGTTGAATATAAAGAAGCATTTACAAAATCTGCTCAACACAGAGAAACTTACAAAAAACAATCTGGTGGTCGTGGTAAATTCGGTGATATCGTATTTAGACTAGAGCCTGCTGATGAAGTTGATGGTAAAGCTCCTGTAGGATTGCAGTTTGTTAATGCTGTAAAAGGTGGTAACGTTCCTAAAGAATATATTCCATCTGTAGAAAAAGGTTTTAGAGAGGCTATGAAAACAGGTCCTTTAGCAGGATACCAAGTTGATAGTTTGAAAGTAACTTTATTGGATGGATCTTTCCACCCTGTGGATTCTGATGCACTTTCTTTTGAGCTTGCAGCAAGAATGGGGTATAGAGAGGTAGCTAAAGCAGCTGGTGCTGTTATATTAGAGCCAATCATGAAAATGGAAGTGATTACACCTGAAGAAAACATGGGGGATATTGTAGGTGATATCAACCGTCGTAGAGGTCAGGTAAATGATATGGGTGATAGAGCGGGTGCTAAAACCATTAAGGCAGATGTGCCATTATCTGAAATGTTTGGATACGTTACTACGTTAAGAACACTTTCATCAGGTAGAGCAACATCTACTATGGAATTTTCACATTACTCTGAAACGCCTTCTAATATTTCGGAAGCAGTTATCAAAAAAGCAAAAGGAAACGCATAATCTTTAAGAAAATGAGTCAAAAAATCAGAATAAAATTAAAATCTTACGATCACATGTTAGTAGACAAGTCTGCTGAGAAGATTGTAAAAACGGTAAAAAGTACCGGTGCAGTTGTTACAGGGCCAATTCCATTGCCAACACACAAAAAACTTTTTACAGTGCTACGTTCTCCACACGTTAACAAAAAAGCGAGAGAGCAATTTGAAGTAATGTCATATAAGAGATTAATTGACATTTATTCCTCTTCATCAAAAACTATTGATGCTTTGATGAAGCTTGAATTGCCTAGCGGTGTTGAAGTAGAGATCAAAGTTTAAATAGCTTACTAGTAAGAAAAGAACGCTGTTTTTAAGCGAAGAATATTTTTTTGGTTTGTGTGTAAATAAGTTATACATTTGCACCCACTAAAAAAATAGGATTCGGTTAAAAGCTGCGTTCTATATTTATATTTAATAATTAATAATTAATATTTATGTCTGGGTTAATTGGTAGAAAAATCGGCATGACTAGCATTTTCGACGAGAACGGGAAGAACATTCCTTGTACAGTAATCGAAGCTGGTCCATGTGTTGTTACCCAAGTCAGAACCAAAGGTGTTGACGGGTACGAAGCGTTGCAACTTGGTTTCGATGACAAAAACGAGAAACATTCCACAAAAGCGGCTTTAGGTCACTTTAAAAAAGCGGGAACTGTAGCTAAGAAAAAAGTCATTGAATTCCAAGATTTCGCAACAGAACAAAAATTAGGAGATCTTATTGATGTGTCTATTTTTGCTGAAGGAGAATTTGTAGATGTACAAGGTGTATCTAAAGGTAAAGGTTTTCAAGGGGTTGTAAAACGTCACGGTTTTGGTGGTGTTGGTCAAGCAACTCACGGTCAACACAACCGTTTAAGAGCGCCAGGTTCTGTAGGAGCTTCTTCTTATCCATCTAGAGTATTCAAAGGAATGCGTATGGCTGGACGTATGGGAGGAGACAATGTAAAAGTTCAAAACCTTAGAGTTTTAAAAGTAGTGGCTGAAAAGAACCTACTTGTTATAAAGGGATGTGTTCCTGGTCATAACAACTCTTATGTAATCATTCAGAAGTAATGGAAGCAAAAGTATTAGATTTCAACGGAAAAGATACTGGAAGAGTAGTTCAACTTTCTGATTCAGTATTTGGTATAGAACCAAACAATCACGCAGTATACCTTGATGTTAAGCAATATCTTGCTAATCAAAGACAAGGAACGCACAAAGCTAAAGAAAGAGCTGAAGTTGCGGGAAGTACGCGTAAGATTAAAAAACAAAAAGGAACTGGTACTGCTCGTGCGGGTAGTGCAAAGAATCCATTGTTTAAAGGTGGTGGGACAGTTTTCGGACCAAGACCAAGAAGTTATTCATTCAAATTGAATAAAAGCTTGAAACGTTTGGCTAGAAAATCTGCTTTCTCAATTAAAGCAAAAGAATCGAATATTATCGTTCTTGAAGATTTTAATTTTGAAACACCAAACACTAAAAATTTCATCAACGTTTTGAAGGCTTTAGAGTTAGAAAATAAAAAATCTCTGTTTGTCTTGGGTGATACAAATAAAAATGTATATTTGTCGTCACGTAATTTAAAAGGCTCTAGCGTGGTAAGTAGCTTAGAATTAAGCACTTACGCTATTTTAAACGCTAATAATTTAGTGCTTTTAGAGAGTTCTTTGGAGATAATTGAAGAAAATTTAAGTAAATAATAGGACATGAGCATCATAATTAAGCCTATAGTAACGGAAAAAGTAACCAAAGAAAGTGAAGTTTTAAACCGCTTCGGATTCGTTGTTGACAAAAAAGCAAATAAAGTGCAAATTAAGAAAGCTGTTGAAGCTGCTTATGGAGTAACTATTTTGAGTGTTAACACGATGAACGTAAGACCGGACAGAACTACTAAATACACTAAAAGTGGTTTAATCAGTGGAAAGACTAATGCAATTAAAAAAGCAATTGTTCAAGTACAAGAAGGAGAAACAATTGATTTTTACAACAATATCTAAGATAGAAAAATGTCAGTAAGAAAATTAAAACCTATTACCCCAGGTCAGCGATTTAGAGTTGTGAATGGTTATGACGCCATTACAACTGATAAGCCGGAACGCTCTTTGATAGCGCCGATAAAAAACTCTGGAGGTAGAAATAGTCAAGGAAAGATGACCATGCGTTATACGGGTGGTGGTCACAAGCAGAGATATCGTATCATTGATTTTAAACGTACAAAAGAAGGAATTCCTGCGACGGTTAAATCAATTGAATATGATCCAAATCGTACTGCATTTATCGCATTATTAGCATATGCTGATGGTGAGAAAACGTATGTTATTGCTCAAAACGGATTGAAAGTTGGTCAGAAATTAGTTTCTGGTCCAGAATCTCAACCTGAAATTGGTAATACTTTACCTTTAAGTAGAGTTCCACTTGGAACTGTAATTTCTTGTATCGAATTGAGACCAGGGCAAGGAGCTGTAATCGCTCGTTCTGCTGGAACATTTGCTCAGTTAATGGCAAGAGATGGAAAATATGCTACAATCAAAATGCCTTCTGGGGAAACAAGATTAATCTTGTTGACTTGTTCGGCTACAATTGGAGCGGTTTCTAATTCAGACCACCAATTAGTTGTATCAGGAAAAGCTGGTAGAACAAGATGGTTAGGAAGAAGACCTAGAACAAGACCTGTTGCAATGAACCCTGTCGATCACCCAATGGGTGGTGGTGAAGGACGTTCTTCTGGTGGACATCCACGTTCAAGAAATGGAATACCAGCTAAAGGTTATAGAACTCGTTCTAAGAAAAACCCGAGTAACAAGTATATCGTAGAACGTAGAAAGAAATAATAAGATATGGCACGTTCATTAAAAAAAGGACCTTTCGTTCATTATAAGTTAGACAAGAAAGTTCAAGAAAACATTGCAGGTGGAAATAAAGGAGTGGTTAAGACATGGTCTAGAGCTTCTATGATTACTCCAGACTTTGTTGGGCAAACAATCGCAGTTCATAACGGTCGTCAATTTGTACCAGTTTACGTAACAGAAAACATGGTAGGTCACAAATTAGGAGAATTTTCACCAACTAGATCTTTTAGAGGTCATGCTGGAGCAAAAAATAAAGGTAAAAAATAAGAAGTAATGGGAGTTCGTAAAAGAGAAACAGCAGATGCGAGAAAAGAGGCTAATAAGTCTATTGCTTTCGCAAAATTGAATAACTGCCCTACTTCACCTAGAAAAATGCGCTTAGTAGCGGACTTGGTAAGAGGTCAGAAGGTAGAAAGAGCACTAAACATCTTAAGATTTAGTTCTAAAGAAGCTTCAAGAAAATTAGAAAAATTGGTTTTATCTGTAATTGCCAACTGGCAAGCAAAAAACCCTGACGCTAATATGGAAGAAGCAGGTTTATTTGTTAAAACGATTACAGTAGATGGTGGAATGATGTTGAAAAGACTTCGTCCAGCTCCACAAGGTCGTGCGCACAGAATAAGAAAACGTTCTAATCACGTAACAATCGTGCTTGGATCTATTAATAACACACAAGCAATTTAATACAAGATGGGACAAAAGACAAATCCAATTGGAAATAGACTTGGTATCATCAGAGGATGGGACTCAAACTGGTATGGTGGAAATGATTATGGTGACAAACTTGCCGAAGATCACAAAATCAGAAAGTATATCCATGCTCGTTTATCAAAAGCTAGTGTATCAAAAGTAATTATCGAGAGAACTTTGAAACTTGTAACCGTTACTATCACTACTGCTAGACCTGGTATCATTATCGGAAAAGGTGGACAAGAGGTAGACAAGTTGAAAGAAGAACTTAAGAAAATTACTGACAAAGAGGTTCAAATCAACATCTTTGAAATAAAAAGACCTGAACTTGACGCGTATCTAGTTGCTACAAGCATCTGTCGTCAAATCGAAAGCAGAATTTCTTACAGACGTGCAATCAAAATGGCTATTGCTGCTTCAATGCGTATGAACGCTGAAGGTATCAAAGTTTTGATTTCTGGTCGTTTGAATGGTGCAGAGATGGCACGTTCAGAAGGTTTCAAAGAAGGTAGAGTTCCTCTATCAACTTTCAGAGCTGATATTGATTATGCTTTGGCTGAAGCGCATACTACTTATGGTAGAATGGGTATCAAAGTGTGGATCATGAAAGGTGAAGTTTATGGAAAGAGAGATCTTTCTCCACTTGCTGGAATGGACAAAAAACAATCTGGTGCTGGTGGTAAAGGTGGTGATTCTCCTAGAGGAGACAGAAAACCTTTTAACAAAGGTGGTAAACCAGACGCTCGTAAACGAAAGTAAATTTTTAAACTAAAGAAAAATGTTACAGCCTAAAAGAACAAAATACCGTAAGGTACAAAAAGGTAAAATGAAAGGGAACTCTCAAAGAGGACATGAACTTTCTAATGGAATGTTTGGTATTAAATCTGTACATGAAGATGGAATGTTCTTAACCTCTCGTCAAATCGAAGCTGCGCGTATTGCTGCAACTCGTTTTATGAAAAGAGAAGGACAATTATGGATCAAAATATTTCCAGACAAACCTATCACTAAGAAACCTCTTGAGGTACGTATGGGTAAAGGTAAAGGTGCAGTTGAGTATTGGGCTGCTGTTGTTAAACCCGGAAGAATTATGTTTGAAGTTGGAGGAGTACCTTTGTCAGTTGCAAAAGAGGCGTTACGTCTTGCAGCTCAAAAGCTTCCGGTAAAAACTAAATTCGTCGTTGCTAGAGATTTCGAAGCATAATTTATATTATATTATGAAACAATCAGAAATAAAAGATCTTTCTGCAGCGGAGTTGCAAGAAAAACTTAGCCAGACTAAGAAGGCATATGCCGACCTAAAAATGGCTCACGCTATTTCTCCAATTGAGAATCCCCTTCAAATTAGAAGTGTAAGACGAACAGTTGCAAGATTAGCTACGGAACTTACTAAAAGAGAGTTGCAATAATTGTAATCTGCTGAAAGATGGAAGAAAAAAGAAATTTAAGAAAAGAAAGAGTTGGTGTTGTTACTTCGGACAAAATGGACAAATCCATTGTTGTTGCTGAAGTGCGTAAAGTAAAACACCCATTATACGGTAAGTTCGTGTTGAAAACTAAAAAGTATCACGCACACGACGAAAAGAACGACTGCAACATTGGAGATACTGTAAGGATTAGCGAAACGCGTCCTATGAGTAAAACAAAATGTTGGAGGTTAGTTGAAATCCTAGAAAGAGCTAAATAATTATGGTACAACAAGAATCAAGACTAAAAGTAGCAGATAACACTGGAGCAAAGGAAGTTTTAACTATCCGTGTTTTAGGAGGTACCAAAAGAAGGTATGCCTCTGTTGGTGACAAGATTGTAGTTTCTATCAAAGATACTGCTCCTAACGGAAGCGTTAAAAAAGGAGCTGTTTCAACTGCAGTTGTTGTACGTACCAAAAAAGAAGTGAGAAGAGCCGATGGTTCATACATTAGATTTGATGACAACGCATGTGTGTTATTGAATGCTGCTGGTGAAATGAGAGGAACTCGTGTTTTTGGTCCGGTAGCAAGAGAACTTCGTGAAAAACAATTCATGAAAATTGTATCATTAGCACCAGAAGTGCTTTAATTCGTTTTTAAGATGATAAAGCTAAAAATAAAATCAGGTGACATCGTAAGAGTGATTGCTGGAGACCATAAAGGTGCTGAAGGTAAGGTTTTACGCGTGTACCGTGAGAAAAACAAAGCGATAGTTGAAGGTGTAAACATGGTTTCGAAACATACGAAACCTAGTGCAAAAAGCCCTCAAGGTGGTATCGTAAAGAAAGAAGCTTCTATACAAATATCTAATATCTCTTTAATTGATCCTAAAACTAAGGAAACAACTAGAGTGGGAATTAGAGTAGAAGGAGATAAGAAAGTAAGATTTTCAAAAAAATCTAATCAAGTACTATAGTAATGGCGTATATACCTAGACTAAAAGAAGAATATAAGAGCAGAGTAATCGCTGCTCTTAAAGAGGAATTCGGATACGTAAACGTAATGCAAGTTCCAAAATTGGAAAAAATCGTTTTAAGTAAAGGAGTTGGTGCAGCTGTATCTGATAAAAAACTAATTGACTATGCAGTTGATGAGTTAACAAAGATCACTGGACAGAAAGCAGTATCTACAATTTCAAAGAAAGACGTTGCGTCATTCAAATTGAGAAAAGGGATGCCGATTGGAGCAAAAGTTACTTTACGAGGAGAAAGAATGTATGAGTTTTTAGATAGACTTATCACTTCTGCTTTACCACGTGTAAGAGATTTCGGTGGTATTAAAGCTACTGGTTTTGACGGAAGAGGAAATTATAACCTTGGTGTTTTGGAACAAATCATTTTCCCAGAAATTGATATTGATAAAGTAAACAAAATTTCAGGTATGGATATTTCTTTTGTAACTACTGCAAAAACAGATAAGGAAGCAAAATCATTATTGGCTGAACTAGGTTTACCTTTTAAAAAGAATTAAGACATGGCTAAAGAATCAATGAAAGCCCGCGAGGTTAAGAGAGAAAAAACAGTTGCTAAGTATGCTGAGAAAAGAAAAGCTTTGTTAGAAGCTGGAGATTTCGTAGGTTTGCAAAAGTTACCGAAAAATGCTTCGCCAGTTCGTTTGCACAATAGATGTAAATTAACAGGTAGACCAAGAGGGTATATGCGTCAATTCGGTCTTTCACGTGTTACATTTCGTGAAATGGCAAATAACGGATTGATACCAGGTGTTAAAAAAGCATCTTGGTAAAATTCAATTAGGAATTATAAGTTACGAATTACAATTTAAAGTGTAATTCGTAATTTGAAATTCGTGATTATAGAAATTTATAAATTGGTTTCAGGTTCGATAAATCGTTTGTCGAAAACCAAAACCGCAAATTAATACACATGTATACAGATCCTATTGCCGATTATTTGACAAGAGTTCGTAACGCAGTGGCTGCAAACCACAAAGTTGTCGAGATTCCTGCATCTAATCTAAAAAAAGAAATAACAAAGATCTTATTTGATCAAGGTTATATCTTGAGTTACAAATTTGAAGACAACGCTGTTCAGGGTTCAATCAAAATTGCTTTGAAGTATGATAAAGATACTAAAGAGTCTGTAATTAAAGATATCCAAAGAATTAGTAAACCAGGTTTACGTAAATATTCAGGTTCTTCAAACATTCCTAGAATCCTTAACGGATTAGGAATTGCTATTGTTTCTACTTCTAAAGGTTTAATGACTGGAAAGAAAGCGAAACAATTGAATGTTGGTGGCGAAGTAATTTGTTACGTATACTAATTTTAAAGACTATATAAGATGTCAAGAATAGGTAAAAGCCCAGTAACAATACCAGCTGGAGTAACTGTTACAGTTGCTGATGGTATTATTACGGTAAAAGGAAAAAATGGTCAACTAACTCAGGAGTTTTCGGACGTAACTGTAACGGTTGAAGGGGATCTAGTTCAAGTAGATAGATCTTCTGATCACAAAGACCAAAGAGCAAAACACGGTTTGTACAGATCTTTAATCAATAACATGATTATCGGTGTTACAGTTGGTTTTACTAAATCATTAGAATTGGTAGGAGTTGGTTATAGAGCTTCAAATCAAGGACAAAAATTAGATTTAGCACTTGGTTACTCTCACAATATAGTTTTAGAAATTGCTTCAGAAGTAGTTTTGGAAACTATATCTGAAAAAGGTAAAAACCCAATTGTTAAATTAACATCATTTGACAAACAACTTTTAGGTCAGGTAGCTGCGAAAATCAGAGGTTTCCGTAAACCAGAGCCGTACAAAGGAAAAGGTGTTAAATTTGTAGGTGAAGTATTAAGAAGAAAAGCAGGTAAATCAGCTTAAAAAATAAGATTATGTCATTAACAAAACCTGAAAGAAGACAACGAATTAGATTCAGAATTAGAAAATCAATTAGTGGTACTGCTACTAATCCAAGACTATCTGTATTTAGAAGTAACAAAGAAATTTACGCGCAACTTATTGATGACGTAAACGGAGTTACTTTATTGGCGGCTTCTTCAAGAGAAAAAGAAATAGGTAACGGTACGAACATTGAAGTTGCTACAGCAGTTGGAAAACTAGTTGCTGAAAAAGCTTTAAAAGCTGGGATAGACGTAGTAACTTTCGATAGAGGAGGTTATTTATATCACGGACGTATTAAATCATTAGCGGAAGGCGCAAGAGCGGCTGGACTTAAATTCTAATATAGTATGTCTAATAGTAAATACAAGAATGTAGAGTTAGTAAAACCAAGTGGTCTTGAATTAAAAGATCGTTTGGTAAGTGTAAATCGTGTTACTAAAGTTACAAAGGGTGGTAGAGCTTTTGGTTTTTCTGCTATTGTAGTTGTCGGTGATGAAAATGGAGTGGTTGGACACGGATTAGGAAAATCTAAAGATGTTTCTGAAGCAATTGCGAAAGCAGTAGAAGATGCTAAGAAGAATTTAGTAAAAATTCCTTTGAATGGTCAATCAGTACCTCACGAGCAAAAAGGTAAATTTGGTGGTGCACGTGTTTTCTTAATTCCTGCCTCTCATGGTACAGGAGTTATTGCTGGTGGAGCTGTTCGTTCAGTTCTTGAATCAGTAGGAATTCATGATGTATTATCTAAATCGCAAGGATCTTCAAATCCTCACAACGTGGTAAAAGCAACTTTTGATGCTTTATTACAAATGAGAAGTGCTTATACTGTTGCAAAACAAAGAGGCGTTTCTTTAGAAAAAGTTTTTAAAGGTTAATTCAAGGAAATTATGGCTAAATTATTAGTAAAACAAGTTAGAAGCAAAATCAACTGTCCGCTTACTCAAAAGAGAGGATTAGAAGCTTTAGGTCTACGTAAAATGGGACAAGTTGTAGAGCATGATTCAAACCCTACAATCCTTGGGATGATAAATAAAGTTAAACACTTAGTTTCTGTTGAAGAAGCTAAATAACAAATACTGTTATGAATTTAAGTAACTTACAACCTGCTGAAGGTTCTACACACAATCAAAATAAAAGATTAGGTAGAGGAGAAGGTTCTGGAAAAGGTGGTACTTCTGCAAGAGGTCACAAAGGAGCAAAATCTCGTTCTGGTTATTCTAAAAAGATTGGTTTTGAAGGTGGGCAAATGCCACTTCAAAGACGTGTGCCTAAGTTTGGTTTTACAAACATCAATCGTAAAGATTACGAAGGTGTAAATCTTGATACACTTCAACTTTTAGTTGATAATGGTGTTATCAAAGATACTGTCGATATGACAGTTTACGTTGCTAATCGTTTGGCTACTAAAAATGAAATCGTTAAGATTTTAGGTAGAGGTGAATTGACAGCAAAATTAAAAGTAACCGCTCACAAATTTACTGCTACTGCAAAAGCTGCTATTGAAGCTGCTGGTGGAGAAGCTGTAACAATGTAATTTTTCAATTAATATGAAGAAATTTATTGAATCAATAAGTAATGTCTGGAAAATTGAGGAACTAAAAAATAGAATCCTTATCACATTGGGTTTACTTTTAGTTTATCGTTTTGGGGCTCAAGTTACTCTACCAGGTATTGATGCTACACAGTTAGGTAATTTAGCGGGCCAAACTAAAGAAGGAATTGGTTCAATTCTTGACATGTTTACTGGAGGTGCATTTTCTCAAGCATCAGTTTTTGCTTTAGGAATTATGCCTTATATTTCTGCTTCTATTGTAGTTCAGTTAATGGGAATTGCGATTCCTTATTTGCAAAAACTTCAAAGTGATGGAGAAAGCGGTAGAAAGAAGATTAATCAAATTACACGTTGGTTGACAATTGGGATTACTTTAGTTCAAGGTCCGACGTACATCTATAATTTATATAGAACATTACCTAGTAATGCATTTTTATTGGGATTCAATTCATTTGAATTCTTATTTTCGTCAGTGATTATTTTAGTTACAGGTACAATTTTTGCCATGTGGTTAGGAGAAAAAATTACGGATAAGGGAATTGGAAATGGTATTTCTTTGTTAATAATGGTTGGAATTTTGGCTAGATTACCTCAGGCTTTTATTCAAGAGTTTACAACAAGAGTTACCAATAATAATGGTGGACCGATGTTATTAGTTATTGAAATTATCATTTGGTTATTAGTTATCATTTGTTGTGTACTATTAGTTATGGCGATCAGGAAGATTCCTGTTCAATATGCGCGTCGTACTACATCAGGTGATTTTGAACAAGACATGTTGGGCGGCAATAGACAATGGATTCCTTTGAAACTTAATGCTTCAGGGGTTATGCCGATAATTTTTGCCCAGGCAATTATGTTTATTCCTGCAGCCTTAGCAGGTTTGTCTAAATCAGATGCATCACAATCAATTGTTGGCGCTTTTAGTAATATGTTTGGATTTTGGTATAATTTAGTATTTGCAACTTTAATAATTGTATTTACTTTCTTTTATACTGCCATTACTGTACCTACTAATAAAATGTCTGATGATTTAAAGAGAAGTGGTGGTTTTATTCCAGGTACTAGACCAGGAGTTGAAACTTCTGATTATCTTGACAAAGTGATGTCTTTAATAACTTTCCCAGGATCTTTATTTCTTGCTTTAATAGCTGTGTTCCCGGCAATTGTTGTAAGTCTTATGGATGTTCAACAATCTTGGGCAATGTTTTATGGAGGTACTTCATTAATAATTATGGTTGGTGTTGCTATAGACACAATGCAGCAAATCAATTCATACTTGTTGAATAAGCATTATGATGGTTTAATGAAAAGTGGTAAAAATAGAAAAGCAGTAGCTTAACTTTATGGCAAAACAATCAGCAATAGAACAAGACGGATCAATCATTGAAGCATTGTCAAATGCCATGTTCCGTGTAGAGTTAGAAAATGGACACATTGTAATAGCACATATATCTGGAAAAATGCGTATGCATTATATCAAATTATTACCTGGTGATAAAGTGAAACTAGAAATGAGCCCTTACGATTTGTCAAAAGCAAGAATTACTTATAGATATTAAAGGATATTCAAAATGAAAGTTAGAGCTTCAGTAAAAAAGAGAAGTCCCGAGTGCAAAATTGTGCGAAGAAAAGGGAGATTGTACGTAATAAACAAAAAGAATCCTAGATTTAAACAAAGACAAGGATAATTATGGCAAGAATAGCAGGGGTAGATATCCCAAAAAATAAGAGAGGTGTTATAGCACTTACCTATATCTTCGGATTAGGAAGTAGTAGAGCTATTGAGATTTTAGAAAAAGCTCAAGTTAGCCAAGATAAAAAAGTTCAAGATTGGAATGATGATGAGATCGGAGCAATTCGTGAAGCAGTATCAGCTTTCAAAATTGAAGGAGAATTACGTTCTGAGGTTTCTTTAAACATCAAACGTTTAATGGATATTGGATGTTATAGAGGTATCCGTCATAGAACTGGTCTTCCTTTAAGAGGACAAAGAACTAAAAACAACTCTAGAACAAGAAAAGGTAAAAGAAAAACTGTTGCCAACAAGAAAAAAGCAACTAAATAATAAGTAATATGGCTAAAGCAACTGCAAAAAAACGTAAAGTTATCGTTGAATCAACGGGAGAAGCTCATATTTCTGCTACTTTTAACAATATCATCATTTCTTTGACAAACAAAAAAGGTGAAGTTATTTCTTGGTCGTCAGCTGGTAAAATGGGTTTTAGAGGTTCTAAAAAGAACACTCCATACGCAGCCCAAATGGCAGCAGAAGATTGTAGTAAAGTAGCTCTTGAAGCTGGACTTAAAAAAGTAAAGGTGTATGTAAAAGGACCAGGAAACGGGCGTGAGTCTGCTATCCGTTCTTTGCATAACGGTGGAATTGAAGTTACAGAGATTATCGATGTTACTCCAATGCCTCACAACGGATGTCGTCCTCCTAAAAGACGTAGAGTTTAATAATATTTTTTTAGTATAACCTAGGTAGAATAACGATTATCGAAGGATAAGACCTGAATTCATAATCTCTATCTTAAACAATTTAAAATGGCAAGATATACTGGTCCAAGTACAAGAATCGCCCGTAAATTCGGCGAAGCAATCTTCGGAGACGATAAAGCTTTCGAAAAAAGAAATTATCCACCCGGACAACACGGGATGGCTAAAAAAAGAGGTAAAAAATCTGAATTTGCGATCCAGTTAATGGAAAAGCAAAAGGCTAAATATTCTTACGGGATTTTAGAAAAACAATTCAGAGGTTTATTTAAAAAAGCATCAGCAACTAAAGGTGTTACTGGTGAAGTTCTTTTACAATTATGTGAAGCAAGATTAGATAACGTTGTTTTTAGAATGGGTATTGCTCCTTCTAGAAGAGGTGCCAGACAACTGGTTTCTCACAGACACGTTACTGTTAATGGTGATGTAGTAAATATTGCTTCTTACCACCTTAAACCTGGTGATAAAGTTGGAGTTCGTGAAAAGTCTAAATCTTTAGAAGCAATCGAACGTTCTTTATCTAATTCAAGTCATGTTTATGAATGGATCACTTGGAATAATGATATCAAAGAAGGTACTTTCGTTTCTGTACCTGCGAGACTTCAAATCCCAGAAAACATTAAAGAACAATTAATCGTAGAGTTGTACAACAAATAATAATTGACTTAGTCGAAATTTATGGCAATATTTAATTTTCAGAAGCCCGATAAAGTTATCATGATCGATTCAACCGATTTTGAAGGTAAATTTGAATTCAGACCTTTAGAACCAGGATACGGATTGACCGTTGGTAATGCACTTAGAAGAGTTTTGCTTTCAGCATTAGAAGGTTATGCAATTACATCTGTTCGCATTGAAGGTGTAGATCATGAATTTTCTACTATTCCAGGAGTTGTTGAAGACGTTACCGAAATTATCCTTAATCTTAAACAAGTACGTTTCAAACGTCAAATTGAAGATATCGATAATGAATCAGTTACTATATCTGTTTCAGGTAAAGATCAATTAACAGCTGGTGATTTTCAAAAATTTATTTCAGGTTTCCAAGTTTTGAATCCAGAACTTGTTATCTGTAATTTAGACAGTAAAATCAAACTTAATTTCGATTTAACTATCGAAAAAGGTAGAGGATATGTTCCTGCTGAAGAGAACAAAAAACAGAATGCTGCAATTGGAACTATTTTTACTGACTCCATTTTTACTCCGGTAAAAAATGTAAAGTATGCAATTGAAAACTTCCGTGTAGAGCAAAAAACAGATTATGAAAAATTAGTTTTTGAAATCAAAACTGATGGCTCAATCAATCCAAAAGACGCTCTTACTGAAGCTGCTAAAGTTTTAATACACCATTTTATGTTGTTCTCTGACGAAAGAATTACACTTGAGGCTGACGAAATTGCACAAACAGAATCATATGATGAAGAATCATTACACATGAGACAATTGCTTAAAACTAAGCTTGTTGATATGGATCTTTCTGTAAGAGCATTAAATTGTTTGAAAGCGGCTGAAGTTGATACACTTGGTGATTTAGTATCGTTCAATAAAAATGACCTAATGAAATTCCGTAATTTTGGTAAAAAATCTTTAACTGAGCTAGATGAACTAGTTGCTATTAAAAATTTGAATTTCGGAATGGATTTAGCAAAATACAAACTAGATAAAGAATAATCTAAGCCGCAAGGTTTAAATTTACATAGCAATGAGACACGGAAAAAAATTCAATCACTTAAGCAGACAGACTGCGCATAGAAAATCTATGTTAGCTAATATGGCTTGTTCTCTTATCGAGCACAAACGTATTAACACTACTGTTGCTAAAGCAAAAGCGCTTAAACAATTCGTTGAGCCGCTTATAACAAAATCAAAAGCAGATACGACTCACAATCGTCGTATCGTTTTTGCTTATTTACGTAGCAAATATGCGGTTACTGACTTGTTCAGAGACGTAGCTGCTAAAGTAGGAGACCGTCCAGGTGGATACACTCGTATCATTAAAGTTGGAAATCGTTTAGGAGATAATGCTGATATGGCAATGATCGAATTAGTTGATTTCAATGAACTTTACAATGGAGGTAAAAAAGAAGTTAAAAAAGCAAAAAGCCGTCGTGGTGGTAAAGCTAAGAAAGATGAAGCTACTGAAGCTCCAGCTGCCGAAACTGAAACAACTACAGACGCTGCTGAGTAATTATGAAAATAATCATTCAATAAAAATCAAGGATAAGCTATTTATAGTTTATCCTTTTTTTTTGATTTTTTCAGAGCGAAAATTTAGGGAGTTAATGTCGTTTTGTCCTGCTGTTCGCTGTACCCTTTGCTTTTAAAGAACCAAAAGGATGGCGTTTCCGCGGAAGTTCGATTAGAATGTTTTTATCTGAGAATAAATTTCAAAAACTTGCATCGATTGCTTTAATGAATTAAATTTGCACAATATTTAACTACAAATGTAACGAGCCTAGCGAGTTCCATGAGACTATTAAATTAATAATAGAAATCAAAGAATGAAATATACAACACGACAAAAAGCAATTCTTCTACTAAGTGACGGGACAATTTTCCATGGCAAATCTATTGGAATAAGTGGAACCACTTTTGGCGAAGTTTGTTTTAACACAGGAATGACAGGTTACCAAGAAATTTTTACTGACCCTTCGTATTTTGGTCAATTAATGGTAGCCACCAATGCCCATATTGGAAATTATGGCGTAAACGATTCAGAAGTAGAATCGCAAAGCATTAAAATAGCAGGATTGGTTTGTAAAAATTTCAGCTTCAATTATTCTCGTGAAGATGCATCCGGGAGTTTAGAAGATTATTTTATCAAACAAAATCTAATCTGCATTTCTGACGTAGATACGCGTGCCCTTGTTAGCTACATACGTGACAATGGAGCAATGAATGCTGTAATTTGTACAGATGGAACTTCAATAGAAGATCTAAAGATTGCATTGGCAAAAGTTCCAGACATGAATGGTTTAGAATTGGCTTCTAAAGTATCAACTAAGGAATCGTATTTCTTTGGTGACGAAAATGCAACCTATAAGATTTCGGCACTTGATTTAGGAATTAAAACTAATATTCTTCGCAACCTAGCTAAAAGAGATTGCTATATTAAAGTATTTCCTTTCGATGCTACCTATCAGGATTTAGCGGCATTCCATCCAGATGGATATTTTTTATCCAACGGTCCTGGTGATCCAGAGCCACTTTCTGGTGCTATTCAGGTTGCAAAAGAAATTCTTGAAAACGACAAACCATTATTCGGAATCTGTCTTGGACATCAAGTAATTGGTTTGGCAAATGGAATTTCGACTTATAAAATGTTCAATGGTCATAGAGGTATAAACCATCCTGTAAAGAACGTCATTACGGGAAAAGGAGAAATCACTTCTCAAAATCATGGTTTTGCTGTTAATAAAGAAGAATTGGAAAATCATCCTGATTTCGAAATTACACATCTGCATTTAAACGATGGAACGGTTGCGGGGATGCGTATGAAAAACAAAAATTGTTTTTCCGTTCAATACCATCCAGAAGCAAGCCCAGGGCCACATGACGCATCTTATTTATTTGATCAGTTTATTGTGAACATAATAGGCTAAAATTAAGGAATTTGCTGGCTTCAATAAAAATTATAGGCTTTGACTTTTGATTAAGTCAAAGCTTTTATTTATAAAACAAGGTTAGGTACCAAAAGTATTGTATCAGGAATCTGTTTTAGATCAGCGTTAGTGCGGTTACTAAAACTCTACTCTTTTATAAGCTGGTTAGTTTTCGTAATAAACCTTGAGTCAAAGGTGTCTATAGTATCGATATTGATTTCGAAATAAAATTAATAGCAACATGTTGTAGTCAATCTAGTATACATTATGTGAATTAAATTTTAGTGGAGCGTTAAAAAAAACGATAATTTGAAAAATAAATTTTTAAAAGAGTTTAAGTATTTTAATTATCAAAAAATTATAACGTTTTCGTTAATAACATTCAATATTTTCATTAAATCATTCCAAAAGATAGAATATATTTGTATTTTAAAATTTAAAATTTTAGTATATGAGTATTATTATCAAAATTCACGCAAGACAAATTTTCGATTCAAGAGGAAATCCTACAATAGAAGTAGATGTAATTACGGATAATGGTGTTTTAGGAAGAGCTGCTGTACCATCTGGAGCTTCAACTGGAGAACATGAAGCAGTTGAGTTACGAGATGGAGGTAAAGCATTTCTTGGAAAAGGAGTTTTAAATGCGGTGAAAAATGTGAATACCATTATTTCTGAAGAACTTATGGGTGTTTCCGTTTTCGAACAAAATCTAATTGATCAAACTATGATCGATTTAGATGGTACTCCAAATAAATCAAACTTAGGGGCAAATGCAATTTTAGGCGTTTCTTTAGCTGTGGCGAAAGCGGCTGCTAATGAATTAGGATTGCCGTTATACAGATACGTCGGGGGTGTTTCTGCAAATACATTGCCCGTGCCAATGATGAATATTATCAATGGTGGATCCCATTCTGATGCGCCTATCGCTTTTCAAGAATTCATGATTTTCCCGGTGAAAGCAACTTCTTTTTCACATGCAATGCAAATGGGAACTGAAATTTTTCATAGTTTGAAAAAAGTTTTGCATGATAGAGGACTTTCAACCGCAGTAGGTGATGAAGGTGGTTTTGCGCCGAATTTGGCGGGAGGAACTGAGGATGCTTTAGACACTATCAAAAAAGCTGTCGAAAATGCAGGTTATTCTTTTGGCGATGAAATCATGATCGCTTTGGATTGTGCTGCTGCAGAATTTTATAGTAACGGAAAATACGATTACACTAAATTTGAAGGCGAAACCGGCAAGATTAGAACTTCGGCAGAACAAGTAGATTACTTAGCGGAACTAGCAGCGAAATACCCTATTATTTCTATTGAAGATGGTATGGATGAAAATGACTGGGATGGATGGAAATTGCTTACCGATAAAATTGGGGATAAAGTTCAATTAGTAGGCGATGATTTATTCGTAACTAATGTAACACGTTTGGCTACGGGTATCGAAAAAGGAATCGCTAATTCAATCCTTATCAAAGTAAACCAAATTGGAACTTTAACTGAAACCATTGCAGCCGTTAATATGGCTAAAAATGCGGGTTACACTTCAGTAATGTCACACCGTTCAGGGGAGACAGAAGATAATACAATTGCAGATTTGGCAGTAGCGTTAAACTGTGGTCAGATTAAAACAGGTTCAGCCTCTCGTTCTGACCGTATGGCAAAATACAATCAGTTATTAAGAATTGAGGAAGAATTAGGAAACACCGCTTATTTTCCTGGTATAAATGCTTTCAAAATCAGATAATTTCTTTTGATATTTTTATTTAAAGCCATTCACCTATTGTGAGTGGCTTTTTTTTATAATTTTTAACAATTTCATTGTCTTATTATCTTTATAATTAATGTTTAATTCCCTAAATTTGATAAATTATTATTTTAAAAGTTTATTTTCAATTATATTATGTCAAAAATAGCAACATTAGAAATTGATGGAAAGAAAATTGAACTGCCTATAATTGTAGGAAGTGAAAATGAAGTAGCCATCGATATTAACAAATTACGTGATTTATCCGGTATAATTACCCTTGACCCTGGTTACAAGAATTCAGGTTCTTGTAAAAGTGACATCACTTTTCTAGATGGAGAATTAGGGATTCTTCGATACAGAGGTTATTCAATTGAAGATTTAGCAGATAAAGCTGACTTCCTTGAAGTTTCTTTCCTTTTGATTTTTGGAGAATTGCCAAGTACGAAGCAGTTAGCGCAATTTGAAATTGACATTAGAAAATACACTTTAGTTAACGAAGAAATGAAAAGCATCATTGATGGTTTTCCTAAAACAGCTCATCCGATGGGTGTTTTAGCAGCTTTGACAAGTGCATTGACCGCTTTTAACCCTAAATCGGTTAATGTAGATAATGAAAAAGAAATGTATGAAGCAGTGTGTAAAACTATGGGTAAATTCATGGTTATCGCAACTTGGACGTATAGAAAAACCATGGGTTATCCTTTAAATTATTATGATAATACAAAAGGATATGTAGAAAACTTCATGCGTTTAATGTTTGAATTACCTACACAACCTTACACTGCGAATCCTGTCGTTATAGATGCACTAGATAAATTGTTTATCCTTCACGGCGATCATGAGCAAAATTGTTCTACATCTACCGTTAGAATGGTTGGTTCTTCTCACGCAGGATTATTTGCCTCGATTTCTGCTGGAGTTTCTGCACTTTGGGGACCATTGCATGGAGGAGCTAATCAAGCAGTTCTTGAAATGTTAGAAGAAATCCATAGAAATGGTGGAGACGCAGATAAATATATGGCTAAAGCCAAAGACAAAAATGACCCGTTCCGTTTGATGGGATTTGGTCATAGAGTTTACAAAAATTTTGATCCAAGAGCGAAAATTATCAAAAAAGCGGCTAACGAAGTTTTAGCAACTTTAGGAGTTGAAGATCCAATTCTGGCTATTGCTAAGAAACTGGAAGAATCAGCTTTAGAAGATGAGTATTTCAAATCAAGAAATTTATATCCTAATGTAGATTTCTATTCTGGAATTATTTACAGAGCTTTAGGAATCCCTACAGATATGTTTACAGTAATGTTCGCGATAGGTCGATTGCCGGGTTGGATCGCACAATGGAAAGAAATGCGTGAAAATAAGGAGCCTATCGGAAGGCCAAGACAAATTTACACAGGGCATCCTTTAAGAGATTTTGTGCCAGCAGATAAAAGATAAAATCAGTTTAAAAAGCTTCACTAATTCGTGAAGCTTTTTTTATATTTGCCAAAAGCTAAAACACATGTTAGAGATAAATATAAAGAATGAAACCTCGAGGCTTAGAGTAGTAGTTTTAGGTTCAGCAGTTCATAATGGACCTACGCCAAAGGTTGATGAAGCGTACGACCCAAAGTCATTAGAGCATATTTTAGCAGGCACCTATCCACTTGAGAACGACATGGTGAATGAGATGGAAGCGTTTAATACCGTGCTAAAAAAATATAATGTCACAGTGTATTGCCCAGAAATGATTAAAAATTACAATCAGATTTTTACAAGGGACATTGGTTTTGTAATTGATGACGTTTTTGTGAAATCGAATATTTTGCCCGATAGAGAACGAGAATTAGAGGCGATTCAGTATATACTTGACCAAATTGACCCTAAAAAAGTCGTGCGCCCTCCACAAGAAGTTCACATCGAAGGTGGTGATGTGATGTTGTGGAACGAGTATATTTTCATTGGAACCTATAAAGGAAGTGATTATAAAGACTACATTACCGCAAGAACAAATGTGCAAGGAGTTCAATATATTAAGGATTTATTCCCAAATAAAATTGTTAAAGAATTTGATTTGGTAAAATCTAAAATTGAAGCACGTGACAATGCATTGCATTTAGACTGTTGTTTTCAACCTGTAGGGAATGACAAAGGAATCATCTATAAAAATGGATTCCGAGAAGAAGCAGATTATTTGTTTCTGGTAAAACTTTTTGGTAAAGAAAATCTATTTCATATTACCAGAGAGGAAATGTATAATATGAATTCCAATGTTTTTTCCATTGATACGAATGTTGTCGTTTCCGAAAGAAACTTCACCAGACTAAACAATTGGTTGCGTGCAAACGGTTTTGTGGTTGAAGAAATTCCATACGCAGAAATTGCAAAACAAGAAGGATTATTGCGATGTTCTACCTTACCTTTAATTAGAGATTAATTTGTGGTATAACGATGCACTGTATCGTATTGCTACACTACTAAAAATAAAAAATCATGAAACAAACAACAAATTCCATATTGATGATTCGCCCGGTGGCGTTTAGAATGAACGAACAAACAGTAGTAAATAATTATTATCAAAAAGTATTAGATGGACTTTTGCCTGCAACGGTAAATGCCAAAGCGCAACAAGAATTTGATGCTTTTGTCGAAAAACTAACAGCAGTTGGTGTTGATGTAATAGTTGTTGATGATACGTTAAATCCTGATACTCCCGACAGTGTTTTTCCAAATAATTGGATTTCCTTTCACGAGAATGGTGACGTGGCTTTATATCCAATGTTTGCTAAAAATCGTCGTCATGAACGTCGCGAAGAAATTTTAGATCTTTTGGAAGATAAAGGTTTTGTGATTAACAATATCGTGGATTATACCTCGGCGGAAGAAGATGGATTTTTCTTGGAGGGAACAGGTAGTTTACTTTTGGACAGAGCCAATGCAAAAGCATATTGCGCCTTGTCACCTCGAGCCGATGAGGAATTATTTATCGAATTCTGCGAAGATTTTGATTATGCGCCGGTAATTTTTGAAGCGTTTCAAACGGTTGATTCAGAACGAAAATTGATTTATCATACCAATGTGATGATGTGTTTGGGGGATACTTTCGCAGTAATTTGCTCGGATTGTATTGATGATAAGAAGGAACGCAAAATGGTTTTAGACCATTTGAAGGAAGACGGGAAAGAAGTAATTTTAATCACCGAAGCACAAATGAACAATTTTGCAGGTAATATGCTTGAGATTCGTGGCGCAAATGATAAAAGATATTTGGTTATGAGTGCGGCTGCACATCAAAGTTTGACTCCTAAACAAATTGCGCAACTTGAAAAACATGCTGAAATTTTAAGCTCAAGTTTAGATACTATTGAAGCTTGTGGCGGAGGAAGTGCCAGATGTATGATGGCAGAAATTTTCTTGCCTAGAAATTAATTTTTTTTCAATTCGGGCATAGTCAGAATACTTTGCCCGGATTAAAATACTTAGGCTAAATTCCCTTTTATAATATTGATAATTGCACTCACAATATATTGTATTCCTATCGCAATTACAATGAATCCTATAATTCTTGATATCGCAACAATTCCGGATGCTCCAAGTATTTTTGCTAAATAATGAGCGCTTTTAAGGATGATAAAAATTGTAACTGCTATAGCAAGAATGGCGGCTGAAGAAATAAGGATCTCCATAGTTGTATTGTGTTCCTGATAAAATGCAATGAGTAAGGAAATAGAACCAGGTCCTGCAAGCATTGGGATTGCAAGTGGAGTCAATGCAATGTCATTCCTTTGTTGTGCGTCAGTTTCTGCTTTTTTATTGATTCCTCTCTTCTTAGTAAATTTCCCGGAAAGTAATGAAAATCCAGAGCTCACAATAATAATTCCTCCCGCAATTCTTAGCGCATCAATACTGATTCCAAAAAAAAGCAGTACATATTGCCCTATAAAAAACGAGACGATAAGAATAAGAAATACATTTATTGCCGTCCATAAAGAAATTCTGGAACGCTCCTTTTTGGTGTCATTTTGTGTGAGTCCTACAAAGATTGGAACGGTGCCAATAGGGTTTAATACCGAAAAAAGTGCGACAAACAGATAAATAAATAGATCCATGTTTTGTTTTTTAAGAGTGTAAAAATACTCTTTTTCTAGTCTTTAATGTTAGGGTAATGTTTTTTCTTACCTTTATAACTAAACTTAATAATTGCTAAACTGATGGGCCTTTTTATTACTTTTGCAAAATATAATTCAGAAAATGATAAAAAATAAAAAAACGCTAGTTCTTGGAGCTTCCACAAAACCAGCTAGATATTCTTTTATGGCGATTGAAAAATTGGTTGAAAAAGGACATTCTGTACTTGCTATCGGTCAAAATGCAGGCGAAGTATCCGGAATAAAAATTCAGACTAAAGCTATTCCGCTAAAAAATATCGACACGGTCACTCTTTACCTTAATCCTTCGCGGCAGCGTGATTACTACAATTATATCGTTGAAGCAAAACCAAAACGTGTTGTTTTCAATCCCGGTACTGAGAATCCTGAGTTCTATCAATTGTTGAAATTAAATGACATCAAAGTCGAGGTAGCTTGTACACTTGTTTTGCTGGCAACAAATCAATATTAATTTTTAGGAGCTTCTTCCAGCTGTACGCTATATCTTTTCTTGTCCCGTAAAAAGATCGGGACAAGAAAAGGATGCCGCTGCCATCTGGGCTAAAACTAAAATCGTGTTTCAGAAGTTGCTTTTTTGCTAATTATTAATAATCCAACAAAAGTGATTAGCCCGTTTATGATTATCAATTCGTTATCGAAAACATATCCAAAAAACAATGTTTTAGAATTTTCGCTGATAAAGTATGTAAGTATTGGAGATAATAAGCATACCATTGGAACGAATTTGTCTTTGACCGTTTTTGATTTTAGAAACAGGCCAAAACAATACAAACCTAAAAGTGGTCCATAGGTATAGGATGCAACCCTAAAAATCATTCCTACCACAGAGCTGTCATTGATAGTATTGAAGAAAATAATGACTAAAAACATTAGAAACGAAAAGACAATATGGACAAAATGTCTGGTTCGTACTATATTAGGTTTATTAAGATTTTCAGCTTTATCCATTCCTAAAAAATCCACGCAAAATGAAGTCGTCAACGCTGTTAATGCGGAATCCGTTGTCGCAAATGTGGCTGCCGTCAATCCTAACAAGAATATAACGGATGGAATTAATGTCAAATGATTAAATGCAATTTCCGGGAAAAGCAAATCGGTTCTGGGTTTTCCGGTAACTAAATCGGTTGGCACTTCAATTCCGTTTTTATTGGCGTAGATGTAAAGTAAAGCTCCTACGCTAAGGAAAAAAATATTGATTAGTACGAATATCCCGGTAAAGGTGAACATATTTTTTTGTGCTTCGCCAATGTTCTTACAGCTTAAGTTTTTTTGCATTAAATCCTGATCTAAACCTACCATGGCAATAGTAACGAAAATTCCTCCGAGAATTTGCTTTACGAAATGGAATTTATTGGATACAAAATCTTCGAAGAAGAATATTTTAGAATAATTACTGTTTTTTACTGCTTCAAAAGCTTCAAAAAGATTCAAATTCAAACTTCTGCAGATAAAGAAAATTGTCAGAAAAACCGAAGTGACCAAGAAAAATGTTTGTAAAGTATCAGTAATAATAATGGTTTTTAATCCGCCGCGATAGGTATACGCAAATATCAAAGCCAGCGAGATCAAAACCGTAACGGCAAACGGAATTCCATAATAGTCAAAAACAAAACGTTGTAAAACAATCACAACAAGATACAATCTAAATGCCGATCCAATTGTTCTGCTGATCAAGAAAATTGTTGCGGCAGTTTTATAAGAATAAATTCCTCACCGGTGCTCTATGTAGCTATAAATAGAAGTCAAATTCATTCGGTAATACAGCGGGAGCAACACTTTGGCAATAATGACAAAACCAATGGCATTGCCTAAGACAAACTGAAAATATTTAAATTGTTCTCCGCTGGGCGCCCCAACTTCGCCCGGAACTGAAATAAAAGTTACCCCCGAAAGTGCTGTTCCAATCATTCCAAAAGCAACTAAGTACCATTTAGAATTTTTATTGGCTTTAAAAAAAGCTTCATTTCCACTGTCTTTCTTGCTTACGGCATGCGAGATGTAAAATAAAATTCCAAAATAAACGATTATAAGTAATAGAATGGTGCTGGGAGTCATTTTGTGTAAAATTGGTTGGACCAAATTACATAAATAATCTTCAAATTTTCAAATTTTCTATCCCGAACGTTCGGGACAAATTAACTACTTTTGCTGTTATGGAATTTTCTTCTAAACTTATTGAAAAAGCAGTCAACGAGATGTCTCAACTGCCAGGAATTGGTAAACGAACGGCGTTGCGATTGGTGTTGCATTTACTAAAACAACCCAAAGAGCAAACGGTTTTTTTATCTCAGGCCTTGGTTGCGATGCGGGAGGATATTAAGTATTGCAATAGCTGTCATAATATTTCGGATAGTACATTGTGTGAAATTTGTGCTAACCAGAACAGAAATCACCACATCATTTGTATCGTTGAGGATATTCGCGATGTCATGGCAATTGAAAATACGGGTCAGTTTAGAGGGATTTATCATGTACTTGGCGGTAAAATTTCTCCTATCGACGGGGTTGGTCCTAGTCAGCTTAACATAACGACTTTAGTCGAGAAAGTGAAATCAGGTAGTGTCAACGAGATAATTTTTGCGTTAAGCTCCACAATGGAGGGCGACACCACTAATTTTTACATTTATAAACAAATTGCTGATTGTGAAATAAGCATGTCGACAATTGCAAGAGGGATTTCGGTAGGGGATGAGTTAGAATATGCTGATGAAGTTACCTTGGGAAGGAGTATCTTGCAAAGAGTTCCTTTTGAAAAGTCGTTCAAAAATAATTAATCTACATAATGAATAGCGATGCTTTTTAAATAGTAAATGAAAAGCTATATTTGTCGTTAAAAATATTGAAAATGAGCAAGTCCGTACTCTATTTGTTATTGTTTGTTAGTGTGTTATTCACTTCTTGTATTCCCACTCAAGATTTAATTTACCTTCAGAAAAAGAACAATTCAGGTGGTGAAATTATGATTGCTGCTGTAGAGTCAAAACCATACCGATTACAAACTAATGACGTTTTGAGTATTACCATTAAAGCAATCGATCCAAAACTAGTTGCTATTTTTAGTCCTTCCAGTGAAGGTGCGGCAGCAGGTAAATCAGAGTCAGGATTGTATTTTGACGGTTTTACAGTGGATGATCATGGCAATATTAGAATTCCTGTTTTGGGGGAATTAAATGTTATAGGGTTCACACTGGATGAAATCAGAGTTAGAGTTGAAAAGCAATTGTTAGCCGAGTATTTTAATAAGGAGGCTAATATATTTGTAACCGTTAAATTAGCAGGTTTTAGATATGTTATTAATGGAGAAATTGGGAGCACAGGAACTAAAACGTTGTTTCAAGAGCAGGTAACTATTATGGAGGCTGTCGCTAATGCTGGAGATATTACTATTACTGGAGATAGAAAAGCAGTTACAGTTATGCGGAAAACGCCAACTGGAGTTCAAATGCACGATTTAGATCTTACGGATATAAATGTGATGCAATCGCCCTATTTTTATTTGCAGCCAAATGACTATATTTACGTAAAACCACTGAAGCAAAAAACTTGGGGAACTGGAAAAACAGGGATCGAATCATTGGGAACAATCATTACATTGTTGTCCTTAGCTACAACTACTTTTTTACTATTAAAAAATTAAAACAGCGCTCAAAAAATGTTAGATATAAAAGATTTTTCGATTTTTGAAAACCAAGTAAGCTTTGACTTCAAGGGGTTCTTAATAAAAATCGGAAGTTATTGGAAGTGGTTTTTATTAAGTTTATTAATCACTTTCACGATTGCTTATCAGGTGAATATTCGTAAAGAAAAAATTTACGGTATGGAAACGCTTATTTCTGTGAAGGAGGAAAGCAATCCTCTTTTTACCTCTAATACCAGTTTAGTCTTTAATTGGGGCGGTACTTCAGATCAAGTTCAGACTATATCAACGACTTTGCAATCCAGATCTCATAATGAGCTGGTTGTGGATAAATTACAATATTACATTAATTACTTAGTGCAAGGGAAATATAATTTGGTGGACGCTTATGGATCCGTTCCTTTTTATGTGACTATTGATAAATCAAAAGGACAATTATCAGGAACTTTAATAGGAATTAAGTTTGTAAGTGAAGATACATATGAAATCAGAATTCCTTTTGAAAATCAAAATGTTTCTATAATTACCTATTCTGATAATTCGTATGGCAATACAGCAGTAGAAACGGGAGATTTTGTAAAAAGATACAAGGTTGGCGAAAAAGTTTCTTTGCCTTTTTTAAATTGGAAGTTGCAAATAAATGACAATCCAGGATTCTATACAGGAAACGAATACTTTGTACAGTTTAATGATTTTAACGGAACAGTATCTGGATATAAAGGAATAAACGTACGCTCAGATGATAAAGGAGGTTCTATCATTACCCTGGGTATGCAAGGAGCAAATAAAGCAAGAATGGTGGAGTATTTGAATGCAACTGTGAAGATGCTTATCAAAAGGCAATTAGATAGTAAAAACCAGTTTGCGACCAATACAATCGCTTTTATAGATAGTACATTAGTTGCGATGGAATCCCAACTAAAGGAAACTGGGAACGAGCTAAAAACCTTTAGGAAAGGTAAAAACATATACGATATAGAGGAGGGTGGAGCTAAGTTTTCTGAAAAGATTTTGGAATTTGACGTAAAAAAAGATGAAGTTAACCGCAAAATGGCGTATTACAATTCATTGAAATCATATTTAAAAAGTAGTGTAAATTATGCTAAACTTCCAGCACCTTCAGTTGCAGGAATTGAAGATCCTAATATTGTAGTAAATGTTTCGAAGTTAATTGCATTGTCTACGCAAAGATCTGAAATGGCGTATGCTGTAAAAAGTGATAAAATATTCAAAGATTTTGACAATCAAATGGAAGCTGTCAAGAATGTTTTGTTAGAAAATATAACAACAGCAAAAGCATCGCTCCAGTATGATTTAGCTATGGTGAGCAGCAAAATAAGTGAGACTGAAAGCACTATAAAACAACTTCCTGAGGATCAACAAGAGCTCATTAAAATCAAAAGAAAATACGATTTAAGCGATAATATTTATAGCACCTTTCTTCAAAAAAGAAGCGAAGCTGATATTGTTAAAGCGGCAAATTTATCAGATGTTCATTTTATAGATCCTGCTAAGGATGTAGGCGGAGGACTTATAGGACCTAAAACATCTGTTAATTATGTGCTGGCGTTGTTTTTGGGAATACTTTTTCCATTGGTTTTTGTATTTGCAGTTTTCTTTATCAATAATTCAATTCAAAATACAGAGGACATTAGTAAGATGACAAAAATTCCTTTGATAGGTGTCGTTGGAGTTAATAAAGAGAATACCAATTTAGCTGTTTTCGACAAGCCAAAATCAGCTTTGTCAGAATCCTTTCGAGCCATTCGTTCTTCTCTTCAGTTTTTATACAAGCAACAAAATTTAGGCGGAGCAAAGACACTTATGATCACATCTTCCGTGAGTGGTGAGGGAAAAACATTTTGTTCCATAAACATCGCTACAGTTTTTGCCCTCAGCGAGAAAAAAACTGTCGTTATTGGTTTAGATTTAAGAAAACCAAAACTGTCTGCAGAATTTAATTTGTCGAATGAAGTTGGTATCGTAAATTATCTGATCAAACAAAAAACAATAGACGAAATCATAAATCATACCCACATACCTTTTCTAGATGTTATTTTATCGGGACCAGTTCCGCCCAATCCTTCTGAAATGATAATGAGTGAAGGAATGGGAGAATTGATAGCAGAATTAAAGAAAAAATACGATTATATTATTCTGGATACGCCACCAGTAGGTTTGGTGTCAGATGCTTTGGAGTTAGCACAATATTGTGATGTTACCTTATATATCGTGAGACAAAATTTCACTAAAAAAGATATGATAACGCTGTTAAACAACAGAGTGAAACGCGGAGAGTTGAATAATACCAGTATTATTTTGAATGGTTTAGAGAATAAAGCAAAATATGGTACAGGGTATGGGTACGGTTATGGGTACGGATACGGTTATGGCAACTATGCAAATGGATACTATGAAGAGGGTAAAACTAAAAGTATTTATCAAAGGATAGCACAGAAGATTTTGAAAAAACAAACGAAGTAATTGATTGTTTTAAAAATAAGAACAGATGACAATAGAAATAAAAAGTTCCGTTTTAATAACGGGTGGGGCAGGATTTATAGGTTCTAATCTTTGTGAATATTTTTTGTCTAAAGATTATAAGGTTGTTTGTTTTGATAATTTTGCAACCGGCTACAGGCACAATTTAAAAGACTTTATAAACCATCCGAATTTTCGTTTGATAGAAGGCGATATCCGTAATGCAGCGGAATGTCAAAAGGCGGTACAAGGAGTAGATTATGTTTTACATCAAGCGGCTTTAGGTTCTGTGCCAAGATCTATAAATGATCCTGTCACTACAAATGATGTCAATGTTTCCGGTTTTTTGAACATGCTGGTCGCTTCAAGGGATGCAAAAGTTAAGCGGTTTATCTATGCGGCAAGTTCTTCCACATATGGTGACTCAGCAGCTTTGCCTAAAGTTGAAGCGGTAATTGGAAAGCCATTGTCTCCTTATGCCATAACAAAATATGTGAATGAACTATATGCTGAAATATTTAGCAGAACCTATGGTTTAGAGACCATTGGCTTGCGTTATTTTAATGTTTTTGGTCGAAAGCAAGATCCTAACGGAGCATATGCAGCGGTCATTCCTAAATTTGTAATGCAATTGATGCAATTAGAAAGTCCGAAAATAAATGGGGACGGGAACTACTCCCGTGATTTTACCTATATCGATAATGTGATTCAGATGAATGAGTTGGCCATGCTGGCAAAAAATCCAGAAGCAATAAACACGGTTTACAATACCGCGTACGGCGACAGGAACACGATGAATAATTTAGTGGCTTATTTAAAAGAGTTTCTAAGTGTTTACGATGAAAGAATCGCAACTGTTACAGTAGAATATGGTCCTAATAGAGCGGGTGATATTCCACATTCTTTGGCAAGTATTGAGAAAGCTAAATTGTTACTGGGTTATAATCCAAAATTTTCCATGCAAGAAGGATTGAAAGAAGCTGTGGAATGGTATTGGGAAAACTTGCGTGAGAAAAATGGTGAAAAGTGAATGGTGAGAAGTGAATAGTGAATGGTGAGGTGATAAGTGAACGGTGAGAAGTTAGAAGGGATTAGATAACGGAAAATAATAAAAGAATGACGATTACAAAGATTTGTTGCATCGGAGCGGGATATGTAGGGGGGCCGACAATGGCTGTCATTGCGCAGAAATGCCCACAAATACAAGTTACAGTAGTAGACTTAAATGAAGAGCGAATTGCGGCTTGGAATGATCAAAATGTGGAAAACATACCCATTTATGAACCAGGTTTAAGCGAAATTGTTGCCGAAGCCAGAGGAAGGAACTTGTTTTTTTCAACGGATGTGGAAAAAGCAATAGACGAAGCTCAAGTTATTTTTATATCGGTTAATACACCGACAAAAACCTATGGAAAAGGAAAAGGTATGGCAGCTGATTTGAAATATATTGAATTGTGCGCGAGAGAAATTGCCCGAGTAGCCAAAGACAACAAAATTGTAGTTGAAAAATCGACACTTCCGGTAAGAACAGCGGAAGCGATCAAAAGTATTTTAGACAATACCGGGAATGGAGTACAATTTCAAATTCTTTCCAACCCTGAGTTTCTTGCTGAAGGAACTGCGGTTCAGGATCTATTGAATCCTGATCGGATATTAATCGGAGGTGATTCTTCTGGCGAAGGACAGAAAGCTATTCAAGCTTTGGTTGCTGTGTATTCAAATTGGGTTGCAGCAGACAAAATATTAACCACTAATGTATGGTCGTCAGAGCTGTCTAAGTTGACCGCGAATGCATTTTTGGCACAACGAATTTCTTCGATAAATGCCATGTCTGAACTTTGTGAAAAAACGGGTGCAGATGTAAATGAAGTAGCTAAAGCACTAGGAATGGATAGCCGAATAGGATCTAAATTTCTTAAAGCATCTGTCGGATTTGGTGGTTCTTGTTTCCAAAAGGACATATTAAATTTGGTGTACATCGCAAAATCGTATGGACTGCATGAAGTGGCTGATTATTGGGAACAAGTAATTATAATGAATGATCATCAAAAAAGACGTTTTTCCAACAATATAGTGCAAACACTTTATAACACTGTTTCTGATAAAAAAATAACCTTTCTAGGTTGGGCTTTCAAAAAAGACACCAATGACACCAGAGAGTCGGCGGCTATTTATGTTGCAGATGATTTGATAAATGAACATGCGAAAATTGCGGTTTATGATCCGAAAGTGTCCAAGAAAAAGATTATTGACGATTTAAATTATTTGGAAACCAGAAGTTCTGCAGTAAATAGCGATAGTGTCAGTTCATTTGATAATCCTTACGACGCCTGTCATAACGCACATGCGATAGCGATACTTACGGAGTGGGATGAATTCATAAACTACGATTGGCAAAAAATATACGATTCGATGCAAAAACCTGCTTTTGTTTTTGACGGGAGAAACTTGCTGCAAGCATCAGAACTAAGGGCTATTGGTTTTGTTTATCAGGCAATTGGGTCATGAAAATAGGGTGCGAAATAAAAAAAAGCAACGCTAGGAAGTAAAATAACAAAAAGATAGGTTACAAGGTTACTTCGGAATGAGGCGCAGCCGTATTGTTACGTCTACAAGTTATTCAGAACGCGGTGAAATTGAACACTAATTTTAGTGCAATACAAGATACAATATGAATTGGTATGTAGTTTATACAAAGCCCAAGTGGGAGAAAAAAGTTGCAGAACAATTAAGAAACAGCGGAATAGAGTGCTATTGTCCTTTAATTACACAAGTACGGCAGTGGTCTGATAGAAAGAAAAAAGTAGAAGTGCCGCTTTTTAATTCCTATGTTTTTGTTCAATTGCCAGATGCTGAAAGGAATGCAGTATTCCAGTCGGTAGGAGTCGTGCGTTATTTATTTTGGTTGGGGAAACCAGCTGTAGTTCGCGATGAAGAAATTAGTATTATAAAAAAATGGATGAATCCGTCTGATGGAAATGAAGTTTCCGTACTTTCGTTTAAAGTCGGAGATGCGATACAATTGGATTCCGGACCATTTTCAACTCAAAAAGCAATTGTCCAAGAGGTGACTAATACCCATTATGTATTGGTTTTAGAATCTTTGGGTTGTGTGTTGAAGATAAAAATTAAATAAGAACAAGTACACCATTCTTTTAGTGAATTGTATGTGCGCTATATTATACTTAGTAAACATAAATTTTGGATTATTTTGAACAGCCTAACTCACTTGAGTTAGGCTGTCTCCGTTCATAAGTAGACGGGGTATTCGATAGCAGCGGTGATCGCTACTTAAATTAAAAGTGCTTAGTTTTTATTTGTTTCGGATACCTAACGAAAAGTGATTATTTGCTCATTAATCTTATTCTCTATCTGACGATGAAATTTATATATTTTGTATCCATATCACTAATACGCTTTCAATAGCATAATTCATCAAGATTTTAGGCTTTATAAGGCTGCTTTTAAATCTTTTTTGTATGTTTTTGTATCACTAATTTAGGTGATTTTTTATTTGGTATTTAATCATTTTTATAAGCACTTCTTATTGGTTCTCAGGTAATTATGCTTCTGTTTGGTTTCTATGAAAGCATCGTACTATTTGGAGGGCTAAGTATTACCTAAAAAACCGGGATAATGTAGCTATATTTGCCCTCGTAAATTATTCTATTTTCAGTTTATTTCTGTGAGTATGAAGTGCGAAGCGGTACTATAAAGCTACCGATAGCTAATTATAATTGTTCAAAAAATGAATTCTATTACAAGGATAGCGGTGGTTGGTTTGGGTTATGTGGGGTTGCCATTGGCTAGATTGTTTGCAACCAAACATGCTGTTGTTGGATATGATATTAATCAATCAAGGGTTAGCTCCTTACAATCAGGGACGGATACTACTTTTGAAGTAGATGATGTTACTTTGCAAAAAGTGCTGTTGGAGCGACCAAGTAATGCCATTGGTTTGTACTGCACTACTGATGTTGCAGCTCTTGCGGATTGTAATTATTATATTGTAACGGTCCCTACTCCGGTAGATAAGAACAATCGCCCCGATTTAACGCCATTATATAAATCGAGTGAAATAGTGGGAGCGGCTTTAAAAAAAGGGGATATTGTTATTTACGAATCTACGGTATATCCTGGGGTAACTGAGGAAGAATGTGTTCCCGTTTTAGAACGCGTCTCCGGATTGAAATTCAACGTTGATTTTTTTGCGGGCTATTCTCCGGAACGAATTAATCCGGGAGATAAAGAGCATACTGTTGAAAAAATTTTGAAAGTAACTTCGGGTTCCACACCAGAGATAGGGATTAAAGTAAATGAATTGTACCAATCCGTCATTACAGCAGGAACGCATCTGGCTCCTTCGATAAAAGTAGCTGAAGCGGCCAAAGTAATTGAAAACTCACAGCGGGATATCAATATTGCGTTTGTAAATGAATTGGCCAAAATATTTAATTTAATGAATATTGACACCCATGCGGTTTTGGAAGCCGCAAGTACCAAATGGAATTTTCTGCCTTTTAAACCAGGATTAGTGGGAGGACATTGTATTGGTGTAGATCCTTATTATTTGGCTCAACGCGCCCAAGAGTTTGGTTATCATCCTGAAATTATTTTGGCAGGAAGACGATTGAATGACAGTATGGGCGAATATGTAGCATCTCAGGTGGTAAAGCTGATGATAAAAAAAGGAATATCGGTTAATGGTGCTACGGTTTTAATGCTTGGAATCACGTTCAAAGAGAACTGTCCCGATGTGCGGAATACAAAAATTGTTGATGTTATTGCTGCTTTAACGGATTACGGAATTACAGTAACGACCTACGACCCTCTTGCAAATCCATTAGAAGTAAAAAATGAGTATAACCTAATTACGACAAATTTAATACCAAAGCAGAAATTTGATGCCGTGATTTTAGGGGTTGCCCACCATCAATTTTTGGATTTAGACCTAGCTGTACTGCAAAATACTACTAGTTTGTTGTATGATGTAAAGGGGGTTTTGGGTGATGCAGCTGATGGAAGATTATAGAATAATAACTTACGGATTCAAACTATAATAGTGGAAAACATGAAAATAGGAATAACATTTAGTGCTTTTGATTTGTTACATGCAGGACATATTAAAATGTTAGAAGAGGCAAAAGGACAGTGTGACTATTTAATTGCGGGACTACAAACGGACCCTACTATTGATCGCCCTGAAAAAAACAGGCCTACCCAATCTGTAGTAGAACGTTATATTCAACTTAAAGGCTGTAAATATGTTGATGAAATAATTCCTTATGCGACAGAACAAGATTTGGAGGATATTTTACGTTCGTTTAAAATTGACGTGCGCATCGTAGGAGATGAATATAAAGACAAGAATTTTACAGGACGAAGCTATTGTGAGGAAAAAGGAATAAGGCTTTTTTTTAATATTCGCGACCATCGCTTTTCTAGTAGTAGCCTGCGAAAAGAAGTTACAGAAAAAGAATTGCTGAAGGCGAAGTAGATTTTCGGTTCTTGGTTTTAGTAGCTCAAAAATAATTATAGCCCGCTTTTAAAGTGTTTTATAAAAAAATAAAATAAAAAAATTAGGATTTAATCTGATTTCTGCTTCAATAAAAATATCAATTTAATAGCCCCCAAGTGGCTGTTTTGTGAAATTACAAATAGCGTTAACAAATCACTGAGGAGCACTAATTATAACCCGTTGGTGTAAAAATTTCAATTAATCTTACATAAAAAAATTGAACCACATAGAAACATAGAAAAAAAGAGTAGGATAGCCTAATTCTTGGGTTCACATAGCTATGGTTTTCTTTAAAAAAGTGAACCGTCTTACATAATTTTAAAATCGATGTTTCTATGTGGTTAAAAAATTAAACAAATTGAATTACACCCAACGGTTTAATTACAAAAAAAATAGTATGGAAAATAAGCGTTCAATTACACATGTCATTCTTACTGGCGGAGTTGGCAGCAGATTATGGCCTTTATCCCGTAAGAGCCAACCTAAGCAATATTTGGAGTTATTTGATGGTAAGTCATTATTTGAAATGACCGTGGAACGTAATCGTGACATTGCAAATAAAATTATGGTAGTGGGGAATATTGATAATTGTCACCTCAGTAGAAAAGTGATGGAAAAATCAAATACTCCTTACGTAGATATTATTGAATCCACTCCAAGAAATACTTCTGCCGCTATCGCTTTTGCTGCTTTTGCTTCGGATCCTGATGACATTTTAATCGTTACGCCTTCGGATCATATTATTGGCGAAATGGAAAATTATGAAGATGCTATTCATGAGGCTGCTTCGAAAGCGTTGCAAGGCTATATTGTAACGTTCGGAATTGTACCTACGAAGCCTGAAATAGGATATGGTTATATCGAACGCAAGGGAGATGATGTGATCTCTTTTCGAGAAAAACCAAACCAAGTTACTGCAAAGGATTTTATCGCCAAAGGTAATTTTCTTTGGAACAGTGGAATGTTTTGTTTTAAAGCGGGTGTGTTTTTAAAAGAATTACAATCCTTTCAACCAGAAGTGTATGAAAAATCTAAAATTGCTTGGGATAATAATACTAATGGCATTTTAGATTTAGAGTTGTCACTTGAAATACCATCGATCAGTATAGATTATGCAGTAATGGAACGCAGTAAAAAAATAAAAGTAGTTCCTTCCACATTTATCTGGTCTGATTTGGGTTCTTTTGAATCCGTTTATGATTATCTGGTTACGACAGGTCATCCGGTTGATGAAAATGGGAATATGGTCATTGGAACCACTAATTATACGGCTTTTGTAGGTGTGAAAAATACTATTTTTGTTTACACAGAGACGGCTAATTTAATTCTTCAGAAAGAATTTTCTCAGGATGTTAAAAATGTTTTTAATGAACTAGAGCGAAAAAATCCAGAATTGCTGGGTTAGTATAATATCTAATTTAAATTATAAAATCAAAAGATGTAAAAGTTTAAAACAAAGCTCCTATTTTTTGTTGTTTTTTAAACCCCTGATTTTATAGTATCACTGAATTTAACGCTAATGGCACTATGGTAAGTATTATCGAGAAACCTAAAGATTCTAAATGTAATTATGCTATCGTAGAATTGTATTTTATCTTAATTCGGGGTGTAAATTGTCAATATTTTACCAACACAAGAAGCGAGTTAAAAATTACTGCTGTAATTTAAATATGCAAAACTTAAAGGTAGAACTTAAGGGTCGGGGCTTCGCAGGATTAGATATCTGCTCTCATGAATCCCTGTTGGAAGCTTCTAATTTTATACAAGCTACTATCTAAAAACAACCATGGTTTGAAAGTAGGCAACATCATTGTAAAAAAAAATAGTACGGACATTATTTGCTTAGACTTGTTTCTCGTAAAAAAATAAATAGTACAAAACATGACAAATAAAGAACCTGATATAATTCATTTGCCTAAAATTTTAGATGCTAGAGGCAATCTAACTTTTTTACAGCATCCAGACCAGATACCTTTTCCTATTCAAAGAGCGTACTGGATATATGATGTTCCGGGTGGAGAAATCAGAGGTGGTCACGCTTTTAAAGAGCAAAATGAATTCATAATCGCAATTTCAGGAAGTTTTGATGTTGTCATTGACGAGGGAGAAAATGAAAAAGTATATCCATTAAATCGTTCTTACATGGGTTTGCACATTGCACCCGGAAAATGGCGAAGTATGCGCAATTTTTCAACTAACTCGTTGGCATTGGTTTTGGCATCTACCAAGTTTGATAAAGAAGATTACATACGATTCTATCAAGATTACCAACAAAATAGTGTAAAGGGGGTCACTAAAAAAACGGCGAGTCTGTCTAACAAAGAAATAATAAGACCGCAAAGCGATGCTACTAAAAGTACTGTTGCGGATTGCATGCTTATAGAATTAGATAAAAAGCACAAGGACAAAGGAAATATAACCGTTGTAGAAAATGGGCAGGAAATTCCTTTTGAAATTGAACGAGTATATTATTTGTACGACGTTCCTGGAGGTGAAGAAAGAGGCGGACACGGGCATAAAGATTTGTACCAATTGATTGTAGCCGCAGGAGGAAGCTTTGATGTAGTTTTGAATGATGGAATTAACAAAAAAACAGTGACTCTAAACCGGCCCTATCAAGGATTATACGTGGTACCAGGTATTTGGCGAGAATTAAACAATTTTTCTTCTGGTTCCACTTGTTTGGTTTTAGCTTCTAATACCTATGATGAGCAAGATTATATCAGAGACTTCGAAGAATTTAAAAATTTTAAAGAATAAATAAATATGGTGCATTCCTTAGCAGAAGTACAAGCAGAAATTCCCGAATCAACCAATGTGTGGCAGTTTGTGGTGGTTCTTGAAGATGCAGTAATTGGCGAATTTTGTAATATTTGTAGTCATTGTTTTATTGAAAATGATGTAAAAATAGGTAACAATGTCACTGTAAAGTGTGGCGTATATCTTTGGGATGGCATCACAATCGAAGACAACGTACAAATTGGACCAAATGTAACGTTTACTAACGACAAATATCCTAGAGCAAAACAAGCCTTCGAATTGCAAAGAACAACCATAAAAAGTGGCGCATCTATTGGTGCGGCTTCGACTATTTTAGGTGGAATAACTATAGGAGAAAATGCCATGGTTGGTGCAGGAAGTTTGGTTACAAAAAACATTCCGGCTGACGAATTGTGGTATGGTTCGCCTGCAAAATTTATTAAAAAGATTTAATTTATGATCAAGTTTCTTGATTTACAGAAAATAAATGCACGATATGCGGCAGAACTAAAACAAGTAGCCGCAGACGTAGTTGACTCGGGTTGGTTTTTAATGGGAGAACAACTAAAAAAATTTGAAGCCGATTTTGCCGAATTCAATAGTGTAAAACATGCTATTGGTGTAGCCAATGGATTGGATGCGCTTCGGCTAATTTTGAAAGCGTACATTGATTTGGGCGTGATGCAAGAAGGTGATGAAGTGATTGTACCTGCAAATACCTATATCGCTTCGCTTTTGGCAGTATCGGATTGTAAATTAACGCCAGTTTTGGTAGAACCTCTTTTAGAAAATTATAATCTAAATATAGATGCCATTGAAGCAAAGATAACCGACAAGACCAAAGCGATAATGGTGGTACATTTGTATGGTCAGATTTGTTGGAGTGATAGCTTGGAAGCACTTGCAAAAAAATACAATTTAAAAATAATTGAAGACAATGCGCAAGCTGTAGGTGGAGTATACAATGGTAAAAAATCAGGAAATTTGGGTGATGCCGCAGGTTTCAGTTTTTATCCGGGTAAAAATTTAGGTGCTTTGGGCGATGCTGGTGCAGTAACTACCAACGACGCTGCTTTGGCGGCACAAGTACGCGCTTTAGGAAATTATGGCAGTACCACCAAATATGTCAATGATTGTAAAGGTTTAAATAGTCGATTAAGTGACATGCAAGCAGGTTTCTTACATGTTAAGCTAAAATATATTGATGCAGAAAACCAGAGAAGAAGAGAAATTGCCGCACGCTATATCAAAGAAATAAAAAACGATAAAATTGTTTTACCAACTCCACCAAATGCATCAGAAAATCATGTGTGGCATTTGTTTGTTGTTCGCACAGAAAATCGCGATGTATTGCAAAGTTATCTAACGGAAAACGGTATTCAAACTGCCATACATTATCCAATACCGCCACACAAACAAGCGGCATACAAAGAATTCAATCATTTGAGTTATCCAATAACCGAAAAAATACACAACGAAGTATTGAGCTTGCCAATTAGTCCGGTGTTAACAGATGCAGAAATTACCCAAATAATTCAAACTGTAAACCAATACTAAGATTAGTGTAATGAATATTTATATAAAATCATTTAACAGACCGTATTATTTAGATCGTTGTATTTCTAGCATTATAAATAATGTGATAGATAAAGATTTAAGAATAATAGTATTAGATGATGGTACGGATGCTAAATATTTAAAAAAGATACAAGAAAAATATCCATTAATAATTATTTGTTTATCTAATTTTTATTATGAGAAACTCAATAAAATAAATAATTTTTTGATAAATAAAGAACCAGTAGGGTCGTTAGAAATACCAACTAAATTTTGGCTTTCACACATTACAAGTTGCAAAGATGAATACATGATGGTTTTAGAAGACGATATGTGGTTTACAAGTCCTATTATTGTAAAAGAAAGTTTAGGATTGATGAAAAAGCACAATATGTGTATTTTAAAAATGTGCTATTTCAGAAACAAGAAACTAATTGCAGGCGAGTTGTCGGCAATAAGCGATTTAGTTAATCGTATAGAACCAAAATTGATTTCTACAAATCCGTTTTTATTTGAAAATCTAATCGTCAAAAACCGCTTAAAGATTATGTCTATTTTGATGCGATTTGGATTGTATAATTATGGTCGTAAAATAGAATATTATACTATTTACAATGTTGCAGGTGCTATTTATTCTAAATCATATTATGATTATTTATGGGAAGATTTTGCAGGTCATGTAGATGAAGACCAACAACTTATTAGAGCTGTAAAATTTATGAAAGATAAATCGCCTAATTATGGTGTGTTTAAAAATGATGTAATTAATACAAGTTTCAGTAGCTCAGCGACAAACATGTTTTCAGATATTCATTTTAATGTTTTTGAATATAATAACATTTTGAACGAAGCTTGGTTTCAAGACAATTTTGATGTTTGGTCTAATTTTCCTAACGACATTTCGGAAGAACAAATAAAAAATATTTTAGAAAAGACAGATAATACTTCTGCAAATGTGGTCGAATGGGAAAAATGGATGCATCGATTTAAAGCAAATTACATTAGTGTCGGGCATCAAATAACTTAAAATGTCAGAAAACAATCAAGAATCGAAAGATGCTCTAAAATCTACTGGTGTAGTTGGTGGCGGCCAAGTTATCAATATTGCTATCGGCTTGGTACGTACCAAAGTAATTGCTGTAATTTTAGGGCCATCTGGCGTTGGCATAATAGGGTTACTAAATACCGCTAGCGATATGGTTCGAAATGTAACTACCATTGGCATTCCTTTTAGTGGCGTTCGAGATATTTCTATAGCTTCTAGCTCAGAAATAGAAAATGCCGTACCGCGCGTAGTGAGCGTATTTCTAAAATGGATTACTTATTTTTCTGTACTCGGTTCTTTGGTTATGGTACTTTTTTGCATGCCATTAAGCAATTTTATGTTTGGCAATACCAATTATGCGCTATCCATAGGTATTTTGTCCATATCTGTTTTTTTTACTTCGCTCAGTTTGGGGTATAACACCATTTTACAAGGCAAACGAGCAATTGGTCTATTAGTCAAATCGGGTATTATTGCCAATCTAATAAGCGCTGCGGTTACAGTAGGTATTTACTATTTTTTAAAAAAAGATGGGATTGTTTTAGCGCTTGTATCTACAGCTATAATCAATTGCGTGGTATCGTATATTTATTTTAAAAAATTAAAAATTAATAAACTACCTAATATTACTTTAAAAGAATCATGGCCAGAAGCCAAAGCAATGATTCAGCTTGGTTTTTTTACCATTGTAGTAAGCGTTTTTGACCAAATGCTATCGTTAATATTGCGCGCGTTCATTTCTGACAAAGCCGGAGTGGATGGCGTTGGTTTGTTTACGGCTGCAACGACCATTGCAACCATGTATCTTACCATTGTGTTGTCTTCATTAGGTAGTGATTATTATCCTAAACTGGCAGCAATTAATAGCGACAATGCAGCTCTTAATAAGTCGGTAAACGCCCAATTGCAAATTGTACTACTTTTGGCGTGTCCATTTATTGCAGGTATGGTATGTTTTAGCGAATTGGTAATACGAGTGTTGTATACCAAAGAATTTCTAAAAGCGAACGAAGTGTTAAAATGGCAAGTTTTAGGCGACTTTTTTAAAATTATTGCTTGGCCTTGTGGTTATGTTATTTTAGCTAAAGGTTTGGGCAAACTTTATATTGGTTACAGCATATCTTACACACTTATTTATGTGGGTATCATTTATTTTGGGTGGAGTATTCTTGGTTTTTTTGGTATTGGTATTTCGTTTTTTGTATCACAATTTTTGGGATTGGTATTTTTATACGTTTATAGTTATTTCAAATTTAATATCCAAATTAATGCCGCAAACCAAAAAGTAATAGCTACAACGAGTTCGTTATTAATTGCGGCATACGTTGCAAATACTTTTTTTACGGCAGGCGTCAAAATTGGTTTGTCTTTCTTTGTATTTGCGATAATGGTAATCTATTCATGCATAAAATTGTCTGCAATTATCAGTGTAAAAGATTTGCTTCAAACAATAAAATTTAAATTTAAAAAATAAATGGATGGTAACAAACAATAATTTTGATGCAAAGCAGCCCTTGGTTAGTGTAGTCGTTATCACCTATAACTCTGCCGAGTTTGTTGTGGAAACGCTAGAAAGTATCAAAAACCAAACGTATGCTAATATAGAATTAATTCTTACCGATGATGCCTCTAAAGATACTACCGTAACGCTTTGTGAAAAATGGTTAACAGAAAATAAAGCGCGTTTTGTACGTACAGAATTAATAACAGTTGCAGTTAATAAAGGTGTGGTTCAAAACTGTAACCGTGGTTTTGCAGCAACACGTGGTGAATGGATAAAACTTATTGCCGGTGATGATTGTTTGGCGACCGGTGCAATCGCAAAAATGATAATTTATGTAAATGCACATGAAGAATGTGAAATTTTACATGCGCCTGTTCTTAAATTCAGTAAAAACAATAAGGGTCTTACAAATTTTGAAAATTTATTTTCAGACCAGCCAAAAGTACTTAATAAAGAAGTGCCTGCTGCAAAGCAATTTGAAATACTTACAAAAGGATGCGTGGTAAATGCGCCTGCAGTGTTAATAAAAACGACTTTGGTTGGAAAAATAGGAGAATTTGATACCGAAATACCCAATTGTGAAGATTGGCCGTATTGGCTAAAAATTACCCGATTAGGAATTCCATTTCATTATATTCCAGAACCTTTAGCCTATTATAGAGTACGAGAAGATTCGGTATATTCGTCAGGTTCTAAAGAATTTTACATTACTTCTTTTTACAAAACAGAATATCTCATATTTAAAAAATACATTAAACCGTATGTGTCTTTTTTTCAAAAAAACATTACTCTTTATGATTTTTATTTAAAAAAAATATTTGCTAAAAGTAAAGCGTCTTTAGGTACCAAAGTTTTATTTACTTCGTTACGATTGCCAGTAAAAATGTATCATAAATTCAGTTAAATTTATAAATGGAGTGGTATGAAAGTTTTATTATGTACGGGGCGTTATTACATGGGTGGTATTGAAAAATACGTTCATGATTTATCTATTAATTTATCGGATAGAAATATAGAAATTACTTTACTAATATTTTATAAAATTAAAAATGACGACATTAAATTTTTAAAAGCGAAGAAAATAAATATTTACGAATTAAATGGTAAAAATGGTCGAGATTTAAAAATGATTTTTAATTTTTTTAAAATTATAAAAAGAATAAAGCCGAATATTATTCATCTAAACGTGATTCCAATTTTTAGTTTTATTCCACTTTTATTTTTTAAAGGTAAAACGGTCTATACTATACACCAAATGGATACCAATTATCTTACTAACTTTTTTTTCAATAGCATTATAGACGGCGTTATTTTTTTATCAGAAAGCGTAAAAAACCATTACACAAAATTAAAGTATCTGTCAAAACCAACGTCGGAAATAATAAGTAATGGTGTCGAAATTTATGCAAATAATCAATATAAAATACCGGAAGAATGTATTAATTTAGTAATGGTATCTAGATTAGCCCAAGACAAACAACCGCATCTTGCTATTGAAATTCTAAATTTTCTAGAACAAAACAGTGCATTGAAATACCGACTTACTTTAGTTGGTGATGGAGATACACTAGATGAATCTTATGTAAAGCAAATAACGAGAAGCGTCACCGAAAAAAAATTAACTAAAAATGTAACTTTTAAAGGTTGGCAAAAAGAGGTAGTTCCTTTTCTTTTGGAAGCACATGGATTTTTGATGCTTTCTAGAAAAGAATGTTTTCCTTATAATGTTTTAGAAGCCATGTCGGTTGGCGTTCCTATATTTAGTTTTAATGTAGAAGGAGGTTTGATTGACATGCATCAAAATGAATTTACGGGTATTATGATTGATACAAACGAGCCTATCTTCTTAGCGCAAGAAATAGATGCCGTTTTTAGCTCGAATCGTTGGCAGGTTTATAGTGAAAATGCCTATCAAAACGCCAAACAATTCTCTGTTAACGCAATGGTAAACAAAACAATGCAATTTTATAATACAATTTTACAGAAATAATCACCATTATAAAATTAAAATAAATATGAAATTTTTATTCAGCGACATATATAATTTAATAATTCAATTTGTTTCTTATTTATATTGGAACCTCAATGGCGTACGGGTAGTGCCATCTTCGTATGTATCCAGGAAAGCTAAGCTCAATGGCTGTTCTATTTTTGGAAACTCTAAAGTACTTGACGAAGCAATTATTGGAGAAAACACATACATGACTGATGCATATGTTCAGCATGCCACCATTGGTTCTTATTGTAGTATCGCTCCTGGTGTTAAAATAGGGTTGGAAGAACACGATGTTAGTAATTTTTCGACTCATCCTAGTACTTATAATAGCAAAAAGTTTGTTGCAAGTAATGGAAGAAGCATAATCGGTAATCATGTTTGGTTGGCAGCAAATTGCATTATTTTACAGGGAGTTACTCTTGGAGATCACGCAGTTGTTGCCGCAGGAGCTGTTGTTACAAAAGATATTCCACAAGGAGAAATTTGGGGTGGTATTCCAGCTCGATTTTTAAAGAAAAGAGCGCAATGAAATATATAGTGGTACATGCCGGAAGAAGAGACGATTACCAAGTGGCTTTGGCATTGGCAAAGGCAAATGCGTTGCACTGCTTGTTAACTGATTTTTATGCGCCATTGGATGCTTTTGCTATCCGAAGTATTTTGAATTGTGTACCAAGAAGCGTTCAAAATACAGTAGCTAAAAGATACAAAGTTGGATTGCCAAGTACGTTGGTTTGCACTAGTGTACTCGCTACAATATATGCATTATTATTTTCGGTAACCAAAAATATAAAATATAGTGCTTTAAAAGACAAAGCGTTGGGTGTTGCGGCAAGGAAACTTTCGTTGAAATACAAAATACCTATCATTAGCATGAATACCTACGCCAAGTATGCTTTTGAAAATAACTCAATACAGCCAAAAATCTTGTTTCAGTTTCATCCACATACTACATTTGTTAAAAATATTTTAACCGAAGAAATGCAAAGAAACCCGGTTTCTAAAAAATCGTTGCTGCAAGAGTACGAGTTTTCCGTTCCGGATGGTATTTTACAAGATCTTGCGAAAGAAATTCATTTAGCCGATCAAATAATTTGTGCAAGTAGTATAACTGCAATATCTTTGCAGCAAGAAGGCATTAATGCCGACCGAATTAAAGTTATACCGTATGGCGTAGAAACCGCTCTGTATCCGTATAAAAAAAGAGAAATTTTAAAAAAAGAGGCTGTTTTTAATGTCATTTTTATAGGCAGTTTAAACCAACGAAAAGGAATAACCTATTTGCTGGAAGCACTTGATGGCATGCCTAACGTAGCGCTTCATATTGTGGGTAGAGGTATTTTTGATGAAAATTTGTTAGACAATTATCAAGTGCTAATACATTTGCATAAAAACATATCACAAGAAGAAATGGTTTCGTTGCTACACCAATCACATTGTTTTGTTTTGCCCTCTTTAGTAGAAGGTTTTGGGCAAGTTATTTTAGAGGCAATGGCTACCGGAATTCCAGTACTAGCATCAGAAAATACCATAGCGTTGGATATCATACAAGATGGCGAAAATGGTTTTGTTGTTCCGATACGTAACGCTGCGGCCATTAAAGAAAAAATAGAAACTCTAATTGCCCACCCAGAATTGGTAGGTAGGTTAGGCGATAATGGTTTTAAAACCGCCCAAAACTTAAATTGGAGTACCTTTAGAAAAAATTTGGTAAACCATCTGCAAAATATATCCTAAAAATAAACATGGAATTTTATTTACTTGCAATTTTGTTTTTATTTGGTTTTGTTTTGGCAGGGCAAGACTTTCGTAGGCATTTTTTGCTGCTCTTTGTATTGTTTATTTATTTTATTTGTTTTTTTTTGGGTCCGTTAAACTCAATAAATTTAAACTTGTACACCCATTTGGGAGGTAATTTTAGTTCCGGTTTTGATGATACTATGCAACTGTATGTGTTGGCTATTTTTTGCTTGTTGTTGAGTTATGCCTTCGCCTACCGAATGTCAAAACAAAAAACGCAAACAGACAAAAAGTTCTATATTCTGAATCCCAAGCACAAATACTATATGTGGTTCTTTTTTCTTTCTCTAGTTTCTATGATTAAAAGAAATCTCGAAGAAGATGTTTATGGTGGTGGATTTTATAATTATTTAGTTTTTTTGGGTGATTCCCTTATTTTGGCTTTTATCATCTTGATTTACGAGAAAAAGTTCCATAAAAAATGGCATTGGCTGATTTTAGGTGGTTCTCTTTTGGCTTACATGGTTCTTGGTTTTCGATACCGCATTTTACTTTTAATTATTGGCATTATTTATCATTTTGCTGTAACTTCTACCTTTTCTTTTAAAACGGTAATTAAATGGGCAGTTATCGGCTGGTTGGTTGCATACAGTATCAATTTTATAACACTCAATAGAGAAGCGTTAAAGACTTTAGCTTTTAATAAAGTTACTTTTGAATCTAAAGTGCAATATGGTTTGTCTCCGTACCAGTTGGTCATGCAACAAACCGATAATTACAAGACGGAGATGATGGTAGTAAAATATATCAGAGATAATCACATTGATCAAGATTTCGGCGAGTCTATGTTTACGCATATTTTGATACGAATTATACCAGCGTCTTTTTTTGAAAGAAACGTAAAACCAGAAATTCCTCAAATGAATATTCTTCGAAAGTCCTTCAATTCCATTGAAGGATATTATGCTGGAGCAGCAGTTTCTAATGTGATCGAATACTATATTGCCTTCGGAACTTTTGGTGTTGTGTTTTTCATGACGTTATTGGGCGTGTTTTTAGGGTATCTATCTAAGCTTACTAATTTGAACATAGCGAGAGATTGCGTAATAGTAGTAATGATAGCCATGGTGTTGTTTCAAGAACTTACCCGCGGGTATTTGCCCCAAAATGTAACGCTGTTGGCATTTCTTTTAATAACGTTAAAACTATTTTATAAAAAACAATATGTTAGCAATAGTAACCAATATACCCACACCTTATAGAACTGCTTTTTTTAATACCTTACAGCAAGAGCTTCTTAAGGTAGGACAAAGTTTGCATGTTGTATATTGTGCAAAAAGCGAAACGGGCAGGCATTGGCAATTTAATCCAGAAGAAAATATCTATTCTTTTATTTTTTTAAAAGGCTGGCACCCAGAATTTAAAGGGTATTATCCACACATAAATTTTGGATTAATTTCTGAGTTAGAAAGATTGAAGCCCAGCTGGATTATGTTGGCAGGAAGTTGGAATGCACCAGCGACCATTTCGGTGATTTTAAATAAAAAGAAACTAAATTGTCCAGTGGTCTTTTGGAGCGAAGGACATTTTGACGCACAAGTGCGTGTTAACAAATACGTTAATTTTTTGCGTAAAACCATTTTGAACGAGATAGATTATTATGTAGTTCCCAACTTGAAATCTAAAGAATATGTCTTGCATTTTAATAATAGTGCAGTGGTAGATTTTTTACCTAATACTGTTGATGAAACTTTTTTTTCAGTAACGCCTTTTGATTCCAAAAACGACTACAGAGTTTTGAATGGTTTGCCTGTTGATAAAACTATTTTAGTATTGGTTTCCTCATTGGATACTAGAAAAGGGGTCTTGGATTTTTATGAAGCATTTAAACAAGCTAAACAAGACAATTTGTATGTTGTACAAATAGGAGCAGGCGAATTTTACGAAGCGTTAAAGAATAAAATGGTTGAAGATCAACTTGAAAATCAGTACCGACTTACTGGTCAATTGAGTTCAAAAAACGTTCGGTCTTATTTGATAGCAGCAGATGTTTTTGTATTGCCGACAAAATCGGACCCTAATCCGCTAAGTCCAATTGAAGCCGCTTTTCTTAAAAAAGCCTTGTTAATTTCGGCAAAAGCCGGCAACGCAAAAGATCTTATTCCGAATAATGAAAATGGATGGATAATAAGCCAAATTAGCAGTGCAGATTTAATAGAAAATATAAATAAAATTGCAGAAACCGATAGACAACGATTAGAAGAAATGGGTGAAAAATCCTTTCAAATCGTTTCCGATTCTTTTACAAGAAAAAAGGCATCAGAGCATCTTATCGTTTTTTTAAATAAGATAAAAAAATGAAAGTACTACTTGATAATTCCAATCTTTTTGCTGGTGGTGGTTTGCAAGTAGCCGCTTCTTTTTTAAGCGATTTAAAAAGTTTACAATTTATTGCAGAATGGCATGTTGTGCAATCTGTAAAAGGTGCAGAGAATTTTGATACTTCTAATTTTCCGGATAATTTTATTTTTTACAACCTCGGTAAGGCAGAAGAAATTTCAAAAAGTAAACGAATTATCCGAATTAAAAATCTCGAAAACAGCATCCAACCGGATTGTATTTTTACGCTTTTTGGACCGTCATACCACAAAAGTAAATTTCCGAAAATAGTTGGCTTTGCCATACCGTATATTTTGTATCCCGATTCTCCGTTTTTTAATCAAATTGGATTTAAAGAAAAGATTTACTACAAATTACTCTCTGTTTTAAAAACCTATTCCTTTAAAAAATATTCCGATGCTTTGATTTTTGAAACTGAAGACGCAAAAACTATTTTTACTTCCAAGGCAAAATATACTAAAGATAGTTTTGTGGTAGGCAATACGCTGAATGAAATTTTTTTCGCAAAAGGAAAATTGCCAGAATTAAAAATTACAGATACTACTTCTTTAAACATTTTATTTTTAACTGCCAATTATGCCCATAAAAACATGCAAATACTGCCGGCAGTCATCGAAATTCTTAGAAACAAAAAGCACCTTAAAGATTTTAAGTTTTTAATTACTATGGATAAGGTAGATTTGAATTTCCCCACAAGTTGCGAAGAAAATATTATATATTTAGGCAAAATACCGTTAGAAAAAATTCCTTCTCTATATTCCAACTCCGATATGGTATTTATTCCGACATTATTAGAAGTTTTTTCGGCTACTTATTTGGAAGCTATGTTCATGAAAAAACCAATTGTTGCATCTGATTTGGGTTTTTCTCGTGATATTTGTGGCGATGCTGCGCTGTTTTGCGAACCAAGTAATCCAGAAGCCTATGCTAATGCAATTTTTGCGCTTTCCCATAACGAGCCACTTAGAAACGAATTGATAGACAAAGGAATAGAAAATTTAAAACGTTTTGGAGCCAGTATAGACCGAACCAAAGCCTATGTGAATATCATTAAAAATTTAATTACTAAAAATGAAAATACAAAATAGAGTACTTCTCATAACGGGAGGTACAGGTTCGTTTGGAAATGCCGTATTAAACCGTTTCTTGCATACCGATCATTTCAAGGAAATACGTATTTTTTCGCGTGACGAGAAAAAGCAGGATGATATGCGCAACCAGTTGAAAAACGACAAACTTAAATTTTACATCGGTGATGTGCGCGACTTCACCAGTATTGAACGTGCAATGCATGGGGTCGATTATGTATTTCATGCCGCGGCCTTAAAACAAGTGCCATCCTGTGAGTTTTTCCCGTTGGAAGCGACTAAAACCAATGTGTTTGGTACCCAAAACGTAATAGATGCCGCTGCAGCGAATAAAGTTCAAAAAGTTATTTGCTTGAGTACTGATAAAGCAGCTTATCCTATTAATGCAATGGGAATTTCTAAGGCATTAATGGAAAAAGTAGCTATCGCCGCTTCCAGAAATACTACGGATACTACGGTTTGTTTAACTCGGTACGGTAATGTAATGGCCTCGAGAGGTTCGGTTATTCCATTATTCTTAAAACAAATCCAGGAAGGTAAGAACATTACGATAACGGATCCTAAAATGACCCGTTTCCTGATGTCGTTAGACGAAGCCGTGGAACTGGTTTTGTTTGCTTTTGAGCACGGAAATTCTGGCGACTTGTTTGTTAATAAAGCGCCTGCAGGAACGATTGGCGACTTGGCACAAGCCTTAAAAGAACTCTGTAATGCAGATAATGAAATAAAAATAATCGGAACCCGTCATGGAGAAAAGCTCTATGAAACCTTGTGTACCCGTGAAGAGATGGTAAAGGCTGAAGATATGGGCGATTTTTACAGAATTCCGGCTGATAACCGTGATTTGAATTATGCGCAGTATTTTTCGGAAGGGGAACAAGATGTATCTCTAAGTGAAGACTATCATTCTCATAGTACAGAACAACTTGGAGTGGAAGGCATGAAAAAGCTTTTAGTTAAATTACCATTAATCCGAAAAAAGGTTTTTGGAGAAGATGTTGCCCAAATGCCAGTGTAATGAATCAATTTCCAAATTTAATACAAGGCGGAAGCTATCAAGATGAAAGGGGAAGGCTTACTTTTGTAAATGATTTTGATCTTTCAGAAGTCAAGCGCTATTATATTATTGAACATCCTGACTTACGTGTTGTTCGTGCCTGGCAAGGTCATAAAAAAGAGCAAAAGTGGTTTCAAGTACTATTTGGAAGTTTTTCGGTTTCGGTTGTAAAACCTGATAATTGGGATAACCCATCTGAAAATATTGAATCAGAAACATTTGTATTAAAAGCAACAGAAAATAAAGTACTTCATATCCCGGGAGGTTTTGCGAATGGATTTAAGGCTTTAGAAACCAATTCAAGAATGATTGTTTTTTCTGATTTTTCAGTAAATGAATCGACGAGTGACAACTTTAGGTTCGACAGCCAGTTATGGTTTGATTGGAAATAAGAAATAATATAGAAAAATATAAAATGCTAAGAGTTGGAATTACTGGCCAAGCCGGATTTGTTGGAACACATTTGTATAATACTTTAGGACTTTTTCAAGAAGAATTTCAAAGCGTTGATTTCCAGAAGGAATTTTTTGATGATACTACAAAATTAAATGATTTTGTTTCAAAGTGTGATGTTATCGTGCATTTGGCAGCAATGAACCGTCATTCAGATCCTCAGGTTCTTTATGATACCAATATAGGATTGGCTCAAAAATTAGTTGCTTCGTTAAAAGAAACAAATAGTAAATCTCATGTTCTTTTTTCTTCATCAACTCAGGAGGAAAGAGACAATCTTTATGGTAAATCAAAAAAAGAAGGCAGAGAATTAATGGCTAAATGGGCTAAAAATTCTGGTGGGAGATTCACTGGACTAATCATTCCTAATGTTTTTGGACCTTTCGGACATCCAAATTACAACTCGGTCGTGGCTACTTTTTGCCATAAGATTGCCAGAAATGAAACTCCAACAATTGATGTAGATGGGGATTTAAAATTGATTTATGTTGGGGAATTGGTGGATGAAATTTTAAAAGAAATAAGAAGCGGAAAAAGCAAAGCTGAGGTTTTAGTTCCTCATACGTCTGAATCAAAAGTTTCTGGAATTCTAGCCTCATTAGAAAAGTACAAGTCTGAATATCAAGACAAAGGAATTATTCCGGAGCTAAACAGCAGGTTTGAAGTGAATCTTTTCAATACTTTTCGTTGTTATATGGATATTCCAAATCATTTTCCTGTAAAATTCATACAACATACTGATCCAAGAGGCGCTTTTGTTGAAGTTATTAGGCTGAATGTAGGAGGACAGGTTTCATTCTCAACGACAGTTCCTGAAATTACAAGAGGGAATCACTTTCACACCCGAAAGATTGAGCGTTTTGCAGTAATAAAAGGAAATGCTTTAATCCAATTACGACAAATTGGAACTGATGAAATACTAAACTTTTATTTGAACGGAGAGGAACCGGCTTATGTTGATATGCCTGTATGGTATACTCATAATATTAAAAATGTTGGAGAAGAAGAATTGTATACCATTTTTTGGATTAATGAGTTTTATGATCCAAATGATCCAGATACTTACTTTGAAAACGTATAATTTAAAATAGTAAATAGCCTACGTATAAATGAAAGCAAAACTTAAAGTAATGACAGTGGTTGGGACCAGGCCGGAAATTATTCGACTTTCCAGAGTTATGGCAGCTTTAGATAATTCCGATGCTATTGAGCATATAATTGTGCACACAGGGCAAAATTATGATTACGAGCTAAATCAAATTTTCTTTGATGATTTAGGGATTCGTAAGCCTGATTTTTTCTTAGATGCGGCCGGAATAACAGCTACTGAGACTATAGGACAAATATTAATCAAAATCGACCCGCTATTGGAGCGTGAAAAGCCAGACGCGTTTTTAGTTTTAGGCGATACAAATAGCTGTCTTTGTGCTATTCCAGCTAAGAAAAAGCATATTCCAATTTTTCACATGGAGGCGGGTAACCGTTGTTTTGATCAACGCGTTCCTGAAGAAACAAATCGGAAAATTGTAGACCACGTTTCGGACATCAACTTGACCTACAGTGATATTGCTAGGGAATATTTGTTAAGAGAAGGTTTGCCGGCAGATAGAATCATTAAAACAGGTTCGCCGATGTTTGAGGTTTTGAATCATTATTTGCCAGAAATTGAAGCTTCAGATATTTTAAATACTTTACAATTAGAAGCGCACAAATATTTTGTAGTTTCGGCTCATAGAGAAGAAAATATCAATAGCGAAAAAAACTTTAAAGGCTTGATGGATAGTTTGAATCTGATTGCAGAAAAGTATGGCTACCCAATCATTGTTAGTACCCATCCTCGTACGCAAAAGATGATTGACAGCAAAAATATTGCCATGCGACCGGAAGTTCAGTTTTTGAAACCTATGGGATTCAATAATTATAATGCTTTGCAAATGAAATCTTTTGCAGTTTTGTCAGACAGCGGAACCATTTCGGAAGAATCATCGATATTGAATTTCCCGGCATTAAATATTCGTGATGCGCACGAACGTCCTGAAGCAATGGAAGAGGCTTCCGTCATGATGGTGGGATTGAATCCAGAACGGATTATGCAGGGATTGGTTCAATTACAATATCAGAAAAAAGGTTCTGACCGCAATTTCCGTTCCGTAGTAGATTATTCGATGTCCAATGTATCCGATAAAATGGTTCGTATTATTTTGAGTTATACGGATTATGTGAAAAGAACTGTTTGGAGCGAATATAATTAATTGAATGTTATGACTATTCTTTTTTTGACATTGGTTAAAATTAAATCGCTAGAGGAACGTGGGATTTATACCGACTTGCTTCGTAAATTTAAAGAGGAAGGACATGAAGTTTTTGTGGTAAGTCCTTCAGAGCGCAGAGATAAAAAGAAGACCCACCTTATAAGCAAAGACCAAGTGAGTATCTTAAATGTTCGTACTTTTAATTTGCAAAAAACGAATCTTGTTGAAAAAGGTATTGGTACTTTAGCAATAGAATATCAGTATTTGAACGCGATTAAAAAATATTTTTCGATGGTGAAATTTGATTTGGTGTTGTATTCCACACCACCGATTACTTTTTCTAAAGTGATAGATTATGTTAAAAAAAGGGATAATACTTATTCTTATTTGTTATTAAAAGACATTTTTCCACAGAATGCTGTCGATATGAAAATGTTAAAAAAAGGGAGCGTATTGCATAAGCTATTTCTAAAAAAAGAAAGCAGGCTCTATGAGCTTTCCGATACGATTGGGTGTATGTCTGAAGCCAACAGGAATTATGTAATCACCCACAATCCGACAATAGCACCTTTAAAGGTTGAAGTTAATCCTAATTCAATTGCTCCAATAATAATTAGTCAATCAATTGAGGAAAGACAAATTGAGAGAGACAAGTATAATCTACCGTTACATAAAAAAATATTGGTCTATGGCGGTAATTTAGGAAAGCCTCAAGGGCTTGAGTTTCTTTTATCAACGATAAGTGCAACGGTTAACCCAGACGTATTTTTTTTAGTGGTGGGTTCGGGTACTGAATATAACAGAATCTTTTTGTGGTTTCAAAAGAACCAGCCTAAAAACGCAAAATTATTAGCGGGACTTCCAAAACAAGATTATGACAGGCTCTTAAAGGCCTGTGATGTGGGAATGATTTTTTTGCACAAAAACTTTACCATTCCTAATTTTCCGTCGCGTTTATTATCATATTTGGAAATGAAAATGCCAGTTATTGCAGCTACCGATGCTATTTCGGATATCGGAAGCTTAATCGAAAAAAATAAGTGTGGCATTTCAGTTTTATCGGGAGAAATTTTAAATATGCAAAAAGCAATCGATGCAATTTGTTCTAATGAGGATACTTTCAATCAAATGCGAGAAAACGCATGGGATTTGCTACAACGAGAATACACTGTTACTCATTCGTATCAGCTTATTAAAAACAGACTAGAACATGTATAAATTCTTTTTTAAAAGAATGTTTGATTTTATTGCTGCTTTTTTAGGGTTGCTGTTATTGAGTCCTTTGTTTTTGGTCGTCACCATAGGACTTTTTTTTGCTAATCAGGGAAAACCTTTTTTCTTTCAATTGCGTCCCGGCAAAAATGGGATGCTCTTTAACATCATTAAGTTCAAAACTATGAATGATAAAAAAGATGCTGATGGTGTTTTATTACCTGATGGTGAGCGACTCACGAAAATTGGCATCTTTGTGCGTAAAACGTCATTGGATGAAATTCCTCAATTGCTGAATGTATTGAAAGGAGAAATGAGTTTGATAGGACCTCGACCTTTACTGCCTGAATATTTGTCTTTGTATGATGTTGTGCAACAAAGGCGGCATGCCGTCACGCCCGGAATAACGGGATGGGCACAAGTCAATGGTAGGAATGCGATTAGCTGGAAACAGAAATTTGAATACGATGTTTGGTATGTAGATCATCTCTCTTTACTTTTGGATCTCAAAATATTTTTTTTAACCTTAAAAAAAGTACTCGTTCGAGAAGGAATAAATACTGTAAACATAGCCACAACAGAACTATTTAAAGGAAATTAATATGTATTTATTTGGCGCCAGCGGGCACTGCAAAGTTATAATTGACATTATTGCTTCTACACAAAATTTAACGATTGAAGGAATAGTAGATGATCATCCGAAGCATGCTGATATTTTTACTATTCCTGTTTACAACACAAAAATATTTCAAAGCTTTTCAGACAAACAAATTATTGTTTCTGTGGGGGATAACAGAACCAGAAAAAGGATTGTTAACCAATTGGCGGCTCGATATCCAGTTGCTATTCATGCCAAAGCCGTAGTATCGAACTATGCCTCTATTGGTGAAGGTACAGTGATCATGGCAGGAGCTGTAGTAAATCCGGATGCAGTTATTGGGCAGCATTGTATCATTAACACAGGGGCTATAATTGAACACGAGTGCAAAATAAGTAGCTTTGTACACGTTTCTCCTAATGCGGCCTTAGCTGGGAATGTTACTGTAGGCGAGGGAACTCATGTAGGGATAGGAGCAGTGGTAATTGAAGGAGTTAAAATTGGAAAATGGGCTACAATAGGAGCCGGAGCAGTGATTATTAGTGACGTTCGGGATTATGCCGTAGTGGTAGGCAATTTAGGTAGAATTATAAAATACAATATAGAACATGAATAATTCAAAAATATGGCTTTCTACCCCACACATGGGCGGAACTGAACAGAAATATGTACAGGAAGCGTTTGATACTAATTGGGTAGCACCGTTAGGCCCTAATGTTATAGGCATGGAACAGGATTTACAAAAGTATTTAGGCAATGATGCTGCCGTCGGTGCTTTGAGTTCCGGAACAGCGGCCATTCATTTGGGGCTTATTTTGTTAGGTGTTCAAGCAGGAGATACCGTACTGTGTCAGACCATGACATTTTCGGCCTCGGCAAATCCTATTCTATATCAGGGTGCTACGCCTGTCTTTATTGATAGCGAATGGGATACTTGGAATTTATGTCCCATAGCGTTGGAAGAAGCTATCATTTGTGAAATAGCCAAAGGACACAAACCCAAAGCCATTATAGCCGTCCACTTGTATGGTGTTCCGTATCAAATTGAAGCAGTTCGTGCTGTTGCGGACGCGTATCAAATACCTATTTTAGAAGACAGTGCCGAAGCCTTAGGAAGCAGTTTCAAAGGACAAAAGTGTGGTACTTTTGGCGATATTGGCGTGTTGTCTTTTAATGGCAACAAGATCATCACCACATCAGGAGGTGGTGCAATTGTTACACCTACAGCAGCACTTAAAGAAAAAGCCGTTTTTTTTGCTACCCAATCGCGTGATGCCGCATCGTATTATCAGCATAGCGAAATAGGGTATAATTACCGGATGAGTAATATTTGTGCCGGTATCGGTCGGGGTCAAATGGAAGTATTAGATGATCATGTGGCAAAACGCAGGCTGATGCACGATTTTTATGTAACAATTTTTAAAGAAATCCCCGGAGTTATGGTTTTTACGGCACCCAATGCCGACTATTTTGCCAATTATTGGCTGAGTGCGATCTTAGTCGATCCTGAAAAAACCAACGGAATAACCAAAGAAACCATCCTATTAGCACTGCAGGCCGAAAATATCGAGTGCAGACCATTGTGGAAACCGATGCACTTGCAACCCATTTTTGAAAAATATGCATTCTACGGGACAACAGTTGCTGAAGAACTGTTTGAAAACGGACTGTGTCTGCCCTCCGGATCTAACCTAACCAACGAGGACCGGAATAGAATCAAAAGCGTTTTACTGAATTTATTTCATCAAAATACAGAAGAGTAATTGATTTACTACAAGTAGGATTTCTTTAATCGATGAACAAAACCCTTTTTTGAATAATTTTTTTCGCAGCTACCAGAGACAAAAAGGGTTTTTATTTCCTATTTTACAAAAAAATCTGCAAAATCTATTAAATCTGCATTTCATGCAACCAATTTGAAAAGTTTGTCCACAAATAGAACGGATTAAATGGATTTCACCTTTCCATTCAAAAAAAAACTTTGGCAATCAGTGTATTCTTTATTATGTAATTTCTCCTTCGTCCGAAATGACAAAGTGCACGTTCACTTTTTGAAGAGTTTGGCGACAGCTACCACGGATTAAACGGATTTTCACTTCCCATTTTCTTAAAGAGTTTGTGAAAATCAGAAAAAAAACTGTTTTATTGAGCACAGAAAAGTAATTGTAAGAGTGTTAAACCAATAAATTTGCACTTTTGAATATTATCTTTATTTTTTTCTACACTAATAATACATACGAATAAGAAAATGTTTTATTTTCGTACACTAGGCTTCAATTTCGTTTGAAGACCACAACCTAAAACCAACCAATTTTGAACGCTGATATAAACAAAAATGTAGCTCGGTTTATTTCTGATTCTTTTTCAAGAGTAAATCGAAGACTTAACATGCACAATTTGGGGTATTTACCCCGATGGATCATAGTCATGATTGATTTTATGGTACTTGCCATTTCCTTCCTTTTTACTTTTTTGATCTTTAAAGGAATAGGAATGAATTATATTAGTGCCAATCACAGCGGGATTTTAATTTTTAGCTTTTTTGGAACTAATCTGTTTTTCTTTTGGCTATTCAGAACCTACTCCGGGATCATCAGGCATTCTTCTAATATTGATGCGGTAAAGTTGCTGTTTTCACAGATGTCGGTATTGATTGTCTTTTTGATCGGCAATTTCCTGATTGAAGTGTTTTTTAATCAGAAGGCATTCCTGAACACCGCTCTTTTTATCAATATTGTCCTTTCTTTTTGTGGGTTGTTTTTATACCGTGTCGTCGTTAAGCAAACCTTTGAACTTTATTTGTCAGAAAAAAATACCAACAAGTTAATACGAACTATAATCTATGGTACGGATGCCAATGCGATATCTGTTGCTAACGCCTTAAAATTTGAAACCCCCAGCCGGTTTAAAATTGTAGGATTTGTGGATAAGAACAATCAAAATTCCTCGAAGCGCATGTTGAATCTGCCGATTCTGGTGCAAAAGAAAAAGTTGCCTACGTTAATGCGTTCTATAGGTGCCCAAAGTGTCATTATAGCCGATAAAAGTTTGTCTAAAGAAGAACAAATTGTCATTGTAGATCAGTGTTTAGAGTATAATTATAAAGTATTTACCGTTCCGCTAATTTCGGATTGGGAAAATCAAAAAGAAATTTCCCAAAAAGTAAAAACCATTCAGATTGAAGATTTGCTGGAAAGAAAACCGATAGTGCTGGACAACAAAGGCATTTCGAGAGAACTGAAAGATAAAGTTGTTTTGATAAGCGGTGCAGCAGGCTCTATTGGGAGTGAAATCGTGCGACAAATATTGGTGTTTAATCCTAAAAAAATTATTATTCTAGATCAGGCGGAGACCCCCTTGCATCACTTGAAACTGGAAACCGAAAGCATCAGTACCACAGCAAAAATACGCACGGTAATTGGCGATGTCAGAAACAGAGAGGCCATGGATGCACTCTTTAAAACCTACCGTCCGCATGTTGTCTATCATGCTGCAGCTTATAAACATGTGCCGTTGATGGAAGAAAATCCCTGTCAGGCGATATTCACTAATATTAAAGGAACTAAAAATTTAGCCGATTTATCGTGTCGTTATAACGTGAAGAAATTTGTTATGGTCTCTACGGATAAGGCGGTAAACCCTAGTAATGTGATGGGAGCCAGCAAGCGGATAGCCGAAAAATACGTTCAGTCCCTGCAGCTGAAAGATCAGATGGAGAAAGGTTCTGGAGCTACCAAATTTATAACGACACGTTTTGGAAATGTGTTAGGATCTAATGGTTCTGTTGTGCCATTGTTTACAAAACAAATTGCCGAAGGAGGACCATTGACCATCACCCACAAGGACATCATTCGGTATTTTATGACTATACCGGAGGCGTGTCAATTAGTGCTGGAAGCTGGTGCAATGGGTAATGGAGGAGAGATTTATATTTTTGACATGGGGAAACCGGTTAAAATTATTGATTTGGCTCGAAAAATGATTAAACTAGCCGGATTCATACCGGAAAAAGACATTAAAATACAAATTGTGGGCTTAAGACCTGGAGAGAAATTATTTGAAGAATTGCTCAACGATACGTCCAAATCGATTCCAACGCATCATGCTAAAATCATGATTGCACAGGAAATTCAGGAAGAGTTTGAAAACCTGCACACCGACATCGATCAATTAATCAGCATTGCTAATTTGTTTGCCAATGAGTCCATGGTAGCCCAAATGAAAAAGATTGTGCCGGAATTTAAGAGCATGAATTCTGCTTACGAAGTGTTAGATAGACAGGAGGAATGTGTTGAGGTTCCTTTTTTAAAAACCGATCAGTTGTAAGTGTCTACTTTTGATACAACAGGAATCGGAGTGAAATTTTTAAAAAAGCAACATAGAACTCTTCTGGAAAGCCATCCTATTTATGATAGTTCTTGGATTGCGTATTCTATTTCAGGCGTGTAAGGAATGAAAATCACGTTGTTTTTAATAATAAACGAACGTTATTTTGTTCTTTCGATAAAAGATAAAACGCAGGAGTAACTCTTGTTAGGTGATTTTTCCTTTATACAAAAGTATATCAATCAGACTGCTGTAAACGCGTAGCTAGCTATTTTTAATGAGGTATCTATAGCCCTATGATCAGGCAGTAAAGGCGGTTCTTTGAGGCTGTTTTTTTTTGAAATTTACGGAGGTAAAAAAATTATTACAGAAAACTAATTATACCCAACGGGTGAATGGCTATATTTGCTCCCTAAAAAAATAAAAATACATGAAATATTTTTTCGTATTCAAAAAATCAATTCCTTTTTTCTTTTTAGCACTATTGTTTTCTTGTGCTTCCAAAAAAGACATGATTTATTACCAAGATGTTGATACCTTCGGAACTCAGGAAAAATCAAATTCGTACGAAATTAAAATACAACCTGATGATATGTTGATGATTTCTGTTTACGCAGAGGATCCTGAAATAGCAAATAGTTTCAGTTTAAATATGTCCAGTGAAACGGTCACTAGCGGTAATACAGGATCAGTTTATTTAGTGGATGCAAGTGGATTCATTGATTTCCCCACTTTAGGACAGCTGAAAGTCAGTGGTCTAAGTCGAACAGCTGCGCTTCAATTGCTAAACAACAAGATATCACAATACATCAAAAACCCAATCATTAGTATTCGCATTACAAATTTTAAAGTATCTGTACAAGGAGAAGTTAGTGCTCCGGGTACGTATCCTATCGCTTCAGAGCGGATCACTCTGATTGAAGCCTTGAGTATGGCGGGCGATTTGACTGTATACGGCAAGAGAGATAATATCTTGATTATTAGAGAAATAGACGGAGTTAAATCGTACAACAGAGTTGATATCACAAAAGCTGGATTTATGAATTCTCCTTTTTACTATTTGGCTCAGAATGATGTGGTGTATGTAGAGCCCAACCAAAATAAAATAAATGTCTCAGCCGTTAACCCTAGTACAGGTTTAATATTCTCGGTTGTTTCGATTTTAATTACTTTAACAACATTGATAATTACCACTTCAAAATAAAACGCTTTCATGGAAAATAATATGTTAAACGAAAATTCAGATCAGGATTTTCAAATCAGCGCTATTATAGAGCAATATGCATCGCATTGGAAATGGTTTGTTTTAGGAGCCTTCGTCAGTTTGTCTATCGCCTATGTTTACTTACGGTATACAATTCCTCAGTACCGCGCATCAACAACTATATTAGTTAAAGATGAAAAAAATGGAGGCTTGTCGTCTGAATTAGCCGCTTTTGCCGATATGGGAATTGGAGGTGGAAAAAGTAATCTGGATAACGAAATTGAAATTCTAAAATCAAGAACTTTAATTGAAAATACGGTTCGAAAAATGAACCTAAATATAGCCTTTGTTGTTGAAGGGAAGATTGTCAACACCGATCTTTTTAAAAATTCACCTATTATGGTGACTTTTATTGAACAAAAACCTGATTTTTATACGGCAAGACGGTCTTATAGATATGTAGCGGTTTCAGCTACTACTTTCAAATTAGAAGATGCATCCGCAGAAAAAAATATTCTGCAGCCCAATAAAAATGGGTATCAATATGGGCAACCGATTGTGACTAAATTTGGAACTTTGGTGATTAATAAGACTTTATCTACTAATAGTGGTAGTGAAAATTACGAGCCCATTACTATTGTGATCAGTCCTTTAGAAGATATAGCAGCAAGCTTTAGAGCAAGATTAAGCGTGGCTCCTTTGAGTGAAACCAGCAGTATTGTTGAACTTTCGGTTGTAGACCCAGTGCTGGAAAAAGCGGAATATTTTTTAGACAATCTGGTTCAAAATTACAATGAAGAGGCAGCTGCCGACAAAAATTTTATCTCGGCGAATACCTCTAAATTTATTGCAAACCGACTGGCTTTGATTACTGATGAATTGGACGGGGTGGAACAAAATGTCGAAAGTTTCAAGAATAATAATCAATTGACGGACATTGAAACCGAGGCAAACCTTTTTATTGAAGGATCCAATGAATACGATAAAAAAGGAGTGGAAACAGATCTCCAACTCCATGTGATTGCTTCGATGCTGGATTTTATGAAAAACAGCAAAAAATCCGACTTGTTGCCTACTAACATTGTAAGTGGGGAAGCTACTGAGTTAATTGGTTCCTATAATGAATTGGTGCTGGATCGGAATCGGATATTGAAATCAGCAACCGACTTAAATCCTACGGTGATAAAAATGGAGCAGCAAATTTTGTCTTTAAAGTCAAATGTAGCCGCCAGTCTGACGCGCATGCAGTCGAATTTAAACATTCAAAAAAGAGATTTAAACAATCAAGAAGGACTTTTAAACAGTAAGCTTGGAAAAATACCACTTCAGGAACGTCAGTTTAGAGTCATTGCCAGACAACAAAAAGTAAAAGAAGAGCTGTATTTGTATTTGTTACAAAAAAGAGAGGAAACTGCTATTTTCTTGTCGGCAACAGAAGCCAATGCGAGAGTAATTGATGCTGCAAAAGGATCTGATACTCCCGTAGCCCCAAAAAAGAATACCATTTATCTGGGTGCTATGTTCTTAGGACTTTTAATTCCTTTCGGAATCATTTACCTGAAGGATTTATTAGATACTAAAATAAAAAGCCGTTTGGATCTTGATGGGAAAACAGTAATTCCTTTTATAGGCGATGTTCCAACGTCAGATACTCCTTCGGAAATTATAAAATCAGAAAGCCGCAGCAGTTCGGCAGAAGCGTTGCGAATCATCCGAACGAATTTAGAGTTTATGATCAGCAAGGTTGCCGATGGCCAAGCCAAAACTATATTTTTGACGTCTACTTTTCCTAAAGAGGGGAAGACATTTGTTTCCGCAAATCTTGCCGCTACATTCGCATTATCTGGTAAAAAGGTATTGTTGATTGGGATGGATATTAGAAATCCAAGATTGGATGAGTATTTGACTTTGCCAGATCGTGGTGTGACTAATTATTTGTCCTCTAAAGATTTAGTTTTGGATGATTTGATTGTTAAATATGATGGCTTTGATGATTTTCATGTTCTTCCTGCTGGTATTATACCTCCTAATCCTGCGGAGTTACTCATGAATAAGAAAGTAGATACTCTTTTTGAAATCGTAAAAAATCGATACGATTATATAATAGTAGATACGGCTCCAGTAAGTTTAGTTACTGACACATTATTAATTGCTAAACATGCTGACTGTTTTATTTATGTTGCTCGGGCTAATTTTTTAGAAAAACGAATGCTGAATATCGCTAATACTTTACATAAAGAACAGAAATTGCCAAACATGTGTTTGTTGCTTAACGATACCGATTCCACAAAAGGCTATGGCTATGGTTATGGTTATGGTTCCAAAGCAGAAAGTGGGCCTTGGTATAAGAAATTATTGAAGCGATAGTACTGCCAGTTTTTGACTTCAATAGAAAAAAGTTTACAAAGTATTTTTATTTTGTAAACTTTTTTCTATTTAATGCTGCTATTCGTTGTGGAATTAACGGTTTTTTGTCATTCTCTAACTATTATTGTTACTTTCGCACAAAAAAACAACAGCAAAATTTATTGTCCAGTACTTTCTTATAAACCAAACACGTGGCTTTTTTGATTTATATTTCTTACTGTAACGATAGATTTTCCTGTAATTTTATTATAGATTTGTAGAAATTTTTTAAAAAAAGTAGGGCCATTATGTGACTTACTTATGCGAAGCGGTGCATTGTATTTAATACCAGCCTATTGCATATAGAGTGTTTAAAATTAGATACAGTTAACAGCTTGTGAATTTGATAAAATTAAATTTTAGATTAAATATGAAAAAAATAATTGCTACCCTAATCTTGTTGTTTGCTCTTTTTCAGACTTCCAATACATTTGCACAGGACTTGTTGAAAAGCACTGATTTAAGTACGTTAAAAGTGGATTATTTATCAGATAGTGATATTGCAAAAATTAAAACGCAGCTGCAGACCAATAATGTAACCATTGAGCAAGCGGAACCGATGGTTTTGGCAAAAGGAATGCCTGCAGCCGAGTTTGCTAAATTAAAGGAACGTTTAGCAATGCCAGCGACAAAAACGGAATTGGTTAAGAAGGATAACAAAGCAGACGATGCTACTGAAAAAGAAGATGCATTTGGAAGAAAACAAGAAAAAATTGTCAATACAAAAGTAAAAGATTCTATCAATGCTTTGATTTTTGGTTCGGAGCTGTTCGATAATCCTACGTTGAATTTTGAACCCAATTTGAAATTGGCGACGCCTGTAAATTATGTATTGGGACCTGGCGATGAATTGCAAGTCAGTGTATATGGAGTACAGGAATTTAATGCGAGCATTCCCGTATCTACAGAAGGTAAAATAACCATTCCATATGTAGGTCAGATTTCCGTTTCCGGGATGACGATTGAGGCCGCTACCCAAAAAATAAAAGGAGCCATTGCCAAAGTGTATAGTACAGTAGGATCTGGACAATCTCAAGTAGCAGTGACTTTGAGTCGCATCAGAACAATCAGAGTGACAATAATAGGGAGCAAGCAACCGGGTAATTATTCAATTTCCTCTTTGGCAACCGTTTATAATGCCTTATTTTTAGGTGGAGGCCCTGGTAAGAACGGAAGTTATAGAAATATTGAATTGCTAAGAGATAATAAAGTATACAGGAATATTGATATTTATCGCTTCCTTGTGAATGGAAACCAGTCGGATAATGTGGGTTTAAAGGATAATGATGTCGTTCGAATCCCTGCTTATAATCAAAGAGTCACTGTCGAAGGACAGGTAAAACGTCCTGGGATTTTTGAGATGAAGCCGGGCGAAACATTCTCGGACCTATTATCTTTTGCTTCAGGATTCAATGAATTTGCATACACCGCTTCGGTAAATGTTTTGCAAAAAACGGATAAAGAATTTAAAGTAATTGACATTAATGCATCCGAATTTAGTAGCTATACCCCGCTTTCTGGTGATGTGTTTCGAGTGACTAAAATTTTAAATCGATTTGAAAACCGGATTAAAATAGATGGCGCCGTTTTTAGACCCGACACTTATTCTTTTTATGAAGGCATGCGCATTTCAGATCTTATTGCAAAAGCGGATGGCTTGAAAGAAGATGCTTATAGCAATAGAGCACGAATTATACGACTACAACCGGATTTAACTACGGAAATCGTCAATGTAGATTTGGGTAAAGCCTTATCAGGAGATTTGGAAGCTGATGTTGCGTTGAAGAAAGAAGACATCGTAACGGTTTATTCGATTTTGGATTTTGTAGAAGACTATAAAATAACTATCGATGGAGAAATAAAAAAACCTGGTGTTTATGATTATTATGAGAATTTGACTCTAAATGATCTATTGGTTCAAGCTGGCGGCTTAACCGGTTCCGCTTCTAAAAGAGTAGAAGTGGCCAGAATGATTCAGTCGGAAGAAATTGATGATGCCAATCCGAATAAAGCACAATTGTTTAATTTAGAGATTACGGCAGAAAATAATGAACAGTTACAAAACTTTGCCTTGCAACCTTTTGATGTCGTGAATATCAGAAAAATGGCGGTGTATGAAAAGCCTGAGATGGTAACCGTCAGTGGAGCGGTTCATTACGCCGGTAAATATGTTTTGGCTGGTAAAAAAGACCGAGTGTCTGATGTAATTGAAAGAGCCGGCGGTTTGACATCAATTGCCAATATAGAAGGAGTTAAGATCAAGAGACCGATTCAAGCCAAACAAATTGAAGATCTTGAAAATGTGAATCTGAACTTGGGCAAAAAAGACAGCATTCAAAATAAATTAGAAAAAAAATTAAAAGAAGATTTAAAATATGCCACTATTCCAGTAGATTGGAAGTCCATCGTTAAGAACCCAAAAAGCAACACCAATGTGACTTTATTTCCAGGAGATGAGATTGAAGTGGCTGCTTACAATGAAGGTGTAAAAGTGGCGGGTAATGTATTGTTGACTTCAGAGATTCCTTACACGAAAGGGAAAGGATTTAATTATTATTTAAATGCTGTAGGAGGAATTGATGCGAAAGGCTGGAAGAAAAAGGCCTACATTATTTATCCAAATGGTAAAGCGGATGTGGCCAGTTCATTCTTGTTTATTAGATCCTATCCGAAAGTAACTGCGGGTTCTCAAATTATAGTACCAGAAAAACCGGAAGTTAAAAAAATGAGTACTGGGGAATTTGTCAGTATCGCTGGAGTATTAGCGAGTTTGGCAGGGATTGTAATCGCTTTGATTAGGTAATAGTGTTTAGTGATCAGTGATCAGTTTCAGTTTACAGTAAAACAGAGTTCAGATAGTGGATTTCATTTGTTTTACCCCAACCTTAAAGGGAGACAAATGAAAACAGATAACCGAGCGGCGTTTTTAATTTGTTTTACCCCAGACCTAAAGGGAGCCAAATGAAAAATCGATAATCTACTTCTCGATACAATTTTATGCAACTCCTGTCGCTATTTTATAAAATCACTTGAAGTGACCCCTCGGTAAAAACTCGGGGCAGGCTAATTAACAGACAACGGATAACAGAAAACCGAAAAATGAACGAACAAATACCCAACGACGAAATATCGTTAAAAGAACTTATTGAAAAAGGAAGAGAATGGTTTTCTTATTTGCTTGGGAAGTGGAAGATTATTGTTTTAGCAGGGATTATTGGGGCATGTTTAGGGTTGGCCTATTCCTTCATTAAAAAGCCGGTTTATACTGCGACTTTGTCCTTTGCATTAGAAGATGAAAAAGGTGGCGGTGGATTGGGCGGTGCCCTTGGATTGGCCAGTTCACTTGGTTTAGACCTCGGCGGTGGTGGCGGTAGTATTTTTACCGGTTCTAATTTGACCGAATTGTTTAAGTCTCGTGCTATGGTAGAACAAACCTTATTGAGTCCTGTTACTTCCAATGGTAAAGTTATTTCTTTGGCTGAAATGTATATTCAGAATAACGGATGGAGAAGCAAATGGAACGATAATCCCAAATTCAAGGACATCCAGTTTTTGCCGAATGTAAAAAGAAAATATTTCACGCGGGTACATGACAGTATCTTGGGAGGTATGTATGAAAGTTTGTCAAAAAACGGATTAACGGTTGCTCAAAAAGACAAGAAAGTTGCCATTATATCTATTGATGTGTCTTCTACCGATGAATTGTTTTCGAAGTATTTTGCGGAAGCTTTGGTCAATGAGGTATCTAATTTTTACGTGACGACCAAAAGCAAAAAAGCACGAATGAATATGGATATCCTAGAACGACAAACGGATTCTATTCGTCGTGAGTTAAACGGAGCCATTACTGGTGTGGCAGTGGCCAATGACAATACGTTTGGTTTGAACCCCGCCATGAATGTACGCCGTGCTCCTTCGGCCAGAAGACAGGTCGATGTACAGGCGAATACCGCGATATTGACTGAATTGGTCAAACAAACGGAGTTGGCTAAAGTAACGTTACGAAAAGAAACACCATTGATTCAAGTGATTGATAAACCTATTTTGCCCTTGAAAAAGGAAAAGTTCGGGAAGGCGAAAGGAATTGTGATAGGTGGTTTTTTAGCGGGGTTTTTGACTGTTATATTTCTTTTAGTTAGACGTATTTTAAAACAATTAGTGTAAATATGGACAGCAATACAATACGAGTTGGAATAACTTTTAGTGCTTTTGATTTGTTTCATGCAGGACATGTGAAAATGCTAGAAGAAGCGAAACGACAATGTGATTATTTGATTGTTGGTTTGCAAACGGATCCTACGCTAGATCGACCGGGTAAAAACCAACCCGCACAAACTGTGGTAGAGCGATACATACAAGTGCAAGGTTGTAAGTTTGTGGATGAGATTGTCCCCTATGCTACCGAACAGGATTTGGAAGATATATTGCGTTCGTTTAAAATTGATGTGCGTATTGTAGGCGATGAATATAGAGAACAAGATTTTACAGGGCGACTGTATTGTGAAGCCAAAGGAATTCTGTTGTATTTCAATACACGAGACCATCGGTTCTCGAGTTCAGGATTGAGGAGAGAGGTACATCAAAAAGAGTTGGATAATAGCAAATAGTATTTTAATAATCTAATATGATTATTTTATTACAGAATAATATGCTGAATAGTAAAGAAAAATGATTACAAAAATTTGTTGCATAGGGGCTGGATATGTTGGCGGGCCTACTATGGCTGTTATTGCACAGAAATGCCCGCAGATTGAAGTGACTGTAGTGGATTTGAATGCCGAACGAATTGCGGCCTGGAATGATGAGGATGTAGCCAATATTCCCATTTATGAGCCTGGTTTAGCAGACATTGTTGCTGAAGCCAGAGGACGAAATTTGTTTTTTTCTACTGATGTTGAAAAGGCGATTGATGAAGCCCAAATTATTTTTATATCGGTTAACACGCCTACCAAAACCTATGGAAAAGGTAAGGGTATGGCTGCCGATTTGAAATTTATCGAATTGTGTGCCAGACAGATTGCAAAGATCGCCAAGGACAATAAAATTGTGGTGGAAAAATCGACTTTGCCGGTACGGACTGCCGAGGCTATTAAAAGTATTTTGGACAATACCGGTAATGGAGTTCAGTTTCAAATTCTTTCGAATCCGGAGTTTTTGGCTGAGGGAACGGCTGTACAGGATTTGTTGAATCCTGATCGGATTCTTATTGGAGGTGATCCTTCAGAAGGGGGACAAAAGGCAATACAGGCACTTGTTGATGTTTATTCTAATTGGGTTGCTTCGGATAAAATATTGACTACCAATGTGTGGTCGTCGGAATTGTCAAAGTTGACTGCCAATGCTTTTTTGGCACAAAGGATTTCGTCGATTAATGCGATGTCGGAGCTATGTGAAAAAACGGGTGCAGATGTCAATGAGGTGGCCAAAGCGATAGGAATGGACAGCCGAATTGGCTCTAAATTCCTAAAAGCTTCAGTTGGATTTGGGGGCTCTTGTTTTCAAAAAGACATTTTTAATCTGGTTTATATTGCAAAATCATACGGATTGAATGAAGTGGCTAATTATTGGGAGCAGGTAATCATCATGAATGACCATCAAAAAAGTCGTTTTTCCAATACTATTGTTCGAACGCTTTACAATACTGTTTCAGATAAGAAGATCACGTTTTTGGGATGGGCTTTCAAAAAAGACACTAATGATACCCGAGAATCGGCAGCTATTTATGTGGCAGATGATCTGATCAACGAGCGGGCCCAAATTGCGGTCTATGACCCTAAAGTATCGCGAAAGAAAGTTTTGGCTGATTTGGATTATCTGGAGAGTAGAACTGCTGTAGCTAATGCCAACAATATCGTGTCTTTTGACAATCCTTATGAAGCCTGTGAAAGGGCACATGCTATTGCTGTGCTTACCGAATGGGATGAGTTTGTTACGTATGACTGGCAACGAATATACGATTCGATGCAAAAGCCTGCTTTTGTTTTTGATGGAAGGAATGTTTTAAATAAAGCAGAATTGGAGAATATTGGCTTTGTATATAAAGGAATTGGGGGGTAAAATATTGTTTTGTCCAATTAATAAAATAATGCAAAAATAAATTTCAATGAGTAAAAGGGTTTTAATTACAGGGGCAGCAGGATTTTTAGGGTCACATTTGTGTGATCGATTTATTGCGGAAGGTTACCAAGTTGTTGGTATGGACAATCTAATTACTGGTGATTTAAAAAACATTGAACATTTATTTCCATTAAAGAATTTTGAATTTTATAACCACGATGTCTCAAATTTTGTTCATGTTGCTGGAAAATTAGATTATATTTTGCACTTTGCATCACCGGCAAGTCCGATAGACTATCTAAAGATACCAATACAAACATTAAAAGTAGGTTCGTTAGGTACACATAATTTATTAGGATTGGCAAAGGAGAAAGGTTCAAGATTTCTTATTGCTTCAACATCTGAAGTATATGGTGATCCAACAGTACATCCACAGCCAGAAGAATATTGGGGTAACGTAAACCCAGTAGGGCCAAGAAGTGTGTATGATGAGGCTAAACGTTTTCAAGAGGCTATTACTATGGCCTATCATACCTTTCATGGGATAGACACAAGAATAGTTAGGATTTTCAATACGTATGGGCCAAGGATGAGATTTAATGATGGAAGAGTATTACCTGCATTTATAGGTCAGGCGTTAAGGGGAGAAGATTTGACAATTTTTGGAGATGGATCACAAACAAGAGCATTTTGTTATGTTGACGATTTAGTTGAAGGTATATATAGACTTTTAATGTCTGATTATGCTCATCCAGTTAATATTGGTAATCCAAATGAAATTACAATGAATGATTTTGCTAAAGAAATCATAAAACTGACAGGAACATCTCAAAAAATAGTATATCATCCATTACCTCAGGATGATCCAAAACAGAGACAACCAGATATTACTAAGGCGAGGACTCTTTTAGGATGGGAACCAAAAATTACCCGTCAAGTAGGTCTTGAACGAACTTATGATTATTTTAAAAAATTATCTCAATCAGAGTTAAATAAGTCACATAGGGAATTTGAATCAAAAACAAGTTGAATTTGATGTATTTGTTACAAATTAAATTTCAAGAGAATTCTAAATCCAATTAGTTTATATTGATATTAGTTTTTTAGTAATAAGATTGGCATTTAGTTTTTAGTAAGATAAAGTTTAATAAATTAAAAAAACATAGATAGAACTCAAGATATAAAAGTTTTTTCTGTCAAAAAAATATAATAATGAAAAATTCATTTGACGTGCCTGTACTTTTTCTAGTGTTTAACCGTCCTGAGAAAACAAAACAAATCTTTGATAGGATTCGGTCTGTAAAACCTAAGTATTTTTATATAGCTGCGGATGGACCCAGAGCAAATAAAGAGGGGGAATCCGACTTATGTAACGAAGTAAGAGATATAATTGGTAAAATTGATTGGGATTGTGAAGTTAAATATCTTTTAAGAAATGAAAATTTAGGATGTTCCAAAGCGATTGTATCAGCGATTGATTGGTTTTTTGAAAATGAAGAACAAGGTATTATATTAGAAGACGATTGTTTGCCAGATCCAAGTTTTTTTTCTTACTGCAATGAGTTATTGGTTAAATACAAGGACAATAAGGAAGTTATGATTATTAGTGGTACAAATTTAGGGAATTCATTTGGAAGCGATAGTTATTTCTTCTCCAGATATGGTCAAATATGGGGCTGGGCAACCTGGAGAGACGCTTGGAATAAGTACGAGCGTACTATTATTACTAAGGATAAGAGTTTAAAATTCAGGTCTCGCCAAGAAAAAAGCTTTTGGAACAAAAACTTTACTAACGTTATATGGGATGTACAATGGGCTATTTATTCTGTTTGGAAAAATAGCGGAATTGCTGTTATACCTAACAAAAACCTGGTTTCCAATATTGGGTTTGGATTAGATGCTACCTATTACACCGATGAAAATAGCATTAATTCAAATATTGCATTAAGTGCAATGAGTTTTCCTTTGAGGCATCCAATTGAAATTGGAATTAACGGTTCAATAGAGGATGTATTATTTTATAATCATTATTATGTTCCGATTCATAAAAAAATAAAAAATAAACTGGGAAGAATTTTGGGCTCTTGGGGCCTAAAAGGTAGTTCTATTTAGGCTTAGTTCTCTTTAGGATATGAATCGACTGATTAATAGTAAGTGATTTAAATGCGCTATATTTGACCCTGAAAAAATCTATGGCAATTCAATGTCAATAGAAGCAGTAAAAAGTTTAGTATATAAAAATAAAAGTATTACAGAAATCATTAAAGGATAGAATAAATGAAAAAGTTAAGGATCGTGGAGGACAAGGCAAAAAGTGCATAAGATGACTCCGCTTCCCACAACAATCTGAATCCAAACGTGTTCCAATATTGGTTAAAAAAGGCACCTTGTGGATTCTTAATGCGTTTTTACCGAGGGTTCGTAGATGATTTTATAACTACCTAAATGAATTCTGTTATTAACATAAAAGAAGTTATTTGTGAGACAAAATGATTAATAGGCATATTGTTGAAGAGATAAGTCACCAATGAAATGAATTTCAGGTATGATTATGAACAAGCATAAAAAATATTATAAATGAATATAATTTCACACAGAGGTTATTGGAAGGCGGAAGAGGAAAAAAATAAATTGATTAGTTTTGATAGGTCGTTCAAATTGGGGTTTGGGACAGAAACAGATGTCAGGGATTATAGAGGAGAATTAGTGATATCACATGATATTCCAGATGAGAATAGTATGAGTTTAGATGTTTTTTTTAAGTTATATAATACTAATTGTAATTCGGCTTTAACTTTGGCGTTGAATATCAAATCTGACGGTTTACAATTAAAGCTAAAAAATAAATTATTAGAATTTGGAATAGAAAATTATTTTGTTTTTGATATGTCTATTCCTGATACACTTGGGTACTTAAAAAACAATATAACGACTTTTTCGAGACACAGTGAATATGAACCAATTCCTGCTTTTTTTAGTGAAAGTAAAGGAATATGGCTTGATGCTTTTGGTTCGATTTGGTTTGATGATAAAATAATATTAGATCATATTAAAAAAGGAAAAAAAGTTGCGATCGTATCACCAGAACTTCATAAACGAAATCCTATTGAATTTTGGGAATACTTAAAAATAAATAAATTACATCAATCAGAAGATATTATACTTTGTACAGATATTCCTGAAGATGCTATTGAATTTTTTAACAATTAAATTATGAAGATTAAAGCAGTAATTTTTGATATGGACGGTGTTTTAATTGATGCACGTGATTGGCATTACGAATCGTTAAATAAAGCTCTTGCTTTGTTTGGTACAGAAATAAACAGATATGACCATTTGGTTACATTTGACGGACTTCCTACAAAAAAAAAATTAGAAATGTTAAGTTTGGAGGGAGGACTTCCCGTTAAACTTCATGATTTTATTAATGATTTAAAACAAGAGTATACATGGGAAATTGTTTATACAACATGTAAGCCAATTTTTCATCACCGGTATGCTTTGTCAAAACTTAAAAATGACGGATATTTTTTAGCTGTTTGTTCAAATTCTGTTCGTAAGACTATTGATTTAATGATGGAAAGATCCGGACTAATGCCATATTTGGATTTTTTTTTATCAAATCAAGATGTCGAAAGGGGAAAGCCAGATCCTGAAATTTATACTAAGGCAATAAATAAATTAGGGTTGCAACCTAGTGAATGTTTAATCGTTGAAGATAATCAAAATGGAGTCAAAGCGGCTCTTGCTTCTGGTGCACATTTGCTTAAAGTTGAGAATCCAGACGATGTGACCTATCAAAATATCGTTAAACGAATTAAAGAAATTGAAAATGCTTAAAATAATAATACCATTAGCGGGTTCTTCTGAAATATTTCAGAAGGCTGGGTTTCCTTATCCAAAACCTTTAATTGAAATTAAAGGTAAACCAATGATTGAATGGGTAATAGAGAGAACAAAATCTATAACTATACCAAATCAAATCATTTTTATTATTAAAGAAGAAGACGCTGCTAAATATCACTTAGATAATACATTAAAATTGTTGGAGTCTAATTGTGAAATCGTTAAGATTAAAAAAAATACTAAGGGAGGGTTGTGTTCTGTATTAATGGCTATTGATAAAATTGAAAATGATGATGCTATCTTAATATTGAATAGCGATCAAATTATTGATGTCAATTTATCTGAAATTAGCAATTATTGGTTAAAGGAGCATTCAGATGTTGGAGTTATTACTTTTAATTCGGTTCATCCTAGATGGTCCTACGCTTTAACTGAAAATGATGACATTATTCAAACTGCCGAAAAAAATCCAATAAGTAATATGGCCATAGCAGGTTATTATTATTTTAATTCTGCTAAGCTTTTTTTCGAATGTGCTTTTCAGACAATCATCAATGATGTAAAGAATGATGGTATGTTTTTTATATCTCCGGTAATTAATGAGTTTATATTAAGGAATAAAAAAGTTAATTTTTTTCAAATTGCTAACCAAGATTATCATTCGTTTTATTCTCCGAAATTAATAACAGAGTTTGAAACTTCCTGTAAATAGAAAGAAATATGGCATTAGAAAAATATAATTTAAACGAAATGTTTAAGGGGTGGTTCATTGGAAATTTTGAACCTTCTTTATTTAAAACAAATGACGTTGAGATTGGAGTAAAGAAGTATCAGGAAGGGGAGTTTGAAAATTTACATTTTCACAAAATAGCAACTGAATTTACTGTTATTATAAGCGGTGTTGTTGAAATGAATGGTGTTCAGTATACTGAAAATGATATAATAAAAATAATACCAGGAGTATCAACAAATTTTAAGGCTTTAACTGATGTAATAACCGTTGTTGTGAAATTACCTGGCGCAAATAATGATAAATATGAGCAAGATTAATATTGTAATTCCAATGGCTGGCTTAGGAAGCCGTTTTGCAAGTGTTGGATATGAAAAATCAAAACCATTTATTGATGTGGATGGGAAACCAATGGTAGTAAGAGTTCTGGATAATCTTAATTATCCTGATGCGAAATATATTTTAATAGCCCGCAAGGAACATTTAGAGAAAGAGAAATTATTAGTAGAACAGATTGAAAAGGAGTATAATGCGACCTTCATTGGGATTGATAAATTAACTGAAGGGACTGCTTGTACCGTTTTATATGCGAGAAAGTATATAAATAATGACTTACCATTGTTAATTGCTAATTCAGACCAAATTGTTGATGTTTCAATACCGGATTTTATAAATGATTGTTTCAATAGGCATTTAGATGGTTCTATATTAACTTTTATAGATTTAGAATTGAATCCAAAGTGGTCTTTTGCTAAGCTGAATAGCAATGATTTAGTTGTTGAGGTAAAAGAAAAAGAGGCAATCTCTAAATTTGCGACAGTTGGGATATATCTGTTTAATAAAGGTAGTGATTTTGTGGATTCAGCTATTGACATGATAATAGAAAATGATCGTGTAAATAATGAGTTTTATTCTTGCCCTGTCTATAATTATTTAATAAAAAATCAAGCAAAGGTAGGGATTTACAATATTGAATCAAGTGCAATGCATGGAATCGGGACACCTGAAGATCTGGATCAATATCTTAAACTATTATAATAATGAGCAAACATTTAGATGTTTCAGTTATAATTCAAGGGCCAACGAAATATTTCAAAGAAGTTGTTGGAGCGTATTCGGGCGTAAAAAATGTTTTATGGTGTACCTGGAAAGATGAGCCACAAGAAGTAATTCGTGCAATTGAAGAATCGGGTATATATGTTCATCTTATAGAAAAACCTAAAAAAGCTGGTTATTGGAACGTTAATTTTCAATGTAAAAGCACTTATGAGGGACTCTTGAGAAGCAAAGAGTTATTTGGAACTGAATATTATTTGAAAGTTAGATCCGATTTTTATGTTACTAATATATCTCTTTTATTTGAAAGATTTCTTAATACAAATGAAGCGATAAATTTTATCGGGTGGGCTAATGTACAAGGTGGTTATTTTTTAGATTATGTAGTTTTTGGTGATTATTTTAATATGGAAAAATATTGGAGATTTTCAGATCTTGAGGATAACGGACGTCCGTGCCCAGAAATTTTTCTAATGAAAAGTTTTTTTGGTGATAATTGTTTGTCAACTCAATTTAAAATGAATCGTGTTTCTAGATTTCCATTATTAAACGATATTAAATTTAATTGGGTTTCAAGAGGAATTAATATAAGAGATTTTTCTTCAAAATTAGAGTTTAATTATACAGAAAAAAGAATTCTATTTTATTTTAAATTTAAGATAAAAAATTTAGTAGACAGGATTAACAATATTATAAAACATTGAGTATTTTAAAAAATTATTTTTTTAGTCTGAGTATTCAGATAATGAATATATTAACGCCGTTAATTACGCTTCCTTTGGTTGTTAGAGCTCTTGGTAATGGTGGAATGGGTAAAATTGCCATTACAAGTAGTATTTTATCTTATTTTTTGATATTGAGCTCTTTAGGACTAACTTCTTATGGTAATAAAGTTATAGCAAAAAGTAATAAGAAAGAGGATTTGACTAAAAGTTTTAATACTATTTTAAACCTGCAATTACTATATACGACAATTTCTGTTTCTGCATTTATCGTATACATCTTGTTTTTTGGATTTGGTCTTAGATTGGTTTTATGGATTTCTCTATTACAGTTATTAGCTACTTATATCGATTTTACCTGGTTTTTTTACGGAATTAATGAGATTAAGACTGTTGCTGTAAGAAATATTATTATAAAATTGTTAGGTATAATTTTGATATGGTTTTTTGTTAAGACTAGTGAAGATATATATAATTATTTTTGGATTTTGGGAGGTTCAAGCCTTTTAGCTAATTTATCTGTTTTTTTTATTATAAAAAAACATGTTGATTTTAACTTTTTTAAATTGGATTTTAGAATTAATAAAACAGATTTAATTACATCGCTCTATATTATTTTTCCACTATTTATAATGGCTTTATATTCGAACGTGGATAGATTTATTATCTTAAGTTTTTTGAAAAATTATGATAGTGTTGGGATTTATGATGTTGGTATAAAGTTTATTTCCATTTTTGCTGTTTTAATAGTCTCTTTGCGGCCTTTAATGATTTCTAAAATTTCTAGTATTAATGATGATTTAGATAAGATTGAGGAGTTGGTGTGCAAATCAATTTCCTTAGTTTTTTATATTTCTATTCCCATTTGTATCTTACTCTTTTTAAATGTGGAGAGTTTTATTAGTTTATTTTTGGGTGCTAGATTTATTGAATCTGCTTTTATTATCAAGATCTTAGCTATTCAAATTTTATTAACAGGTATAGGTGATGTTTTTGTAAATCAGATATTAATCTCTATTGGCCAAGAAAAGAAGGTTTTCGCAATAATGTGTGTTTTGTGTTTTTTTTTAGTAGTGTTATACATAATGTTCATTCCAATATTTGGAATTTATGGAGCTGCAGTAAGTAGTGTAATTGCACATTTTTTTATTTTGTTTTTAGAGTTTTATTATGTGAACCGATATATTAAAGTGCGAATTAATGTTTCGGATATTTTGAAATGCTTTGTTGCAGGTAGTGTTTGTGCTGCAGTTTTATGTAGCATAAATAATTTGTTTTTAATTAATACTTATTTTAGATTGATGATGGTTTCTATTTTAGCAGTACTAACTTATGTAGGGATTTGTTTTTTATTTAGAGTAAAATTACAAGAAAACATTATAGGAGTTGTAAAGGTTAGCAGGAAAATGAATAATGAATTTAAGGTTTAGTTGAAATTAGAATTATGAAAAAAATATTGATTATTTTTGGGACACGTCCGGAAGCTATAAAAATGGCGCCATTAGTAAAAGAATTTTTAAAGCATCCTGACAAGTTTGACACAAAAGTTTGTGTTACAGCACAACACAGAGAAATGTTAGACCAAGTTTTAGATTTTTTTGAAATTAAGCCAGATTACGATTTGAATCTTATGAAGCCGGGGCAAAATTTATTTACATTAACAGCAGATGTTATTGTTTCAATGAAACCTGTTTTTGAAGACTTTAAACCTGATTATGTTTTTGTCCATGGAGATACCACTACTTCTACTGCGGCAGCCTTATCTTCTTTCTATGCAGGAATAAAAGTTTGTCATGTTGAGGCTGGATTGCGTACTAATAATAAATTATCGCCATTTCCGGAAGAGATGAACAGACAGCTGACAGGCAGATTGGCTGATTTGCATTTTGCGCCTACTGAACAAGCGAAAATAAATTTGCTTTTAGAAGGGATTAGTCCTAAAAGTATTTTTGTTACCGGGAATACTGTCATTGACGCTTTGTTATACGCTAAGGATAAAGTGGAAGAGGTTGATGATGATCAAATTGAGTCATTAAAGACCATTATTGATAAATCAAAAGACTTAGTGTTAGTAACAGGACATAGAAGAGAAAATTTTGGAGATGGATTTATAAATATTTGTAAGGCTTTAAATCAATTGGCTTTACAAGAGAATGTCCAGATTATTTATCCTGTTCATTTGAATCCAAATGTTCAGAAACCTGTTAATGAAATATTAGAGAAAACTAAAGATGTACATCTGATTAATCCGTTGGCTTATCCTGCTTTTGTTTGGTTAATGAAACAATCTAAAATTATTATTACAGATAGTGGAGGTGTACAAGAGGAAGCTCCTAGTCTTGGAAAGCCTGTTTTAGTGATGCGGGATACTACAGAAAGGCCCGAAGCAATTGAAGCAGGAACAGTTATTCTTGTTGGAACGGATACTTCTGAAATTGTAAATCAGGCAACATCTTTGTTAAATAATAATCACTTATATGAAAAAATGAGTAAATCGCATAACCCTTATGGTGATGGATTGGCTAGTGGAATTATAATTGATTGTCTGTTGAAAAGTAATTGATTTAAATTAATATTTTATGCGAATTATTTACTTAATGCATGTTTCCTGGTTTTGGGCTAAACAACGTCCTCAATTTATTGCTCAACATTTATCTAAAGAAAATAAGATTACTGTTATTTATCCTCAGCAGTTTGGAAAGAAGGAAAAGGGAGTAGGAAATTTAAATCCAAATCTAAAAATAAAATATTTCAGGAGGATACCCGGAGCATACAAAATAAGGTTATTTGGAATGGTGCATGACTTAATGGTTGCTAGTCAGCTTTGGTCAGATATCCGTAAAACTGATGTAGTTTGGGTGACACATCCTTTTTTATACCGTTTTTTAGTTTTTTTTAATTTTAGCAATAATGTAAAACTTGTTTACGATTGTATGGATGATGTCCTTGAATTTCCTGATACAGTGAATAATGTCAGCAGGCGAAAATCCATGCTTGAATTAGAAAAGGCGTTGGTAAGTAAATCAAAAATTGTATTTTCAACATCTCATTATCTTTCCGAAAAATTGAAAAAACGCTATGGTTCTGATTTAAATCCGAAGTTGGTAAATAATGCGATTAACATTGATAGTTTTACCGAAAAGTCACATGAAGAATTACCGGAAGTGATCGAGAAATGTTTTAGAGATGATTGTGTCAATATAGTTTATGTAGGAACTATATCTTCTTGGCTTGACTTAGATCTTATTAGAAAAAGTATTGGTATTCAAGATAAATTGAATTATATTTTAGTGGGACCATCTGAGATATCCTTACAAAATGAAGAAAGATTGAATTTTCCTGGACCAATTAAACATGAATTAGTACCTGCTCTTTTAAAACGTGCCGATGTATTAACAATGCCTTTTATTTTAAATGAGCTTATACTAGCAGTTAATCCTGTTAAATTATACGAATATATATATTCAAATAAACCAATAGTAAGTGTTAGATACGAAGAGACAGAGCAATTTTCCCCTTACGTTATGTTGTATAAGAACGAGGAGGAATATTTGAAAATAATGCAACAGCTTGTATTAGGAGATTTTCCAGTAATAGATGTTGACTGTAATCAATCTTTTGTAAAGAATAATACTTGGAATAAAAGAGTCGAAATTATTCAGGAATGTTTAATAAAAGAGATATGATTTTAAGTGAAACATTGGTGCTTTTAGTCAACTATAATAATTATTCAGACACCATAGATTGCATTAAATCTCTTGAAAGATCAGTAATTGATAATTTTCAAATATGTATTGTTGATAATTGCTCTCAAGACGAATCCCTTCAGTATTTTAAGATTGAGTTTTGTTTAAAGGAAATGGAGCATGATAAATACCTATATTGGATTGGGTGTAAAGGAAATATAAAGGTGCATCTATTCCAGAATAAAGGAAATTTAGGTTTTGCTAGTGCTAATAATATTGGTATAAATTTTGCTTGTCAGCAACTCTTTAAATTTGTTTGGATACTTAATAATGATACTGTTGTCCTTCCAGAAACTTTAAGCAACTTAATTGGTACTGCAGAAGTTGCTGTAAATAATAAAAAAAATATAGCTATAGGAGCAAGGGTTTTATCCTATTACACAAATGATTTTGATTCAGATGGTTTTGGTTATTTAAATCTGTTTACTAGCCAAACTTCACATTTGTCAAAATATATAGTTCAAAAGAAATATTTAGTTGCTTCCTCTTTGTTCCTTAATGCCAGTAATCAATTGCCTCTAATGGATGATAGGTTTTTTCTCTATTACGAAGATATAGACTATAGTATTCAGCTCACTAAGGCAAATTATGAGTTGATTTTTGATTCTAGTGTATTGGTGAGACATAAAATAAGTGCCAGCACAAAATTAAATGAAAATATTGAAAATATAAAAATTGAGAGCATGGTATCGTTTTATAAAAAAAACTACCGCTACTTATTACCAATACTTTTGGCTACTAGATTATTTTATTACGTCCTAAAAGGAAGATATAATTATTTAGGAGTGTTTTTAAAACAGTTTTAAATATGTGTTCATACATTAAAATTTTAATGAAAAATGTCCGAGAATACGATAAGTTATTACGATAAATTCAAAGAGAAATCAATTGATTTTAAATGGATTTTGTTTTTAGTAGGTTTTTTTTCATTCTGTAATGGCATCTTTATTAAGATAGGTGCTTTTAATATTAGGTTCTCGGATTTTTTTTTTTATGCATTTCCAGTACTAATATTTTTATATTTTAAAAAAGTAAGAATAAAAAGAACAGAGTTTTTTTTACTGTTTCTAATTTTTACTCTATTTATGCTTCTTGTTTTAAGAGGAATATTTCCTTTAGTAACAAATGCGACTTATGATAGTTATTTTGTAAAGTTTCTGTTCAATCGTATTTTATGGATCCCAATATACGCATTGTTTTATCTGGTTTTCAGAGGGAAGTTACTGTTTTATTTTTCAGTAGGTCTCTTTGTCGGTTTATTTTTTAATTCTGTTTTTGTTTTATATGAATATACTGTTATTATTTTGGGTAAAATTCCTGATTATAATATGCTATCCTCTATGGGGGTTTATTTTGATGAAAAGAAAATGGATATATTTAATCAAGGTTTCATACGTCCTACTGGGTTGATGATGGATCCGAATTATACTGCCGGATATAGTGGTATAGGAATTCTGTTTGCTGAGAAATTAAAATTAAAATCGAAACATAAATATCGTTTTATTATTGGACAAACATTTCTGCTAATAGTTATGTTTTTACTATTGTCACGAACAGCAATTTTCTCTTTTCTCATTGTTGTTTTTGTCTTTTTTTTATTAGTCTTAATTTCTGATAGAAATGAAGTGCTTAAGTCTTTTGAAGTTATAGCATGGAGACCATTAGTTTTGTTAATTTGTTTTTTCATTCTTATATCTATAGTTGCATCTGGCATAGGGATTGATGTCTGGCAACTTTTGGGCGATAGGTTTAGTTCTAATGATTCTAGTACTGCGACTAGAGTGTCTTATATCGATGATTACTTCAGCAAAGTTCCTTTTTTATTAATATTATTTGGGTTTGGTACTTCACGTGCAGGAGTAGGAATCGATAATTATGTTAATAATTATACTATTTCAGATGAAGTCTGGACGCCAGAATCCAGTATTTTAACTATGATGATTGAACAAGGGGTATTATTTATTTTATTATATTTTATATTGAGTGTGATTTTCTTTTATCGTCTTTATAAGATTGATAAATATTATGCTGCTGTTTTTATGTATGTTAATCTTATTGGTATATCATATAATTTTTTAGGCGATCGACTTTTTTGGTTTATGTACATTATTCTAATATTAACTATTCCTACCTATAATAAAAATGAAAATACTTATTGATTTAACTGGGTTGTATGATAGAAAACATACGGGGGTTGAGAACTATTCAAAAGAATTATTTAATGAGCTATGTGATCAAAAACTAGATGTGATTGGCATTTTTTCTAAGGAGAATCAGTTATCAAAAGATCAAAAACAAGCTATATCGTTCTTCAAAAATAGAGTGATTAATGATTTTTTTGCAATTCCTTTTTTTATATTAAAGTATCGTCCAAAAGTTGTTATATTTCCGATTTTTCCTCCTTTGGTTTTGATCTATTTGTTTCGATTATTGGGTGTTAAAATTGTTCCTGTCGTACACGACTTAGCTTTTAAACGTTATAGTTATACATTGTCTTTATTGGCAAAAATATATCTTTCGTATAGGTATTTTGCGGCATTGAAATTTTCTTCATCAATTATAACGGTTTCTGAGCATGTTAAATTAGATATTATGCAATTTACACGTTGTAAAATATATAATTTTGGTCAGCATATAGAATCTATTTCGTTACCAAATAGTAAAGAAATTATTTATACCGTTCTTGATCGTTATTCAGTAGTAGCGGGTGAGTATATTTTATCTGTATCTACAGTTGAGCCTAGGAAAAACCTAAAGTATCTGTTGCGAATAATGATTTGTTTTAATCAAATGGGTTTGAATACAAAATTGTTACTGGTCGGGCGTATGGGATGGAATTCAGATAAGGAGTTGAATGGGCTATTAGAAGAGCTTGGCGATAAGGTTTTGTTTACAGGATATGTTACAAACGAAGAACTTTCTGTACTTTATAGTAATTGTAACTATTTTATGTTAATGTCTTTATATGAGGGGTTCGGAAGAACTCCGCTGGAGGCTGCGTTGTTAGGGGCTCAAGTTGTAGTTTCAGATATACCTGCTTTTCGAGAAAATTTAGACGGCCTAGCTACATTCTTGTCTCTTGACGACATAGAAGTTGCTATTGACGTATTGAAAAATAGAACACATCATGAGATTAATACTGCAACACTTTTAGAGGTGGTCAATGATAAATGGAAGGTAGATGTGGAATTACTTGTTTAGTTTGAGAATAAAAACATTTGTTATGTTCTTAAATAATGCATTATAATAAATTTAAAATAATTTTATATGGTTAACTTTTTTGCAGGTATCCCTTTCTCAACTGAAGATATTGAAGGAATTTCAAAGCTTTCTTTTGCTCGAATAGCAACAGTAAATAATGAATATATTTTTAATTACCATACTGATATTAATTTTAAAAATACATTAAAGGATGCAGTTTTTGTCTGTGATGGCCGCATTCCTTTTTTGTTTAGCAAAAATGTTTTAAAAAAATATATTGTTAATATTACAGGTATTGATCTGATAAAGTTTGTTTACGGATCAGGTCAGTTTAAATCGGTTCTTTTTATTGGAGATACTGATGAAGCTAATTTTGAAATAGTTGATTATTTTAATAAAGCTGGTTTTCGAGCTACTGGTTGGAATCCTTTTATCGGAGACTTAGGGGATTTAAAACTAAACGAGGATTTTTTTAAATACGATGCAGTATTTGTGGCATTAGGTTGTAAAAAGCAAGAGAAGTTTATTGATTATTTTAAAAATGATATGCAAAAAAATGGAGTTCAGCTTGTTGCTGGAATTGGAGGCGCATATAGTATTTTTTTAAATAAGAAAACCTTACCTAGTTTTGTTTATAATGCTGGGTTGGGTTCTATTTGGCGTTTATTTCAAGAGTTCAAGTTATTTAGGATTATTCGCTTATTTGACTCTTTGAAAGCTTTTAGATATTATTTTAAATAAGACTAGATTGGCCTTCTGTTTAGGATTTAACTAGATAAGAGTTAGTTTCTAGAGTGTAGTTAATCATTTTTACGAATAGATTAATGTGTTAATTAGTTGTGTACTTAAATATAATGGGCTCTAAAAAAGGGGTGAAATGGCATATTTTAAGCCCAGATTTTATACAATAAATAAATTTAATGAAAATAATTATCACAGGGGTAAGCGGATTTGTTGGACAGAATCTTAAAAGATATTTAGAATCATTACACGAGTTGCATTCTCTTTCAGTGCGCTATAAGCCGCAGCAACAGTTTAAGTTGGATGGATATGCGATCGTACATTCGGCAGGAAAGGCACATGACTTGAAGAAAGTGTCTAATGCAAAAGCTTATTACGATGGTAATTTTGAGTTAACTAAGCAGTTATTTGATTCTTTTTTGGTGTCGGAAGCCAAAGTATTTGTATTTATCAGCACAGTAAAAGCTGTTGCAGATGAAGTAAAGGGAATGTTGAATGAAGATGAAATTCCCAATCCTAAAACGCACTATGGTAAATCTAAGCATCAGGCAGAACAATATATTTTATCTAAAGAACTACCAATAGGAAAACGAGTTTATATTCTAAGGCCTTGTATGATTCACGGTCCTGGAAATAAAGGGAATTTAAATTTATTGTATCAATTGGTTGCCAAAGGATTTCCTTGGCCTTTGGGAGCTTTTGAGAACCAACGTTCTTTTCTGAGTATCGAAAATCTCTGTTTTGTTATTAAGGAATTAGTAGAAAACGAGACGATTCCATCTGGGGCGTATCAAATTGCAGATGATCAGCCTTTGTCTACTAATGAATTGATCCAATTACTTGGGACGAGTTTAGATAAAAGAAGTAGCATTTGGAATATAAGCTCCTCTTGGATTACAGGGGTAGCTAGGCTTGGGGATTATTTGCATTTGCCTTTAAATTCAGAACGATTACAAAAATTAACAGAGAATTTCGTGGTCAGTAACCAAAAAATTGTAAAGGCAATTGGAAAACCGTTGCCTATTGAATCAAAAGATGGTTTGTTGAGGACGTTTGAATCTTTCCGGAAATAAAATTATGTTGGATGCTGTTTTCCTTGTCTCTCAAAAAGGGCTTCGACTGCGCTCAGCCTGACAAAACATTATAATTTAGCGACATTTATGGATAACCATATGATATTGGATTCAAGTTATCTAAACATAAAATTTTAATTAGACAAAATGACGATTGAAAAAACAACTATACAAGATTTAGTAATCATTACCCCGACAGTTTTTGAAGACTCGCGTGGGTATTTTTTTGAAGCGTATAATCAGGCTCAATTACATGAAAATGGAATCAATTATAAATTCATTCAGGACAATCAGTCTTTCTCCAAAAGAGGAGTGATTCGTGGTTTGCATTTGCAAATAAATCCTTTTGCTCAGGCGAAATTAGTTCGTGTATTAGAAGGAGAAATCCTGGATGTAGCGGTAGATTTGCGTAAAAATTCGCCTACTTACGGGCAATACTTTAGCGTAGTTTTAAGCGCTGAAAATAAAAAACAATTGATGGTGCCTCATGGGTTTGCCCATGGTTTCTCCGTTTTGAGTGAAACTGCTTCGGTGCTTTATAAAGTGGATCAATTGTATCATAAGGAGAGCGAAAGAGGGATTCGTTATGACGATCCTATTTTAGCTATTGATTGGCAGGTGAGCCCTAAAGAAATAATTGTTTCAGAAAAGGATCTAATTTTGCCGAGTTTTGAGGATGTTGATTGGGAGTTTTAAGCTCTTAACCGCAAAGTTCGCAAAGGTGGCGCGAAGGTCTCAAAGTCTTTTTTGTTTGTGAGTTGTACTCATGGGGCGTTTTAAAAAGGGTTTAAAGTTTAAGGTTTAAAGTTGTTGTCAAAATAATTTTCGTTTTACCCCAGCTCTAAAGGGAGCAAAAGTTTAGAACGTGTTTTTGTCTCGACTATCAAGTATAAATTGTTTAAGATACTATTGCGTATGAAACAAAATCAGTCCTTACAGTTGTTTGAAGATAAAAAGGTACGTACCCTTTGGGATACCGATCAAGAAAAATGGTATTTTTCTATAGTAGATACTATTGCAGTTTTGACTGAAACCCCAAATGCCAGAAAATATTGGAGTGTTCTGAAAATGCGTTTAAAAAAAGAAGGGAGTCAGTTGACTACAAATTGTAGTCAACTGAAAATGCAATCTGCTGATGGGAAATATTATAAAACAGATGTGGCTGATACGGAACAATTGTTTAGACTGATACAATCGATACCTTCACCAAAAGCAGAGCCTTTCAAGCTTTGGCTGGCACAAATAGCATCTGAGCGCTTGGATGAAATGCAAGATCCAGAACTGACTATCGACCGAGCATTGGAGCAATATTTGCAATTGGGTTATTCTGAAAATTGGATCAATCAACGGTTAAAAAGTATTGAGATCCGGAAAGAATTAACAGACGAATGGAAAAGTAGAGGGTTAAAGGAAGGAATTCAATTTGCTACATTGACGGACATTATCTCCAAAGCTTGGTCAGACAAAACGACCAAAGAGTATAAAGTGTTGAAGGGGCTGAAAAAAGAAAATTTACGGGATAATATGACGAACACTGAATTAATCCTAAATATGTTGGCTGAGGCTTCTACGAAAGACATTTCTCAAGCCGTGAATCCCGAAAGTTTTGAAGAGAGTCAAAAAGTTGCTCAGCAAGGAGGCAATGTAGCCAAAGTAGCTCTCCAAGAATTGGAAGCTAGGACGGGTAAAAAAGTTGTAACAGGATTGAATGCAAAACAGGTTCTGGATGCTAAGAATAAAGAACAACAGGAGTAGTTTGTCGAATCGGTAATGGGTTATGGGTTTTCGGTTCTTAGCGAGAAGAGGTTTTTAACAGCAAAGAGCGCAAAGAAACCGCAAAGTTCGCAGAGGCGCTTCGCTTGTTTTTAACCGCAAAGTTCGCAAAGTTTTGGCTTAACCACAAAGGGCGAGTGACGAGTGTCCTCCGGCAAGCTGAGGATGACAGTGTTCAGGGAGTTAGGACTGAATAGTGAGAAGTGAATAGGCGTAAAATTTTCGTTTTGCCCCGATCCGCCGCGGCGGAAGCCGAAAATTCAGAACGTAAATTTGTCTCGACACTAAGAGGAGTAGTGAAAAGTGAGAGGTGCCCTTCGGCAAGCTCAGGATGATAGCTGGGATTAGGAGTGAATAGTTAGTAGTGAGGAGTATTTGTGCCTTTAAAATTGAAAGATTAAAAAATAAATGAAAAAAATATTAGTTACAGGTGCCAAAGGACAATTGGGTTCAGAATTACACGTTTTGTCAAAAGACTATAACCAGTTTGAATGGGTTTTTACAGATCGAGAGGAATTGGATTTGTGTGATTTGGAGCACTTAGAAACTGAATTAACTAAAATTAATCCTCAAATTATTATCAACTGCGCGGCACATACCGCGGTTGATAAAGCCGAATCGGAGTTTGAAATGTCGGATGTATTGAACCATCAATCGGTTGTGGTATTGGCCCAATGGAGTAATGCGAACGATTGTCAATTGATCCATGTTTCTACCGATTATGTTTTTGACGGAACTGCTTCTACTGCCTTAACGGAAACTGCCCAACCTAATCCGATTAATGTATATGGGATAACCAAATTAGCGGGAGAAAAAGCTTGTTTAGAATACAATCCAAATTCAATTATCATTAGAACTTCTTGGGTGTATTCCAGTTTTGGAAATAATTTTGTCAAAACAATGTCTCGATTGATGCAAGAAAGGGATAGCTTAAATGTTGTAAATGATCAGATAGGCAGTCCTACGTATGCGGCTGATTTGGCACAGGCTATCATGACGATACTAACACATGATAATTGGCGGGCCGGAATTTATCATTTTTCTAATGAGGGGGAAATAAGTTGGTATGAGTTTGCTTTGGCGATTCGAGAAATTGGGAAGTTTGATTGTGCCATCAGCGGCATTCCATCGGCGGCTTATCCTACTCCGGCGAAACGTCCGCAATACTCTTTATTAGATAAAAGCAAGATTAAATCCGTTTATGGGGTAAATGTTCCTGATTATAAAGTGAGTTTGAAAAGATGTATGGAGTTGTTGAGAAGTGAATAGTGAGAAGTGAGAGGTGAGGATGAATGAATAGTGAGAAGTGGCTTGCGATTTTCGTTTGTCCCAGCCCTTAAGGGAGCCGAAAATCTAGAATGTTATTTTAAAAAGGATGATTAGAATACTTTAAATAGCACTACCAATTACTTTTTTATTAAAAGTAAAAAATTAAGGCTTACTGATTTTCCTTTTTAGTTCCCTTAAATTTTATTATAAGTGGTGTTCGCTGAATCTTCGATTTTGTCTTGATTAAAAAAGAAGGAAAAAAAAATCATAGATTAATTGTACGTTTATTGGTACTATATATTTTTGCTGAAGAACAATTTTTTCTTTTGTCTTGATACAAAAGAAACAAAAAATATTCATGGGTTATTATTGTTTTTTGGTATTCATGAATCTTCGATTTCAAGCCTAAAAATAAAAAGCTTAAAAACTACCTCAAAGTGCCGTTCCGCAGCCCGAGCCGTTCGCCCTTCGTCCTCAACTCGCGGACTGCTGCCACTTTACTTTTTCGTTGTTTTTTATGCTTTTTATTTAAGGGCGGGGGAAAGAGTATTGAGAAGTGAATAGTGACATGTGATAGGTGAGAAGTGGCTTGCAATTTTCGTTTTGCCTGAGCCCTAAAGGAAACCGAAAATAGATGGTTTACTATTATTGCCATTAAAGAGTAAACAAAAATAGTTGGGGAGTTTGTTACAACTATTTAAAAATATAAAATAAAAATGAAAAAAATATTAATTACCGGTGGTGCCGGTTTTATTGGATCTCACGTAGTACGACTTTTTGTAAAAAAGTATCCGCAGTATCAAATTTTTAATTTGGATGCGCTTACCTATGCTGGGAATCTGGAAAATATTGTTGATATTGAAAAAGCGCCTAACTATACTTTTATAAAGGGAGATATCGTTGATGCGGCATTTATTGATCAATTATTTGCGGAGCATCAATTTGACGGAGTTTTGCATTTAGCTGCCGAATCACATGTGGATCGTTCTATAACGGATCCCTTGTCTTTTGTGAAAACAAATGTGATCGGAACCATGAATTTATTGAATGCGGCTAAGGCTATTTGGCAAGGCAATTATGAAGGGAAACGTTTTTACCACATCAGTACCGATGAGGTTTATGGTAGTTTAGGTGCCGAAGGATTGTTCACCGAAACCACCGCTTACGATCCTAATTCCCCGTACTCGGCTTCAAAAGCCAGTTCGGATCATTTTGTTCGTGCTTATGGAGAAACGTATGGATTGCCTTATGTGCTGACCAATTGTTCCAATAACTACGGGCCATTTCATTTTCCTGAAAAATTGATTCCGTTATTCATCAATAATATTATTCAAAACAAACCCTTACCCGTTTATGGTGATGGGAAATACACTCGTGATTGGCTTTTTGTAGAAGATCATGCGGTAGCCATTGATTTGGTTTTTCATAAAGGCGTCAACCACGATACGTATAATATTGGTGGTTTTAATGAATGGCAAAATATTGATTTGGTTAAATTGCTTTGCAAAATAATGGATGAGAAGTTAGGTCGTCTCGCAGGCACCTCGGAACAATTGATTTCGTATGTGAAAGATCGTCCCGGACATGATTTGCGCTATGCAATCGACGCCAGTAAGATCAATACAGAATTGGGATGGAAACCCTCGGTTACTTTTGAGCAAGGATTGGAACAGACCGTGAATTGGTATTTGGAGAACCAGAGTTGGTTAGATAATATTACTTCTGGGGAGTATGCCAGTTATTACGAGAAGCAATACGCAAATTAACTCGAAAGTCATAAAGTCAAAAGTCATAAAGTCATACAGTCAAAAGTCATAAAGTCATAAAGTCAAAAGTCATAAAGTCGAAAGTCATAAAGTCAAAAGTCATAAAGTCATAAAGTCATAAAGTCAAAAGTCATAAAGTCAAAAGTCATAAAGTCGAAAGTCATAAAGTCAAAAGTCATAACGGCGAAAGACAGAGGTCGAAAAATAGTGCTCAGTGTTCATGGTCAGTGATCAGTGTTCCATTTTTTTTAAATGACGTAGATAGAACTATAAAAAATGCTTCATTTGTAAGGTGTTAGCTAAAAAAAATATTTTAGATCGAAAAATTATACCTTCGAGATTTAAGTACTATATATAATTTAATGTCGTATTTTAAAATCTAGAAAAAACAATATTAATTTAAATTATCCTATTGGAAACAAAGGTGTTGTTTGTGTTTTATAGTGATTTTTTTACCACAATAAGACTTTTGACTTTATGACTTTAAAACTTTCGACTTACTTAGTGCCTTCGTGGCAAAAAAATAAAAAAATATGAAAGGAATTATATTAGCCGGAGGTTCTGGGACCCGTTTGCATCCATTAACGCTGGCGATGAGCAAGCAAATGATGCCTGTGTACGACAAGCCCATGATTTATTATCCGTTGTCTACTTTGATGATGGCAGGAATCAATGAAATATTGATTATTTCAACACCTCATGATTTGCCTAATTTCAAAAAATTATTGGGCGATGGGTCTTCAATTGGTTGTCAATTCAGTTACGCGGAGCAGGCTATTCCTAACGGTTTAGCGCAAGCTTTTGTTATTGGAGAAGAATTCATCGGAAAAGACAGCGTGGCTTTGGTTTTAGGGGATAATATTTTCTTTGGTTCTACCATGGATGAATTGTTACAGTCCAATACCAATCCCGAAGGAGGAGTAGTGTTTGCGTATCACGTTTCTGATCCGGAACGCTATGGTGTAGTTGAATTTGATGCTAATTTCAAAGCGCTTTCTATCGAAGAAAAACCGTTAGAGCCCAAATCAAATTATGCGGTTCCCGGTTTGTATTTTTATGATAATTCGGTAGTTGAAATTGCCAAAAATATCAAGCCTAGTGCCAGAGGGGAATATGAAATTACCGATGTGAACAAGGTTTACTTGGAAAAAGGAGCTTTGAAAGTCGGTATTCTAAGCAGAGGAACCGCTTGGTTAGATACCGGAACTTTTAACAGCTTAATGCAGGCGGGACAATTTGTTCAGGTTATAGAAGAGCGCCAAGGATTGAAAGTAGGCTGCATCGAAGAAATTGCCTGGAGACAGGGATTTATAACGGAACAACAACTAAAAGAACTGGCAGAACCTTTGAAGAAATCGGGTTATGGGGAGTATCTTTTGGGATTGCTTAAGCAAAAGTTGTAAAACAGTGTTCAGTGAGTAGTTCAGTGGTCCATGATCAGTGTTCAATGTTCAGTATTTATTAGTATTCAGAGAACAGCATAGACGTAGTTTAAAACATGATATATATTGCATTAATTATTTTATTAGTTGGTATTGAACTTATTTATTTTAAAATAGCGGATAAGTACAATATCATTGATAAACCCAATAGCAGATCATCACATACTGCTGTTACATTGAGAGGTGGCGGCATTATTTTTCCAATAGCCATAAGTATTGCTTTTTTACTGGGATATGTCTCCTGGGCTGTTACGCTTGCAGTGGTATTGGTGGCTATCGTAAGTTTTATTGATGATATCAAGCCGTTGTCTCAGTTGCCTCGCTTTATTTCCCATGTCATAGCAGTGGCGTTGGTTTTTTATGAGTTGCATTTATTTTATGAACCTTTGTGGTTGCTTTCTGTTGTATTTGTACTTCTTATCGGTTGGGTAAACGCTTTTAATTTTATGGATGGCATCAATGGCATAACCGTCTTATACGCATTAGCAGCCATAGTTACTTTTTCTTTTTTACCAGTCAACAAAGCGAGCTTGCCACTATTGATTACCATGGGCTTGTCTTGTTTGGTTTTTGGCGTATTTAATGTTCGAAAAAAAGCGAAAACCTTTGCAGGCGATGTTGGCAGTATCAGTATGGCCCTTTTTTTAGGGTATTTTATGATAAAAACAATTATAGACTCCGGGCAACTCGGATATATTCTTTTCTTTTCGGTTTATGGAATTGACGCCATAATCACCATCATCAACAGATTACTTAAAAAAGAAAATATATTCCAGCCGCACCGCTCTCATTTGTATCAATATTTGGCCAATGAAATGGGTTTTTCTCATATTTTAGTAGCCTTTATTTATGCAGTACTGCAATTAAGTATCAATATGCTGGTTATTTATATGGATGCCAATGGGTATTTAACCCTGTTTTGTATCGGTGGATTTTTACTGCTGCTAACCTTTATTTATTTACTTGTTCGAAATTTTGTTACTCGCAAAATGGTTCTCGGGAATTCTTAAACCGTTTTTTTTGCTTGTATTTTTATTCCGAATAAAATACTTTGCAAGGTATGATAAAACGTCTTTTTGATATTGTTTTCTCCCTCTTCATACTTCTCTTATTTTTTTGGGTGGTATTAATTTCTTGGCTGCTTGCCATTATCGATACGCATACTAATGGAATCTTTATCCAAGAGCGTATTGGTCAATTTGGTTTACCCTTCAAAATTTACAAACTCCGTACCCTACAAATTTTATCGTCTTCTACAGCTGTTCGTATTTCCAAAATAGGTCAGCTACTTCGTCACTATAAACTGGATGAAATGCCGCAACTTTTCAACGTTTTAAAAGGAGATATGAGCCTTGTAGGTCCAAGACCGGATGTACCGGGTTATTATGATTTGTTAGAAGGAGAGAACCGTAAAATATTAGAATTAAAACCAGGTTTGACCAGCTTAGCGTCCATAAAATATGCTAAAGAGGAGTTCTTGTTGGAGAAGCAGGAATCGCCTTTACTTTATAACAACACTGTTCTATTTCCGGATAAAGTACGATTGAATCTCGCGTATTATAACAACCGAAGTTTTAGCGGGGATTTACTGCTTATTGTGAAGACTGTCTGGGTTACTTTTTTAAAAAAATAGCACAATTAATAGTGAAAAGTGTATTTAATTTTTTAACCACATAGAAACATCGATTTTAAAATTCTGAAATGCTTTTCACTTTTTTAGAGAAAGACATCGCTATGTGAACCCAAGAAGAGGCTAACCGGCTCTTTTTTCGATGTTTCTATGGGGTTCAATTTATTTTATTTAGATTAATTGAAAAAATAGAAAGATCTATTTCTTTTATAGTTTGCTCCTTTTTAAAATTGAATTGATTTGTTTTCCTTTTTCCCGTTAATAATTGTTATTTTTGCCTTAATAAAACAAGTAATGTTAAAAATATATTTATTTTGAGTACTACTAAAAACACGGACTCAACATCAGCAAATCCTAATTTTTTTTCAAGAGCAAACTTGAAATTCAGCATTCATAATTTGAGCTATCTGCCCAGATGGATTATTGTTCTAATCGATCTTTCAGTTTTGGTATTGTCCTTTTTTTTTACTATCCTTATCTTTAAGGGGACGGGATTAGATTATATTATTACGCCGTATAGCTTTAGGTTTATAGGCGCTTTGTTTGGTGTTAATATTTTCTTTTTCTGGTTGTTTAGAACCTATTCCGGTATCATCAGGCACTCTTCTTATATTGATGCCGTTAAGCTTTTGTTTTCACAAATGGCAGTTTTAGTACTGTTTCTTTTTTTTAATTTTGCCTACGAGTTATTGCATGGCGAGAAAGCCTTTTTAAACACTGCTTTTTTTATAAACATAGTACTTTCCTTTTGTGGATTATTTTTATATCGGGTCATCATCAAACAAACTTTTGAGATCTATTTCTCCGAACGAGGGACAAATAAATTAATCCGAACTATTATTTATGGGACGGATGCTAATGCCATATCAGTAGCTAATGCTTTAAAATTTGAAACGCCTTCCCGATTTAAAATCGTTGGGTTTGTTGATAAAAACAATCAAAATGCTACCAAGCGAATGCTGGATTTGCCCATTTTGATTAAAAAGAAAAAGTTACCGCCGTTAATGCGTTCCGTAAATGCTCAAGCTGTTATTATCGCTGACAAAAGTTTGTCAAAAGAGGAGCAATTAATCATTGTAGACCAGTGTTTGGAATTTAACTATAATGTGTTTACTGTGCCCTTAATTACCGACTGGGAGAATCAAAAAGAGATTTCCCAAAAAGTAAAGAATATTGAAATTGAAGATTTACTGGAACGAAAACCTATCGTGTTAGATAACAAATCAATATCCAAACAATTAAAGGATAAGACCGTTTTAATCACCGGTGCCGCCGGCTCTATAGGTAGCGAAATTGTTCGTCAAGTATTGGGTTTTAGTCCTAGGATTGTTATCATTTTAGACCAGGCCGAAACGCCGTTGCATCACATGTGTCTAGAAATGAAAGATTTAGAGTCCAGATCAAAAATGCTTGCGGTAGTTGCCGATGTGAGGAATAAAGAAGCTATGAATAGTGTCTTTAAAAAGTATGAACCTCAAGTGGTTTTTCACGCAGCAGCTTATAAGCATGTTCCCTTGATGGAAGAAAATCCTTCTCAAGCTATTCTTACCAATATAGAAGGAACTAAAATTCTTGCCGATTTGTCCTGCTTTTATAAAGTCAAAAAATTTGTGATGGTCTCTACTGACAAAGCCGTAAATCCCAGCAATGTGATGGGAGCCAGTAAAAGAATTGCAGAAAAATATGTGCAATCGCTACAATTAAAAAATGATACTGAAGGTAAAAATAATGCTACTAAATTTATTACCACTCGTTTTGGCAACGTATTAGGATCTAATGGTTCTGTAGTGCCATTGTTTACGCAGCAAATTGCAAATGGTGGGCCTATTACCATTACACACCCTGAGATTATTAGGTATTTTATGACCATACCAGAAGCCTGTCAATTAGTTTTAGAGGCTGGCGCTATGGGTAATGGAGGAGAAATTTATATTTTTGACATGGGAAAACCAGTTAAAATTATCGATTTGGCTAGAAAGATGATCAAATTAGCGGGTTTTATTCCAGAAAAGGATATCAAAATACAAATCGTCGGACTGCGACCCGGAGAGAAATTATACGAAGAATTACTGAATGATACTTCAAAAACCCTTCCCACCTATCATGAAAAAATTATGATTGCGGAAGAGATTTCAGATGAGTTTGATGTTTTAAATACCGATATTGAAGACCTTATAAGAATTGCAAATCATTTTGACAATGACCAAATTGTACTGAAAATGAAACATATTGTACCTGAGTTCAAAAGTATGAATTCTACTTTTGAATTGCTAGACAAGTAGCAAAAGCATTAAATAGCATGATAAAGGGCCCAAAGTAGTATTACTTTGGGCCCTTTTTAATTATAAGAACAATTGCGTCAACCTAATTTAAAAAACTGATTGTTGGCTATTGTTTCTTTAAGAGGCGTTAAATCTTTGATGTTTACTTTACGTTCAAATGCTGCTATATGAGTATCATGATGTACATCAGAACCTACATAATCGTACATTCCTTTTTGCAATAATTGCTCCGCAATGGTAGTTATTCCCTTGCCGTAATACCCAACTACCGACAGTAAATTCAGCTGGAATAAACAGCCGGCTCTTTTAAGTTTATGGTACTCATTAAAATTTTTGTGATAAAATAAATACCGTTCCGGATGTGCCAATACTGGAATGTAACCGGCCACCTGTAAATCAAATATTATAGCATACAACTGAATTGGTGGATTGATGTACGACATTTCAACCAGAACATAATTGTCTTTTAAAGTCAACAGATTATGGGATTTAAAAAGTTTTACAAACTGATCATCCATAAGATATTCGGCAGCGGCATTAAATGGAACTGAAATATTGTTCTTTTCCAGTTCTAAAACTGTTGTGGCTTTCGTCTCCAGAATTTGTTCCTGTGTGTTGTCATAAACATATTGAATGATGTGTGGAGTGGTAATAAACTCTGAAACCCCAATATTTTTAAGTGCTTTTGTTAACCGCAGCGTATCTTCAAAAGTTTTTGCACCATCATCAATACCCGGTAACAAATGAGAATGGATATCAATATGGTGTTCTGGAATTAAATCTTTGAGTAGCGGCTTTGTTTTGAAGAATGTAAACATGCTTCAAAGTTAATGAAAAGCGTTCGGTTTTTTACGATCTGTGTTCGGCATTCGGTGTTAGCATTTGCAACTTTAATAGCCAATTACCGTTGTTGTATTAAATTTATGATGCAGGAATCGTTATTTCTTTCGATTTTGTTTTAGAAACCCGATGAAAAAGACTGTCAGTTCGAGTTAATTTCTTAACGGCTTTCAATGGTTCCTTCTTCAATGTCAATACTAAATTGTAGGAGGGTTGGCAGGTGTCATTTTCAAAATCACAATTGGGAGTCACTTTTGCTAAATGGATGCGTGGCTTGTTGCGGTCAATCTAAATAATTCTTAACCTAGAAATCATGCGCTGCGTCAAAAATCAGCATTTTATACCATTCGTTATTATAAAATAGTCCGATTGTCATATCGAGCGCAGTCTAGAACCATTATGACATCTCGACTGCGCTCGATATGACAAAAAACAATTGGACTATAATGAACTAATCAATGGTATTAGATACTGGTTATGAATTGCTCTTTGGGATTTATGGCATGATGCATTTTTGAAAACAAAAATTATGTAACTTTAGAACAGGACAAACGCATGATTTTTAAAAACAACCACAGATTCACAGCGGTGTTTTTTGAACGCTAACTTTTATGATTTTCGAGAAATAAATTACTTTGCTGAAAGCGGTTACTTTAAATCTGTGAATTTGCTGTAAAAAACGTATTTACTTGCCCTGAACTTAGGAGATGAAAAACAGTTACAGCTTCGGAATTTAGTGCCATCCGTTAAATTTTGTTAACAATAGAATGTAGAGCAGGATCCACTAATCAAAAACGATACAAAATGTTAGAGAAAATATTAATAGAACGAAAGATTTATGCCTCCCAAGAGCATAAAATGATGCAAGCGATGATTCAGGAATTCATTTCTAATGATATTGTGGATCATTTAGATGAGTGGGAGAAAAAGGGCATGGTATCGCGTGAAATATGGAAACGAGCGGGGGAATTAGGTTTATTGTGTTTGGATATACCGGAAATTTATGGAGGCGGAGGATTAGATTTTACTTTTAATGCCTTATTAATAGAAGCTTTTGCCAAAAAAGGAATAACCGGGCCTGGGTTTTCGTTGCATTCCGATATTGTAGCGCCCTATTTATTGTATTATGGAACTGAAGCACAAAAGCAAAAGTATTTACCGTTAATGGCCAAAGGGGAAATTATTACGGCTATAGGAATGACCGAGCCTAATTGCGGGAGTGATTTGAAAGCACTTCGAACTAGGGCTGAAGATAAAGGGGATCATTACGTGGTAAATGGTCAAAAGACGTTTATCACTAATGGTTTTATGTGTGATATGGCTATTGTGGCCGTAAAAACGAATCATAATACGGCTGAAGAAGGCGTTACCTTGCTGATTTTAGAGTCAACAATGGACGGCTTTACTAAAGGAGTTCCATTTAAAAAAATTGGAATGAAATCACAGGACACGGCCGAGTTGTTTTTTGATAACGTAAAAGTTCCAAAAGAGAACAGGCTTGGAGACGAAAAAGCAGGCTTTAAAATTATGATGAAGGAATTGGCTCGGGAACGATTGACAGTTGGGATTATGGCGGTAGCCACTGCCGAGGGCGCAATTGAAAATACCATCAGTTATACAAAGCAGCGAACCGCTTTTGAGACGCCTGTTTCCGGATTTCAAAATACCCAATTTAAACTTGCTGAATGCAGTACCCAAGTGCAAATACATCAGGCTTTTTTAGATCGATGTATTGAATTATTAGTAGATCACAAATTAACAACTGAAAGTGCTTCGATGATTAAATATTCGGCAACAGACATGTGCGGAAACGTCGTAGATGAATGTTTGCAATTATTTGGTGGTTATGGATATATGTGGGACTATCCCATAGCACGTATGTACGCTGATAATCGTGTGGCACGTATTTATGCCGGAACAAATGAAATTATGAAATTAGTGATTGCACGGGGATTGCTGAAAGATTTTTAATGATTTGTCACGCATTAAAGAAGCGGTTCTTTTTTGGGAGACGGGATTTAAAAATGCTAACAATCAATTTTTTATTTACACATCAGTGTTTTTTCTAATGAAAAAAAAAGCCAATAAAATTCCTATTCCAACCATTGGAATCATGTACAAATCAATATTTACCGGTGGTGGTGGTGGTTCTAAACCAGGTGGAGGTAAATCCTGAGCACTCGCAACAATAGTATTGCCAAACAATAAAAAGAAAAGTATAAGTGTATACGGAATAAAAGTAGCTGCTTTTTTCATATTGAGATTCAATTTGGGAATTCTGACTTCCAATTTTTTTTCTGATAAAAAACAGGCAAGTTTTACTCAATGTTTGTTAAGTGGAATCTAGGATTGTTATACATACTCCTATACTACTTTAGACTGCAATGACTAACAACTATCAAATTACAGGATAAATTAAAGGGATTTTTTTTTAAATCAAAAACGAGAAGTTATAACTGCGTTGTAGCAAGAATAACTGGTCTTTATTAGGGTTTTTAAAAAAAAGACCGTTTACAATTTATGAGAAGAAATTATTTTTTCGAAACTTTATTTGGGATATCGAAAAGGAAAAATCTAAAATTTTAAAGGTTAAATGAGAACTTTAAAATTTTAGATTTACATAAGAAACACAGCTATTCAGTCGGCAATAATCCGTTCTAGAAATTCTTTATTTATGGGTTTTACCTGAAAGGAAATAACGTTTTTATCTCTTCGGGCACGGATAATGTCATCATCATCAATAGTGGAGGAAATAATGTATGTTCGGCACTTATTTTTTAAATCTAGCGGGAGTTTGTCATAGGCATTTAAAAATTCAAAACCTGACATTACGGGCATATATATATCTACAAAAATGACCTGAGGCAACATGGAAAAATCATGCTGGTTTTCTTGTAAATATTTAAGTGCCTCTTTTGCATCTGAATACTCCAATACTTTTTTGCCAAAATAGTTTTTAGTAATTAAGCGGGATGAGATATACAAATCAATGGTATTGTCATCAATGATCATCACCGTTTCAAATTTTGGTTTTAATTCGTTTGTCATGGTTTTAAATTTTTTAATGTTATGATAAAGGTAGTTCCAATTCCGAGCTGAGACTCTACCTGAATTGAACCTTGGAGTTTCTCAACGGTTTCTTTTACAATATATAGCCCAATACCAGAGCCTTGTGTTTTTCCGGAGAGACGGAAAAACATGTCAAATATCTTATTATGATGTGCTGAATCAATTCCGATACCGTTATCAAGTATGGAGAATTGCAGTTTTTGCTGATCTGACTGCCCGATTATTTTAATATAACTGTCGGTCTTATTCTTCTTATGGTATTTTACAGCATTCGAAATAAGATTTTCAAGTATGGTGTTAAAGCGCAGACTATTAGAATAAAAGGGCTTCTTTTCGTTGATCTCAATTTTAAAATGAATTCCTTTAGCCTCTTCCATGCTGCGAAGTGCCTCCACAATCTCAAGAATGGTTTTCTGTAATGGAATTTTTATGACTTCCAGTCCGGTACGTTTATTTTTAGAATAACTAAGAATGTTTTTAATAAATTCATCCAGACGATTGATGCTGTTGCGAATCATCTTTACATGTTCAAGGGTATCCGTTTCCTGACTTTCTTCTTCAATAAAAGAAATTAGCCCAAGAACTGACGTAAGGGGGGAACGTAAATCATGCGAAACACTATACACAAAACGGTCGAGTTCTGAATTAGTTTTGATAAGCTCTAAATTTTGCTGTTCGAGTTTTTCTTCCGCTCTTTTTCGATCCGTAATGTCAGTAACCATTGCTAGGCTACCTTTATAAACACCAGTTTCATCAAAAATTGGGTTTGCCGCCACATTCGCCCAGATTTCTTTTCCGGTTTTTGAGATAAATTTAAAACGACTCTGTCTACTATATTTTTCCTCTCTACGGAGCAGTAAGCTGTTTAAAATCTGTTTCCCTTTTCGATCCATAAAAGAGTGCACTTCTTTATCCATCATTTCTTCCCGGGTATATTCAATAATGTCGCCCATTTTAGTGTTAACGAATGTTGTTTTATTCGTTTCATCAATCAACCATATTCCTTCTTGTGCGGTTTCTACAATTTGACGGTATTTTTTTTCACTTTCGATCAGGGCCTTTTGGGCTTTTTTAAATTCGGTAATATCTCGGACAAACAGCAGTAAGTTGCCATCGGTCAGCATTTTTGCAGATAATTCGACGTTGATTAAAGAGTTGTCTTTTCTTTTAATTCTTCTTTCGCTCCTGACGGTATTTCCTTCTTTTAACAAATCAATTTTTAAAGGGTTTGTCTTAAGGTCTTCTTCTAAAAAAAAGTCGCCTATAGAAAGCTGTAAAAGTTCTGCTCTTGAATACCCTAACTTCTGACAGCCACAGCGATTTACTTCAATAATTTTCATTGATGCATCAATAAAACAAAAGGCATCGCCTGTTTGTTCTATAAGCGAACTGTAGCGAAGTGCGCTTTCCTCAATTTTTTTTCGAGAAAGTACTTGTTCCGTTACATCTATAATAAAGAAAAAAATGCCGTCAATATGACCATCATTATTTCGGTGTGCCAGATAGATAAAATTTAAAAAGGTATCCACTAGTTTTCCATTGCCATGAAGGTCAAATTTCATCAGCATTTCATTGGCTGAAAAAGTTTCACCAGTTGCATACACCGTATCTAAAAATCCAAAAACTCCCTGTGTTTCGAATTCGGGTAATACTTCTTTTATGGATTTACCTATGATATCTTTTTTGTGAATTAATTGTAAATAAAGCGGATTCACCATTTCATACACGTGATCTGGACCCTTTAGAATCCCCATACAGGATGGTGCTTGTGCGTATAAATCCATGAAACGTTGTCTCTCAATTTCGAACGCTTTTTCTATGTTTGTTTTTTTAGTTGCATTTTTGGTCGTGCTATAAAATAATCTGTTCTTCTCATCCCATCTGCAAGACCATGTAATGGGTATTATGCTTCCATTTTTATGAATATAACGGTTTTCAAATGTCGTTACCGGCTCACCATTTTTAATTACGGTGTCGGCTTTTAAGGTTTTTTCAACATCTTCATGGTATACCAGGTCCAAATATTTTTTGCCAATCAATTCGTGAGGTTTGTACCCCCAAATCGATTCTGATGCCGCGTTTAAGGTAACAAATCTTCCCTCTTCATCAAAGGAGCAGATTACATCCAATGACGAATCCAAGATGTCGTTTAGATCATTCACGGTCTGCTGTACCGCATTTAAAGATGCGATCTGTTTATCCTCTGCTTGTTTCCGTTCTGTTATGTCTCTAATGATCATAGAGGTTTTTTCCTGACCATCAACATCTGTAAATACTACAGATGTTATTTCTCCGGGAAACTTAGTTCCATCTATACGTTTAAATGTTATTTCTCCTTTTGCTCTTCCGGTGCGATGGCGTTCTTCTAATAGTATTTGTAACCGTGGATCTGTACTATCAATAATATCTGATCTTTCTCTGTTGCAAATCTCCTCGTGTGTCATTTTAAAAATTTCACATGCCGCTGCATTTGCCGCAAGGATTCGTCCGTCTTTAACGGTGAGAAGAATAGCGTCTATACTACTCTCTATTAAAGCGTGGTATTTTGACTCGTTTTGAAATAAATCTTTTGTTCGTTGTTCTTCAGATTGTTTCAACAGCGCCTTTAATTTTGTTAATTCGGCCTCGTGCAGCGCCCAGTTAATTTTATCTATTAAAGTAAACAACCGCTCTTTCAATACAAAATCAGTTGGTCCGTTTACAGGAAGCGCATCGGCATTTTTGGGATTAATTGATTCAGAAACAAAAATAAAAGGCGTGTGCGGCACTAGCTTTTCTCTTATTTCTAAAGCTGCACGACCATCGAACGAAGGGAAGGTGTAATTAGAAAGTATGATATCGGGTTGGAATGTATGTATTGCGTTTTTATACTCCGTTTCTGTTTGTACCGTTTCGGTCGCATAATTAACATCGCCTTTTTTTAACTCCTGTTGAATTGTTGCCATATCGTTGGAATCATGTTCAACAAGTAATATTTTAGTTTTCATAGCCGTTATTAATTTTAAAAATAATTTGGTGCAATAATATAAAAATTCCAATCTGATGCCGTCGTACTTTTTTAAATTAGCATTCTTACAGTTTTATGAATTTGTTAAAATCTTCTTGTCGTCTCTTAGCAACCGGTAAAATAGTTCCATTAGAAAGCTCACAGAAATAACCATCTTTTTTGGAAATTTTTGCAATATGACGGATATTAATAATGTGTGAATAATGTATTCTAAAAAAATATTTTTGATCCAAAATAGTACTGTATTCCCCTAAATTTCTACTGGACATTATCTTTTTACCATTTACAAGAATAAAATTAGTATACTTTCCGTCTGCCTGACAAAAAATAATATCTGACATAGGAATCAGTTCAATTTTATCTAATGACGAAACGGCTACATATTCATTAGGCTGATTCATAGAGTTCAAAATATTAATATTATTAATTTTTTGATTCTGATACGAACGTTCCATTTCGGTTCTTCGGATTACTTTATATGTAGCTAAGATAATAGCATTAAAATCAATTGGTTTTAAGATAAAATCAATTGCGTTGTGTTTAAATGCTTTGACGGCGTGATTTTCAATTGCAGAGATAAATACCAGCTTTGGAATGCTAAATTCTAGCTGTTCCAGCATTTCAAAAAAAACATCGTCTTTCAGGAGGGCATCTAGGAAAACTACATCCGGTTTTTTTACTTTTATCAAACCAATAGCCTCTAAAACAGTTGATGCATCACCAATTATTTTCATAATCATAAAGTTCTCTTCTTCAAAATTTTTCAGAATCGTTACAGTGTCTTTTTCTTCGGATATGATTATTGCATTAATGGGCGTCATTGGCATGAAATGTTGTATAAATTGGTTGTTATGATAAATTATAGAAATAAAAATTTAATGTATGCTGTTGTTTTATAGCGACTTATGTTTTAAAAACACCAGATTTCAAAGTCGAGAAGTTAAAATAATATTTTGGACCCCTATGGGATTTATATTTTTTTAAAGCAGAAAGTAATAAGTGTCGCTGGTATTGGAATATGTGCTGCAATATGTCCCTTTCTGTACCATTATTGACGTTGCTTTTTTGACCTACTTTGCATTTACCGCAAAATAAAGGCAGACCAATGAGTTGTTTTTTTTGCAAATTCACAAATTTTAATTATTAAAACATCTTAATTAGGCGCTTCCAATGAATTTAACAGCTACTTGATTTACTATTGTAAATTTAGGTTTGCGAGAAAAAAATCTATGAATTTCTGTCGGTTATTAAATATCAATCATCAGCACTGGTAGAATAGTTATATTGTTTACTGTGTCTTTTTTGCCAATATTTGGGTACTAAAAAAAGTAAACTCAACTCGTTTTTACTTTTTTTTGATTTTGCATTAATGTCAAATTCTATGCCATTATCGTATTCATTACTATATGTTTAGGGTTGATTATTGATATATTATGTTTGTTTAACGGGCTTTTAAAAAGATGTTGCGGAATTCTGACAAATATGAATTATATAAAAAAAGTTATTTTCTGACAACATTATTTTGATGGGATTAAAAGCGTGATTTTTATTTTACACCCCATGATTTAAAATAAACTTCTTATTTATTTCTCCATGAAGATTTGAATAATCCGATATAACTAACTGGATGCTTTTTAGTACTGTTAACGATAACAAGGCGGAATCGAAGCTTGGTCAAATCGAGAACAATCTGGTATTCTTGAGAACGTAGGGAAATGGTTCTGAATTTGGTAGGGCAGGGAAAGCGGAGAAGTATTGCGAACTGCAGGGGTTTTTTTACTAGCAATTTCCTATTTCTCGATCTCATTTTCTTGTTCTAGCCTTCGAGAGAAAATACTTGGACTGACAAAAATTATCATCATAAACTACTTCCACCCTACGAGTTATTATTTAGCAAAATGGCATTAAAGTAGGACTATTATGCGTAAATTAGCACTTGTTACTGTAACCTTGTTTTAACTAAATACTTACTATTATGAAAACTCCAGTTCTTTTTTGTTTTTTGTTTGCCTGTATAGGATTTCAAAGTTGTAAAAATAATCAAGAAGAAAAGGCCGTTGAGGGCCTCCAAGTTCAGGTTGAAAAACCAGTAAGTGTCCAATGCTATAAAGCGCTGTATGAACAAGACACTATTGATTTAAAAGTGAACACTTTAAAAAACGGAAAAATAACCGGTGATTTGGCGATGACACTTTTAGATATGCCAAAAAAGGTAGGGAAAATTGCTGGAGAATTCAGCGGTGATACATTGTTTGTTAGCTACACCTTTATTCAGGGCGCTAATGAAAAAATAACTTTTAAAAATCCAATGGCATTTTTAAAGCGGGGGAATACGCTTATTTTAGGCAATGGAAAAATACAAACCACGTTGGGTGCTTCTTATTTTGTTAAAGGCTCGCCTATCGATTTTGAACGTGTGAAGTTTAAATTTACAATGGTTGACTGTGTCGCTAAATGATAAAGTCATAAGGGAAAAAGGGATTGCTATTTTAACAATTTTGTAGATTAAGAGTCATTTGTCTTAATTACTTACTGGTATAATTTGTTGGAGTTTGTGAATTTTTGATTTCAAAAGACACAAAAATCAAGCTTGTATTGTCATTACATGTTTTTTTGTTACCTATGAGATTCTTACTTTTTTCCTTGATGAAAAAAGTAACAAAAAAATCAAGTCTTTACTGTCGTTACACGTTCTTTTGTTACTTAAAAGATTCTTTTCTTTTGTCTTGATACAAAAGAAACAAAAAATCAAGCCTGAAAATAAAAAGCTTGAAAACTACCTCTAAATTGCGTTCCGCACCCCGAGCCGTTCGTCCTGCGGACTCAACTCGCGGAGTGCTGCCACTTCACTTCTTCGTTGTTTTCTATGCTTTTTATTTAAGGACGAGTTAGAAGTACACGCTAGTAATTTGTTGGAGTTCGTGAATCTTTGATTTCAAAAGAAACAAAAAATAAAGCCTATATTGTCGTTACACGTTTTTTTGTTAGTTAAGAGATTCTTTTCTTTTGCCTTGATGCAAAAGAAACAAAAAATCAAGCCTGAATATTTTTATCCCAAAAATCATCGGACAAATTTTCCTATCGCGACCCCAGCTGCTCGTGTTTCACACTCGACTCGGGGGTCACTCCCTACGGCCGGCGCTGAAATCCTTACCGTGATTTTTTGGTTTAAAAATATAAGGGCGGGGAGAGGGAGGAGGATTTTTATTTTGTCTCGATTACTCATGAGTTACTAATTTGTTGGAGTTCGTGAATCTTTGATTTCAAAAGCGACAAAAAATAAAGCTTGTACTGTCGTTACACGTTTTTTGTTACTTAAGAGATTCTTTTCTTTTGTCTTGATTACTCACGAGTTAATAATTTATTGGAGTTCTTGAATCTTTGATTTCAAAAGAAACAAAAAATCAAGCTTGTACTGTCGCTACACGTTTTTTTGTTACTTAAGAGATTCTTACTTTTTTCCTTGATGAAAAAAGTAACAAAAAAATCAAGCCTGAAAATAAAAAGCTTGAAAACTACCTCGAAGTTCCATTCCGCACCCCGAGCCGTTCGTCCTGCGGACTCAACTCGCGGAGTGCTGCCACTTCACTTCTTCGTTGTTTTCTATGCTTTTTATTTAAGGGCGAGTTAAAAGTGGACGTTATTTCGATGATGCTTTATCAGTCAGGTTAGGGTCACTCCATTCGGCCGGCACTGAAATCCTTACCATGATTTTGTGGCGTAAAATTGTAATAGAGATCCGACGAGGGTTTAAAGGAATGTTTGCTGTTGCAAGTACTATTTTATATCTTATATGTGATCTTTTTCTTTTGTCTTGATTACTCACGAGTTAATAATTTATTAGAGTTCGTGAATCTTTGATTTCAAAAGAAACAAAAAATATTCATGGATTATTATTGTTTTTTTGGTATTCATGAATCTTCGATTTCAAGCGTGGAGTATTAATACACGTTTTTTGTTACTTAAGAGATTCTTACTTTTTTAGCTCACTTAATTTTCATTATAAGTGGTGTTCGCTGAATCTTCGATTTGTCTTGATGAAAAAAGTAACAAAAAAATATTCATGGGTTATTATTGTTTTTTGGTATTCATGAATCTTCGATTTCAAGCCTGAATATTTTTATCCCAAAAAT
>NZ_JBLVPZ010000007.1:0-219745 GCF_048286555.1 Flavobacterium cryophilum | reverse complement strand
CGTTACGCACCCGTGCGCCGGTCTCTAGTATTGCTACTATACCCCTCGACTTGCATGTGTTAAGCCTGCCGCTAGCGTTCATCCTGAGCCAGGATCAAACTCTTCATCGTATATTGTCTGCTCGAATTGCTTCAAGCTATTGTTATTCGACTAAATTCTAGTGGTTTTTTCAAATCTCTCGATTCTATTACTCTTATTCTTTTGTCTTAAGATCTCTCTTAAAACGGCTGTCAATTCAATATGTCTAGGAACGTGTTCTTCTTGTTTCTCGTATCAATTAACACTCATTAAAGTGTTTCTCGAAGCGGGTGCAAAAGTACAACTTCTTTTTTCAACTGGCAAGAAAATTTTGAAGTTTTTTTGAGAAATATTTTATTTCTTTTTCTTCGCTTTTTCTTATCAATTTGTCAAGGAACGTTGCACGTTTTGCGGGGTGCAAATGTAACATCCGTTTTCTATTCTCACAAGCTTTTTTGAATCTTTTTTTGAAAATAAATTTTCAACTTTAATCCGTTTTACTTGCCAGTATTTTAAAGAACGTCTGCGTCATTGCGGGTGCAAAACTACACCCTTTATTCGCTTTTACAAGCTTTTTTTAACCTTTTTTTTGACCTTTTATTGTCTTTTTCTTTAACTCACTGATATCACGTTTTTTGAAGGAAGAAGTTTTTTATACAAAACTACAATCCAGTACCCGTTAAACTCGTTTTCTTGTCAAAATCCCCTATTCCAGTAACGAAAGAGTACCTTCAATAGCATTGCTTTGTTTAGTACATCTTTCGAAATTCAAACATTATTGCATTATTTATAGCTCATCAGTACGCTTTGCAACTTTACATATAACTTCCGTGCCTTTATTCAAGCATTGATTAAACTGACTAAGGTTTTTGTCCTATACATTATATTATACTAATTCTCTTTTCTATTCTCTCCTATATATAAGGTACCAAAATATTCGTCGAAACAACTAAAAACGTTGGCTTACCAAGGTTTGCGTTAGAGATAGAAGCGGAAAGCCCGCAGAAAAACGAAATGAAATGGAGTTTTGCGAGGACTTGCAGCGCATAGCCCGACTCCTTATATAAAGAGAGGCAACTATATATAATAGTTGCCTCTCTTTATATAAGGTGGAACGCCAAAATAGTTTTTATTATCCCTTTTTATTTTTCCAAGTTCCTTATTTCACATTAAAAAGTATAGATTAATCTTGTTGCAAAAATGAACTAACTAATTAAATCAGCATCTACAATTACGACAAAGCTAATAACTAAATTTTATCTCCATCATTCTCCTCTAAATTATTATGGTTGTCTCCACCTATACTATAATGGTTATTTTCTTCATCTTCATTTCCAGAGATTTCCATTTCATCATCTAATTCTGAACCAGGAATGTCTAAATCACCGCCAGAAACATCCTCTTCAAAATTTTTCTCATTCCGTTTCCGGTTAGTATCTATTTCAACCGGAGATTTTTTCTTAGAAAGATTTTCCGGATCTATTTCTATTTCTTTATGGAATTGGTTGTAAATATCTTCACTCGGAGGGTACAAAAGAGAATCCGGGATTGAATTTTTATCTTTCTTACCTGGTTTTCTTTTATCATAATTCAATTTATCGTTTCTATTGTTCATTTTTGTCTTATTTAATTGATTTTCAGTTTACTAAGTTAAACATTTTTAAATAAAAACAGCTTAAATTAGATATATTATTCACGACACAATACCCAATTAACAGTTAGACCAGTCAATTATCCATTTAATAATTTAAAAACTAAAAGCCTGATTATACTGAATGATCATTAAACTTTAGGTAATCATGGCAAAATTTTAACGACAAAATATTGTGGATAATGCTTTACTGGAAATTAATATTAACGTGTAGAAGTAGAGGAAATACAGGATGTACATTTGAGTACTGAAATTTCCCCAAGGATGTTCACGTCCACACTTCAAAAGGTACATCTATTAGTGACAATGAAAACAAAATAGTTTCAAGATTTCACGTTATTACTAAAAGGTTATCAAAGCTTTTATGTTTTTTCATAAACGGTATTTAATTCTAATGCTCGAGATTGTTTCATCACCGTATTTTTTTTATCACACAATACTTTCATTGGAAAATATTGCAGTGCGCGTAAAAACTAAAAAATACCTGTAAAAGCAAGAACGTACGGTGTACCAAATAGTCATTGGAAAAATATACACGAAAATATTGATTTTATATTTGGCACATATTAAGATATATCGTAATATTGCAATATAAATATATAACGATGGGAATTACTAAATCCGAACATTTTACAGACGAGCAAAACGAATTGGCAACATTGGCGAAAGCTATTGGTCATCCTGCCCGAATTGCCATAATCCAACATTTAATAAAAGTAAACAGTTGCGTATGTGGTGACATCGTTAACGAACTGCCTCTAGCACAACCTACCGTTTCTCAACACTTGAAGGAATTGAAAAATGCCGGACTCATAAAAGGCAATTTTGAAGGGGCTTCCATTTGCTACTGCCTAAATGAAGAAGGCTTTGAGAAAATCAAAGGATTTTTTAAAAACATTAATACCTATTTAGAAAATAAGAAAAATCAATGTTGTTAATTTTTAAATTATAAAAAAATGAAACTATCCGAAATTAAAAAAGAGTTGAGCACGTTGGAAAACGTTGTTTTTGTATTACCAAACGGCACTTATGTTCCAGAACATTTTCACGTAACCGAAGTGGGTTTGATTACAAAAAATTTTATCGACTGCGGCGGAAAAGTTCGACAAGAAACTGTGGTAAATTTCCAGTTATGGGATGCTAATGACTTTGAACACCGCTTAAAACCACAAAAGCTTTTAAACATTATCGCCCTTTCGGAAAAAGTGTTAGGAATCGAAGATTACGAAATTGAAGTAGAATATCAAGCAGAAACGATTGGTAAATATGAATTAGGTTTCAACGGAACTGCATTCACTCTTCTGAACAAACAAACAGCTTGTTTGGCTCAAGACCAATGCGGAATTCCTGTAGAAAAACAAAATGTAAAATTATCTGAAATTAAAAGCCAAGCCAATAGCTGCATTCCTGGTGGTGGCTGCTGCTAATGTTTAATACTGTACTTAAAATGAAAACTACTAAAACAATCGTATTTCTAGCAATCGAAGAAACAATAAAAAATTTTGATTTTGAAAGCATTTCAGAGGAACGTAAAATGGTTTTACAACCGCTTATTGACTATATCCAAAACAAAATTTCCAATCTACAAGAAGTTAGGCTGAACTTAATTTGCACTCACAATTCCAGAAGAAGCCATCTAACCCAAGTATGGGCACAAACAGCAGCGGCGCATTTCAATATTAAAAATGTATTTTGTTATTCTGGTGGCACCGAGGCAACCGCTTTATTTCCTATGGCCGCCAAAACATTGGAACAATCTGGTTTTAAAATCAAAACCATTGCAGTAGGAACTAACCCAATTTATGCCATAAAATATGGAGAAAATGAGCATCCAATTATTGCCTTTTCAAAAACCTATGATGATGATTTTAATCCCCAAAGTGAATTTGCAGCAATCATGACTTGCTCTCAAGCAGATGGAGGTTGTCCTTTTATTGCTGGTGCTGAAAAACGAATTCCAATTACTTTTGAAGATCCAAAAGCATTTGACAATACACCACAACAAGCAGAAAAATACCAGGAACGCAGTTTACAAATTGCAACTGAAATGTTTTATGTATTCTCACAAATAAAATCATACTAATGGCAGCACATAAAAAAAGATTGAATTTTCTTGATAGTTACCTTACACTTTGGATATTTTTAGCAATGGCTATTGGCGTTTCCATAGGATACTTCATCCCTTCAAGCAGCGGCTTTATCAATTCCTTTTCCAGCGGAACAACGAATATTCCACTGGCAATTGGATTAATATTAATGATGTATCCACCACTCACTAAAATTGATTTTTCAAAAATTCCATTAATGTTAGAAAAACCAAAATTACTGACCGCCTCTTTCCTCATCACGTGGATTGTTGGTCCATTTTTAATGTTTTCACTGGCAACATTTTTTTTAAGAGATTATCCGGAATACATGATGGGTTTGATAATAATAGGAATAGCGCCATGCATTGCGATGGTAATCGTCTGGAATGAATTAGCTGAGGGAAATAGGGAATTAACAGCGGGCTTAATCGGAATTAATAGTTTACTGCAAGTGTTCTTTTTTGGCTTGTATGCCTATTTCTATTTGGAAATTATGCTCCCGATATTCAGAATAAAAGGTTTGGAATTAAATATTACCATTGCTGAAATTGCTACTACAGTGGGGATCTATTTAGGAATTCCATTTGCATTAGCTGTAATTAGCCGTTATGCGATTAAGAAATTCATTGGTAACAAATGGTTCAATCAAAAGTTTATTCCTTTTGTTTCACCCATAACTTTGATTGCTTTGCTTTTTACAATCGTAATTATGTTCAGTTTAAAAGGTGAAATGATTGTTGATTTGCCACTTGATGTGATACGAATTGCTATTCCGCTCGTCATTTTCTTCACCATAATGTTTTTCCTAATGTTTTTTGTTTCAAAAAAAATCGGAGCCAATTATAGAGATGCCGTTGCGCTTTCGTTCACCGCATCGGGAAATAATTTTGAATTGGCAATTGCTGTTTCTATAGGAGTTTTTGGAATTAACAGCGGCCAAGCATTTGCAGGAGTTATTGGTCCATTAGTAGAAGTTCCCGCGTTGATAATTTTAGTAAATGTCGCTTTTTGGTTAAGAAAGAAATATTACACTAAAAACAACTTAAAGTAACATTACAATGAACAAAATTCTGGATGTTATTGTTATAGGTGGCGGACAAAGCGGATTGGCTTCTGGATATTATTTACGTCGCCATAAACTCAACTTTCTCATCTTGGATAAAGAAGAAAAATGCGGTGGTGCTTGGCTTCATGCTTGGGACAGTTTGACGCTTTTTTCTCCTGCCGAACACAGCTCTTTGCCGGGTTGGTTGATGCCAAAATCTGAAAATCTATTTCCTTTAAAACAAGAAGTAATTGACTATTTGTGCCAATATGAAAAGCGCTACGAATTGCCAATGGAGCGCTCCGTTACTGTAGAAAACATAACTTCTGAAAATAAAGTATTTAAAGTTTACACCAAGAAAGGAATCTATTTTTCAAAAACAATTATTGCGGCGGCGGGAACTTGGAACAATCCTTTTATTCCAAAGATAAAAGGAATAGATACTTTTAAAGGAATTCAAATCCATTCCGCCCATTACAAAAATGCAGAACAGTTTAGGAATTTAAACGTACTAGTAGTTGGCGAAGGTAATTCAGGAGCGCAAATTGTAGCCGAAGTTTCTAAAGTCACCTCCATTAAATGGTCAACCAGAAAACCACCACAATATTTACCAGATGAAGTGGACGGTTTTTATCTTTTCAACGTGGCAACAGCCAAATATAACGCTGAAAAAGGAGGAAAACCATTTAATGCGGCCAATTATGATTTGGGAAATATTGTAATGGTCCCGCCAATTCAGGAAGCTCGATCCAGAGGAATTCTTATTTCAAGTGGTAGTTTTGAAAAAATTAATGAAAACGGTGTGATTTGGTCTGACGGACATAAAGAATATTTTGATGCAATAATCTGGTGTACCGGTTTTGGTTATGCGACCTCTTTCTTGAAAAATATTGTTTCACCAGATGAAAGAGGCATTATAAAAACCAAAGAAAGCAAAGCAACTGAACTTCCCGGATTGTGGCTTGCGGGTTACGGTAGCTGGACTGGTTATGCATCTGCAACACTCATTGGAATTAACAGAAATGCCAAACAAACCTGTAACGAAATTATTGAATATTTGCAGAAAAACTAAATCAGTTTATTTGAAAATAAAATTATTACAGAGATTTAAACTCTTTATTGCCTTTTATAAATTTCTACAACATCAGTCTTGAATTTATTCTTTAACCACGCTGTCAGCTTTTGTTTTTCGGTGGTGTTTAGATCATTTTTACTTTCATAAAGCACTACCGTAATCACTTTTTTAGTAGTCTTATCTTCATTAAAGATATGATTCGCAATGGCAATATTTTCAATTTCAGGAAACAGTATTTTTGTTTCATTTAAAACAGCATTGTTATCAAATTTTAAAGAAGTAATTTGACTTTGAAGCTTGGCAATAATCAAATCTTTCTCACTCATCGTTTTATTGTTAAAAGTGATTTCATTTAAAATATCCTGCTTTAAGTCGGTCGTATCTTGAATAATATTTAAAACTGTGTTGTTCAGTTCGTACGTTTTCAATTTTTCATTAACTTCTTTTATTTCGTTTTTATCAAGTCTCCTTCTCAAAAAAGCAATATCTATTTTTTTTGGGTTTGAAGTAAATTGTGTTTTTTTGTACAGAACAGTATATCCTTTATCAATAAACTCAACTTGTAAAAATTGTTCCACTTTTTGTTTGTATTTTTTTTCTTGAAAAAGCTGATACGCAAAAAAGATACTGGGCACTATCAGTGCTAAAGTTAAAAAAGAAATTATATACCTAACTCTCTTTTCATTCTTAAAATTGGTTTGTTTAACAAATGGGTATTTCAAATATTTGACAATTATAAAGGTCGCAATACAAATGAAAACACAATTAATGGTGTACAAATACATCGCACCAAAAAAAAATCTAAAATTCCCCAAAGCTAAGCCATATCCTGCAGTACACAAAGGAGGCATTAATGCCGTTGCGATGGCAACTCCTGGAATAGGATTTCCTTTTTCTACCCTTGTGATGGCTATTACGCCAACGAGTCCTCCAAAAAAAGCAATAAAAATATCGTAAATATTAGGTGATGTTCTTGACAAAAGCTCCGACTGCGTGTCTTTAAAAGGACTTAAAAAAAAGTAAATCGTAGAAACTACCAAACTCACCACAGTAGCGATCAGCAAATTTTTAAGTGATCTTTTGAGCAGATTAAAATCATATATTCCTAAACCAAAACCAGCACCAATGATGGGGCCCATCAAAGGCGAAATAAGCATTGCCCCAATGATAACGGCAGTTGAATTTACATTCAAACCTACAGAAGCGACAACAATTGCGCAGGCTAAAATCCATAAATTTGATCCTCGAAAAGAGATGTTTGCCTTAACATTGTCTAAGACCTTCTTTTTGTCTTCTTCCCCGCTGTGTAAGTCAATAAAATGAACTACTTTATTCATGCTTTCTTGTTTATTTCCTGTTTCAAGATTACTTTAAAAATCTGAATTTACAAAGTACCGTTCTCTGTGAGGTCAGCAAGATAAACAATTTTGACTTAATTTAAAGTTTTCTTATTTATCCAGCAACCTGACACATTAATATAAATCTTTCTTTAATTCACGAAAAATACAAAATTAAAGAGCTTGATAAAAAAGTTAATCCAGTGAAATAATCTGTATTAATCCATTTGTAATCGCGAAAATTTTTATAGGTTCTAATGTTCTGCAACAACTATAAAATAAAAAACCCAAAATCTAAAATAAGATTTTGGGCATTTCTATAAATTTTAAAATCAGCTATTCAGCAGGAACCATGAGCTCTGAAGTAATAGCTTCCAAAACTTCAAAAGCGGTCTCTGCCATTTTATTCCCTTTGGTATCCAATAATGGATTTACCTCCACAAATTCGATGCAAACTACTTTTTTTGTTTGAATAATTTGATTAATGATTGCTATGATTTCATACTGATCAAATCCTTTGGAAACTGGCGTACCTGTTCCATAAGAAATCATATCACAATCCATGGAATCTACATCAAAAGAAATATACAAAACTTCACAATGCGTCAATCTTGATAAGGCTTCAGCGACGCACGTTAGTAATCCTCTGTACCGCACTTCATCAACTTTATAATTTTTGATGCGCAGCTTTTCAACTTGCTTGTCTTCTGCTTCTTCAGTATCACGGACACCAAAATAAATCAAATTTTCAGCTAAAACTTTTGGCCCTTTGATTCCAATATTTTTCATGTTTTCCCAATGCTGTTGGGTTTCTGGAGTTACTTCATTATTCTGGCAACTCAAATTATCGTCCGCAAGAGCCGCTGACAATGGCATTCCATGAATATTTCCTGATGGCGACGTATAAGGCGAATGCAAATCAGCATGTGCATCAATCCAAAACACGCCAATATTTTGCTCAGGATACGCTGCTTTTATACCACTTAAAGTTCCTAAAGCAGAAGAATGATCTCCTGATAAAACAATTGGAAAATAATTTCTGTCTAAATTTTTCTTGACTGCATTGCAAACTCTGGTGCATTGTTCCACAACATGCTCAATTCTTTTGGCAAACGAACTTCTATTTTTATCATATATGGATTCATTATGCGTTTTTACATCTTCAAATTCAAATTGATTAAAATAATCACTGTTTTGATTAATCGCTGCAATTTCGATAGCATCAATCCCTAAGTCGGATCCTCGCGTACCCGCACCGATGTCGGATCTGTTCTTTATTAATTTTAGTGCTTTTCCCATGATTGCTTAAATTATTTGAATTCGTTTAAAGCTCTTTCAATAATAGCCAAACATTCGTGTATTTGCGCTTCAGTAATTACTAATGGCGGAGCAAATCTAATTTTGTTTCCGTGCGTTGGCTTTGCTAATAATCCATAATCTCTAAATTTCATACAAATATCCCAAGCCAAATCGGATTCTTCATCACTGTTGATAACTATGGCATTCAATAAGCCTTTTCCTCTAACCAATGTAATTAAAGGATTTCTAGAAGCAATCTCATTAAGTCCAGTTCTTAAAACTTCGCCTAAGTAAGCGGCATTTTGCGCCAATTTTTCCTCTTTTACCACTTCAAGCGCTGCTATGGCAACAGCAGCAGCAATAGGATTTCCTCCAAAAGTAGATCCGTGCTGTCCTGGCTTAATTACATTCATAATATGATCATTCGCTAAAACTGCCGAAACTGGGTAAACACCACCTGACATAGCTTTACCTAAAATAAGAATATCAGGTTTTACTTCTGGTTTGTTTTCACAACCTTTTTTACAGTCACAATTTCCACAAGTTGCCAATAATCTTCCAGTACGAGCTATTCCTGTTTGCACTTCATCAGCAATAAATAAAACATTGTGCGCTTCACAAAGTGCTTTGGTTCGGGCTAAATACCCATCGGAAGGAACATAAACTCCGGCTTCACCTTGAATAGGTTCCACTAAAAACCCTGCAATATTAGGTGTTGATTTTAATACGTTTTCTAATGCTTCAACATCATCGTATGGAATTTTTATAAATCCTGCCGTGAAGGGTCCAAAGCTTTTACGGGCACTCTCATCATTGGAAAATGAAATAATTGTTGTTGTTCTTCCGTGGAAATTGTTTTCACAAACGATGATTTGTGCTTGATTTTCAGGAATTCCTTTTACCTCATACGCCCATTTTCGACATAATTTCAAGGCAGTCTCAACCGCTTCTGCACCAGTATTCATTGGCAATACTTTATCAAAATCAAAATACTTGGTCACATATTCCTCGAAAGGTCCTAATTGATCATTATGAAAAGCACGTGAAGTCAAGGTCAATGTTTGTGCTTGTTTTATCATGGCACCAACTATTTTTGGATGACAATGTCCCTGATTTACGGCAGAATATGCTGACAAAAAATCATAATATTTTTTTCCATCAATATCCCAAACAAAAACACCTTCGCCTCTTTCTAAAACTACAGGTAAAGGATGGTAATTGTGAGCTCCGTACTGATTCTCTTTTGCTATCAACGCTTCAGATTTTGAAGAAAGGTTTTGTTCTGTATTTTCCATGATATTATGATTTTTATACTTAAAAGTACAAAATTACTGTTTTTTTTCAATTTACCAATCAAAATAAATATTTTGACTTTTAAAAAGATATTATTTGAAAATATTTTCTTAATTTAGATTAAAATTAAGTCATTTTTTAAATTTACGATTCAATTTTAAGATCTATTTTGAAATAAATAAAAATAAGTACATTTATACGAACACAAAAGCATCATTTATAAGTAGACCAATATGGATATAGTAGACGAATTCGACATTAATATTATCAAAGAATTAGAGAAAGACGGAAGAATGGCATATTCAGCTATTGCAGCCAATCTAAAAATATCAAATACAATGGTGCATCAGCGCATTAATAGATTGACGGAACAAGGAATACTCACAGGGATAAAACCGGTAATTAATGAAAAAAAAGTGGGGTATGACTGGGGATCATTTACAGGACTTACCTTAAATAAAGACCAAGATTCTGACCGGATTATTGAGGAATTGAAAAAAATTCCGGAAATAACAGAATGCTATTATATAACCGGATCTTTTACCTTATACATAAAAATTATTGCCAAAGATCATGAACACATGCGTAAAGTTCTTTATGAAAAAATAGACAATATTCCCGGTATAGCTAAAACTGATTCTATAATCGAACTGGGATGTGCTTTTAAAAGAAATGTTTCTCTCTAACTTAACAGTCAAAAACGATGAATTTCAAGAATTCTGTACCATTCGCATTTTTAATTTTTTGTTTTAGTGTTCCAATCTTCGCTCAAAACACAACGGCTAAAGAAGTAGAACGATTAAAAAAAAGTGCACAACAAGTGACTATTATTAGAGACAATTGGGGAATTGCACACGTATATGGTAAAACTGATGCTGATGCGGTTTTTGGAATGCTGTATGCGCAATGTGAAGACGATTTTAAACGGGTAGAAATGAATTACATTGAAAAACTGGGACGCCTTTCAGAAATAAAAGGACAGTCGGTTTTATACAATGATTTAGAAATTAAACTTTTGATTGATGCTGAAGAAGCCAAAGCCGACTATAAAAAAGCAGCACCTTGGTTAAAAAAATTATTAAACAGTTACGCGGACGCAATCAACTTTTACCTTCACAATCACCCCGAAGTAAAACCCGCTTTATTGACTCATTTTGAACCTTGGTTTCCGCTACTTTGGACCGATGGAAGTATTGGAGCAATCAGTACAGCCGATCTTTCAACTGGAGAATTAAAAGCTTTTTATTCAGGAAACACCGATAAAGTGGCGTACGTAGAACGTGAAAAGAACGTGCAAACAGGCTCTAATGGATTTGCAATTGCGCCTACAAAAACTGCGTCTGGAAATGCCATCTTATACATTAACCCGCACACCACTTTTTATTTTAGACCTGAAATACAGATGAGCAGTGAAGAAGGACTGAATGCCTACGGAGCGGTTACTTGGGGACAATTTTTTATTTACCAAGGATTTAACGAAAACTGTGGCTGGATGCATACCTCTTCAAATGTAGATGTAGCAGATATGTATGCCGAGAAAATAGTGACTAAAAACAAAAAGCTATTTTATGAATACGATAGCAAATTAGTTCCGGTTATCGAGAAAAAAATAACCATCAAGTATCTGGAAAACGGAAAACTCATTCCTAAAACATTCAATACGTATTACACTAACCACGGTCCGATCATGGCCAAAAGAGATGGTAAATGGATTAGCTTGAAATCGAATAATCGTTCGATGAAAGGTCTGGAACAAAGTTGGGTGAGAACAAAATCGAAAAGTTTTCAGGATTATAAAAAGGCAATGGATTTGAAAGCCAATACCTCTAACAATACAGTTTATGCAGATAAAGAAGGAAATATTGCCTACTGGCATGGAAATTTTGTTCCTATTCGAGACAAAAAACTGAATTGGTCAAAAGTGATGGACGGTACAACACCAGCAACACAGTGGAAAGGCTTACACGAGGTTTCACAAATAGTACATTCCTACAATCCCGTAAACGGTTGGCTACAAAACTGTAATTCTACTCCCTATACTGTAGCGGGGGACAACAGTCCAAAAGAAGAAAACTACTTGCCTTACATGGCGCCAGATGGCGAAAGTTTCAGAGGATTAAATGCCGTTCGATTATTGAGCAAAGGCAGTAACTATACGCTAGACAAAGTAATTGCTGACGGTTACGACACTAAACTTACCGCTTTCGAATTTTTAATTCCCTCTTTAATTTCCAGTTTCGAAAAAAACATCAGTACGGATAATTCACTTTATACTGAACTTTCAGAACCGATTACCTTATTAAAAAATTGGGATTATTATGCCCAAGAAAATTCTGTCGCTACAACTGTAGCTGTGGAATGGGCCTATAAATTAAACCCGATTATTCAAAAAGTTTCTATTGCCGAAGGCGAAATGGACCAAGTAGAAAATACTATAAATTTTGTAAAAAATGCAACTCCAGATCAACTATTTCCTCCGTTACAAATGGCAATCAACGAATTGAAAAGTAAATTTGGTACTTGGCAAATTCCTTGGGGAGAAATTAATCGCTTCCAAAGAACTTCTGGCGAAATATCAATGACTTACAACGATGCCTTGGAAAGTCTACCTATTCGTTTCGGACCCGCGATTTGGGGAAGTTTACCCGCTTTTAAAAGCAGTTATCAAAAAGATACTAAAAAACGCTACGGGACTAACGGAAATAGTTTTGTGTGTGCGGTAGAATTTGGCACAAAAATAAAAGCAAAGTCACTACTTGCAGGTGGGAACAGCGGAGATTTACAGTCGAAACATTTTTACGATCAGGCTGATAGGTATCGAAAAGGACAATTCAAAGACGTCTTGTTTTATAAAGACGACGTTGAAAAAAATGCAGAAAAAACGTATCATCCTGGCGAATAATCGTTCCTTATTTCGCCATAAAAATTAAAAATGCAGTTATAAGTTAAAAAAATCAAAGTGCTAATTATATGACTAATTTATTGAGACATTTGTAAAAAATAAATATACCCGATATGAAAAACATCTTTTTTGCCTTTTTAGGAATTCTATTGTTCTCCAATGGCGCATTCGCACAGTTAAAAGCAGTAAAATACACAGATGGAAATCAAAAATTAAATGGACTGTCTATTGCTCCTAAAAAAGGAAGCAAAACTAAACCTGGAATCTTAATTCTTCCTGCTTGGAAAGGGATCGATACGCATTCAAAGCAATCGGCAGAAAAACTGTCAATCATGGGATATTATGCATTTGTAGCTGACATTTATGGCGAAGGAAATTATCCAACAACCACACAAGAAGCGGGAAAGCAAGCTGATTTTTATAAAAAAAATGTGGCTGATTATCAAAGACGGATTCAACTTGGCTTAGATCAATTAGTGAAAGCAGGTGCTAATCCAAATAATATTGTTGTGATAGGCTATTGTTTTGGGGGAACAGGTGTTCTCGAAGCAGCGCGAGCTGGAATGAAAATTCAAGGAGTTGTTTCCTTTCACGGTGGTTTAGGACGAGATGCGGCAAGAATAAAGAATCCAATTACTGCAAAAATTTTAGTGCTTCATGGCGCTGATGACACTTATGTTCCAGTAGCTGATGTAACCGCTTTTCAACAAGAAATGAGAGATACAAAAGCAGATTGGGAAATGATTTATTACGCTAATTCAGTACATGCTTTTACAGATCCTGAAGCGGGAAACGATAATTCTAAAGGAGCCGCATATAATGCACAAGCAGCAAAACGATCTTGGGAACGTATGAGTTCGTTCTTAAAAGAAGTTTTAAAATAATTTTTCAAAAACAGTATAAGTTCGGTTTTTTTGTTAGTTTTATAGATTAAAAGCCAATAAAAAATTTAGAATTTATACTGTTTTTTTATGTCCAAAAGTAAAATCAGAAACGACAAAACATGCCTCAACTGCCGGTTTGTGGTAGAACATAAATTCTGTCCAAATTGTGGACAAGAAAATACTGATACCCGAAAGACCTTTCATCACCTTTTTATCCATTTTTTCGAGGATTTAACCCACTATGAAAATGCTTTTTGGAGAACCATAAAAAATCTTATATTCAAACCGTCAGCACTAACTAAAGAATACCTTTCCGGAAAACGATTGTCTTATTTGGCTCCAGTTCGATTGTACATCTTTATAAGTTTCATCACCTTTCTATTAATAGCAATTTTCCCAAGTGAGATCAATTCCTCAGAAAAAAATATCAAAAAAGAATCTACGATTACCACTAAAAACAAATCATTTCAAAATACCATTTTCGTAAATGATTCCGTTAAAAAGCGTCAAGCTGATTCAAATGACGAGGATACGTTCATAAAGTTTGGTTACGAATCTGTGGAACAATTAGACTCTATTCAAAAGCATGCTCCTGAGTCTGAAAAATTATCCGATTTAAATTATTGGATCAATAAAAAAATCCAAATCGTTAAAGAAAACAACACACAAAGCGAAATTATAGAAAAATTCGTAAGCTCCTTCACTCATAATTTACCTAAAGTACTGTTTGTGTTTATGCCTATTTTTGCTTTTTTTCTCTGGCTTTTCCACAATACGAAACGTTGGTATTACTTTGATCATGGTATCTTCACCTTACATTACTTTTCTTTTTTGTTATTGCTGTTTTTGCTATTATTTCTAATAAACAAATGCTTGACCCCATTTGCAACATTTGGGCTTGTTTCTTTCCTACAGATCATCATTAATTTCATAGGTATAGGATGGATGATTTATTATTTCTTTCCCGCACACCATCGCTTTTATGGGGAAACTCGTTTCATCTCCTTCATAAAAAGCAGCATACTATTTTTCATAAACTTTATACTTATTATTATTATATTATCAATTTTTGCCATTTATACATTTATCAATTTACATTAAAAAACATGAAAAAAATCCCTTTATTAGGTCTACTGGTCGTTTTAAATATAAGCTGTACTACTCAAAAAATTAGTAAAGAAAATACCGACCCTACAAAATACATGAAAACAATTACTGCTGACGAACTAAAAACACACCTTTACATAGTCGCTTCAGATGAAATGGAAGGCCGTGAAACTGGTTCTGCAGGGCAGAAAAAAGCAGGTGTTTACCTCATCGATCAATACAAGAAAAACGAAGTTCCCTTTCCAACTGGCGCTTCTGACTATTACCAAAAAATACCAGCCGCGTTCCTAAATGCAAAACGCGATGAGAACTTATCAGATTCCGAAAACATTTGGGCCTATATTGAAGGTTCTGAAAAACCTAATGAAGTGCTGGTAATTTCTGCCCATTATGATCACGTTGGCACAAAAAATGGAGAAATTTATAACGGTGCCGATGATGACGGTTCAGGAACAGTTGCTTTACTTGAAATTGCACAAGCATTCCAAATCGCGAAAAAAGAAGGACATGGCCCAAAACGTTCCGTGTTATTTCTTCACGTAACCGGCGAAGAACACGGCTTGCATGGCTCCAGATATTACTCAGAAAATCCTTTGTTTCCATTAGCAAACACCATTACGGATATCAATATTGACATGATAGGCCGTCGTGATGAAGCACATATAAGCAGCAATAATTACGTATATGTCATTGGTGCTAACCGATTATCTACTGATTTAGATAATATTGTTACTACAGCAAACGCTACCTACACAAAATTAGATTTAGATTATAAATACAACGATCCTAAAGATCCGAATCATTTCTATGAGCGTTCTGACCATTATAACTTTGCTAAAAATGGCGTTCCTTCCGTATTCCTTTTCAATGGTGTACATGCTGATTATCACAAACCAACGGACAGTCCGGACAAAATTGAATACGATGCGTTAACAAAAAGAGCTCAATTTGCGTTTGTAACCGCTTGGGAACTGGCAAACCGTCGTGAAAGACCTGTTGTCGATAAAAAATAGATTGTATATTTGGGCACATCCTCGCTTTCACTAGCGTTACAGCGCGGTCGGGCTATGCATTTCAATCTTGTATACCCTGTCAGGGGAAAAGCCCTGACTAGGTATAAAAGGATTTCCACTGCTATCCCTTGTGCAGACTTCAAAAAAAAAGAGCTTTGAATTACTTCAAAGCTCTTTTTTTTACCCATTATCTATTACACTCTTTCGTCAAATTCTATTTTATCTGCGCTATCAATTTTATGTAAAGGTTCCTCAAGAGGCAATGTGAAATAAAAAGACGAACCTTTTCCTTCAGTACTTTCAACCCATATTTCACCATCATTTTTTTCTAAAAACCCTTTCACCAATAACAATCCTATACCGGCACCTTTGTTATCTTTTCTTGCTTTAGAAAGTGTGTTCATTTGTGGGGTGAAAAGTTTTCTTTGCACCTCATTTGACATTCCTAATCCAAAATCTTTTATCTGAAATATTACTTTTTCGGCTTCAATTTTCGCCAAAATAATAATGTCACCTCCAGGTAAAGAATACTTGATGGCATTACTAACTATATTTTGAACAACACATAGTAGCATCTTCCCATCTGCAAAAACACTTGTATCAGCTTCAATTTCATTATGAAGGTTTATAGAATTTAAAGCAGCCGTTTCTTGCAATGATTCAAAAACCTTTTGCACATAATAAAAAGGCTCAATTTTTGTCGGAGCAAATACTTCCGATGCATATTTTATTCTAGCCCATTCCACTAAATTGTCCAGCATGTTTAGTTCATCTACTGCAGTTTTATGAAGTAAATCAAGCATTTCTTTTGCCTTGTGAGACTCCAATCTGTCCAAATTTGTTTTCAAATATTCTGCCGTTCCTATAATTCCGGATAATGGACTTCGTAAATCATGGGAAACAATTGCAAGAACATTCTCTTTGTGAGTATTGAGATCTTCCAGTTCTTTAACATATTTTTTTATGGCATCCTCTGCTTTCTTTCTCTCCGTCAAATCTCGCAGGATCTTCACGTATCCTAACATCTCGCCTTCAACTCCAATTAGCGGAAAAACCAATCCATACGCATAAAACACACTCCTATCCTTACAAATGTGCCATCTGTTATCGGTAGCTCTTCCCTCTTTTAATGCCGTCTGAATTTCAATTTCTGGAATACCATTTTGTATATCCTCTTCAGTAAAAATAACATCAAAATGTTGTCCTATAATTTCGTCTGCCTCATGTCCAAATATTTTAGTTGAGCCTGAACTCCAGCTATTTATTATAAATTCATTATCAAGAGTAAAAATTGAATAATCTTGTAAACTATCTATTATTTGGCCATAAAATTCGGCTGTTGGAACGTAATTACTTTTAAGAATTTTAGAATTAATTTTCTCTTTTTCCATTAAATTATATAAAAAATATTTAAAATTTTGAAAGTATATTTTCAGTTGATTTACCTATGCAATGTGTTCAAAGATACACAAAAGAAAATACGATTTATGTAAAATAGAGAATATAACCCGTAACAGAAGAATGTACGCCCGAAAAGCTCATGTCTTAATTTATTTGAACATAAAATCTTACTTCACTCCTTTCTTGTACTGTAATATTATTCTGTGTTACAGTAGTATTACCAATAAATAGTGCCTACAATTTCACTAAAATTTATCCCACAAAAAAAGCCTCGAATTTCTTCGAAGCTTTTGCTTTCTGGGTGGAAGACGGGGCTCGAACCCGCGACCCTCGGTACCACAAACCGATGCTCTAACCAACTGAGCTACAACCACCATTTGCTTAGCGGTGGCAAAGATACGACATAAGTTTACTTCTGCAAAAAAAAATTAAAAAAAATTGCATGAAATTTATATCAAATCTCCTAAGCTATTGACAGCCAAATATCTTTCTACGGTAAAACCTTCCGCATGATCTACTCCCGTGAGCCTTCCTAAATCTCTCGAACGGTAATTAAGGCTTTCAAAGAAATTTTTACTGGTTATTGGTGACTCTGGCTCATTGGAATTGGCATCATAAAACTGAGAACCATAAGCCAAAATAGCTTCAATTTTTTTATCAGTGAAACCGGTAATATCAACCACAAAATCCGGCACTATGTTTTTCCATTGAATGTAATGATACACTAATTTTGGTCGCCAAGCCTTTTGCTTTTCTCCTTCTACTGAGGTTTCAATCTTCACTAATCCAGATAAAAAACAAGCATCAGAGACTAGCTTACTACCTTTTGAATGATCGATATGACGGTCATCGATCGCATTACACAAAACAATTTCTGGTTGATACTTGCGAATCATTTTTATGATTTCCAATTGATGTTTTTCATCATTGACAAAAAAACCATCTCGCATTTCTAAATTTTCACGAACTGAAACACCCAGAATTTTTCCAGCCGCATTCGCTTCTTGATCTCTGATTTCAGCTGTACCTCGGGTTCCTAATTCGCCACGGGTCAAATCAATAATTCCAACTGTTTTCCCTAAAGAGATTTCTTTTAAAATGGTTCCTGCACAACCCAATTCCACATCATCAGGATGCGCACCAAAAGCAAGTATATCTAATTTCATTTAAAATTCTTTTAATTATTTTTTTAATGTTTAAAGTTGCAAATCATTTGCAATCTATGAACTGTGTATTTTTTGCATTTAAAACAAAAATCACGTCGCTAATACTATTGTAAACCTAGTATTTTTTTCATGGTCGCCGCTTTATTGACGCTTTCCCGCCATTCTTTTTCAGGAACGCTGTCTTTTGTGACACCACAACCTACATACAAATGCACTTTTGTCTTTGTAAGGTCCTCAGCAAGCTTGATTTGCATACATCGCAAATTAACGTACAAATCAGACTTTAATTCGTCTTTATTAAATCCTTCTTTGTTTAATTCCCCTAAAAAACCAGTATAATATTTTCTGTCGTAGCCTTCATTTTCCATAATGAAATTTTTCGCGACCTCTTTTGGCAGTCCGCAGACTGCGGGGGTTGGATGCAAAGCTGAAACTACTTTCTTTAGGCTTGAATTCTCATTTATCACTCCTTCAATATCTGTTTTAATGTGCGCTAAAGTTCCCGCTTGTAATGTGTACGGACTAGAAACTGCCACCTCTGACGTCAGATCCTTTAAATTATTTAAAATAAAATCAGTAACAAATTGCTGCTCTTCCATTTCTTTTTTCTCCCAAATTACTTCTGCTCTACTTTGAAGTTTTTGCGTTCCGGCTAATGCCATCGTAAAAAAGGTGTTATTATTAGCCTTTAGCAATCGCTCCGGTGTAGCGCCCATCCATAAGCCTATTTTTGGATGAAACCAACAATAGCAAAAAACAGTTGGATAGCTTTGAATTAATTTTTCGAAAACGGATACTAAATCAAAATTTGACATACCAATAATTTCTTTCCTTGAAAGCACCACTTTTTTTAAAGTCCCTTTTGCAATAGCGTCAATGCCTTTTTGAACAAGCATTTCAAAATGTTCTTTGGCCGCAACATCTTCTGAATCTGTCCTATCAAAATCATCCTTATCTTTAAAAGAAGTAATCAGGGCTTCCCATTTTACAGACTGATTTTTAGGAATAAGTATCATTTGACTGCCTTCGAAAGGAGCAAAAATAAAACCCGTTTCTTCAAAATTTTCAGCAAAGTATAAATGATCATTATTTTGAAAAAAACCCACTAATTTGATGTCATTTGGTTTTCTGAATAATATAAACGGCAAATTTTGAGCTTTTTGTTGTTTTACTTTTATAAAAAAATCAATCATATACTAAATTTTTAAAATGGATTTCAATGAAAAACTACAGTCCCTTCCTATTTTTTTCTTTGGTCAAAACCATATTCGTTAATTTACAAAGCGACACCAAATTTCCCTCTTCGTCTGTAATTTTAATTTCCCAAAGATGCAGGCTTCTTCCTTTGTGAATGATTCGCGCCGTTCCAAAAACAAATCCTTCGCGAACACTTTTTAAATGATTCGCCGAAATTTCAATTCCGCGTACCTCCTGCTCTTTTTCATTAATAAAAAAATGAGAAGCCGTACTTCCCACACTTTCCGCCAAAGCCACCGAAGCACCGCCATGCAACAATCCCATGGGCTGATGAACAGCAGAATTAACAGGCATTTTGGCTACCAGAAAACCTTCGCCTGCATCTATATATTCAATATGTAAGGTTTCCATCAACGTATTTTTTGAAAACCGATTACAGTATTCGAGCATTTTATCTTTATCTAATATCATAAAAGTGACTTTGAAAATGTAAAAATAATTAAAAGATAAGTCACAAAACAGTAAATGCAATTGTTATTCTAAATTCAAACGTAAAAATCGCTCTTTTTAATATTAGATTTTTCCTATTTTTACAAAAAATATAACTAAATGCGTCCCATCACATTACTGTTTTTTATCGGAATAGTGTTTTCTGCTCTTTCTTGTCGTTCTGATTTTGAGACGATGGCCAATACTGGAGATTTAAAATTTTCGAAAGACACCATTTATTTAGATACCGTTTTTACCAACATAGGTTCCAGTACATACCGACTCAAAGTGTACAACAAAAGTAAAAATGACATCACCATTCCAAGCATTAAATTAGGTAAAGGATTAAACTCACGATACCGAATGACCGTTGATGGAATGCAGGGAGCAAACGGAAAAATTTTCAACAATGTGGATTTATTAGCCAAAGACAGTCTGTACATTTTCATTGAAACCACCGTAAATATCGCTGACGTTAATCCAACTAATTTTTTATACACCGATCAAATTCAATTTGACAGTGGTGAAAACTTACAAAAGGTGGAATTAGTAACGCTAATACAGGACGCTATTTTCCTGTTTCCAAAACGCTTTGCTGACGGAACCACTGAAACACTTCCTATTGGAGCTGAAAAAATTGATGGATTTTATCTTGATGCCAATGATCCTGTAAATGGAAATGAATTACAGTTTACCAATGATAAACCGTATGTGATTTATGGCTATGCAGCTGTACCTTCCAATAAAACGGCTACTTTTGAAGCAGGAACTCGAGTCCATTTCCATGCTAATTCTGGACTTATTATAGCCAAGGATGCCTCTATAAATATTAATGGAACGCGCTCAACAACCGATAACCTAGAAAAGGAAGTTATTTTTGAAGGTGACCGTTTTGAGCCAAATTTTTCTGACGTTCCGGGACAATGGGGAACTATTTGGCTTACGGATGGCAGTACAAATAACACTATCAATCATTTGACAATTAAAAATGCTACTATTGGATTGCTCATTCAAAACAATAATGGTACTACGGTTGCTGTCAAAAATACCCAAATTTACAATAGCAGTACCTACGGAATTTTGGCGCAGACCGCTAAAATAAAAGGCGAAAATGTAGTCATCAATAACGCCGGAATAGCTAGTTTAGCCTGTACTTATGGCGGAAATTACTCTTTTACACATTCCACCTTCAACAATAACTGGAACAGTTCACAACAAGTGGCGGTTTTGGTAAGTAATTATACTTTGGGAGCAGTTCCTGAAGTAAAAGATTTAACGGCAGCCACATTTAACAATTGCATTATTTATGGTTCGTTCTCTTACGAGATGAGTTTAAATAAGAAAACGGGAGCTGCTTTTAAATACCAATTCAATAATTGTCTGATAAAATTTGACAACGTATTCAATCAATTTACGACGGATCCCGATTATCAATTCACTGTTGACACCGCACACTACAATGCTATAATTTTGAACAAGAACCCAAAATTTTTTAATATACTGAACAACAAATTTAACATTGACGACACTTCAGCCGCTGTTGCAAAAGGGAATTCGACGTATCTAATTCCGCTTGATATTAGAGGAAACTTACGAACTTTACCCCCAGATTTGGGTGCCTATCAAAACAAAGTTTTTCCAAAATAAATCGCCCTGAATGTCGAGATGTTACGTCATTAAACATTTTATTGCACAACTAAAAATTGAATTACGACCGCACAAAACGTAACTAATTATGTTAAGAAATTCACAATTAATTTCATAATTCCTTAACATAAACCATCAGAAAAGTTATAAATTTGCATGTCTTCGGTGTTTTACAATTTGAGAATCAAGTTTTAGAACCGGACACTAACCCCAATAACCTAAAACAGTTTAAAATTATGAAACAAATCTACTCAGCCTTATTATTCCTGATTGTTACAGTAAGTATAGCCCAAATACCAAGTGGCTATTACACGACCGCTACAGGAACCAGTTACACCTTAAAAACACAATTATACAACATCATCAAAGGCCATACAGATAATGGGTATTCGGGATTATACACAATTTATCAAACCTCAGACAGGGATTATTACTATGAAAATGATGCTACGATATTAGACATGTATTCTGAAAATCCATCAGGAACAGATCCGTACACTTATTCAGCCGGCAGCACTCAAAGATGCGGCACCTATAGCGTAGAAGGCGATTGCTATAATAGAGAACACATTATTCCGCAGTCTACTTTTGGTTCAGCAGCTCCAATGGTTTCAGATGCCCATTTCATCACACCAACAGACGGTAAAGTAAACGGACAACGTTCCAATTACCCGCACGGACCAGTTACTTCTCCAACGTGGACCTCCAAAAACGGCAGTAAACTTGGATCCAGCACAACTGCTGGTTATTCTGGACCTATTTTCGAACCTATCAATGAATTTAAAGGTGATATTGCCCGAATGTACTTTTATTTTGCCACACGATATGAGAATACTGTTGCTGGTTATTCTTACGCGATGTTCAATGGCTCTAGCAATCAAGTTTTTACCACTGCATTTTTAAACTTATTGATCACTTGGCACAATCAAGATCCGGTTAGCACTAGAGAAATTGCCCGTAATAACGCTATTTATAATTCCCAAAACAATAGAAATCCTTATATTGATCATCCGGAATATGTACAATCCATTTGGAACCCAACCGCTGATGCACAAGTCCCTACAACTCCAGCAAATTTAGTAGCTGGCGGAACAACATCAAATTCAGTTACATTAAGCTGGACGGCTTCCACTGATAATACTGGAGTGAGTGGCTATAATGTATACCAGAACAGTGCTTTAAAAACAACTGTAACCAGCACATCAGCAACTATCACTGGACTAACCGCTTCTACTGCCTTCTCTTTCTTTGTAAAAGCTAAAGATGCCGCAGGAAATATCTCTGGCGCAAGTAACACGGTAAATGTGACAACTGCTGCAGCGGGTGGTTCAACTGCAACCGAGTTATTATTTTCAGAATATATTGAAGGTTCCTCAAACAACAAAGCGCTGGAAATTTCGAATGCAACTGGCGCAGCGATCAACTTATCGATTTATACTATCAAAAAACAAACGAACGGTGCCGGTGCTTGGAGTACAGGGCTAAGCCTAACCGGAACTTTAAACAACGGAAGTAAATTCACTGTTGTAAATAGTTTAATGGCGTCCAGTTGTTATCCTACCTCATCAGCAAATCTTTCGACAGCGGCAACTGAAATGACTTTTAATGGAAATGATGCGGTAGGTTTATTCAAAAACGGAGTCTTAATTGACATCATTGGAACTTTTAACGGCGGAACAGCAAACTTTGCAGCGGATCAAACTATCAGAAGAAAATCTACCGTTACGGCACCAACGACTACTTTCAACAAAACAACCCAATGGGATTCTTACACTTCTGATACGTGTAACAATTTAGGAAGTCGCATGGCCGAAAACGCGTCAAAAACCAGTATTGCCTTAGATATAAATGATATCGCCCTCTATCCAAATCCATCCTATGGAAATTTCTCTATCAACAATTCGAATAACGTGTATTCCATAGAAATTTATTCTATAATTGGTCAGAAGATTTTCGAAGAGAAAGACAGTACCAAATCAGAAATTACGTTACCAAATATCACAAAAGGAACGTACTTGGTTCGGGTTACTATCGATTCAAATTCAGTCATCAAGAAATTAATAATCAACTAATTAAAAAAGCGGCAAATTGCCGCTTTTTTTTTATTCAAAATTTAATCTTAATTGACTAAATTTGCACCGCAATACAACAAACTACTTAACAATGATCCATTTCTTTGAAAACCAAAGCAAAACTGTTTTTGCCGTACACGCGCAAAACGAAATTTCGGCTCAAGACATTTCAAAACTCAACTGGCTTTTTGCCGATTCAAATAAAATAGAAAAATCCGTACTGACGGATTTTTTTGTTGGTCCTCGCGCCACAATGATAACGCCGTGGAGCACCAATGCTGTGGAAATTACCCAAAATATGGGAATATCCGGAATTATCAGAATCGAAGAATTTCACAAAGCAACCGCTGATTTTTCTGATTTTGATCCGATGCTTTCGCAAAAATATGCCGAGTTGAATCAAGACATTTTTACTATTAATGTTCTGCCAGAAGCTATTTTAGACATTGATGATATTGCTGCCTACAACCAAAAAGAAGGATTGTCTTTGAGTCCAGAAGAAGTAGCATATTTAGACAATTTAGCGATTAAATTAGGACGAAAACTAACGGATTCAGAGATTTTTGGTTTCTCACAAGCCAATTCAGAACACTGTCGCCATAAGATTTTCAACGGAAAATTCATCATTGATGGTGAAGAAAAAGAGTCGTCTTTATTTAAATTGATCAAGAAAACATCACAGGAAAATCCGAACGATATTGTTTCGGCTTATAAAGATAACGTTGCTTTTGTAAAAGGCCCACGAGTACAACAATTCGCTCCAAAAAGCGCTGACAAACCTGATTTTTACGAAATAAAAGAATTTGATTCGGTTATTTCATTAAAAGCAGAAACACATAATTTCCCAACAACAGTAGAGCCTTTCAACGGAGCTGCAACAGGTTCTGGTGGAGAAATTCGGGATCGTTTAGCAGGAGGACAAGGTTCTTTGCCAATGGCCGGAACGGCAGTTTACATGACTTCATACTCCCGTTTAGAAGACCCTTTCGACTCCGCTCAGGGCAGACCGTGGGAAAACGGTATGACCGAAAGAAAATGGTTGTATCAAACCCCAATGGATATTTTGATCAAAGCATCAAACGGAGCTTCTGATTTTGGAAATAAATTTGGACAACCGTTAATTACAGGTTCTGTCCTGACTTTCGAACACGAAGAAGACGCTCGTAAATTAGGTTTCGACAAAGTGATTATGCAAGCGGGTGGCATTGGTTACGGAAAATTAGACCAAGCAATTAAGAAAAAACCGCAAACAGGCGATAAAATTGTTATCCTTGGTGGTGAAAATTATAGAATCGGAATGGGTGGAGCTGCCGTTTCTTCAGCAGATACCGGAGCTTTCAGTTCAGGGATTGAGTTGAACGCCATCCAACGTTCGAACCCAGAAATGCAAAAACGTGCTGCAAATGCCATTCGTGGTCTGGTAGAAAGCGATATTAATCCAATTGTCTCCATTCACGATCATGGAGCTGGAGGACATTTAAATTGTCTTTCGGAATTAGTGGAAGATACCGGTGGATTAATTGATTTAGACAAATTGCCTGTGGGAGATCCTACCCTTTCGGCAAAAGAAATCATTGGTAACGAATCTCAAGAAAGAATGGGATTAGTTATTGGTAAAGAAAACATCGATTTACTGCAAAAAATTGCTGACCGGGAACGTTCCCCAATGTATCAAGTGGGTGATGTAACCGGAGATCACCGTTTTACTTTCGAATCAAAATCAACTGGTGCTAAGCCAATGGATTTTGCTTTGGAAGACTTTTTTGGAAGTTCTCCAAAAGTGGTGATGACGGACAAAACAATCGAAAGAAAGTATGCCGATTTAGACTATACTGTAAAAAATATCTCAACCTACTTAGAGCAAGTGCTTCAATTGGAAGCGGTTGCTTGTAAAGACTGGTTAACAAACAAAGTAGACCGTTGTGTGGGTGGTAAAGTGGCCAAACAACAATGTGCCGGTCCCTTGCAATTGCCATTGAACAATTGCGGTGTAATGGCTTTGGATTACCAAGGAATAGAAGGAGTTGCCACTTCAATAGGTCACTCTCCTGTTGCAGCATTGATTGATCCTAAAGCGGGAAGCAGAACAGCCATTGCAGAAGCATTGTCTAACATTGTTTGGGCTCCAATAAAAGATGGTTTAGACGGAATTTCTCTTTCCGCTAACTGGATGTGGGCGTGTAAAAACGAAGGGGAAGATGCACGTTTATATGCAGCAGTCCAAGGTTGTTCGGATTTTGCAATCGAATTAGGAATCAATATTCCAACCGGGAAAGATTCACTTTCCATGAAACAGAAATATCCAAATGAAGAAGTAATCGCGCCGGGAACCGTCATTATTTCAGCAGGTGGAAATTGTACTGATATTAGAAAAGTAGTAGAACCTGTTTTACAAAGAGACGGCGGTTCTATTTATTACATTAATTTGTCACAAGATGATTTCAAATTAGGTGGCTCTTCGTTTGCACAAACGTTGAATACTATTGGAAAGGAAGTACCAACGATTAAAGACGCTGCATTTTTTAAAAGAGCGTTCAATACAATACAAGAATTAATTTTAGAAAATAATATCCTTGCAGGACACGACATTGGAAGTGGTGGATTGATTACTACTCTACTGGAAATGTGTTTTGCAGATGTGAATTTGGGAGCTAAAATAGATTTCTCTGTTTTCCAAGAAAAAGACATCATCAAATATCTTTTTGCTGAAAATATAGGAATTGTTTTTCAAGCTAAATCGGATGCTGATGTGGAATCTAAATTAAACGCCAATAATGTTTCTTTCTATAAATTAGGAACCGCTACAAATGAAGCGACTTTAAATTTTGGTCCTTGTAAATTAGACATTGCAAAATACAGAGATGTTTGGTACAAAACTTCTTTCTTATTAGACCAAAAACAATCGAAAAACGGAGCGGCTCAAGCGCGTTTTGATAATTATAAAAATCAAGCGCTGCACTATACTTTCCCAGCACATTTTACAGGAAAAAAACCAGTTATCGACAATTCTAAACCAAAACCTAAAGCTGCTATTATCCGAGAAAAAGGAAGTAACTCCGAGCGTGAAATGGCAAATGCCATGTACTTAGCCGGTTTTGATGTCAAAGATGTTCACATGACCGATTTAATTTCAGGTCGTGAAACTTTGGAAGACATTCAGTTTATTGGCGCTGTTGGTGGATTCTCCAATTCAGATGTTTTGGGTTCTGCCAAAGGTTGGGCCGGAGCCTTTTTATACAATGAAAAAGCTAAAACAGCTTTAGACAATTTCTTCAAGAGAGACGATACTTTGTCTGTTGGAATCTGTAATGGTTGCCAATTATTTATGGAATTGGAAGTGATTAATCCGGAGCATGAAATACACGGGAAAATGTTGCACAACGAAAGTAACAAACACGAAAGTATTTTTACATCGGTAACGGTACAGGAAAATAATTCAGTGATGCTTTCTTCATTAGCAGGAAGTACACTTGGAGTTTGGGTTTCGCATGGTGAGGGTAAATTCAATTTGCCAATGGGTGAAGAGAATTATAATATTGTTTCTAAATATGCCTACGAAGGCTATCCTGCTAATCCAAACGGTTCACATTTTGATGTTGCAATGCTTTGCGACAAAACAGGACGTCACTTAGTTATGATGCCACACATTGAGCGGTCTACGTTCCAATGGAACTGGGCACATTATCCAAAAGATAGAGACGATGAAGTTTCGCCTTGGCATGAAGCGTTTGTCAATGCCAGAAAATGGATGGATAAAAAATAATTTATTCTATAAACTTTATTAAAGCGTTCCTGAAAAGGAGCGCTTTTTTATAGGAACAATTTAAAATCCTTTAGAAAAATTTTAATATATTTGAAAACGTAAAAAACGAAACAAGGTAGCCTACAATCAACCAAAATTAGCTGTAAACAGCTGTTTTAGAGCGGGTGTAACAAGTTAGCGGTAATTCTCCCAAAATCGTATGAAAACACAAAAACTTGCATTAATAAATGATTTAACATCCCCTCTTTTTAGGATTATGTCAGTATATAATGATAATGAACCGTTAAGAAGACAATATGAAAACAATATTTGTGCTTTTCACATTGGTAAAGGTTACTTATTAAGTGTTGCTCATCCTTTACAAGCAGAAATGACTTTTTTCCGCTCAATGGAAGAAATTCAATTCCAGTCTACCATTTTAGCACATTTGAATGCTTTAGAAGTGCAACAGTTTAATCAATGGTATCTTTTCGACGGAGCAACAAACAAAAGATATTTGAATATTTCAGATGTTGAACTTCCCCAATTAGTAACTATTCTTCAAAAAATAAATTATGACACTAGAGTAGCAACACTATATTTAAATAATGTATGTAAGCCTTATCTGGTTGTTCAACAGCGTGCTATGCAGTATTTTAATAATCAGGTTGTGCACGCACAATTTGATCCCACTTTAATTCTAACCGATCCGTTATCGCAACGCCAAACGTATTTAATTGAAACAGAGTTGGTCGAAGCATATCTTTCGGACGATATTGCGCTATATAGAATTATAAATACGCCACAAGACATAGTTGACAACTTGCCTGCTTTTGAAATGGATACTGAAGTTTATGACTCGTCTGATAAAGACTTTTTTTGTTTGCAAAGTGCGCCCTCAGATGCTAACCCCGGAAGAATGCTTAACGAAGCCAATATTGAAGGATTAATTGATCAATTCAGCGTACAGCCAGAACGGATTAGTGGAAACTATATTTTTCAGGGTTTGAGATATTTAATTAAAGGTTATTTTCGATTTGGATCATCCGGTGCGCCGTACATAAAATGGGAGGAGCAATCGAGTACTTTTAAAGTCAATGCTGTTCAAAGTGAAGCATGTCCAATACAATTGACGATTAATAATAATAGCAATGGGAATTTCCAATTTATAAATGCAATTGCAACTCCGCTAGCTAATGTAATTGATCGAATTAACATTCATATCAATAGTTAACCCCTGCTAACATGGCCTAGGTTTCACCCCACTTGTAGCAAAGCAACATGTACGATAATACACTAAGATTGTGAATTTCGATAACTTAAAGCAGATCACAATATGTTTAAATATTTTTTACTTTGGTTTCCTATGATTTTTATTGCAATCATTAATGGTACAATAAGAGAATGGTATAAAAAGTATACTGGTGAATTATCTGCCCGCCAGATTTCGACAGTGTCTTTAATTATTCTATTAGGTATTTATATATTTTTTGTCATTAAAAAATATCCTCCTCAATCTCCGATCCAATCATTGATTATAGGTCTATTTTGGGTTGTATTAACCCTTGGATTTGAATTTGGTTTTGGTCTTTACAGAGGGAATTCATGGAGTACTTTATTAGATGATTATAATATTATGAAAGGAAATCTTTGGATTCTGGTTCCGATTTGCATTCTCGTCTCTCCCTATATATTTTTTAAGATGCAAAATTAATGGAAAGAATGACCGCGAAGGGCAAACGCATGAACTGTTTCTTATCCCGGGAATTTTAGATAAAAATGCGATTAAGTGAAATAGTTAAATGATGAACCTTTTCCGTCAAACCGGAAAAACATGATTCGAATGAGCAATGTAGACAGAATTGTTTTATTGCACTTGGCCAAAGTAAAAGTAGCACATCATTTATTTTAAAGGATTACTTTGAATGCAAATAAGGTAATTAATGGTGAATCGAAAATAGGAAATTACACTTCTAAAATCTGGTACGTAAAGCAAACCGACAATACTGGTTTTACTAATTAAATGATTGTCAAGAATTATAGGCTAGAATTATGCTGAAATTAAAAAAAAGTTTTTAGGTATTACGGTGTTCAGCAGTACTTATTTCCTCGAATCCCAAAATACACGTACTCCATACTTAGTAACAAATATGAAAATATTACTTGTTAATTAAATATAATTAACTAACTTTCATATACATAACATTGAATTGCTAATTCTCGATAATGAGCGACTACTGCTTAATTTTTATACCCTACTACTATGAAAATTTCTTTTGAAAAAAAAATACTCATTGGCTTTATCATCAATCTATTCGTTGTTTTTGCTATTGCGTGGATTTTTATTTTAAGAATTGACAAAAGGAGAAACTTAGCGTTAGATACTTCTTTGGATTGGATAGAAATTTTATTACTCGTCCTTTCCGTCATTTTACTAACTGTAGTTTACTTTATTATTCGGTCCCAACTTAGGGCTAAAAATGTTTCCCGAGACTTACTTTTAGATAATAAACAGTTGCTGCAATCAATTATTGACAACACATTAAGCCCAATATTTATTAAAAAAATAAATGGTGAATATGTGTTAATTAACAAACAGTTTGAATCATTGTATAAAATCTCAAATGAAGAAATAATAGGAAAAACCGACCATGATTTTTTACCTCCAATAATAGCGGATGTCTACCGAAACTCCGATATTGAGGTTGTAAAAGCATTAAAAGAATTAAAAACCGAAGAAACAATTCAACAGTACGACGGCATGCACACCTATATTGCCGTGAAGTTTCCTATTTATGACGCCACAAAAAGAATTTATGCTATTGGAGGCATTTTCACAGATATCTCCGAACGAAAAAAACTGGAAGAATCGTTCAAAGCAGCCGATAAATTCTTTACCATGTCAGTTGATATGATGATTATTTCCTCTAAGGATAAATTTATAAAAGTGAATCCGGCAGTCAGTAAAATTTTAGGATATTCTGAGGAAGAATTACTGAATGAAAGCTTTCTGGAATTTACATATCCAGATGATATTGAAATCACTCGAAAAGAAGTTTCTAAACTTCAATCCGGAATTCCAACTATAAAATTCGAAAATAGATATATTTGTAAAGATGGCTCGATAAAATGGCTCATTTGGTCGGTATTTCCTGATGTCTCGACTGGATTATTGTATGCTGTTGCCAGTGATAGCACCGCTCAGAAAGAGACTGAAACTGCACTAAATGTCGCTAATACCTTTTTCTACATGTCCTTTGATATGTTTGTTGTAATAAAAAACGAAAAATTTGTAAAAGTAAATCCTGCTTTCACAAAAATACTTGGATACGACCAAATAGAAATAATCAACAAACCAGTTTTAGATTTCATTCATCCTGACGATGCTGCTGTTTTTATGGGCGGAATTAAAAAGCTACACGATAGCGACTCCGTTTTAAGTCATAAAGCACGACAACGATTAAAAGACGGCTCTTATAAATGTTTTGATTGGACAAGCACAATCGATATTCAAACGGGAATAATTTATGCCGTTGCGAGAGATGTTTCGGAGCTCATTAAAAATGAAGAATCCTTAAAGATTGCAAATATGTTTTTTGACATGGCATTCGATATTTTAACCGTTGCCAAAAACAATCATTTTATCAAAATTAATAAAGCTTTTACGAAAACCCTTGGGTATAATCAAGATGACATGGATCGAATTAAATTCATGGATTTAATTCACGCTGATGATAGGAAAACAGCTGAAGAAGTATTGCAAAAACATTTAAAAGGAGATTCGGTTATTAATTTCAGAACACGATTTCTTTGCAAAGACGGCTCTTACAAATGGATCGATTGGAACAGTAACATGGATCTTCAAAACAAAGTTTTTTATTCTGTTGGCCGCAATGTTACGGAACTTGTGGAGCTCGAAAATGAACAGCAAAAAGCCATCGACAATCTATATGAAAACGAAGAAAAATTACAATTGATAGTCGAAAATATCAGTGAAGGAATTATTGTGGCAAATGCCAATAAAAAAATAATTATGGCCAATAACATGGCCAATGAGATTTTTGGAATCCAAGAAGACGATAAAATATCACCCGATCTAAGCAATTATTTCCAGCTTTATTTCCCTGATGAAAAAACCATTTTCCCGTCGCAAAACTTGCCCATGGATCGTGCGCTACGTGGAGAAATAACTACTGACGTTGAAATAATTCTATGGAACCCAAAAGCACAAGAAAAGAAAAGGGTACTTATTAGCGGTAGGCCATTAGTAGATCAAAATAACAATGTGGTCGCAGCTGTTGTAACGATAAAAGACATTAGCAAATACAAACAGATGGAGGCAGATTTAAAAGAATCCGAATCTAAATACAGACAATTAATAGGATTTCGAAAAGGCAATACGGATACCATGATTTAAGACTGAAGGTGCGTCAAGGCAGCAGTGCTTAGGTACTATAATCTTCTTTTTAAATTCTCTTTAACGTCCATAAACCATTCATTCCTTAAAATACTTAATATAATACTATCCCGTCGAACGTCACTTTCCAGCGTCGGCATATGGCTGCGCAATACACCTTCTACTTTACAACCGATACTTTTCATGGCAGCAATGCTTCGTTCGTTAGTATTGTCAGCGCGAAACTCTACGCGCTCGATCCCTAAAGTTTCGAATGCCAATTGCAATAGTAAAAATTTACAATGCTTGTTTAACCCTGTTCCCCGAAACGCACCACCGTACCAGGTGTAGCCCAGTTGAAGTGTTTTGAATTCTAAATTTATATCGTAAAAACGGGTGCTCCCCGCATATTTCCCTGATTTTTTATCGAAAATTATAAAGGGAAATTCCATTCCTTTTTCTCTCCCTTTTATGGCAATCTGAATGTATTTTTCTAAATTTTCTTTTCCATTTGCCTGAACAAGGGAATACTTCCAAGTGTCAGGTTCATTTATGGAAATTTCCAATAGATTTTCAACATCAGATTCCTGTAATGGGCGCAATAAAACCATTTCGTCTTCTAAAATGGTATTTTGGGATAAAGCTATGTTCATATTTATGTTCATTAGTGCGTAAAAATCTTAATCCTTACGGATGTTTTATTTATGAGAATAACTTATACCATTCTGTTTTTTTTATTCAAATAATGAAATCGAAATGTACGGCGCCGAACGACATCAAATGAAGTCGTAAATTTAATACAAATATTAAAATTTAACTTCTTACAATTTAGAGGTTAATTATTTTTATTTTCTTATTTTCGTTACCGGTAGCAAAAAATTAGCTGAACTAAATAAATAACTCCAAACTCCAATTTTTAAAAATAAAACAATGAAATCAATCCAGTTTTTAATCCTTCCTTTCATTCTTTTTACGGCATTCAGTTCCTATTCTCAGAGTCAAAGTAAAACAGATAAATCAAAAGAGTTTAAAGTAGCATTTGAACAGTTCACCCTAGAAAACGGACTGCATGTAATCTTGCATATTGATCGATCTGATCCCGTAGTTGCTGTTGCTTTGACAAGCCATGTGGGATCTGCTAGAGAAAAAGCGGGTCGTACCGGATTTGCCCATTTATTTGAACATTTACTTTTCTTGGAATCTGAAAACTTGGGTAAAGGAGGTCTTGATAAAATGAGTGCTCGCATTGGTGGGGCTGGTGCCAATGGTTCTACCAGCAGAGATCGTACTAATTATTTTCAGACGGTTCCTAAAGATGCATTAGAAAAAATGATTTGGGCCGAAGCCGATAAATTAGGTTATTTCATCAACACCGTAACTGAACCCGTCTTGGCCAAAGAAAAGCAGGTGGTTAAAAATGAAAAAAGACAGAGTTATGACAACCGACCTTATGGACACAATTTTTCTGTAATCTCTAAAAATTTATACCCGGTAACACATCCGTACAGCTGGGATGTCATTGGTTCCTTGGAAGATTTACAAAATGCTACGCTTGAAGATGTAAAAAGTTTTTACAATCGGTGGTATGTGCCAAACAATGTTACGCTAACTATTGCCGGAGATTTTGATGTTAAACAAACTAAAGATTGGGTCGAAAAATACTTTGGAGAAATTAAACGTGGCGAAGAAATTCCTAAAATGGAAAAACAGTCGGTGACATTAGCAGCCACTAAAAAACTATATTATGAAGATAATTTTGCCAAGTTACCGCAACTCACACTGACGTGGCCTTCGGTTTACGAATACCATCCTGATAGTTATGCTTTGGAAGTTTTGGCTAGTTATCTCTCAAAAGGTAAAAAAGCACCTTTGTACAAAACCCTTGTGGAGGACAAAAAATTAACGGATGCCACTGACCTTTTCCAATACAATTCAGAAATAGCAGGTCAGTATATGTTGAGCGTTACGGCGTTTGAAAAAACAAATTTAAATGATGTACTGAATGGCGTGAACGAGGCTTTTAAAAAATTTGAAGCTGAAGGGATTTCGCAACAGGATTTAAATCGGATTAAAGCGGGACAAGAAACTGCTTTTTACACAAATCTATCTAGTGTATTAGGGAAAGGATTTCAACTGGCACAATATGAGATTTTTGCAGGAACTCCGGATTATATCAATCAAGATGTAAAAAATATTCTGGCGGTTACTACCGAAGATGTAATGCGTGTGTATCACAAATACATCAAAGGAAAGCATTTTGTGGCCACTAGTTTTGTTCCAAAAGGAGAAGCTAATTTAATGCTGGAAGGCTCCATTTTAGCAACCGTTGTGGAGGAAAAAATTATTGATGGTAAAGAGGACTCATTCGATGCCAGCATAGCTGCAACCTATAAAAAAACACCTTCTAAATTTGATCGAAGTGTGGAACCTGCTTATGGAGAAAGCCCTGATGTAAAATTACCATCGGTGTGGAAAAGTAAGTTGTCATCCGGTTTAAACGTTTTTGGCATTGAAAACCACGAAGTACCTCTTGTTCAATTTCAATTGCAAATTAAAGGCGGAATGTTACTTGAAGAAAAAAATAAAATTGGAGTTTCGAACATGCTGGCAGAACTGATGACGAAAGGCACAAAAAACAAAACTCCAGAGCAGTTGGAAAATGCTATCGAAAGTCTTGGCGCAACCATAAGAGCCTATGCAACTGACGAATCCATTTATATTACAGGAAATACACTGGCTAAGAATTATAAAGCAACTATGGCATTAGTTGAAGAAATACTATTGCAACCTCGTTGGGATACCAAGGAATTTGATTTGATCAAACAAAGTACCTTAAGTCAAATTACACAACAGAATGCCGATCCAAATAGTATCGCCAGAAATGAGTTCAAAAAATTAATTTATGGAACGGAATCTATTTTATCCAACAACCGCATTGGTACCGAAAACACTATAAACAGCATTACTATTGATGATTTAAAAAATTATTACACTAAAAACACGGCTCCATCTGTTGCTGATTTTCAAATTGTTGGTGCTATTTCGAAAACCGATGTGACTAATTCACTAGCGACTTTAAATAAAAACTGGGAGGCTAAAAAAGTTACAATTCCTAAAATAACCGCTACAAATACGGTAACGGCGTCAAAAATTTATTTTTATGATGTTCCTGGTGCAAAACAATCTGTAATCCGAATTGGTTATCCCGCACTTGCTGCCACTGATGCTGATTTTTATCCTGTTAAAATTATGAATTACCGTTTAGGTGGTGGTAGTTTTGCCTCCCAATTAACGCAAGAATTACGTGAAGGAAAAGGATATACGTATGGCATCAACTCTTCGTTTAATGGTTCTGTTAACAAAGGCCCGTTTACTATTGCCAGTGGGGTGCGTTCTAATGTAACGCTAGAATCCGTTAATTTAATAAAAGAAATTGTAGCGCAGTATGGAAAAAACTTCAGCGAGGATGATCTTGAAATTACGAAAGGATACTTAATAAAAAGTAATGCCAGAGCTTTTGAAACACTTTCGGCTAAACTGGAAATGCTGTATGATATTAGCAATTACAACTATTCTGATGACTACGCAAAAAAACAAGAAAGCATTGTAAAAAACAGTACTACTGACGCCATAAAAAAACTTTCAAAACAGTATTTGAATGCTGATAAAATGATTTATTTAGTGGTGGGTGATGCTGAAACGCAATTGAAAAAGCTGGAGCAAGTTGGTTTTGGCGAGCCTATTCTTTTAAATAAACCGGCGATAAAATAAACATTCATTGTACAGTAAGATTATACAGCACTGGTTGTCATAGCCCGGATCGAAGTGAAAATCCCGACTGCAAAAAAAATAATTTTTCTTGTCCTGAAAGAGCGACCAACGGAAGCTCCTTTCAGGATTTAGAAAAATATTTTTTTAAGGGAGGATTGTAACGGAGCGCTGGAATTGCTCCTAAAAAAATCACTCACTCATTTCGTCGTAACGCTCCGGAACTTGCGGATCATACAGCGGACAGTTGAATTCAACCATTATATTCACTAAAGAATCCATTGTCTTTCCTTCAGTGCCATAACAATCCAATTTTATACTTTGGGGAGTCGTTCTGATGTGAAAAGCGCCTATGCCATCGTTGTTTTTCCAACTTTTATCGTCTACTTTTTCCCATTTTGAGAATACAGAAGCAATTCTGTTCAAGATGACTTGTACCGGAAGTTCTTCAAGACCTTCAATTTCAGCTTGTTCTTCTGAAATAGCTTCATAAACTTCGTGATGGTTGAGATAAATTCCCTCGAGATATTTCCAAAAAACCAATTCGTACATAGATAAAAAATTAAGATTAGAGAATTGAAAGATTGAAAAATTAACTTTAATTGAAGCTTTTTAATATTCGAAAGTTCCGTATTCGCTGGTAATTGTGAGTTTTTTAGTAGTAGCAGCTTCTACCCTACCTACAATTTGTGCATCAACATTAAATGATTTTGAAATCGCAATAATGTCTTGTGCAACTGTTTCCGGAACATAAATTTCCATACGGTGACCGCAATTGAAAACTTGATACATTTCTTTCCAATCCGTTTTAGATTGTTCTTGAATTAACTGAAACAATGGCGGAACCGGAAATAAATTGTCTTTTATAATGTGTAGATTTTCTACAAAATGTAAAATTTTAGTTTGCGCTCCTCCACTGCAATGCACCATTCCGTGAATTTCATTGGACGAATATTGGTCTAAGATTTTCTTGATAATTGGCGCATAGGTTCTCGTTGGCGAAAGCACTAATTGTCCGGCGTCGATTGGTGAATTTTCAACGGCATCGGTCAATTTTACTTGTCCGGAATAGATTAATTCCTCAGGGACAGCAGCATCGTAACTTTCCGGATATTTGGATGCCAAATACTTCCCGAAAACATCATGACGCGCCGATGTTAATCCGTTGCTTCCCATTCCGCCATTATAGCTTTTCTCGTAAGTAGCCTGACCGAAAGAGGCCAACCCTACAATAACGTCTCCAGCTTGTATATTAGCGTTATTAATCACCTTAGCGCGTTTCATACGAGCTGTAACGGTTGAATCTACAATTATTGTTCGAACAATATCACCCACATCTGCCGTTTCTCCACCTGTAGAATGAATGGTCACACCAAAAGAATCCAGTTCTTTGATTAGTTCTTCGGTTCCGTTAATAATTGCCGAAATTACTTCGGCGGTAATCAAATTTTTATTTCTTCCAATAGTGGACGACAGCAAAATATTATCGGTTGCTCCCACGCATAATAAATCATCAATATTCATGATTAAAGCATCTTGAGCAATGCCTTTCCACACGGAAATATCGCCCGTTTCTTTCCAATACATGTACGCCAACGAGGATTTAGTTCCTGCTCCATCAGCATGCATGATAAGACAATACTCTTCGTCTTGAGTTAAATAATCAGGGACAATTTTGCAGAAAGCTTGTGGAAATAATCCTTTATCAATGTTTTTTATGGCATTATGAACATCTTCTTTAGATGCCGAAACACCGCGAAGCGCATATCTTTTTGAAGTATCTGAACTCATGTAGTTTAATTGTGAAGCCTGCGTTGTCGCAAGTAGTTGTGCGGCAAAGATAATTATTTTTTTGGGTTTTGCCTATGGGGTTCAGGTCAAACGAATTAAAATAAACTGAAGTTTAAACCACGTAGCAACATAGTGTTTAATCCTGTAAAAATAAATTTTGACTGTGATAAGAGTTCACAATAGAAAAAAAAGCATTGGCTTTTTTTTCTATGTCACCTAAATTTAGACTGTTCGAAACAGATTTAAATCAAAAAATAAATTAAATTCTATGTTTCGAGCCAGCACTGAGCAAAGTCGAAGTGTGGCTCAATTTTTAATGCGTTTGACCTATATGGGGTTTTCAAGTGTTTAGTTAAATCTATAATCCATCACTAAAGTGTAAGTTTATTTTATTAAATTTGCTGTAACTATTTATTTATTAGACTATTAAAAACGAAACCAATTCATAAAACATCATTTCTTCAGTAGATATTATCCTAAGTTTATATTGATTTTAATTGACGTTGATGCATAATTTACTTTTTAAAGTTTAACAAATTTTTAAACCGTAAATTAACCTTAGAAAAGTGGAAACCAGTGACCACTATAAAAAACGGGGCCTTGCCGAAAAGCCATACGAGTAGGAAATTAAAATAAGAATATCATGCCTAAATATGTAATTGAAAGAGAGATTCCGGGTGCTGGTAAACTAAGCGCCGAACAACTGAAAGCTATTTCGCAAACTTCTTGTGGAGTATTGGGTAAAATGGGACCACAAATCCAATGGATTAACAGCCAGGTGACCGCTGACAAAATTTATTGTACTTATATTGCTCCAAACGAAGAAATGATTCGTGAACACGCGAGACAAGGAGGGTTTCCTGCAAATTCCATAAATCGGATATCTGCAGTCATTGATCCGACAACTGCAGAAGAAACTGTTTAACGCACTAGAATTCGATGTATTAAATCAAAAAAAGGGTAGCTATTACACCAGACATATTTCATATATGTAGTCAATGTTTTCCGTTCATTATTTTAAGTAGTTGTATTCTGCACCACTGACTTTGATAATTTTCAAAATGTTATTACTTTTTTTTTCACTATTTTTTTACCACTAGAATCTCGACTCTTCTGTTGGCAATTCGTTCTGCTTCATTCTTTTCAGGCAACGCGTATATCGGTTTTGTGCTGCCAAATCCTCGATGACCCAATCGTGAAGTCGCGATTCCGTTTCGAATTAAATAATCAAAAACAAACTTTGATCTTCTGTAGGAAAGTCTTACGTCATTTGGATCATTGTTGCAACAAATATGCCCGTGTACATAAATTTTTAATTGAGGATTCATTTTTAAAACCTGAAGAAGATCGGAAAGAATTGGTTCCGATTCTTTAATTATTTTTTCTGAATTGAAATAAAAATTTAAATTTTCAAGTTTTATTAAATCCCCTACTTTAGCATTTTTTACTTTTTCAATCAGCCAACTATTCCTTTTTGTGTCCTTCACTGCAACTTCTTTATCTTGATTGTTTTCAGAAACTACATTCTCATTTTCCGTTTTCTTCCTGACGGATGTCTTATCTTGATAATAAACTACAACTTTTCGGTTATCGCCTTGATTTTTTAATTGTTGAAAGTCTTCTCCCAAACCATATAATTCAAGTTTTTCACTGAGCTGAACTTTATTAAATTCTAAAAGTGCGAGAACATTGTTAGCTCTTCGAAAAGATAGTTCCTTGTTGTAAGAATTGGAATCGATGCTATCACAATATCCTTGAATCTTTAGAATCTCTTTATCTTTTGATTGCGCTAACCACGTGCAAAAATCGAGTTGTGATTTCTCGTTAATTAAATCTTGATTAAAATCAAAAAACAATGTTAGTTTATCTTGGGCAGACAAAGTAAGTATGTGAAAAAACAAAATCAAAAAAAGTTTTATTTTCATGTAAAACGATTGAGCATTATTCTAAAATAACGCACAAATAAAAAAAATAGTATAAAAAAACCCGATAGGTTTTGAAACCTATCGGGTCTAATCTTTTAGAGATTTTCCGTTTATTTTGTAAACAACAATTCTCTGTATTTAGTCAAAGTCCAAAGTTCGTTATCTACCAGTAACTCTAATTTATCACAATGGTTTCTGATTATTTCGAAATATGGTTTAACATTATTACAATATGCCTCTGCCATTGCTTGCGCATCAGTCAAATTGTTTGCTTGCTTTCTTTCGTTTGTCATGGCTTCAACTTTAGAGTTAATTCCTTCGATATGACCCGAAATTTCTCTTATTAAGATGATTTGTTCTTTCGCGATTGATTCAAATTCAGCGCCAAAAATATCTTTCAATCCTTTAACATTTTCTATTAAAGTATTTTGATATCGAATAGCAGTAGGGATAACGTGATTTTTAGAAATATCACCTAAAACTCTACCTTCAATTTGAATTTTCTTAGTGTACTCTTCCAATTCAATTTCGTAACGCGCTTCTACTTCAATGTGGTTCATGATACCCATTTCAGAAAATAAATCTAACGCTTGTTGAGAAGCTCTTGCTTTTAATGCTTCAGGAGTTGTTTTAAAGTTGCTCAAACCTCTTTTTCCTGCTTCGATTTCCCAAGCATCGCTGTAACCGTCTCCTTCGAAAAGGATATTTTTAGAAACTTTGATATATTCTCTCAATACATTGAAGATAGCATCATCCTTCTTCATGTCTTTAGATTCAATCAAGCTGTCAACTTCTTTTTTGAAATCTTTTAATTGTTTGGCCACAATGGCATTCAAAGTTGTCATTGCATTAGAACAGTTTGCTGTAGAACCTACGGCTCTAAACTCAAATTTATTTCCTGTAAAAGCAAATGGTGAAGTTCTGTTTCTGTCTGTATTATCCAAAAGTACATCTGGAATTTTACCTACTACATTTAATTTTAAATCTGTTTTTTCTTCTGGAGATAATTTCCCTGCCGTTACGCCTTCTAATTCAGCTAAAACTTTAGTTAATTGTTCCCCGATAAACACAGAGATAATTGCCGGTGGCGCTTCATTAGCTCCCAATCTGTGGTCATTACTTGCAGAAGCAATAGCTCCTCTTAATAATGCTTCATAATCATTTACCGCTTTTATAGTATTAATAAAGAAAGTCAAGAACTGTAAATTGCTCATCGGCGTTTTACTTGGACTCAACAAGTTTACTCCAGTGTCAGTTGCCAGTGACCAATTATTATGTTTTCCTGATCCATTAACTCCTTTAAACGGTTTTTCATGGAATAACACTTTCAAATCATGACGTTCCGCCACTTTTTGCATTACATCCATTAATAAACAGTTGTGGTCAACCGCTAAGTTAGTCTCTTCAAAAATAGGTGCCAACTCAAATTGATTTGGAGCTACTTCATTGTGACGTGTTTTAACTGGAATTCCTAACAACATACATTCTTGTTCTAAATCTCTCATGTACGTTAAGGCACGGGTAGGAATCGAACCAAAATAATGATCATCTAATTGTTGTCCTTTTGCAGAGGTATGTCCTAGCAAAGTTCTACCAGTCATGACAATATCAGGGCGAGAATCTGCCAATGATTTATCAATTAAGAAATATTCTTGCTCCCATCCCAAGGTTGCAGTAACTTTTTTTACATTTTTATCAAAATATTTACATACATCAGTTGCAGCGTCATCCATTGCAGATAATGCTCTTAATAAAGGAATTTTATTATCTAAGGCTTCTCCGGTGTACGAAATAAAAACGGTTGGAATACACAACGTAGTTCCAAAAATAAATGCTGGAGAAGTTGGATCCCAAGCTGTATATCCTCTTGCTTCAAACGTGTTTCTAATTCCTCCATTTGGGAAACTAGATGCATCTGGTTCCTGTTGTACTAATTGCGCACCACCAAATTTTTCTACTGGATCGCTACCATCGTATGAAGTTTCAAAAAAAGCGTCATGCTTTTCAGCAGTCGTCCCTGTAAGTGGTTGAAACCAGTGTGTATAATGGGTTACTCCTTTTGACAGCGCCCATTCTTTCATACCCATTGCAATATAATCAGCTAATTTCCTGTCAATTTTAGTTCCATGCTGAACAGCACCTTGTACTCCTTTAAAAGCATCCGAAGTTAAATATTGCCTCATTGCTTTATCATTAAACACGTTCGAACCAAAAATCGTTGATTTTCTATCGGTTTCTTCAAATTGAACAGGCTTTCTGTTTGAAGCTTCTCTCAAAGCTTGAAAACGTAATGTTGACATAAAAAATTATTTTAATTGATTAAACCCCTAATATTTTGATGCAAATATAATTTAATTATTACTTTTATAAAATTTTACCTCTCATTTTTATGGGTAAATGACTTAAATTTATCAAATTCTCAAAAAAGTCAACTAATTATACCAACATAACAATTTTAAAAGGCATATATTTTTTTACGCCAATTTTCTTCAAAAAATTAGCATAGCATTTACTACATAAAAACTTTAAATTAAATATTTATGGAAGTTAAAAAACCAACAAGTATCTTTGTGCAACTTTAAATATTTTATTTATGATTGTCTGGATATGTTTCTTAGCAGCTGTAATGCTTTTTTTAGCTCTTGATTTAGGTGTTTTCAACAAAACACCACATATCATAAGTTCAAAAGAAGCGGGAAAGTGGACCGCAATATGGGTTACATTATCTTTTATGTTTTCAGGAGTAATTTACTGGCTCTATAGCACTAATTATATTGCTAATCCTGATGCATTGAAGCCAGCAACCGCATCCATAAAATTTATTACGGGTTATTTAATCGAATTATCCTTAAGTATAGACAATATATTTGTCATTGCCATAATCTTCTCGGCGTTTAAAATTCCACAAAAATACCAACACCGTGTTTTATTCTGGGGAATATTAGGCGCTATCGTTTTTCGTGGTTTAATGATCTTTTTTGGCGTTATGCTAATCAATAAATTTTCTTGGACTACCTATATATTCGGCGCTTTTTTACTTTATACTGCTATGAAAATGTTGTTTAGCAGTGAAGAGGAGCAATTTCAACCTAAAAAATCTTTTGTTTATAAAAACCTTAAAAAAATAATGCCCATCTCCAATCACATGGACGAAGAGCATTTTTTTGTAAAAAGAAGGCACATTACAGCCGCAACGCCACTCTTTGTTGCGCTGGTTGTTATTGAGGTTATGGACGTCGTTTTTGCAATTGACAGCGTTCCGGCGATTTTAGCAATAACAAGTGATCCTTTTTTAGTATTTAGTTCTAATATTTTTGCCATTTTAGGATTGCGATCTATGTATTTCTTCCTCGCAAATATGTTGGCAAAATTTAGTTATTTAGAATACAGCCTTATTGCTATTTTGAGTTTTGTAGGATTAAAAATGCTGCTTCATGATTTTATTGAAATTCCGGAATGGGGTTCTCTCGCTTTTATTGCTTTAGCACTTATCGCAGGAATTGCAGTATCACTTAGAAAAAGCAGTAAAGAATTCGTCTAAAAACTCCGTAACAAAACGCATAAAAAAAAAGGAAATCTCACGATTTCCTTTTTTTTATTATGAAAAGTATTCTTTACAAATTAATTTTCTGAATCTCACTCTTATTAACTTTTAGTGCTGACATTACTGCGTCAATGTTGTTTTTGTTGACTGTAGTAGCAAAATTTGCAGGTATAATTGCGATTCTAAAAGTTTGATCTTGCGTCCAGCTTGATGGTAATGTATCAAGACCAAAGTTAGCTGACAGAAAAATATTCACATTGTTTTTTGTGTAATCAAAATTAAAATCTAACTCTCCCCCATCACTGAAATAATAGGTTTGAGGCATTAGTTTCCAAATGTCTTCACCATTTACCGTATCATACAAGTGATACACTAAAACTACATCCGACGAATAAATTGGTGGATTAAAAGCAACCAATTTGCTGTAGTTATTATTGGAATTAAATGAAGTTGTAATTTCAAAAACTTCACTAATGGTATCATTATCCACAGTATCGTTTACTTCACAACTTTGTAGTGTCATCATCCCGATGAAAACTAAAAATAAGGTAATTTTTTTCATTAGTTATAGCTTTAATAATTTATATTACAAAACTGTATCCATTAATTGTGCCAAAGTTTATTTTGAAGAATAAGGTACTTTTAAAAATGGATAAAAAACTTAAATTATAACGTGATGATGATAGGCTAAACACCGCAAGGCAGATTTACCGACAATACAATATTTTTTTGGAATACGTAATTCGTTGCAAGATTTGATTCCGCATAGGAAAGATTTTTAGCCCAAGCCAAAGGGAAACTTTATATTGATGCTGGAAAAGAAGTTGTTACTGTTGCTGATTTCACAATTGAAATTATAGCTAACGCTGATTCTGAAAATTCGGGGTCCGATAAATTATTCATCCTCAATTTTTGATAGGCGGAACAACCCATTTAAAGAAAAATATTCGTTGAAAATCATCAAATTTGAAGTTCACCTAAAAGACGGTAAACTGCATATTATATTTGAAACTGGATAAAGTAATCAGTTTATAAAAACATAAAAAAGCACCTGCGAAGACAGATGCTTATTAATTAATATAATTTTAAATTATCTAGAAGAAATTACTTTTTTAACACTACTTCCACGATTAGTAGTCACTTTTACAACAAGCACTTGGTCTCTTTGTCTATTCAATTTTAGATCAAGCGTAACTTCTTTATTAAAATAGCCATTAGTATCTGTTTTAGACAGTATTGGAATACCCTGTGCATCAAATACCTCAATTTTCACATCGGAAACGTAATCAAAATTATATTTGATTGTAAGCATATCTTTGAAAGGAACAGGATAGGCATCAAAACCTGCTTTTTGCATTTCGATAGTTGTATCTTTTTCTTCGGGAACAATAGCTTTTGTCATTTTAGCAGTTGATGCTAGAGCTGTACAAATAACCGTCGCACTGCTACAATTTGCCGGCGTTGAAGTACAGTTTGCCGGGCTCGTAGCTGTAATACTTGGATTAGAACCTGCCGCAAGATCGCTAAATAAAACTGGCACATTTACCACAGCCGTAATACCGGGATTACCACCATTTATTTTATAGGTGTATCCAATAATAGGATTACAAACCTCGATACTTCCAGTTGTTGTTGCTCCACAAAGTGATGCAGTTGGCTGGGTTATTTTTAATTGTGGCGCATCTGGTGTTCCAGGTTGTAGATTCACAATCACATTGTCACCTTGCGTACTACAGGTACCAATAGATGCAAAAAGTTGATATGTTCCTGAGACTACGGGGCTGCATACACCACTAGAATTAGCTGAATACAGTACAACCCCTCCCTGCTTAAGTGTATAAGCAACTCCAGCTGTTGGCGATATTACGGTAACAGTTCCGGCAGCAATACTACAGGTCGGTTGAGTTACTGTAGCAGCTGGAGCAGATATTGCATTCGGTCCTCCAACAGTTTTGGGTATTGTAATACTACAGGCCGTAGGAAGAGTGGAATCGGTTATGGTAACAGTGTAATCAGCGGCAGTAAGACTGTTAAAATTTGTTGAGCCACCAGCAGCAACAGACACTGGAGTACCATTTCCTAATTTGACACTGTAGGGCGGTACACCACCAAATGGAGCTGCAGTAATAGAACCTCCTGCAGTACAAGTTGCACTGGTCGCAGTTACAGTCCCATTAACGCCGGCATTAATTGCTATAAAAGGTAAGGTACCGCATTTCGGAGCAATTTTACTTGGTTCCAAGGGACATGATGCATTATCAGCTGCTGAAGTCCATGCAAGGTACAAATTAGTAATCACCAATCTTTGTCCACATAAATAGGTAACACTCCCAAAATTCAAAGCTGTTATCTGATTGGGTGGAACTGCAGCTTCATTTCCAGGAAGTGGAGTACTATTACATCCGCTTATTAAGTCAGCAGAAACTAAAGTAGTACCATTATATCGTTCTAGAGTTCCCCAAAAAGCAAAAGAGGTTCTGTTTGATCCTGTGGTATTGTTAATCGATAATGTCAAAGTTCTGGTCACAGTATTTCCCGGAGTGCATGAATTACATGGATCGCCACCAGTAAGTCTTGCTTCAACCAATTGCAAATCTTTGGAAGTACATCTCTTTGGATCTGGAAAAACTTGTGAAAATGCAGTAGCTGCGCCTAAATAATTAATTATTAAAAACATACATACATTTGTGAAAGAAAAAAAAGTTCGATCACCCAATAGCTTCAGAAAACTGTCTGGAATAAAACATCGGATCAGAGTATTCTTTTTTTGTGATTTTGGATAATAATCTCGCTCATTAAGCATTAAAAAACGTAATGATGAGACTCTGTTTTTCGATAAAAAGCAAACTATATTTTTGCTCGATACAGCTTCGAAAAACTGTTGAAGTGTACTATTTTTCATGATATTGTAATTTTACTCCATAGTTGTTAAAAAATAGGAAATCAGTAAACTTGGGATAGAAAAAAAACAGGTATAACAAATACCTCCACAAAAAATTATGAAGTACGCCGTCATCAAAAAAATATTTTATATTGGGGAATAAACTATCTTTTATTAACCAAATTGGGGCTTTAAAACAAACTTAAAAACCATAATTTTAAATTAATAAATAATGTAAGAAAAGAGAAAATACAACGTTTTTCGATATAAGCGATAAAACTTCCCGTATTCTAAAACACCTTCAATAAAAATTGAAGAACTCCTTCACCAAAAGGATATTGAAAAATCCTTTTTTACCTGTAAACTATTTTGTAAAACAGTGTATTAAACAGTAAAAAAAAAGAATTTTACTTTGCTATATCAAAGATAATCAATGAATTAAATCCCCATTTTAAAGCGGAAAGCAAATCAGATAAAAGGCATATATATTCGATAAAAAACTTATTAATTAAGAAAAATAGTATGCTTTAAAATAATTTGTACTTAAACTTAATTATCTGATAATCAGATAATTGTGTTTAATAAAAAACCTCGAAAGTTGAACTTTCGAGGTTTAGTTTAATATACTGATCCGTGTTAGTTTTCGAACCAGTTTAGTGTTAAAAACTACTATTTTGAAGAAATAACTTTTTTCACACTACTCCCTTTATCGGTAGTTAATTTTACAACATACACCTCTGATCGATCTACAAAAGAAGTAAGATTGAGTGTAACTTCTTTGTTCATATAACTACTAGTATCCATTTTTGAATATACAGAGACTCCTTGTGAATTAAGTATGTCGATTTTCACATCAGATACATAATCAAAATTATATCTAATAGTCAGTTGGTCTTGAAAAGGAACTGGGAAGGCATCAAAACTAGCTTTATCACCCAAATCATCTCCTTTTTTTGTTGCACTCGTTCCTCCTAATGGACATCCTGAATTATTAAGAATATCCAATTGAGTTGCTAATTTTCCAGGTGCAGTTCCTCCAGTCATAAAGGCCTGATTAACCGCATCTTTTACAGACTGTGGACTTTCAGAATATGGTGCTGGATAATCTACCTCATCACTACAAGCATTCAATAGAGCGGCTACTCCTTGACGAGCTAAATTATAAATACCTCCTCCACCTAAATTCAGTGCTTGCAATAAAGTTAAATTAGCAAGAGTAGAAGGTGCGTTCACAAACACATTTCCAAACAACATTGAAGGGGTGTAGCTAGAACACCATCTATCAGTATGGTTTTTCCAGTATCCTAATGTACAACCTTCAAATACACAAATTTGATTGGTAACCAGAACTACATCAGTCGCAGTACATCCATTTATTGGGTTTGTAACTGTTAATGTGTACGTACCGGCTGCATTTGCGGTTGGTGTGGCAGTATTGGCTCCAGAAACTATGATTCCGCCATTAGTGGCAACCCAAGAGTAAATTGCATTTACGTTGGTTGAAGACCCAGATAATAATACAGTAGTTTCTCCACATAATATTTGAACATCAACCCCTGCATTTACATTTGGAGGCGTATTGTTTAATGTTACCAAAGTCACATCGGTAGCAGTACATCCATTCGTTGGAGTAGTTACCGTTACTGTGTAGGTCCCGGCTGCATTTACAATTGGAGAGGCAGTAGTTGCACCGGAAACGATGTTTCCGCCATTACTGGCAACCCAAGAGAAGGTAGCTCCTACTGTTGTAGACGAACCGCTCAAGGCGATTGAAGTCACAGTGCAAGTCAATACTTTATCTGATCCTGCATTTGCATTTGGTGTTGCGTTGTTCAACGTCACTACGACTACATCTGTCATAGTACATCCATTAACTGGATTAGTAACCGTTACTGTATAGGTACCGGCTGCATTTACAGTTGGTGTTGCTGTTGTAGCACCAGAAACGATATTGCCACCATTGCTAGCAATCCACGAGAAGGTAGCACCTGCTGTTGTAGACGAACCACTTAAAGCGATTGAAGTTGCGGTACAAGTCAATACTTTGTCGGCTCCTGCATTTGCATTTGGCGAAGTAGCGTCAACTGTTACCAATACTACATCGGTAGCGGTACATCCATTTAGCGGATTAGTCACGGTTAACGTATACGTACCCGCCGCATTTACAGTTGGTGTTGCTGTTGTAGCACCGGAAACGATATTTCCGCCATTGCTCGCAACCCAAGAAAACATAGCACCTACTGTTGTAGACGAAGCATTCAAGGAAATTGAAGTAACAGTACAAGTCAGTACTCTATCAGCTCCTGCATTTGCATTTGGCGCATTACTATTTAGAGTTACCATCACTACATCGGTAGCGGTACATCCATTGATTGAATCAGTAACCGTTAGCGTATACGTACCAGCTGCATTTACAGTTGGCGTACCTGTGGTAGCTCCAGAAACAATGTTTCCGCCATTGCTGGCAAGCCAGACGAAGGTAGCACCTGTTGATGTAGAGGAACCACTTAAGGCGATTGAAGTTACCGTACAAGTCAATACTTTATCGGCTCCTGCATTTGCATTTGGTGCTGTATTGTTCAACGTTACTAAGACTACATCTGTCATAGTACATCCATTAGCTGGATTAGTAACGGTTAACGTATACGTACCCGCCGCACTAACTGTTGGTGTGGCTGTAGTACCACCGGACACAATGTTCCCACCATTGCTGGCGATCCATGAGAAGGTAGCTCCTGCTGTTGTAGACGAACCACTCAAAGCAATAGAAGTAACGATACAAGTCAGCACTTTATCGGCTCCTGCACTGACATTTGGTACAGTATTGTTTAACGTTACCAAAACTACATCAGTAGCTGTACATCCATTAGTTGGATTCGTAACAGTTAATGTATATGTACCGGCTGCATTTACAGTTGGTGTGGCTGTCGTACCACCTGAAACGATATTTCCGCCATTACTTGCAACCCAGGAGAAAGTAGCTCCTGCTGTTGTAGACATTCCACTCAAAGCAATTGAAGTAACCGTACAAGTTAACATTTTATCGGCCCCTGCACTTGCATTTGGAATATTACCATCAAGAGTTATCAACGCGACATCGGTAGCAGTACATCCATTTATTGGATTAGTAACGGTTAATGTATAAGTGCCGGCTGCATTTACAGTTGGTGCGGCTGTCGTACCACCTGAAACGATGTTTCCGCCATTACTGGCAACCCATGAAAACGTAGCACCTGCTGTTGTAGACGAACCACTTAAGGTGATTGAAGTAACAGTACAAGTCAATACTTTATCTGCTCCGGCATTTGCATTTGGCGCAGTATTGTTTAACGTTACTAAAACTACATCGGTAGCCGTACATCCATTGATTGGGTCAGTAACTGTTAAGGTATATGTACCGGCTGCATTTACTGTTGGTGTAGCTGTGGTACCTCCGGACACGATGTTTCCGCCAAGGGTGGCAACCCAAGAAAAGGTAGTACCAACTGTTGTTGACAAGCCACTCAAGGCGATGGAAGTAACAGTACAGGTCAATACTTTATCAGCTCCCGCATTTGCATTTGGCGCAGTATTGTTTAACGTTACCAATGCTACATCGGTAGCAGTACATCCATTAATTGGATCCGTAACGGTTAAGGTATACGTACCGGCTGCATTTACTGTTGGTGTAGCTGTTGTTGCTCCGGAAACGATGTTTCCACTGTTGCTGGCAACCCATGAGAAGGTAGCACCCGCCGTTGTAGACGATCCACTTAACGCAATTGAAGTAACAGTACAAGTCAACACTTTATCTGCTCCTGCATTTACAATTGGTGTTGTATTATTTAACGTTACCAATGCTATATCAGTTACAGTACATCCATTTGCTGGATTAGTCACTGTTAATGTATACGTACCAGCTGCATTTACAGTTGGTGTTGCTGTGGTACCACCAGAAACAATATTTCCTCCATTGCTTGCAACCCAAGAGAAAGTCGCTCCTGCTGTTGAGGATGAACCGCTCAAGGCAATTGAAGTAGTGGTACAATTCAACACTTTGTCTGCTCCTGCATTTGCATTTGGTATAGCAGCATCAAGAGTTACTAACGCTACATCAGTAGCAGTACATCCATTAGCTGGATCGGTAACAGTTAACGTATACGTACCGGCCGCACTAACTGTTGGTGTGGCTGTAGTAGCACCGGACACAATGATCCCACCGTTGCTGGCGACCCATGAGAAAGTCGCTCCTGCTGTTGAGGATGAACCGCTCAAGGCAATTGAAGTAGTGGTACAATTCAACACTTTGTCAGCTCCTGCATTGCCATTTGGCGGCGTATTGTTTAACGTTACCAAGGTTACATCGGTAGCGGTACATAAAGCACCGGCCGGACTAGTAACGGTTAAGGTATACGTACCTGCTGCATTAACAATTGGTGTGGCTGTATTTGCTCCAGAAACGATGTTACCCCCATTAGAAGCAACCCAAGAGAATGTCGCTCCCAATGTGGTTGAACTTCCGCTTAAGGCAATGGAAGTTGTTGTACAGGTTAACACTTTATCAACACCAGCATTGGCAATTGGAATAAAATTTAAATTCAACTGAATGGGAGCTCCCGGAAAATCCTTTAATTCAGATTGCGTTGAATTTCCTGAAGTCCGTGTTCTAATAAACAGCGTACTTAGTGTAAAGCATGGATTACTATTTGCTGTTGAGAACACTTGTGTAAGGTTGATAGCACCCTCAGCATATTGATTAGGAGTATAAACACCCGGAAAGGTTCCATAGGTATCAAACGGTACTGTGGTAGTCGAAAAATTATTCGTTAAATAAATTTCGCCAAAAAATTCAGAGTTGGGATGAACTACATATTGATACACACCAGGTGTTATTTGCGTCCATATTCGAATCACGACGGTAGCATCACCACCTCCCTGAACAAATTCAATAGTGATTAATATATCACCGACTGTACGTCCACCTTGGGTTCCTAATGTTGTAAATCCACCACTGCCCCCTGTAATTTGTGCAATACCAGTTAGGGGGTCAACGGCGCCTAAGGTGGCGCCAGTAATTGATAACGGAGCCTGTAAAAACTCGAAATCTATGTAACTGCTCCCATTGGTCACCTGACGGTCTCCTGCAAAAAGAGCCCATAAATCCGTAGCAACTCCAGGTCCACTAGTACCGGCAACAAAGGTCTGACCATCAATACTTACTCCACCTATTACGCCCGGATCACCGTAGCTAAAATGAACACCAGTATTTTGGATTTCATTTTTATCAGGTGAAGTTCCTGCTCCCCAAGTGTAGGTGTTTGGATTATCATTTATTTTATTGGAGGAGGTGAATGTAGTTGGATCATTTAGATAAGGATCTTGAAGGAAATAACTGACCGGAACAGTGGCAGGGATGGTGGGTTTGTAAAATACTTCACCGGTAAATGGGTTAATCAGCCCATGACCTGCAATGGTAGGATGCAACTTGTCAAACAAGTCGCCTACACCCTCATAAATAGTACCAATAGGTTCGTGAGCAAAGGCATCGCCGTCCACTCCTGAACCTAATCTTGGAGTGGATACAGGCACTACTCCTTGAATATTCTGTGAATTACCTGTATAACCCGTCATAAGAATTACCCCAAATATAAAAATCGAAGCAAGTGATTGACCCCAACAATTGAGCAGTGGCTTTGACAGCTGACTAATAGGAGCTCTGAAATTAAATTTTGAAAAACCTGCGTTGAATAGCCAGGTAAAAGTGTGCCAGTATTCTTGAACACTTTTTATCGTATAGAATATAAATTTTTTCATAATAATTTGGTTTTAAGACCATATTATTAATAAGAAAGCGCATGTAGAAGTGGGTTTTCGAAGATGTGAAAAGGTCCTATTTCATAGAGTGTAGTTTAATACCATAAATTAGAAAAAAAGGAAGTTACAAACTGGGGCATTACAAATTACGGAGATACAAATCAACCTTCATAAACACATTTACGAAGTAATCCATCATACAAAAGATTTTTATTGTGAAGAACAATAACTAAATTCTTTTAACAACCAAATAATTGCTTTATCAAGCAGTCTTAAAACTTTAATCTAAATCATGTAGTATTAAAATTAATAAAGATTCAAAGAGAATATTTCTATGTCAAAAAACAACTTTCAACAAACGAAATATCTTCATAAAAAAACAGATACAGGAAGCATTCTAATAAATAAATTACATTTTATAATAAAGAGCGTAAAACATTATTTTTAACGAAACAAACTTGTTTTAAAAAAACTCAATCTTAAATTATGTTCAATCAAAGTTAAGTATTACATCAAAAAAAGAAAAAAAAAACTACCCTAAACAAGACAAAATTCTATATTTCTCGACCAGTAACACTATTCGCTAAGAAAAGGTTTACACCTACAAAACTTTATTACATAATTACTCGTTAACTAATTGACTGTCAATTAATTAATCATTTTATTATTTAAATTTTGTTAATATAAAATCAATGTTAAAAAAATAGCAAATAGCTTTAACATATGATTTACGGACGTCTATTTTTGAAGTGCCATTCAATTAAAAGTTTCCTACATTTAAGGTCTGACAATGAATTGATAAAATGTTTCAATAAATTCTTGGAGAACTTAAAACATTGCTTTTATCAATAAAATACTTATAAGATTTAAAAAATAACAAAAAAAAAGACCGTTCATTGCTGAAAGGCCTTTTATGGTAAAAATTAAACTCTGCTCTTAATTTCTATTTTTCTGCAGTACTATTATTTCTTAAAATTTTACTAAAAAACAATACATGAGAAGGTAATGCATTTTCCCAATAATCCCAAGTATGGGCTCCGGGACGTTCCGTATAATCGTGCGAAACTTTATTATAAACAAGTCTTCGGTGCAATTCCCTATTAGATTCAATTAAAAAATCATCCACTCCACAATCGATAATCAATCCTAATTTGTTACTTTTTATTTTATCAACCATATTTAAAACAGCATTTGCAGCGTACACTTCCTGAGGAACTCCTTCAATTCCAAAAACTGGTTCCATTAATTTTGTAACTCTTTCCTTAGATTCCGGATTAATCATGCTACCCATATCCACCGCTCCGCTCATACTTCCTGCGGCACAAAATAGTTCCGGATGTTTTGTCGAAAGGAACAATGCTCCGTGACCTCCCATAGAAAGCCCGGTAATTACACGTCCTTTTCTGTCATTTATTGTGCGATATGTATGGTCTACTTTCTGGATAACTTCTGTAGTAATGTACGTTTCAAACTGACTTCCTTTATTAACAGGACTATCGAGATAAAAACTGAATGTTTCACCTTCCGGCATTACAATTATGATATTGTACTGATCCGCTAAATTATGCAATAAATTTTTATCCGGAGTTTTAGAAAGCCAATCATTAAAATGACCGTAGGCGCCATGCAACAGATAAAGAACAGGATAATTCACCTTACTTTTAGCATAAGAATTTGGCAATACTACCGCAGCTTTGTAGGTCTTGTTCATAGCCAAGCTCGGAATTTGCAACGTATCTGCCTTTGCACCATAAGAATGTACCGTATGGCCCAGAATAAAAAATAAAAATAAAATCTGAAGTTTTTTCATTTGAAAGTTTTTTTGTGATTGAAAAAGTAAATATACACTTTTTCAGAAATACTTGCTTTAGCGTGTACAAACCTTATCCATTGCTGCCATACCCGAAAGAATCGCAGTAAAAAAACTGTCTTCGCATGCTATTGAACCCTCTTTAGAATGATCTAACTAAATACTATTTTTCTATCTCTCGCATACTGTCCATTTTTTTATGTGCCAAGAAACCAGCAATATCTTCAAAATGTTCCACTACCCTTTTGTTGCCAAACTCGAAAACTTTAGTTGCTAATCCATCCAGAAAGTCCCTGTCGTGAGAAACTAGGATTAATGTTCCGTCAAAATCCCGCAGCGCATCTTTGATAATGTCTTTGGTTTTCATGTCTAAGTGATTAGAAGGCTCATCTAAAATCAATAAATTCACTGGTTCCAATAATAATTTAATCATTGCCAAACGCGTTTTCTCCCCACCGGAAAGTACTTTCACTTTTTTGGTTACATCATCGCCCTGAAACATGAATGCTCCTAAAATGTCTTTGATTTTAGTTCGAACATCTCCCACGGCAATATCATCAATAGTTTCAAAAATAGTGGCATTTTCATTTAATAAAGAGGCTTGATTTTGGGCAAAATAACCAATTTGTGCGTTATGTCCAATTTCTAAACTGCCACTATTTATTTCGATTTCTTTCATAATGGCTTTGATCATCGTCGATTTTCCTTCTCCATTTTTCCCTACGAAAGCGACTTTTTCCCCTCTTTCAATCACCATATTTGCATTCGAAAAAACCACATGATCTCCATACGCTTTTGATAAATCCTTTACAATTACTGGATATTGTCCGGAACGAGCAGCAGGCGGAAATTTTAATTTTAAAGCCGAATTATCCACCTCGTCAACTTGAACAATAACAAGCTTCTCTAACATTTTAACACGGGATTGAACAGCATCTGTTTTCGAGAATGTCCCTTTAAAACGATCGATAAAAGTCCTGTTATCAGCAATCATGCGCTGTTGTTCGTCATACGCTTTTTGCTGATGCACGCGTCTGTCTTTTCTAAGTTCTAAATAATGAGAATATTTCGCTTTATAATCATAAATACGCCCCATTGTAACTTCAATGGTACGATTGGTAATATTATCTACAAAAGCTCTATCATGAGAAATCACCACTACTGCTTTGGCTGAAGTAATCAAGAAGTCTTCCAGCCATTGAATACTTTCAATATCCATGTGATTGGTAGGCTCATCCAGTAAAATTAAGTCTGGTTTTTGCAAAAGTATTTTGGCAAGTTCAATTCGCATTCTCCATCCTCCAGAAAACTCTGAAGTTTGACGGACAAAATCCTCGCGGACAAAACCCAAACCAATTAAAATTTTCTCTACTTCGGCTTCATAATTTATCTCTTCGATAGCATAAAATTTCTCGCTCAGGTCAGAAACTCTTTCGATTAATTTCATGTAAGCATCACTTTCATAATCGGTACGAATCGTCAATTGCTCATTGATTTCGTCGATGTCTGCTTTCATAGCAAAAACTTCTCCAAAAGCTTTCGAAGCTTCTTCCATCACCGTGGCACCGTCAGTAGTCAATAGATGTTGTGGCAAATAGGCCACTACAGCATCTTTTGGCGCCGAAATATTTCCTGTTGAAGGTTTCGTTTGACCCGCAATTATTTTAAGCAGCGTCGATTTTCCAGCTCCATTTTTACCCATTAGGGCAATTTTATCATTTTCATTTATGGCAAAAGAAACATCACTAAAAAGTGTCGTCCCACCAAACTGCACGGATATATCGTTGACTGTAATCATTGTATTGTTGATGTATAATTTCGGTAATTCATTACTTCTATAAGTTGAAAACCGAGTTGTTTTTAAAAAGTGCAAAGATAGTTTAATAAAGTACTTTGTTTGCTATAAATAAAAGCTTCCGGAAAGAGAATAAAAATTCTTTTTCCGGAAGCTTTTTAAAGAAGCTACTATAACTATACTTCTTTATTTTTATTAATTTCGTCCCATAATGGCGCATTCATAACACCAATATTTTTTGGATTAAAAACAGGGTTGTTGCCTTCTTTCTTTTGTTTTTCATAATCTTTTAATGCTGCTAAAGCTGGTTTTTGCAACAGTAGAATTGCAATAATATTACACCAAGCCATAATCCCTACTCCAATATCACCAATAGTCCATATCAATGCAGCTTCATTGACGCAGCCGTACATAACGACTACTATCATGAGAATTTTTAATATTCGGTTAAAAATTGGGGAGTTCATCTTTCTAGTCAAATAAGAAATGTTAGTTTCGGCAATATAATAATAAGCCAAAAGAGTGGTAAAAGCAAAGAAAAATAACGCAATTGCCACGAAGAAAGAACCAAAACCAGGTAAAACGCTATCCATAGCACTTTGTGTAAATCCCGTACCAGCAGTTACATTCTGCGCGCCCTCGTATAAAAATTCAGTAGCCCCATTGGCACCTAAAACAGGGTTTTCAACATTATATTTCCCAGTGATCAGTAACATAAAACCTGTTGCACTACAAACCAATAATGTGTCTATATAAACAGAAAAAGATTGCACTAAACCTTGTTTTACCGGATGAGACACATTTGCTGCAGCAGCAATATGTGGTGCTGTTCCCTGTCCGGCTTCATTGGAATAAAGTCCTCTTTTCACACCCCATTGAATAGCCAGCCCAATAACGGCGCCAAATGCTGCGTCCTGACTAAAAGCACTCGTGAAAACCAACGATATAACGCCCGGCAGCGCTTGAAAATTTATCCCTATTATCACTAGTACAATCAAAATATAGCCGAGAGCCATAATAGGAACTACCACTTCAGTCACTTTTGCAATTCTTTTTACCCCACCAAAAATAATTGCTCCAAATACAACAGCAACAATAACGGCGGTAATTCTAGTGTCAAGATTAAAGGCATTGTTCAGACCGTCAGCCACTGAATTCGACTGAATACCGGGTAATAAAATGCCTGCTGAAATAACGGAAACGATGGCAAACAAAATGGCGAACCACTTTACACCCAATCCTCTTTCAATATAAAAAGCGGGACCTCCGCGAAACTGTCCCAAATGTTTCTCTTTATAAATTTGCGCCAGCGTAGCCTCTACAAAAGCAGTACTTGCGCCTAAAAAAGCAACTACCCACATCCAAAATAAAGCACCCGGACCCCCAAAGGTTATAGCTGTAGCCACACCTGCTATATTTCCCGTACCAACTCTACCTGCTAAAGACATCGATAAAGCCTGAAAAGAGGAAACACCTGATTCGGAACTTTTTCCATCAAATAGCAAACGAAACATTTCTTTAACATGCCGTAACTGAAGAAAACGAGTGCGGACAGAAAAATAAAGACCCGTTCCTAAACATAAAATTATTAAAGGCGTACTCCAAACTATTCCATTTATAACGTTGATAATCTTTTCCATATATTCAATTTACATTAATAATCTCAAAAAATAATTTTTATAAAACCATGCCATTATGCCGAAGAAAAACAAGTAATAGCCTTCCAAAACCCTAATAAAAGAATTTGCAGTACCCTTTCCACTTTAATTAAATTAAAAAAAAATGCTTTATTCGATTGAATGGAGCATTTTTCCTTTTTTTTAATAATTATAATTCAGTAGCAAAAACAATTATTCCTTTCTCCACTTTTTTGATTCTTCAAAAATATGTTCTAGAATAGCGGCTTCTCTTTCATCAAAATCCACGTTTCGGCGACTCATTACCAATCGAGCTGTTTCAAAAGCTTTTTTGGTCACATAAGTAGTAAAACCGGAAGCACCACCCCAAGAAAAGCTAGGAACAAAGTTGCGCGGAAATCCACTGCCAAAAATATTAGCACTCACTCCTACTACCGTTCCCGTATTAAACATAGTGTTAATGCCGCACTTGCTGTGATCGCCCATCATCAATCCGCAAAACTGAAGACCTGTTTTAGCGAAACCTTCCGATTCATAACTCCACAATTTTACTTCTTCGTAATTATTTTTTAAATTAGAATTATTGCTGTCCGCCCCAATATTACACCATTCACCAAGTACTGAATTTCCTAAAAATCCATCATGTCCTTTATTTGCATAGCCAAACAATACCGAATTATTGACTTCCCCACCAATTCTTGAATGTGGACCTACAGTTGTTGCTCCATAGACTTTGGCAGCCATTTTTACAGTTGCATTTTCGCACAAGGCAAAAGGGCCTCTGATTACCGAACCTTCCATAATTTCAGAATCTTTACCAATATATATAGGGCCTGCAGAAGCATTTAGCGTCACAAATTCTAATTTTGCTCCTTCTTCTATAAATATGTTTTCAGGTGCAATGACATTAACACTTTTTGGGATTGCTTGCGATTTTCTATCGTCGGTTAAATAATCAAAATCTTCTCGTATCGCAGCATCATTTTTAGCAAAAATATCCCAAGTATGTTCTACTGTTATGCACTCATCAGTATATTCGACAATTTCATAAGTATCAAAATCTACTTCTTCCTGCTCCTCATTTGTATAAAAAGCGATGACTTCATCTCCTTTAAAAATAGCTTGATTGGGTTCCAGATTACTCACCATCTCCGCCAATACATCATTAGGAAGAAAGGAAGCATTTATCATTACATTTTCCTCTAATTCTACCATTGGGAATTTCTCTGACAAATACTCTTCTGTCAATGTGGTGGTAGTAGAACCCAGACGCATTTCCCATTTTTGACGAATCGTCATGATTCCAATAAGAATATCAGCAACCGGGCGTGTGAAAGTAAAAGGCAATAAGGCATTTCGAGCAGGACCGTCAAAAAGTATGTAATTCATAAATTGATTATTTGTTGATTTGGTTGTATGTTGATTAAAAATTAGTTCAAACAACTTCCTTTTTTAACTATTGTCTTCAAAGTTACAAAGTTTTAAAATAAAAAAAAGCCTTCCGAAAAGAAAGGCTTTACTATAAGTATGAACAAGTTAAAATTATTTAACGTGTTTAGCGTATTTAGTTTTGAATTTATCAATACGTCCTGCAGTATCAATAAGTTTAGATTTACCTGTGTAAAAAGGGTGAGAAGTTCTAGAGATCTCCATTTTTACAACTGGATATTCAACTCCGTCAACTGTTAATGTTTCTCTTGTATCTGCAGTAGATTTAGTGATAAAAACCTCGTCATTTGACATGTCTTTAAATGCAACTAATCTGTAATTTTCTGGGTGAATTCCTTTTTTCATCTTGTGAATCTTTTTTATTTGTTAATTATAATTTGTCTTGAAGCTTTTCTTCTAACAGAAAAGGTATAAACTCCTTATAACTTTTTGTTTTACAATATTATTTTGAGTTTGCAAATTTACAATTATTTTCCAATAAACAAATCTTTGTCTCACTTTTTTTATATAATCGTAAAAAGTGATTTTTAGCACCGAATATATTGGGAATTGTTATATTTGTGGATTAATTCTAAAACCACAATAATGATAAATGAAATTATTAAAAAGAATGGAATAACCTTTGGAGTAACAATTGGAATTGTTTCTGCATTAATTACTTCAACAATTTACGCTATTGATTTAAATTTGTTTACTTCTTGGTGGATTGGAGTCTTAAGTATTTTGGTTTATCTTACATTGGGAATTGTTTTACTTACAAAAACAAAAAAAGAGTTGAACAATGTTTTCTCTTTCAAGGATGCTTTTACGACTTACTTCATAGCTACACTAATAGGTATTTTAATTTCAACTCTTTTTAATGTTCTTTTATTCAATTTCATTGATCCTTCTGCTAAAGAGACTTTAAGTGAATTAATGATTAAATACACTGTCAATATGATGCAAAAATTTAACACACCGGCATCAGCCATTAACGAAGCTATCGCAAAATTAAAAGATAATAATCCTTATTCTACATTAGAATTACTAAAAGGATCTGTTTTTAGTATTGTTTTTAGTTCAATTTTCGGATTAATTTTGGCCGCATTCTTTAAAAGCAAATCTACACAAGAATAAAAATTAATGAATTTATCAATACTCATACCGCTTCTCAATGAAGAGGAATCACTTAATGAACTTTACCATTGGATCATTAAAGTGATGCAATCTCATAATTATTCGTACGAAATCATTTTTCTGGATGATGGAAGTACCGATAATTCTTGGACTATTATAGAAGGATTTGCAAATGAAAACCCTCATGTAAAAGGGGTTCGTTTCATGAAGAATTTTGGAAAATCACAAGCATTGCATGCTGGTTTTGCAAAAGCGCAAGGTGATGTTATAATTACTATGGATGCTGACTTGCAAGACAGCCCAGAGGAAATCCCGGGTTTGTACGATATGATTACCAATGGCAACTATGATTTAGTTTCCGGATGGAAAAAGAAACGCTACGACTCCGTTGTGGCAAAAAACTTGCCGTCTAAATTGTTCAACTGGGCTGCCCGAAAAACATCGGGAGTGGAATTGAATGATTTTAACTGCGGACTGAAAGCTTATAAAAATATTGTGGTAAAAAACATTGAAGTTTCAGGTGAAATGCACCGATACATTCCTGTTTTGGCAAAAAATGCCGGTTTTGGAAAAATTGGCGAAAAAGTAGTGCAGCATCAAGCCAGAAAATATGGCGAAACTAAATTTGGTATGGAACGTTTCATTAATGGTTTTCTGGATTTAATTACCATTTGGTTTCTTTCAAGATTTGGAAAACGACCGATGCATTTATTCGGCGCCATGGGATCTGTAATGTTTATAATCGGGTTTATGCTTGCCGGATATATTGGCATTTCAAAATTATACCATATGTACAATGACATGCGCTATAGTTTGATAACAAATAACCCTTGGTTTTATATCGCACTTACCACAATGGTTTTGGGAACACAATTGTTTTTGGCTGGATTTCTTGGCGAAATAATTTTGCGAACAAAAAATAATGAAGAGCGTTATAAAGTGTCTAGTGAAGTTAATTTTTTATAGTATCAACGAAAACTAAATGAAAAGATAATTTTTCTCATGTAACTAATAAACTAGCCCTGATAACAGCGGCATCCTTTTTCTTTTTTTTCTTTAAAAAAATAAAAAGATACAGCAGATAGCAGGATATAGCTCCTAAAAAATAAAACGACTGTATTTAAATTTTAATTACGAATTTAGAAACTAAAAAACATATAGCATGGAAATCAAACAAAACATTTTGGATGCAGTAAATGAGTGGCTCACGCCTACATTTGACACCGCTACACAGGAAACTATTAAAGAATTGATGACTACCTCGCCTAAAGAACTGGAAGAGCGCTTTTATAAAAATCTTGAATTTGGAACTGGTGGAATGCGCGGTGTTATGGGCGTAGGAAACAACCGCATCAATAAATATACGCTTGGAAAAAGCACACAGGGACTTTCGGATTACTTGCATACTGCTTTTCCTAACCAGCCTTTGAAAGCGGTTATTGCTTACGATTGCCGTCATAATAGCGATACGTTGGCCAAACTAGTTGCGGATGTTTTCTCGGCTAACGGAATTGAAGTGTATTTGTTTTCGGAATTGAGACCTACTCCGGAACTGTCATTTGCGGTGAAACATTTAGGTTGTCAATGCGGAATTGTTCTTACTGCCTCTCACAACCCACCGGAATATAACGGATACAAAGTATACTGGCAAGATGGTGGACAAATTGTGCCACCAGAAGATGAGGGAATCATCTCTGTTATCGAGAATTTAAATTACAATCAAATCAAGTTTACTGCCAATGAAGACTTGATACATTATATTGATACGGAAGTTGATGAAGCTTTTATCAAATCGACTATCGAAAATGCCAGCTTCGGAACTTCGGCTGACGCCAAAGAAAATCTGAATATTGTTTTCACCTCTTTGCATGGGACTTCCATAACCTTAGTTCCTGATACCTTATCGCAAGCAGGTTATCCAAACGTGAATATTGTTGAAGAACAAAGAGTGCCGAATGGTGATTTCCCAACCGTTAAATCTCCAAATCCAGAGGAGCCGGAAGCACTGTTAATGGCATTGGCTTTGGCGGACAAAACGAATTCGGATATTGTTATTGGAACTGATCCTGACTGTGATCGTTTGGGAGTTGCCGTTAGAAATAACGAAGGCAAAATGACGTTGCTTAACGGAAATCAGACCATGATTTTGATGACTGCCTTTTTATTGGAACAATGGAAAAAAGCTGGCAAGATCAATGGAAAACAATTTGTAGGTTCTACAATCGTTTCTACTCCTATGATGATGGAATTAGCCACAAACTACGATGTAGAATGCAAAGTGGGTTTGACCGGTTTCAAATGGATCGCCAAGATGATTAAGGATTTTCCTGAGTTGGAATTCATAGGTGGTGGTGAAGAAAGTTTTGGTTATATGGTAGGTGATGCCGTACGCGATAAAGATGCTGTTGCGGCTACTCTATTGATTTGCGAACTTGCAGCTCAAGCCAAAGCCAAAGGAAGCACAGTATACAAAGAATTACTACAACTATATGTTGACAACGGTTTTTACAAAGAATACTTAGTTTCGTTGACTAAAAAAGGAATGGATGGTTTGCAGGAAATCAATCAGATGATGATTGACATGAGAGAGAATCCAATGAAAGAAATCAACGGACAACGTGTGATTATGCTGGAAGATTACCAATCATCGATAGCGAAAAATTTGCTTACGGATGAGGAAACCAAAATGAATATTCCAAAATCGAACGTATTGATTTATTATACGGAAGACGGATCAAAAATTTGTGCCAGACCAAGCGGAACGGAACCAAAAATAAAATTTTACATCAGTGTAAATACGGAATTGGAATCAGTTGAAGATTTCAACGAAGTAGAAACCGTTTTAAACGAAAAAATTAAAAATATTATTATTGCAATGCAATTGAACTAATGGACAGAAATTTAATAAAATTAATTCCTTTTACTAAACCGTACAAAACTCATATTATCTGGAATGTGGTGTACAACGTTCTTTATGCGTTGTTTAGCACTATTTCTATGCTGACTCTGCTTCCGGTACTTCAAGTGCTTTTTGGCAAAGTCAAAACAATTGAAAAAGAGCCAATATATACCGGAATTGGAAATATAAAAGATTACGGAACTGATCTTTTGTATTTTAAAATTACCGAATTAACAAAAGATAATAGTCCTCAGTTTGCCCTTTTACTTGTCGTTTCTTTGGTAATCGTCACTTTTTTATTCAAAAATTTGTTCAATTACCTCGCTTCTCATCACATCATGCACCTCAAAAATGGTGTGTTACGTGATTTACGAAAATCAATGTATGACAAAATAATTGAATTACCCATATCCTACTATTCAGAGAAAAGAAAAGGAGATATTATGGCGCGAATGCTAGGTGATGTGAACGAGGTTCAAAATTCTTTTTTTTCAATACTGGAACTGATCGTAAAAGAACCATTGACGATTGTGTTTGCAATAGTTACCATGTTTTTTATAAGCGTAGAACTTACGTTTTTTGTTTTAGTTTTTATTCCGATTTCGGGATTTATTATTTCAAAAATCGCTAAAAACTTGAGAGCACAATCCCTACAGGCACAAAAAGAAAGTGGGTTTCTGATTTCAATAGTAGATGAAAGTTTGGGCGGTTTGAAAGTAATTAAAAGCTATAATGCAGAACCTAATTTTAAAAACAGATTCAACGATTCGGTAACCCGATTATTGCATTTATCAAATAGCATTGGAGACAAAAATAATTTGGCAACGCCATTGAGTGAATTTTTAGGAATCACAACAATAGCTGCCTTGCTTTGGTATGGTGGAAACTTAGTGTTAATTGACAAAACTCTTGAAGGCGCGGCTTTTATTGTTTTTCTTACGTTGGCCTTCAATATTCTAACTCCTGCCAAAGCCATTTCTAAAGCATCTTATGCCGTGAAAAATGGTTTAGCTGCCGCAGAACGGGTTTTTGAAGTTTTAGAAGTCGAAAATGAAATCACTTCAAAAGAAAATGCGATCGAAAAAAACACTTTCGATTCGAATATAACCCTCAAAAGCATTAACTTTAAATACGAAAAAGAAAATGTTTTGAAAGACTTTACGCTTGAAGTCAAAAAAGGACAAACGGTGGCTCTTGTCGGGCAATCCGGAAGCGGAAAAAGTACCATTGCTAATTTGCTCACCCGCTTTTATGACACCAGTGAAGGCGGAATCACCATTGACGGAACCAACATAAAAGATTTTAGTTTAAAATCACTTCGAGGGTTGATGGGCTTGGTTACACAAGACAGTATTTTATTTAATGACACGATCAAAGCCAATGTCGCATTGGGAAAAATAGACGCTACAGATGAGGAAATTATTGAAGCGTTGAAAATTGCCAATGCTTATGAATTTGTCAAAGATTTACCGTTAGGCATTCACACGAACATAGGAGACAGCGGAAACAAACTTTCCGGAGGTCAAAAACAACGACTGTCGATTGCCAGAGCCGTTTTGAAAAATCCTCCCATTATGATTCTCGATGAAGCCACTTCAGCCTTGGATACCGAAAGCGAAAAATTCGTTCAAGTGGCGCTGGAGAACATGATGCAAAACAGAACCTCAATTGTCATTGCGCACCGTCTTTCTACGATTCAAAAAGCAGATTTGATTGTGGTGATGCAAAAAGGAAAAATAGTGGAACAAGGAAAACACGACGAACTTATTGCATTGAATGGCATGTACAATAAATTAGTGTCTATGCAATCTTTCGAATAACGATATAGAGTACCGTTTTTTGTGACCACTAAAATCTTTAAATACTATTATTTTTTAAATCTTTAAGTCTGAAAAATGTACATCAACAATCCCAACATAAAACTTCCAAAAGACCCAAACACGGTTGTTTGGAAGTACCTTGATTTATCGAAGTTCTTAGACTTGTTAATGTCAGAAAAGCTATTCATGTCCCGATCTGATAAGTTTGAAGATCAATATGAAGGTACCTTTAGCGAACCTACTTTTGAGGAGATAAAAAAACTTTCTATTGACAAGCCTGACTTTTTAAACTATTACAAAACACATCGAGAAAAAGTAGCCATCAGCAGTTGGCACATCAATGAATATGAATCGTTTGCGATGTGGCAGATTTTTACGCAAAACAATGAAGGTTTAGCCATTCAATCTACAATTGGTCGATTGCAGGACTCGCTTGCGTCGGAAACTTATTTCAAGCAATATATTGGGGAAGTAAATTATATTGATTACAAAAAAGAACACATTCCGTTTGACGATATGTTTTTCCCTTTTTTGTTCAAACGAAAAAGTTTTCAGTATGAAGGCGAAGTACGCATCATTACCGACATTGGCGAAAGCGATGTAAAAATCAATGAGGGACTTAAAATCAATATAAATATCAACCAGTTAATCGAAAAAATATACATCCATCCCAAATCTGAAAACTGGTATAAAAATCTGGTCATTCAACTAGTTAAACAATTGGGATTTGCTTTCACCATTGAAAAATCAGACTTGGAAAGTGATATTTTGATTTAACTAAACCGGCTCATATCCAATTATTTTCCACTCCTTTTTTGACAAATCGATATAATAGTAATTCACCACATCTTTCTTATCAAATTGTCCGTTTTTATTAGTATCCTCAACTGTTCTAAAATACAATCGATTGTTCGATCCTATCAATTTCCAATCGATTAATTCCTGAAAATCAGAAGATATTTTAGTGAATTTCTCGCCACTTATTTCACTTAAATACAATGCTTTGATATCACTTGTATCTAATTTTCCATCTTTATTTGTATCCATATCAACCATCGTGTATACCATAATTTGATTATTGGTATTATCAGCAACCGACTTTAAATACGTAGCTGTTTGAATCAAAACAGGTTTATCAGTCAATTTTCTGATGGAATCCGAATCAACTTTTTGAAATTTTAAATTCTGTAAAAAACCGGTGATTTCAAATTCACCATAATTGGAAATCGTAAAACTCAAATCGTTAACGCTGGAAGAACCATATCTCGATTTTATCCCTTTTTCACGAATACTTAAATCAGCAACAGGATGAATCAAATAATCCGTTCCTTCCATTTGAAGTGGCAAATCGGCAATTTGTATTTGGGTTGAATCAGCTTTAGCTAGTTCTTTTGCTCTATTTGTTCCATCGTAAGTAACTTTTGGTTTTTCAACCTCCTCTTTACAACTGGCTAAAAGCAAAAATGCAATTCCTAATATTGTGATAGGTAGTTTTTTCATGTTGTTGTACTATTATAATTCAAATGTAGTCATTTTTAAAAATGGTAATGGTATTCAATACTTGATTTAACGAATTAAAATTGGGTTAAACTTTAGTAATTCTTTACGGTTATAATTTCGCTGTCAATTTCACATTAAAAACTCTGGTGGTCATATAATTAGGAATTGCATATTGATTTTTAGAATACACATCGCGAACCCAAGTATTCGTAATGGCATTTTGATTGTCAAAAAGATTAAAAATCTCTAGTCCGATCGCTAACTCTTTAAAGTCTTTAAACCAACCCGTATTCTTTTTTACGGTTGTATTATCGATAAAAACTTTAGAGAAACCAATGTCCACACGGCGGTAATCATTCAACCTGTTTTGATACAAATAAGGATCGGCATAGGATGGAGAACCTCCCGGCAATCCAGTATTGTAAATTAAATTCAGGTACAATTTTATACTTGGAATATTAGGCATGTAATCCTGAAACAAAAGCCCGAATTTCAATCTTTGATCCGTAGGTCTGGCGATATATCCTTTATCGTTACTGCTTTCTTCTGTTTTCAAATAACCAAAACTAAACCAAGATTCTGTTCCTGGTACAAACTCCCCATTCAAGCGAACGTCTAATCCTTGCGCGTACGCTGTTGCATTATTGTTGGCAGCGTAACGAATGCGAACATTGTCAATGGTATAGGTATTTACATCTGTCAGTGATTTATAGTACAACTCAGACACTAATTTAAAAGGACGCTCCCACATTTTGAAACTATAATCATTGCTAAAAACAACGTGAATCGATTGTTGCGCCTTGGTATTAGGCTGTACTATTCCATCTGCATCCCTCAATTCCCTATAAAATGGCGGCTGGTGGTATAATCCTCCCGAAAGTCTGAAAACCATATCTTTATCCCAGTCCGGCTTTATTGCAAATTGCGCTCTTGGACTAATAGTAATTTGGGATTTTCCAGCTGTAAAAACACCCATAACTTCCCAATTGTGCGCGCGCACGCCTGCATTGTACCAAACTTTACTAGAACCAATATTCGATTTTAAACTCCATTGGCCATAACCCGAAAATCTATTGATGTCGTTGAAATTAGTCGCCCGGATATTTTGATACGGAACAAGCGGTCCAGTGTAGGGCGAATACGGCTGATCATTTTTAGGCAGATCAATAACTGGTGAATTCAATGAAAAACCAGCCGAATCGATGACCTCCCACTCTATTATTCTGTCACGAATGGATTCTCGTGTATATTTTATGCCCCATTCAAATTGGTTTTCTTTCCAATCGTGAAATCCTTTTATCTCCGCATTTACAATTAAGGCATCTAAATCATTTCTGGCATGACTGAGCTGGGAGCCAATTCCTCTTGTAAAAGCAACTTCTCCAAAAGTTTCTGATCCAATACTGGAATCCACTTCGCCTAAACGGTATTGCGCAAAAATATCAAAATATTCTTGTTCTAAAGTTTGAAAAACAGAACCGATAAATTTTAAGATGAAAGTATCAGATACATTGAACGTTGTTTTTAAAGCTCCAAAATACGTGTCATATTTATCTTTTTCCTGACCTTCATAAAAAACGGTAAGAGCCATAGGATTATCTATGGTACCAAAATTAGTCTGTCTCGTTAACGGCTTATAGTGGTATTTATTTTGAGATATATTCCCCAGAAAACTCCATTGCCATTTAGCCGACGCTTGGTAGTTTATATTGGTTTGAATATCCGCAAACGAGGGAGTAAAATTCGTCTGTGTCTCTTGGCTTTTCACCAAGAGGCTGTTGTTGCGGTATCGGACTCCCGTAACTGCAGACCATTTTTTATTCTTAGAAACAGCATCAAAAGAAAGGCTACCACCAAGAAAGCTCGCTTCAAGGCTTGCGCCAAATTTAACCGGATTTCTATAGGTGATATCTAAAACAGACGATAATTTATCTCCAAATTTAGCTTGGAAACCTCCAGCCGAGAAATCCACATTTTGTACCAAATCCGTATTGGTAAAACTCAGACCTTCTTGTTGTCCCGAACGAATTAGAAACGGACGATAGACTTCGATTTCATTGACATAAACCAAATTCTCGTCGTAATTCCCGCCTCGCACTGCGTACTGCGTACTCAATTCGTTATTAGAATTTACTCCGGGTAGGGTTTTCAAAATATTTTCGATTCCAGCATTCGCCCCGGGAATTTTTCGAATCATTTCAGGCTCAATTGTAGTAATTCCTTGAATCAACTTTCTATTGTTTGTCGTCACAACCACTTCACCCATCTGTTCTTCCTGATCACTCATCACTGGGTTAAACTCTTTTTGTTCATTAGAATCCAAAGAAAAAATAATCGTAATTTTTTTCAAAGAGAGGTGAGTAAAAATTAACGTTACTTTTTGGTTCGCAGGGATCTTAAGATCATAAAACCCATTATTATTGGTTTGAGTGCCAATGCTGGAATACGAAACATTTACGTTTTCTACCGGTTGATTGTTTTTGTCTAAAACAATTCCTTTTATTCTAGCCGTTTGGGCCAATAAAGGTAGAATTGCGAAGAAAAAAAAGAAAACAAAAATTAATTTATTAGCACTCAATTGATTTGGTTTTTATTTTTTTTGACTTCTAAAAAAACGAGTTTCAAAGGTAGTTGAATTTCCTACGTTATCAATCACTACAACTTTTAAATCATTGGCGCCATCAGCAACAATTGCATCACTGAAATAATGTGTTAATTTTCTGGTTTTGTTATCGTATTCGAATAATACCCATTTCCCATTTAAATAGCCGTTGTATGATTTTATACCGGCCAAATCATCATAAATAGAAAGCTGAATTGTTTTTTGCTCGCTGATCCATTTCCCTTCAACGGGAACGGCTATGCTTATTTTTGGAGCAGTAGTATCTGAGACCAAAGTATATTTACCTAAAATCTTAACCTTTGTGTTGAAAATGCTGTCTTTTCTATAGGTTGGATTGTAATTTATTTTTTTTCCTTCGATTCTGCCAATGAACATTTTTTCTCTTTGCGCTTCAGTAGATTTTGTGTCTTCAATTGAAATCGTAAAATTAGTGTGAGCAGGAACCGTGTCCTCATGTAAAAACAAAGTGTCATTTTTTACATCAAAATTTAAATCAAAATCTTCATAAAAAGTTCCCGCAGGAAAGAAAACCGACATATTTGCTAAAGCAAAATTGCTGTCTTTGTTTGCTTTTACAAAATAGTTCGATTGAGTAGGCTCCGGGCTGATCGTTGTAGACAACAAATCATATCGGATTGGGATGGCTATCGTTTTTTTATTTCCAAAGAAATCTGAAACTTCAATGCGATACAGCGATGCCAAATTCGGAAGCACTGGCAAAACACCTTTGTTTTCATCGGCTTGAATGAAACTCAAATTATATGGGCTTTTCATGAATAATTTCTGAACCCGTTGCTGCATTTTCTTATAACGCGAATAATCAATCAGCGCGTTGATGTAACGCATGTCATCAAATGAATAGGTATTGAATTCGTATCCGAAGTTTGGTTTCCCATTATAAAAAGACTGTACTTTATACACTCCGTTATTATTAAATGAAACATCATCACTGTCGTAAGCCGAAATACCAAAACCTATTGAACCATTTGCAACTACTTTATCTGCAAGGTACGTTCCGTCTTTTTGCAACGAAACATTTAGTAATAAAGGTCTTTTACTATGGTTAACCGTAGTTTTCGAATCTAAAGGATAAACGTAAACCCCGGAAACAACAGGACTCTTGGTGTCCTTTAAAAATTCATTGAACCCAAAAAGCATCGGATTGATAATAAACTCTGTTGCAGAATCCCTAAATTCAAAATGCAAATGAGGACCTTCTGAAGAACCGGTATTTCCAGAAAAAGCAATAACTTCCCCTTTTTTCACCACCATTTCATCAGGCTTAAAAAACATTTCGATTTCAAATGATTGCTCCTTATAATGAGTTAGTTTGATGTAGTTTTCAATTTCACCATTGGCCATTTTTAAATGTCCATAAACGGACGTATACCCATTGGGATGATTGATATAAATTGTTTTTCCATTACCAAAAGTAGAAATCTTTATTCTAGACACATAACCATCGGCTACTGCGTACACCTTTAGCCCTTCTTTTTGTTGCGTTCTTATATCAAAACCGGCATGAAAATGATTGGGTCTCAACTCCCCAAAATTCCCGGATAATTGAATCGGAATATCTAAAGGCGATCGGAAATAATCTTTTGGATAGTCGGCTTGTGCAAAAACGGAGGCGCAAAAAAATAAAAAAAATACAGAAAATCTCATTGTTTACATTTTTGCTAAGATAAAAAAAGTATTCAAAACAGCGCTAAAAAAAATAGTTCGTAATCATTTGTAAAACTGATATTTAACTAATTTAATGCAAAAAAAATAATAAAATATTGCAAAATTAAAAAGGAATACTAACTTTGTATGATTATGTAATGAATAAGATAGATAATGAGTGCAATTGCAGAAATTATTGATTCTCTTGAAAGTAAGATTGAAAAACTTTTTTTAAAAATGAAAGGTTTGGAGAAAAACAATCAAGATTTGAAAAACGAATTAACAAAAGCTGCATCCCTTATACAAATGCAATCCCTGGAGATTGAAGCGTTAAAAACGCAGTATGAAACACTCAAAGTTGCAAATACATTACTAGGCAGTGACGATAATAAAAGAGATACGAAGCTTAAAATAAATGCATTAATTCGCGAAATTGATTATTGTATAGCACAGCTATCCGATTAATAAAAGATATGGACGAAAAGCTAAAAATTAAAATATCAATCGCAGACAGAGTCTACCCGTTAACGGTTGATTTCTCTCAGGAAGAAGGCCTCAGAAGCGCTTCTAAAAAAATTGATACGATGATTAAGCAATTTGAAGAAAATTATGCTGTTCGTGACAAGCAAGATGTTTTAGCAATGTGTGCTTTACAATTTGCCTCGCTAACGGAACAAAAACAAATTGATAAAGCTACAGATGGAGAAGCAACCATCGAAAGAATTAAAAAAATCAATGCGATTTTAGATCAATATCTCGACAAATAAACGTTCTTTACAAAAACTAAGATACTGCCTACATTAGTTCACATTTGGTAAACTCAACACTAACAATTTAGAATGAGCAAATCATCACTACTAAAGCATGCCACGCTTCGGCGAGGAAACTTGAACAGTGAGTTAGCTCAAAACTTGTCTTTTCGAGTTTATTCAATTCACTCTAATGTAGGCTTTTTTATATATAAATTTTAACAAACATGGACAACATATTAACGATTATTATTTCAGGAATTATAGGTATTGCGGGAGGTTTTGCTATCGCCAAATTGATAGAAAAAAGCAATATTTCAAACTTAATTAAAAACGCAAAAAAAGAGGCATCATCCATTTTGAAAGATGCAAATCTGGAAGCTGAAAACATAAAAAAAGATAAAATTCTTCAAGCAAAAGAAAAATTTATTGAATTAAAATCAGACCACGAACAAGTTATTTTATCCCGTGACAAAAAAGTTGCTGAAATAGAAAAAAGAGTACGCGATAAAGAATCTCAAATTTCGAATGAATTATCAAAAGCTAAAAAAGTAAACGATGATTTTGAATCCAAAACTTTAGAATACACCACTAAAATTGATAATCTCGATAAGAAACAAACGGAAGTTGACAAATTACATAAAAGTCAACTGCAACAACTGGAAGTCATCTCTGGTTTATCTGCTGAAGAAGCTAAAGATCAATTAGTAGAAGGACTGAAAGCTGAAGCAAAAAGCAAAGCAATGTCTCATATTCAAGACACTATTGAAGAGGCTAAACTGACCGCACAACAAGAAGCTAAGAAAATCATTATCAATACCATTCAACGAGTTGGTACAGAAGAAGCAGTAGAAAACTGTGTTTCGGTATTTAACATTGAATCCGATGACGTAAAAGGTAGAATCATTGGTCGTGAAGGTAGAAATATCCGTGCGCTAGAAGCTGCAACTGGAGTGGAAATCATTGTCGATGATACGCCGGAAGCTATTATACTTTCTTGTTTTGATCCTGTGCGTAGAGAAATTGCGCGTTTAGCATTACACAAATTAGTAACTGACGGAAGAATTCATCCGGCACGTATTGAAGAAGTAGTTGCCAAAACTGCGAAGCAAATTGATGATGAAATTATAGAAGTGGGTAAACGTACCGTAATTGATTTAGGAATTCACGGATTACATCCTGAATTGATTAAAGTGGTAGGTCGTATGAAATACCGTTCTTCTTACGGACAGAATTTATTACAACACTCCCGTGAAGTTTCTAAACTTTGTGGAATCATGGCAGCTGAACTTGGTCTTAACGTAAAACTGGCTAAGAGAGCTGGTTTATTGCACGATATTGGTAAAGTACCAGATGCTGAAAGTGATTTACCACATGCATTATTAGGAATGCAATGGGCAGAGAAATATGGTGAAAAAGAAGAGGTTTGCAACGCTATTGGTGCACACCATGATGAAATAGAAATGAAATCATTATTATCGCCAATCATTCAGGTTTGTGATGCTATTTCAGGCGCAAGACCAGGAGCGAGAAGACAAGTATTGGATTCTTACATTCAACGTCTAAAAGATCTTGAAGAAGTAGCGTACGGATTCAGCGGTGTGAAAAATGCTTATGCAATTCAAGCAGGTAGAGAACTTCGTGTAATTGTGGAAAGCGAAAAAGTTTCGGATGAAAACGCCGCTAGCTTATCTTTTGATATTTCACAAAAAATCCAAACGGAAATGACGTATCCTGGACAGGTCAAAGTAACTGTTATACGTGAAACAAGAGCTGTAAATATTGCTAAATAATATATTTGATTTAAACCTTATAAAAAAAACTTCTCATCACTGAGAAGTTTTTTTTTGCCTTTTTATAAGTCGTTTTGCTTTAAAAAATATTTAGTTTATTAATTGAAACCCATTTATTGATTATTCCCGCTGTCGTTGAAAATAATTTTAAAAGTAGTTCCAACGCCAACTTCACTTTCGACAGAAACAGTTCCTTTCATCGATTCTATTTGATTTTTTGTAAGATGCAATCCTAATCCCCTGGCTTCTTCATGCTTGTGAAATGTTTTGTACAACCCAAAAAGCGAATCTCCATATTTTTTCAAATCGATGCCTAATCCGTTGTCCGAAATTGATAAGGTTTTCTTAGCGTTTTCGATTGAAAACGCGTACTTTATCACAATAGGATTATTCAATTTGGAATATTTTATCGCATTTGTTGTAAAATTCAGCAAAACACTTTCTAAGTATGCCGGATTAAAATCGACAAAAACGCCCTCAGGAATATCCTTTATGATGGTTACCAGATTATAATTTTTTAAATTCTTGATTAAGTCCAACGTTTTATTTAAATACACATTTAAGTCTAATGATTTAATCGGAATGTTCGAATTACTTTGTATGAGTACCAGCTGGGTCAAATTTGCTATAGTTTCGTTTAAATCATTCGAAACAGTGCGTAAATGAGATAACATTTCTTTGTTACTCTCTACATCATCATCACCATCTATAATGTCTAAAAGTGATTTAATATTACCCGCTTGCGTATTTAGATTATGGGAAACAATATGCGAAAAATTCAATAGTCGGCTATTTTGCTGACTATACAATTCCATAGTTCTTACTAACTCTAATTCTTTTTCTTTTTGTGAAGAGATATCAGTATGAGTACCGATGACTCTCCACGGTTTTCCATCTTGATCACGTTCAATTACTTTTCCTTTGTCCAAAATCCATTTGTATTTACCGCTGGAAGTCAACACACGGTGGTGATTTTCATAAAAAGGTGTTTTATTATCAAAATGATCCTGAATTTCAGCGTAATATTTTTCTAAATCATCGGGATGCACAATTTCGTCCCAACGTTCTGGATTATCAAAAATATCCAAGGACTCCTGCTCAAGGATTTTCATTGATTGCGAGGAATAAAAAACTTTATTAGTCCTCAAATCCCAGTCCCATACTCCGGCTGTTGATGCTTCAAGAGCAAATTTAAAACGTTCTTCAGAAATTCTAAGTTTGATTTCCTGTTCTTTTATGTCTGTTACATCTGAAATTCTTCCATAAAAAGCAATATTTCCATCAGGATACAATTCTGGTTTTGAAGAAACTTTGAGCCATCTCAATCCTTTTGCAGGCAATAAAACTCGAAACTCAAAATCCCATCGCGCTATGTTTCGTTTAGCATTTACCAGGGACTGAAAAAACGGCAATCGATCCGCTTCAAATATCCTGTCATAAATAAAAAACTTATCTCTGTCGACAAAATGGTCTGAAGACAACTCAAAAAAATCGTTTACCGATTTACTGACTAAAGGAAATAAATAGGTATTGTTAGGAGCAATCACAAATTCAAAAATTAAATCGGGAATTTCTTTAAATAATTTACTGTAAAAATCATTTACCTCTTGGCAATTTTCGTTCTGGGATAAATCAAAAACCATCTATTTTTTTATAATATTTTAATCCAATACAATTTAAAGTATATTCTTTTATTTGTCAGCCTATTATTAAAATTGTGCCAGTTCAATGCGATGTTAAACTGCATTTTTAAAAATCTCGCTTTACATTCAATAAGTAACTATTTCTTGTTTCTCCGTGCTAAATTTAGAAATTATCACCCAATTTTATTTTCTGGGATGAAATGAATTCAAAACCTGTGTCAAAAACTTTCTGTCAAGATGCACATATATTTCTGTTGTTGTTATCGATTCATGTCCAAGCATCAATTGTATAGAGCGTAAATCAGCCCCGTTTTCTAAAAGATGAGTGGCAAAAGAATGCCTGAAAGTATGCGGACTTATCGTTTTCTTCAGCTCTATTTTTACTGCCAAGTTTTTAATAATTGTAAAAATCATAGCTCTGGTTAACTGTTTTCCTCTTCTGTTTAAAAAGAGGGTGTCCTCAAAACCTTTTTGAATTGTGATATGCTTTCTAATAGAGTTCCTGTAGATTTGAATGTATTTCTGCGTCAAATCACTAATTGGTACAAAACGTTGCTTATTCCCCTTACCCGTTATTTTAATAAACTCTTCCTCAAAGAATAAGTCGGAAATTTTTAAAGAAACAAGTTCTGAAACCCGTAATCCGCAACCATAAAGGGTTTCCAGCATGGCGCGATTGCGTTCTCCTTCATTAGTGGTTAGATCTACAGCGAAAATAAGGCTATCAATCTCATCCACCGATAAAGTGTCTGGAAGCTTTCTGCCCGTTTTAGGAGTTTCAATAAGTTCTAATGGATTGTCTTGGCGATAATCTTCAAATATCAAATAACTAAAAAAACTTTTAAGACCTGATATGATTCTGGCCTGTGAACGTGGATTGACTTCCTTAGCCACACTATAGATAAATTGCTGCACCGTTTCTTCTCCAATTTTAATCGGCGTAACTACAATTTTATTTTTAGTCAAAAACAGACATAACCGTTCAATATCAAAAGAATAATTATCGATCGTATTCTTAGACAAACCGCGTTCAATTTTCAAGTAGGATTGATAACTTTTTATGCAGGAAATCCAGTTCATAGCTGCAAAGTAACGCTTTTTTGAGCATAAAAAAACCCCTACGAAGAGTGGTTTTAAAAAAATTTTATAGAATAATCGGTTATTTTCCCCATTTCCCTCCTCCTAGATAAAATCCGATATGAATTCCTAAATAAGAATTTGCAACTGAACCTTTATTCGCTCCATTAGAATCTTCTAACGTAGTGTCAGGAACTAAATTATATTCCAATCCCATTCTAAATTTTCCCCATTCAAAACCTGCTCTAACCAAACCGCCAAATACTCCGCTCGCTTTGGGTTGCAATTCAGTTCCAGCATTAACATCCGCTTCATTAAATTCGACATTTCCGACAGCGTAATAACCCGCTCCTCCTCCTACGTACGGAACGAACGATTTTCCTGATGCATTAAAATAATAATCATACGTTCCTACAAATGAACTACTCGCTGAAAGTTTAGCATTGTCAATTTCGCCATTAGTACTTTCAACATCACGAACTATTGCTGCAACACCCATTCTTAAACCCACATTCATATTATCCTGAATATTGTATTTAGGTTCCAATGATATTAAGATACCTCCTCCTCCATTTGAGGGCACAACACCTAAATCTAAACCCACTCTAAAACCGTCTTTTTTTTGCGAATAACCGTTGAAGCCAAGCAAAGTAACGAGTATTACTAAAATAATTCTTTTCATCTTTAATGTTTAATTGTTAATAATACTATAAAAGTAACTATATTTAAAGTAATACACTTCTTACCTATTATAAGTTATTAACATCTTTTGATTAAAAATAGGAAACAACTTATCTGAAATAAAAACTCATTGTGCATTAAATAAATCAGAGCAACAACAATAGAAATATAGTTCCCAAGTAATTGATTGTGTTACCTTTATATTTTTATTGCATTTTAAAACATAAAAAACCAGTCAAAATCGGACAATTAATATTGCTTTAACAATTTTTTGGACTAATTTTTGCAAGAATTGTATTTAAGAAAAATTAGACAATAATACTTAAACAAAATAGTTTTAAGTAAAAGTTCCAATTTAATTATTAATATTAAAAAAAAAATTATGAAAAGAATAATTCTTGTTGCTGTAGTACTTCTTGCCGCGTCTGTTGACATGCAAGCACAATTGGTAAAGTTTGGTCTTAAAGGTGGTTTAAACTATGCGAACCAAACTGGTAGTGATATTACAATAAATAGTGACAATTACCAAACTGATGGTATAACTAGTTATCACGTAGGATTAGTAGCTGAACTTAAATTAACGGACGGTTTTTCTATTCAGCCCGAACTGTTGTATTCGACTCAAGGCGCAACTTATAAAAATGCTTTTGAAGAATTCAAAAATGAATTGGGTTATTTGTCTATCCCCGTGCTAGCCAAAATTCATTTGAATAAAACGGTCAGTCTGGATCTTGGACCACAAGCTTCCTTTTTATTAAGTGAAAGAAATAATTTTGACGTAGAAAACGCTGAAACGTTTGAGTTTGGTGTTGCAGGCGGATTAGGATTTAATATTACGAAACACTTTTTTCTACAAGGTCGCTACGTATTAGGATTAACCGAAGCGTCGAAAACGGCTGAAGTTAAAAATTCTGTTGTGCAAATATCAGCTGGATTTACGTTCTAATTCCAATAAAAAATTAATTTATCAAAACCGTTCTTTAAATTAGAACGGTTTTTTTATTTTTACAAAAACTAGAATTATGAAAATTAGTATCATCAACGGACCAAATCTTAATCTTTTGGGAAAACGCGAACCAGAAGTGTACGGAAGTTTAACTTTTGAAGAATATTTTACAACTTTACAAATAAAATTTCCAACTATTGAATTTACTTATTTTCAAAGTAACATTGAAGGTGAACTGATCGATAAAATTCAAGAATTTGGTTTTTCTAACGACGGCATTATTCTCAATGCAGGCGCCTACACCCATACTTCTATTGGCATTGGAGATGCTATTAAAGCTATTACAACTCCAGTTATTGAAGTCCATATCTCGAATACGTTTTCACGGGAAAGTTTTAGACACCAGTCCTATATTTCTGGAAATGCAAAAGGAGTCATTTTAGGTTTTGGTTTAAAAAGTTATGAATTGGCGATCCAATCTTTCTTGTAAGCTCCAAATTAAAATAAAAATATTCTAATAAATGTTTAACAAATAATTAATAGCCTCTTTTTAAACTTCTTCTATTTTTGTGAAAGAAAAAACTTTCATGAGAAAATACTACTTACTTCTAATATCATTGGTATCCCTTACCAACTATGCACAAATAAAAGGAACCGTTTCTGATGAAAAAGGGAATCCTCTCCCTTTTGTTACTATTTTTCAAGAAGAAACCTATAATGGAACTACCTCAAATGAAGTAGGGAAATATGAATTAAACTTGAAGAAAATGGAAAAGCAAACCGTTGTATTTCAATTTTTAGGTTTTAAAACGCAGAAAATAACAATTCAGACGGATAAGTTACCCTATTCTTTTGATATCAGAATGATGGAAGAAAGCTTTTCATTGAATGAAGTGGTAATCAACACTAAAATTAATCCTGCTATTGCTATCATAAAAAAGGCAATTGCCAGCAAAAAAGAAAACACCCAAAAAACAGCACGATTTAATGCCGATTTTTACTCCCGCGGCATTTTCAAACTAAAAAATACTCCTAAAAAAATATTTGGTCAAAAAATTGGGGATCTAAATGGTTCTTTGGATTCTACAGGAACGGGGATTATTTCATTGTCAGAGACTTTTTCTAAAATTACTTTTGAGAAACCCAATAATTTAAGAGAAGTCGTAACCGCCTCTAAAGTAAGTGGAAAAGATAACGGTTACAGCTACAATACGGCCAGATCTTCGTTTTATGACTTCTATGATAACACGATTGACTTTGGAGTTAATATGATTTCTCCTATCGCAATTAATGCTTTCAATTATTATAAATACAAATTAGAGAGTACGTTTTATGATGCCAATAATCATTTGGTTAATAAAATAAAAGTTATTCCAAAACGTGACAGCGAACCTGTTTTTGAAGGCTACGTTTATATTGTTGAAGATTCTTGGGCCATATATGCCGTTGACTTGGACATTAAAGGATACCGAATGAAAGAGGAGTTAGTCGATGTCATGACTTTAAAACAAAACTTTAGTTACAATAAAAGTAATGCCATTTGGGCAAAAAACACTCAAAGTCTTGATATTGCAGCCGGAGCTTTTGGCATAAAATTAATTGGAAAATATACCTATGTATACAGTAATTATGAATTTGTAAACTCCTTTGCAAAAAAAACGTTTACAAATGAAATTACTAGTGTTGAAATAAATTCAAATAAAAAAGATTCTATTTTTTGGAATAGCAGCAGACCCATTCCTTTAACCATCGAAGAAAGCAGTGATTACATTCGAAAAGACAGTATTTACAAGGTTCGAAATTCTAAAAAATATTTAGATTCTATTGACACTAAAGAAAATAAATTCAAACTAATGAAGATACTGAGCGGCTATACATATAGAAATAGCTCAGAGAAAAATTCCTTTAGTTATGAAGGATTACTAAATCTGGGTTCTTTAAGTTTCAATACCGTACAAGGTTATAATTTTGATTCTGGGTTTCGATACACCAACTGGAAAAATCAAGAAAATAAAGGGATATACACGTCAATAAGCACAAAACTCAATTACGGTTTTGCTGAAGATCGCTTGCGTGCAACGGGACAATTTATCCATCGGTTCAATAATAAGAATTATGCTACTTTATATCTGACAGCAGGAAGTTCTGTAAAGCAATTTAATCCGAATGAACCCATCAGTAAAGCGATAAACACGATAAGTTCATTGGCATTCAAGAACAATTTCATGAAGCTGTACAACCTAGAATCGGCGGCAATTGGCTACAGCCAGGATGTTGCAAATGGAGTGAATCTAAATGGAAAGATAGACTACCAGCAACGCAAACCATTATTCAACAACACCGCTTTTTCTTACTTTAACAAGGATGATTTATATACTTCTAATAACCCTTTGGCACCGGATGATTTTAACACTCCAGCATTTGAAAAACACCATTTGACGAAAATTAATTTGCTTGCAAAAATCAATTTTGGAAACAAATATTCCTCTCGTCCCGATGGGAAATTTAACATCCGAAATGAAAAATATCCAACTCTTTATGTGGGCTATGAAAAAGCAATTGCGGCGAACGAAAAAAAATATGAGTTCGACCACTTCAGTACCCGACTAACATATGATTTGACAATGGGAAATAAGGGAATTCTAGGATTGAATCTAAAAGCCGGAAAATTTTTGAATGCTGAGAATATCTCCTTTGTAGATTACAAACACTTTAATGGCAATCAAACACACATAGGTCAGGCAGCACGCTATTTGAATGTATTTAACTTGCTCCCATATTATTCTAACAGTACAAATAACAGCTATTTTGAAGCCCATACGGAATACAATGACCAAGGCTATATCATGAATAAAATACCATTGTTGAATAAATTAAAATCAATTTTAATACTGGGCGCTCACGCACTTTCTACACCAAATAACAACCCTTATACTGAAATCACAGTTGGCCTTGACAATTTAGGTTTTGGAAAATTTAAAATGCTACGTGTTGATTATGTACGTTCGTACCAAAATGGTTTTCAAGGTGACGGTGTTGTTTTTGGACTTAAGTTTTTAAATATATTGGAATAAAAACTTCAGCAATAAATAGTTTAGTATTTAAAAAAGGCACAAGAAACAATTTTCTTGTGCCTTTTTTAAATATTATAAGGTTTAAATAATTGAATTAATTCGGTTCCACATGAATCAAAACGTGACCTAATTCCGGCATTTGATTTTGCAAGGTATCTTTGAGTTTATGAGCTAAGTCATGTCCTTCTTTTACAGAAATATTCGAGTCTACAATTGCATGTAAATCAACATGATATTGCATCCCTGCTTTTCGAATAAAACATTTTTCGGTATCAATTATTCCTTCTACTTGAAGTGAAACTATTCGAATTTGCTTTATCAGATCATCATATAAATGTTCATCCATTATTTCGCCCAAAGCAGGTCGAAATATTTGATAGCTATTGTAAAGAATGAATCCAGAAGCAAAAAGTGCGGCCCAATCATCGGCTGATTCGTACCCATTCCCTAAAATCAAAGCAATTGAAATCCCAAGAAATGCCGCCACAGATGTTATTGCATCGCTGCGGTGGTGCCACGCGTCAGCTCGTAATGAAGAACTATTCGTTTGAATACTCCTTTTCATCACTAATCGAAAGGAATATTCTTTCCAAATAATTATTGCCCCGAGAACAATTAATGTCCAAGGTTTTGGCAATTGATGTGGGGTTCCAATATTAATGATACTTTCATACGCAATAATGGTGGCCGAAGTGATTAGAAAACCAACAACCAAAAAGGTGATTAAAGGTTCTGCCCTTCCGTGACCATAAGGATGATTTTTATCCGCAGGTTTATTAGAGTATTTGATTCCAAATAAGACTAAAAATGAAGCAAAAATATCAGTAGTCGATTCAATTGCATCTGCTATTAAAGCATATGAATTCCCAAAAAAACCTGCCAGACCCTTAATAATGGCCAACGATGTATTTCCAATAATACTGAAATAAGTGGCCTTTATCGCTGTTTGTTCTATTGACATAAGCTTTTCCTAAAGATTAATTAAAATTAAAAACGCTTAAGTAAACCGTATTGAATAATTAGATTCAAATCCTGTTTGGCTTACTTAAACGAATTTTTGTAATTATTTGTTTGCTTTATGCGCGTACAATATTAGCTCCAATAGCTCTCAATCGTTCGTCAATGTGTTCGTACCCTCTATCGATTTGTTCAATATTTTGAATAGTACTCGTTCCTTTTGCTGAAAGCGCTGCAATCAATAAGGAGATGCCAGCACGAATATCTGGTGAAGACATTGTTGTGGCTTTCAATTGTGATTTGAAATCATGTCCCATAACAACGGCACGGTGTGGATCACACAACATAATTTTAGCTCCCATATCAATTAATTTATCCACAAAGAACAGTCGGCTTTCAAACATTTTTTGATGAATCAAGACATCACCTCTAGCTTGCGTAGCAACTACGAGAACAATACTCAATAAATCAGGGGTAAATCCAGGCCAAGGAGCATCGGAAATTGTTAAAATAGATCCGTCAATATCCGTTTTTACTTCATACCCATTTACGTGAGCAGGAATGTAAATATCATCTCCTTTGCGTTCTAGTGTAATTCCAAGTTTTCTGAAAGTAGTAGGTATAACGCCAAGGTTTTCCCAACTTACATTTTTTATTGTAATTTCTGATTTTGTCATTGCAGCAAGACCAATCCAACTGCCTATTTCAATCATATCGGGTAGAATTCTATGTTCACAACCGCTTAAACTTTCAACACCTTCAATGCTCAATAAGTTAGATCCAACCCCTGTAATTTTAGCTCCCATGGAGTTTAACATTTTACATAATTGTTGCAAATAAGGCTCACAAGCAGCGTTATAAACTGTAGTTTTTCCTTTGGCCAAAACCGCAGCCATAACAATATTAGCTGTCCCGGTTACCGATGCTTCATCCAACAACATATCAGCACCTTTAAGTCCTTTCGGTGCTTCTACCCCATAAAAATGATCTTCTCTGTTGTAACGGAATTTTGCTCCAAGATTTATAAATCCTTCAAAGTGAGTATCCAATCTTCTACGTCCAATTTTATCTCCACCTGGTTTTGGAATATATCCTTTTCCAAAACGTGCCAAAAGCGGTCCAACAATCATAATAGATCCGCGAAGAGAACCGCCTTCTTTCTTAAATGCTTCGGTTTCTAAATACTGAATATTTACTTCATCAGCTTGAAATGTATACGAGCCAGATCCTGTTTTGTGGATTTTAACGCCTAAATTTCCTAAAAGTGTAATTAGTTTGTTAATGTCAATAATATCAGGAATATTATTAATGGTCACTTTTTCAGGAGTCAAAAGAACTGCACATAAAATTTGCAGTGCTTCATTTTTGGCTCCTTGTGGTGTGATTTCTCCTTTAAGACTAATACCGCCTTCTATTTTAAAAATTCCCATTTTTTACAGTTATGAGTTATAAATTATTAATTATCCGTTAAAAAGTTACGGGCTAAAAGTTACTGTTAAAAAAGTTCAGAACTTATGACACCTATATCATAACTGACTTATAAAGGTTTTCTGTTTTGGTTTTTGTGTATCGGATTTGGTTTTCCTGTTTTTGTATTCTTATTACTTTGAATTTTTGGAGGTCCTACCGGTGAGATTTTATTAGAAACTCGCTTGTTGGTTCGTAATAAATCTGTCGTATTAAGAAGCTCTTCGGTACTTTGAATCAAATTCAATTTGCCGCCTGACAATTCAAATAAATGTTCAAAAATAACATCGTCCTTCACCGTGTCTTTGTTCCAACTCAAATAGGATTTTTTCATGTGATTAGCGATAACTTTCACTAAAGCACTTTTCATTTCACCATCTTCCCATTTATTGGCTACATCAATCATGTATTTTATATTGTTGCCATAATACCTGTATTTTGGAAAATTCTGAGGATAACTTAGCACATCCGGCTTCAATTGTAAAACTTCACGGGATGGAATTGGATAGGGTGAATCAGCTACCAATTTAAAATCAGACATAATAAAAATCTGATCCCATAACTTGTGCTGAAAATCAGGGACATCACGCAAATGTGGATTCAAGCTTCCCATAACCTGAATAATGTATTTTGCCGCTTTGTTGCGTTCTACATCATCTTCAATTTTCGTCGCCTGATCAATTAGTTTTTGCAAATGGCGTCCATATTCTGGAATAATTAAATGCGATCTTTCTGCATTATATTCCAAATGGTGAACCACATCATTCGAGTTTTCTTTAATATATTTTGAATTCATATTGGAATGTATATTTTTTGATCTAACCTGCTCTTTTTCGAAATTATTTAAATATTCGATAGTACATGGATCAAAATTAGTTTTATATCTAAAGAGAAATAATCCCCTTAATTGTAGAAACTTCTAGGTATTTATCTACTATTGCTTGTGAATCTTTCATGGTTACGTCTACAGATATACTGGTAAACTTTCCCGTCTTCGATTTTGTTGTTTTTACAACCGCTCCCATACAATCAAAAGCCAACTGAACACGTTCGATATTATCATTCTCTGTTGGCACAATAAATTTAAATAAGTACACTGCCGGCCATGTATTGCTCAGGTCCAACTCTACTTTTAATCTATCATAAAATTCTTGAGTGTTCTTGTCCATTTTTTATTTGAAAATAAAGGCAAATATACAGTTTCAAAAGTAAATTATGAATTTTGAATTATGATTTTTTACCTAATATTATTTTAACAGCAATCATTTTTTCAAATCCCAATAAGTTTAAGTAAATTTGCCCTTTATTTTTTAAAAGTGCAGAAAGAAATTATAGTTATCATTGGCGGTCCGGGAACAGGCAAAACAACTATCATCGATGGATTGATAGCCAAAGGACATTGTTGTTATCCCGAAATTTCACGGGAAGTAACTTTGGAAGCAAAAAAACAAGGAATTGAACAATTATTCCTTGAAAAACCACTGCTCTTTAGTGAATTACTTCTTGAAGGCAGAAAGAAACAGTTTTATAATGCTTCCAAAGAGCCGCATGAAGTGGTTTTTATTGACCGAGGAATTCCAGATGTTTTGGCTTATATGCACTACATCGGCGATAGCTATCCTGCTTCTTTTGACATTGCTTGTCGCGAACATGCTTATTCAAAAATCTTCATTCTTCCGCCTTGGGAAGAAATTTATATTAGCGATCACGAACGTTATGAAAACTTTGAACAAGCTAAACTCATTTACAATCACCTTACAGAAACGTATCAAAGTTACGGTTACGAACTCATAGAAGTTCCTAAAAACACCTTGGATAACAGAATTCTTTTTATCTTAGATGAAATTTCTAAGTGATTTTTGAATTTACAATTTGGGATGTTTTCTACGAATTGAAATCTGTACTCTATGCAAGAAGCATTAATTATTCTTCAAAAATATTGGAAACACGACAAATTCAGGTCGCTGCAAAAGGAAATTATCGATTCCGTTTTAAGTGGTCAAGACACCTTTGCATTGATGCCAACCGGCGGGGGAAAATCAGTCTGTTTTCAAATTCCGGCAATGATGAACGAAGGAATTTGTCTGGTAATTTCGCCATTGGTAGCATTGATGAAAGATCAAGTTGCGAATTTGCAAAAGCGAAATATTAAAGCCATTGCATTGACTGGCGGCATTAGATCTGACGAAATGATTGATTTACTGGACAACTGCCAGTTTGGTACTTATAAATTCCTGTATTTATCCCCGGAACGCTTGCAATCTGACTGGATTCTTGAACGAATAAAAAACCTTCCCATAAATTTAATTACTATTGATGAAGCACATTGCGTATCCCAATGGGGACATGATTTCCGACCAGCGTATTTGAAGATTTCAGCATTAAAAAAACATTTTCCAAAAATACCGTTCCTTGCATTGACCGCTACAGCGACTCCAAAGGTCAAACAAGAAATTATCACAGAACTGGGATTGCAGGATGCGAACGTTTTTGAGAAATCATTTGCAAGAGAAAACATTGCCTACATGGTTTTTGAAGTAGAAGATAAACTTTTCAGAATAGAACAAATCCTGACTAAAAATCCGGAATCATCTATCATTTATGTTCGAAACAGAAAATCCTGTCTGGATATTTCCGCACAACTGAATTCGTTAGGATTTAAAGCAACCTATTATCACGGTGGACTTCCATCCAAAGAAAAAGATAAGAACATGCAGTTGTGGATGAATCAAGAGGTGCAAGTTATTGTAGCAACGAATGCCTTTGGGATGGGAATTGACAAAGCCAATGTAAAAACCGTAATTCACGTTCAGCTACCCGAAAATTTAGAAAATTACTACCAAGAAGCGGGACGCGCAGGACGCAATGGCGAAAAAGCCTACGCTGTTTTATTAACAAGCCCATCAGATATTGCTCAGGCTAAAAACCAATTTATAAATATTCTCCCCGATAAAAAATTTTTGAATCTCATGTATGTCAAACTCTGCAATTATTTTCAGATTGCTTACGGAGAAGGAATCAATGAGCAGTTTACATTCAATTTGCATCATTTTTGTTTGAAATATGAATTTCCAACATTGAAAACGTACAATGCAATGCAATTTCTAGACAGACAGGGAATTATTAATTTGTCTCAAGAATTCTCTGAAAAAATAACGTTGCAGTTTCTAATTCCTTCCAAAGAAGTGATTCGTTATATGAGCTTAAATCCTAATGATGAGGAAATTATTTTGGCAATATTGCGAACGTATCCCGGAATTTATGAAATGCAAACCGCTTTCAACTTACAATTGATTGCCAAGAAATCAAATCATAAGGAAGCTGAAATACAAGCTGTTTTGCATAAATTGAAAGGAAAAGACATAATAGAATATCATTCAAAAAATAATGATTCGACATTGATTTTTAATGAAGTTCGCGAAGATGAAAGAACCATCAGTCGGGTTTCAAAATATTTAGAAAACCAAAATCAGTTAAAAAAAGAACAACTCCAATCCGTTCTGAATTTCATTTCCGAAAAAAAGACGTGCAAGAATAAGCTCATATTGAATTATTTTGGAGAAAAAACAAACGTTGATTGTGGAATTTGTTCCTTTTGCATTAGCAAGAAAAAAAAGAAAAAAGAGTGCACCTCACTTTCCAAAGAAATCATCACTTTATTGCAATTAGAGGATTTAAATTCGAGAGACATACAAAACAGAACTAAAAATAACCCGGAGGAAGTTATCGCTATACTCCAAGACTTATTAGAAAACAACACTATTTTGGTTAAACCAAATAATAAATATACTTTAAGATCATAATGGAAAAATTACGAATTGTTTTTATGGGAACGCCTGAATTTGCCGTGGGAATATTAGACACAATACTTCAAAACAAGTACAACGTTGTGGGCGTCATTACCGCTGCAGACAAACCTGCCGGTCGTGGACAAAAATTAAAATATTCCGCTGTAAAAGAATATGCATTGGCCAAAAATCTTCCGTTATTACAGCCTGTAAATCTTAAAGAGGAAGCTTTTTTATCGGAATTAAAAATGTTGAACGCTAATTTACAAATCGTAGTTGCCTTTAGAATGTTGCCAAAAGTGGTTTGGGAAATGCCAACTTTAGGAACATTCAATCTACACGCCTCGCTCCTACCGAACTATCGGGGAGCGGCACCTATAAACTGGGCAATAATAAATGGAGAGACTAAAACGGGCGTGACTACTTTTTTTATCGATGATAAAATTGATACCGGCGCAATGATTTTAAGCACTGAAACACTAATTAATGAAACCGAAAGTGCAGGTCAATTGCATGACCGATTAATGGATTTGGGAAGCAAGACTGTTATTGGCACTTTGGAAATGATTAAAAAAAACACTGTCACGACAATTATTCAAAAAGATACTGCCGATATCAAAACGGCTTACAAACTTAATAAAGAGAATTGTAAAATCGATTGGACAAAATCGGCTGTAGAAATCAACAATCTAATTCGAGGTTTAAGTCCTTATCCTGCGGCTTGGTGTTTTATTGAAGACAAAAATGAACAATGGAATGCAAAAATATATGAAAGTAAAATTGTTTTAGAAGATCATGATTACACTGTTGGAAGTATAATTTGTTCCAAAAAAGAAATGAAGATTGCGGTAGAAAATGGATTTATTGAAGTGCTAAGTTTACAGTTTCCGGGCAAAAAGAAGATGAATACACCAGAATTTCTTAATGGAATTACGTTTTCAGCTGAAGCAAAGGCTCATTAACATCAACAAAAGCGGGTGTTCAAATTATTTTAACAAGAAATAACTCTTGTCTTATTGACAAAACATATAAGTTATTAACAAAATAAACTAAAATCACGCAAAACACTTGCAAGGAACGTATTTCCTACTAAATTTGTGTATTAACAATTTTTTTTAACCAACAATTAATAACTAATTATTATGAACAAATCAGAATTAATCGATGCTATCGCTGCTGATGCAGGAATTACTAAAGCTGCTGCAAAATTGGCTTTAGAGTCATTTTTAGGTAATGTAGGTGGAACTTTGAAAAAAGGTGGAAGAATATCTTTAGTAGGTTTCGGATCTTGGTCAGTTTCTGCTAGAGCTGCTAGAGACGGTAGAAATCCTCAAACAGGAAAAACTATTCAAATCGCTGCTAAAAATGTAGTGAAATTTAAAGCAGGTGCAGAATTAGAAGGTGCGGTAAACTAATTTTAGTTCCCCCAATATAATCAAAACCTTCCAGATGGAAGGTTTTTTTATACGTTTCATCGACTTTATTTTGTACTACTATAATAAAAAATTAATTTTATTAAAAAATATATCCCGATGATTACAGACAAACTTAAAAAAGGATATTTGCTTATAGCAGAGCCTACGATAATTGAGGATCTATCATTCAACCGATCGGTAATTTTATTAGCTGATTACAATGAAGAAGGTTCTGTTGGTTTTATAATTAACAAACCGTTGAAATATACTATACATGATTTAATCCCGGATATTGATGCGCGATTTAGGATTTACAATGGTGGTCCGGTTGAACAAGATAATCTGTATTTCATACATAACATTCCAGAATTGATTCCCAATAGTATCGAAATCTCAAATGGAATATACTGGGGAGGTGATTTTGAGTCTACAAAAGAACTTATCAATAAAGGTGCAATTAATAATGATAACATCCGTTTCTTTCTTGGGTATACAGGTTGGAATGAAAACCAATTAGAAAATGAAATGGAAAGTCATTCCTGGATTATAACTGCAAATAGCTATGAAAATAAAATAATTGGAAAATCAGCAACACATTTCTGGAAAGAGCAAATCATGGAATTGGGTGGAGAATATCTTATCTGGTCCAATGCTCCAGAAAATCCATACTTAAATTAAGTACTACGGATCATTTCATTAAGTTTTTCTACTAGTTGTATTGCTAAACGCGTACTGAATCCTTTTTTTCGGTATTGCGTTATTGGTTGGATTCCTTTTATGACATTTGTGATAAATAATTCATCTGCTTTTTGCAGGTCAAATGGTGATATTATTTCCTCTACAACTTCTAAATTTTCTATTTTTTTAGCCAAGCTCAGAATTTGTTTTCTCATAACGCCATTTAAGCATCCTTCAGAAACCGGCGGTGTAATTAATTTATTGCCCAACAGCATAAAAATATTTCCTTGTAATGCTTCAACAACATTTTTACTGTCATTCAATAACAAACAATTCTCTAGACTGTTTTCCTTCGCAAAAATACTTCCAGTTATATTTATGAGTTTATTAGTGGTTTTAATAGACGAAAGCAGTTGTTTTGTAACGTAAAAATCTTTGTACAAATCAACTTCATAATGTAGTTTTTCAATAGAATACAACGTGTTTTTTAGTGCTGTAGCATGGATCAGAAACGACACCGTGTTCGTTAATGGCAGATAATAGCCACCGTCATTTCTATAAACAGTAATTCGAGCACGTGAAGAATTGCCTACTTGATTTTTTGCGACCAATGAAAGTATTTGTGCTTCAAAATATTCCATGGTAAAATCCATTGGAATTTCCATTCGAACGACACGCATTGAAGACATTAGCCTAAAATAATGATCCTCTAGAAAAAGGATTTTATTGTCTACTAATTTAACCGTTTCAAAAACAGCATCGCCATATAAAAATGCGCGATTTTGTGTCAATACAGTAGCATCCTCAGCTACAAAAGTCCCATTAAAATTAATCATAAAAAAAGCCCTAAATTTGATTCAGGGCAAATATAAGGTATAAAATACTATTTTACTATACAGAACCAATTAGATGTTTAAGGTCTGAAATTTGATTTTCCCACAATAATGTAGCTTCGTCAACCTCATCTTTCTCAGCAAAATCAACCACCATTAAAGAGACATCCTTGGTAAGCTCATCCACTAAAATATGCAGTTCAAAAAAGTATTCCGTGTCTTTACTATTCTCATCTACCCATTTGAATTTTACTTTTTCACCTGTTTTCTTTGAAGCAAGTCTAGCTTTTTCTTCTGAATCATTCCAAATGAAAGTAAAAAACTCACCGCGAGAATTCACATTATCGGCAAACCATTCTGACAAACCTGAAGGAGTCGATATATATTGATATAATAACTGAGGCGAAGAATTTATAGGAAATTCGATTTCGTAACGTACTTTTTGATCCATGAGCTACATTTAATTTTTTTCGAAATATATTAAATATAACGCCGAAAAAAAAGCGTTTTTAAAAATATTTTTTTTTATTAAAAATATACTTGCATGCATTAATTTTATTTTTATATTTGCACCCGCATTCAGGGATGGTTATCCATTCGGGATCAATGGCGAGATAGCTCAGTTGGTTAGAGCGCAGGATTCATAACCCTGAGGTCACGAGTTCAAATCTCGTTCTCGCTACACATAAACCCTTAAACAACAACTGTTTAAGGGTTTATTTATTGAAATTATTTCCTCACTTAGTGAGGAAATAGAGTGAGGGAATCAAATAAAACACTAAGGTATCACCCTAATAATGTGAACAATACGTAAACAGACCTCAGGTTCAATAATACTATTACTTTTTTTCCTTAAATAAATAAAACAATACCTAAGACAGAAATATTTAAAAAAAACAAAAATAACGGCGATAAACGCCGTCAATAAAATATTTTACAAACAAAGTAATTCACATCATCTTTTCATCACGATTGGATCGGAAGAAAGAGAATCGATACGGAAACGATCTGATTTGTTATTATAATTCTTATAAAATTTTATTTTCCCTCAAGTCAATTAAGGACTTATGCGTTTTTGATAAATTCGCTAATGGAATTAGTTTCATTTATATTTATTACTTGGTATTTTTGAAGATATAATTATCTTAAAATTTTAAAATCTTTACTTATCGATAAGCGAAAAGCGACTGGAACTTCAAGTTTTCTTGCAATTTTATCCCATTCCGGAATTACACCTTGTACCTCTTCAATAATTTTAATCGGATTCTTAATAGCCATAGCTTCAGCAATAGATACTACATCCTCAAGTTTAATATCGATACGCTTGCCGTTTATAGATAATGCTCTTGCCGTATTTAAAAATTTATGCAACGCATCAATAGGATACGTAATATCATAGGCAGGACTTAAATTCCATGAATTATTCACACTGTCATAGATAAAACTATGGTTTTTCAAATGGTCCGTGTTAGCAAAAACCACATTAAAAATCATTCTACGATACAATTCCCTGATGTCTTTGTGTGGAACTTTTAGTCCCAGCGCTAATTTGAATAAATTTTCATATGATGAATCCTCAGGTCTACTGTAGTCTCAACCAGTCAAACCAGAAGCCGTCAATACATGTTGCTTTTCTCCATACTGCCTGTCATAACGCAATGTGGCAAAATGTTTATCCTCAATAAGCTTACACTCCATCATTTCGACACTAGCCGCCTGTGTCAGCAAATGATACCCATACTCTACTTTTTCTCGGTTATATCCACCCAGTTCATCCATGTATAACTTAACGAGATAATGATTATAGTCTTCAGAACATTCAATATCTCCGGGAATAATAACCTTAGTTATTTAATGTTCGGATACCAATATTTTAGGGCGCGCACCCCCAGCCGAAGTTCCAATCTTAAAAATATTTAAAAGTGCTAAATCACTCAGGCTTTCCTGCGAAGCTCCTGTTTTAATTTCAAGTACTTTCTGCAACACAGCAACAATTTCATCAAAATTCACATTCGCTGTTGTTGGTATATCAGCTACTGGTTTATATTCCAAAGCCCCCATACCTCTATTGGCAACATAACTAAGCTGATCTAATGGACTAATTTTATCAAATGCCATAGACTTTGATTCAAACCATTCCTTAAAAATTATATTCCCGAACATATCAGGAAGTGAATCAGCAATCATTGGTGGTAGACCCTTGAAAGCAGCACCTTCATATTGGGTAAATATCTGAGGATATTTATGTCGCTTAAAGATATAGGGAAACATCTTACTGTATTGACCCGAATCTAAAAAAAAAGGATTATATTAAAAATAACTTCTTTTCCCATCAATATCATAACCCAATTTTCCGATTTCGATTCCAAAAGCAAAAACATCTATAAGTGCATTAGTAGCCATAAATTAATATAAAGAGTTAATATTACTATCCGAAATATTATTATCAATTGCGTTATAAACAACTTCCAACATATCAAAATGACTCACTACCTTTAGTAAAGTATCTAAGGTAACATTTTTACCATCTTCCAGTTTTCTGATTGTGAGTCGTGACATCTCTAATGCTTGTGCTAAATCATCTTGAGACAGTTCATACATACGTCTCTTCTGCTTACACCATTCTCCAATCTTAATTTTCACATCTTTAATATTCGCTTCACCTAACATAACTAGTATATTTTAATATACAAATATAACAAAAAACACACTATTAGTATATTTTAATATACTTTAAATTAAAAAGCATTACCCTATAACTAATTAAACACCTAAAATTGCTGAAATAGCAACAATATTAAAACTCTTGAACTGTCTTAATTATATAATAAGTTAATAACTACTCATTATACATCCCCTTTTATATGACTCGAATTAAGACTAATATAAATTCAATGGCTTTAAAATGCCATGTTTTACGCTTAGAAAATTTGACATTTTAACAATTACTTTGAATAAAAATTAATTTAACACACGATCATCTTAAAACCGAATATTCATCCAGCAATACAAATGATCACTAAAAACAACGAAGTGAGGAAAAGGAGTGAGGAAAAGTAAAAAAAAAACGATATAAACCAATATTTGGTAAAACACAGCACTGCTAAATATCAACAACTTAGCGAATTAAAAAATCGGGATTTCAATTTTCATAACCCTGAGGTCACGGGTTCAAATCCCGTCCTCGCTACATACAAAACCTTAAACAACAACTGTTTAAGGGTTTTTTTATTAGAAATAACACCTCACTTAGTGCGAACAAAGAGTGAGAATATTCAAAAGATTTCACTTCTATATCTTTGATAATGTGACTAATATACATCCAGACCTCAGGTTCATCGATACCATTTATTTTTTTTTCCAAAGGAAAAACTTAACACGAGTTTGCATCATAATTTTAGTACAACTGAAGAAAAAATTACTACAGTTTTAACGTAATACATTTTTGTACTATGGTCAAATAATAATGAAACGGACAAGGCTTTATTTTATCTCAGTGAATTGTTTAATAATTCCTCACCTGAAATTACAAAAAGGTCCATGGGAATTAGACAGGAAGAACTAGACCATATATGTCATAATAAAATTTTAAATTTTATTACCTAATTATATTAAAACTAATATAATTCAAAAGGTGTCTTAATATCACCAATCGTTTAGGAATCCGTACTTGCAACTTTTCGGCGCAACAAAAATGCATCGATAAATCATAACTCTTCTAAGTTGTATTCATAGACTTCTTTTGAAAATGCAGTTTTCATTTTTTCTCTGTCAAATTCTTGTTCATTATTTGATAAAAAAATTGTTGCTACACCATTTCCTATAAAATTAGTGATAGATCGTGCTTCACTCATAAATCGGTCAACACCAAGAAGCAAAGCCAGTCCTTCGATTGGAATAACTTTTACTGCAGAAAGTGTTGATGCCAAGACAATAAAACCACTACCTGTAACTCCAGCAGCTCCTTTGGATGTAATCAAAAGAACTCCTATAACTGTTCCCATTTGTGCCCAACTCAAATCAATATTATAAACTTGCGCTAAAAACAAAACTGCCATTGACAAATAAATTGTGGTCCCGTCTAAATTAAAGGAATATCCTGCAGGAACAACCAATCCAACCACAGATTTTGAACAACCCATTTTTTCCAATTTCTCCATTAAAGAAGGCAATGCCGATTCTGATGATGAAGTTCCCAAAACGATTAATAATTCTTCTTTTATATAATTCAAAAATTGTAAAATGCTGACCTTATAATAGCGAAGAATAAACCCTAATATAACGAAAACGAATAATGCCATTGTGATATAAACCGTAAGCATCAGTTTAGCTAACGGAATCATAGTTGCAATTCCGAATTTTCCAATGGTATAAGCAATCCCGCCGAAAGCACCAATTGGAGCAAAAAACATTACAAAATGAAGTGCTTTAAATACATATTTTGATGAGAAAGTAAGAACATTTTTAATTCTGTCGCTGTTCTTATATTTATTTAGAAAAATCCCAAAAAGGATAGAAAACATTAACACTTGGATTGTTAAATTGCTTTTTAAAAAATTTAATAAACTAAAATTTTCTGCACTGGTTGTGTAGTTTGAAATTTCTTCATTTTGGGCAACAACAGTTGCAACTCCGCTTCCGGGTTGAATAATCCAAGTAACTGCAACTCCAATTAAAAGAGCAATTGTAGTAACAATTTCAAAGTATAATAACGCTTTTCCACCAACTCTTCCTACTTGTTTTAGACTTCCCATTCCGCTAATTCCAAGAGAAATTGTAAGGAATATTATTGGGTTGATAAATATTTTTACAACATTTATAAAATAAGTACCTAATGGCTGCATTTTTGTTGCTGTTTCTGGCATAAAATGCCCTAAAATTGCTCCCGAAATAATGGCTACTAAAACCCAAGTAGTAAGATTTGTCAGAATTTTTTTCATGATAAATAATAATTTTAATTTACACACACAGTTCTTAAAAATTTAGGCGTATTTTTTTATAACAATATAGTTCCATTTTAACAATTCAAAGGTGTCTTTGACTCTAATATCTTCAGATGTGGAACCGATCATCAAATCGAAATCCCCAGGTTCTGATTTGTATTCCAAATTATCATTATAAAATGACAGTAATTGATTATCAATAATAGACTGGATATGCAAATGAAAACTGCACATTAAGTTAAGCTACATTTTTGTAATTAATTTGATTGTTAAATTCTTCAATAGTTGCATAATTCAAAGCAGAATGTCTCCTTTTTCTGTTGTACCAAATTTCAATGTATTCAAAGATTTTTAGTTTCATTTGTTATTTAGAAATTAGTTTGTTTCCGTAAATTAATTCAGTTTTCAAGGTTTTAAAAACTTTCCGCTACCGCATTGTCCCAACAATTTCTTTTGTGACTCATACTGCGGGTTATTTTTTTATATGAATTAAGAACATTTACAAATTTTTTGCTTGCATATTGAACACCTCTGTCGGAATGAAAAATCAAACCTTCCTCAATATTTAGGTTTTTAACCGCCATTTTCCAAGCGTTAAGCGAGGTTTCATCTGTATTCATTCCATCGCTTAAACTCCAACCTATGATTTTTCGGTCATATAAATCCATAATCGTTGTCAGGTATACAAAACCCTCTTTGGTTTGGATGTAGGTAATATCCGAAACCCAAGCTTTTGACGGCATTTTTACAGTAAACTCTCTGTTTAATATGTTTTCGACGATTAAGTAATTATGATTTGAGTTGGTTGTTACTTTGAATTTTTTGCTTAATTTACTTCGTAAGCCTAGCTGTTTCATATATTTTGCTACTGTAATTCTTGAAATTTTATAACCAACACTCCAAAGTTCTAATGTTATTCTAGGACTTCCGTATCGTTGTTTGGATTTAAAATAAATCAATGTTATCTTTTCTTTTATGGCGATTTTTAGTTGCTGTCTTGCACTGATTGTCTGTTTTTTCCATCGGTAATAACTTCCACTACTGACTTGTAGAACTTTGCACATTTTTTCAATCGGGAACACTTGTTCATTGTTTTTAATGAAACTGTAAATCATCGACCGCTCTTGGAAAAAATGCCGATTGCTTTTTTTAATATATCGCGCTCTAACTCGGCATCTTTGAGTCTTTTCTCCAGTTCGTGAATTTTTTCTTGTTCGGGACTTAGTTTTAAATTCCCTTTTCCAGGAAAACTTCCCTCTCCAAACTCCTCGAACTCTTTGCGCCATTTGTACAACTGTGGTGCTGTTACTCCCAGCTCTCTGGCCAGCTCTGATATGTTTGTTCTCTCATAACTCAATTGGACGGCTTTTTCTTTGAATGCTTTGTCGCAAATTTTGCGCACTTGTTTCTTAGGTTAAAATTAAGATTATTTCTTAACTTTCTGTGATGGCTAAGTTAGCATGTCCAGACGTCTGTTTTAGCTGAAGTGGCACCCATTACGATTTTAGTATGAAATTATTTTGTTTTATAGTGATATCTTTTAAAACACTCCATAGCCTCATATTCTGCCATTCCTAACAAATCATACTTCTTTGCAATGTCTCTATTTCTATCTTCAGCTCTAAGCCAAAATTCTCTACTGTCATCACCTCTGAACATCACGTTGTCTTTCTGGGATTGATGGTACAAAATAGCATGTCTTTTCAGTAAAACCTCATCAGGACTCAATGGAACAGCCATATCAATTTCATGAATATTCCATTCGTGCCAAGCCCCTCGATACAACCATAACCAACAATCCTCTATATAAGGTTTTGCTTCTAATTGATGCAAAGCCGCAAAAATGGCATCTAAACAAACTTCATGGGTACCGTGCGGATCGGCAAGATCTCCAGCCGCAAAAATTTGATGAGGTTTAATTTTATCGATGATACTCTTTACAATAGCAATATCATCTACTCCCAATGGCTTTTTCTTTATTTGACCCGTTTCATAGAAAGGCATATCCAAAAAATGGACATTCTCCTCTCTTACACCAATATATCTTGTGGCAGCGTAGCTTTCACGTCGTCTGATAAGACCTTTAAGTTTACGGACTTCTAGTGAGTCAATCTGATTCACCGTTTTATTACATAAGAATTCTATTATCGATTTAAAATCACTTTTAGTTTCATTATTTCCAACAAAATCACTGCAAACTTCCACAAACTTGAGTGCTTCATCATTAGTAACGGCTATATTTCCTGAGGTTTGGTAAACCACATGAACATCGTGCCCTTGTTTTATTAATTTTGAAAAAGTACCGCCCATAGAAATCACATCATCATCTGGATGTGGGCTGAAAAGTATAATTCTTTTCTGAGCTGGGTTAGTTCTTTCTGGTCTATTGGAATCGTCTGTATTAGGCTTACCTCCAGGCCATCCAGTTATGGTGTGCTGTAATACATTAAACATATTAATATTTAAATCGTAAGCAGAACCTTCCAAAGCCAGAAGGTCAGACATCCCATTATTATTATAATCTCTGTCAGTAAGTTTTAATATCGATTGATTTGTTTTTTGGCAAAGCCAAACAATAGCTTTGCTTTTTAATTCCTGTGTCCAAATACATTCCTCAACCAACCATGGCGTTTTAAATCGTGTTAATTCTGAGGCTGCAGATTGGTCCAAAACGAATGTCGTATTGGTATGATTTTGTAAAAATGTTGCGGGAACTTCAGGGCTTATATCGCCCTGAATCGTCCTTTTTATTATATCCGCCTTGTTTTGACCCCAAGCCAACAAAACAATTCTCTTTGATCTAAGGATTGTTGACACCCCCATTGTAATCGCCCTTTTAGGAACGTTATCGATACCGTTAAAGTCAGAAAAGGCATCGACTCTGGTAATGTGATCCAGAGTTATAATCCGTGTTCCTGAATTAATATGCGAACCTGGCTCATTGAACCCTACATGGCCTGTACGTCCAATTCCTAATAATTGAAAATCTAACCCTCCTGCTTTTTTAATCCTCAGCTCGTAATCAATAAAATATTGTTTTAAATCGGATACCGTCACTGTCCCGTCTGGAATATTAATATTTTCCTGCTTTATATCAATATGGTTGAAAAGATGCTGATACATGAAATAATGATAACTCTGATTGTTCTCCTTATTCATCGGATAATACTCGTCTAAATTGAAAGTGATCACATTACTAAAACTAAGTCCGTCCTCTTTATGCATTCGTACTAATTCTTCATATACTTTTATAGGGGAAGAACCTGTTGCCAATCCTAAAACACATAACTTTTTTTCTTCCTGTTTTGATTTAATTAATTGCCCTATTTCTTGGGCAACAATTATTGAAGCATTTGTAGAGTTTATGAAAATTTCATTATGGATCTTTTCAAATCTGGTTTCTTCAAAAGCTCCTGGTGAAAAATATTTAATAGAATTAAGGTTTTTCATAATTTTATTTCTTTTGAGAATGTTTTTATTTGCGTTTGTTGGTCCATCCAATATAAAAGATATGGTATATTGTAAGCATGCGTCCAGCCAAAAACACGTAAACCATTATTTATGTCCCAGATAGCAGGTTTGCCTTCATCACTAGGTAAATTTGAAACTTTTAACAGTGCCTCACTATATTCCTTCTGTGATAAAAAATCACCACTTGACTTCTCTAATTTTGATACTTTTAGAACCTCTGCTCTTTTACACGCTTCATCAAAATAAATTTTATTCCCACTTAATTCGTAACCAATCAGTAAAGGATAAATACTTGCTAAATAAGATTCCATCTGATGATTCAATGGAGGAACTTCCAACACCCATCGAGCATGATCTATCAGTGCATTTTTCACTTCTTTGTCTCCTGTTAACTGCAGATACTTATGAAGGCCCTGTGCTACATAATTTTGACTATACCCATAGCGATCAAGTATTATATTTCCTCCTTGCGCTTTCTGAAGTGAGATTAAAATCTGAACTCTCTCGTCAAGTTCTATTTTATATTTGTCTAATTTAGTGGCATCATATATTTCAACTAAATTTAAGATAGACAAATATAACCTTCTCCCCCTTAAATCGTGATCCTCCCAAATACGATTCAAATAGGTATCCCCTGTCATTTTAGCAACATCAAGACCTCTAACATCTCCTGTTAAATAATAAGAAGCAATCCATCCTTCTACCCAAACATGTGCGCTTAAAAGAGCTGTCCAATGTTCATTTCCATGTCTTCTACCAATTCCTAAATAAGGGGTAGATTTTGGCTCATTTTCATAATTCCAATAATCTATTGATTCATTGTTGTCTCCAATATACTCCCTTTTTTTAGGCCAATGTATATTATCAACATCCATGGTATGATTACTCATATTTTGAGCAGCATAATAGTATTTCGCATCTCCTGTTCTCATAAAATTGGTCCAAAACATGAAATCAGCTTGTGGTTCATTATTCTGCCACATAAACCATTTTCCATCGTGATAATAGGTCTTACCATCACCATAATTGAACATTCCGTACCATGATTCCCAATTTTGATTAAAAATCCACCAGTCATATTTATACTGAAGTGCATTTTCAAATTCAGGATTTTTCTTAGAAAAAGGTGCCATATTTCCATATACTTTTGATTTAGCATACCATTCTGAAGAAGCATGCGCTACGGGTGACTTAAGGGAATAATCCATAACTTGGTCTATATCTTTTGCTGATGTTTTTTCATGGAAATAGTAGATAAACTCGGTTGTTTTAGCTAAACCCTGAGCAAAATTCCCTAACATTTCTCCATCCAACTTTGTGTTCTCTCTTTCAAAACTCATCGGATCAATATCCGAAGGCCATATATATCCAGTAATAGTTCCTGTTTTTGGATCAATTTCTAACTCTTTAGGGTATTCTTGAAAAAAATTTTTAATTCCTATTGCAACACCTTTTGAAGCATCTGAAATATCAATCCATCCTTTCGCTTTTTCCGCTTTATGCATCGCCATTTTGTTTTGAATTACTTTTGCTTCAAATCCACTAATTGGCTGGGTGGGGCTCGAAGATCCATTTGGATCATTCTGTTTAGGTCCTGTTTGAATAACTTTTGTTTTATCTGTGGGTGATCCATTCATTTCTACTAAACGTACTTTTAAATCTCCAGTAGGCCCCGTGGATTCATATATAGGAGTTTGTATTTTTTGATTATTATCCAGATGATATAAAAGGGTTAATCCACTACCCGAAATTTGATCATTGGGCTGCGTCCATCCCGGATCATTTGCAGTATCTTCAGATAGTATATCTATTCCTTGGGTAGCAATGTTGGAGTGTTCTCCCTTCTCAACTTTGTGTTTATCGGGAACCCCAGTATAAGTTAAAGTATGAAGTACTCGTATATATGATTTTCCAGCATAAGCATGAATTCGTATTGTGAAAGGGGAACTATTGTTATCTTTCTTACTATATAAATAAGTTCCTTCAACTCTAAAAATAACATGCATTGGACCAGAACCTTTTTCTCTATATACTTGATTAATTTTGGCTTCTGAAAAATCAATTCCTGACTCGTCTAGTATATCTAAAAAAGATCCTCTCTTGTTTTCTGCTGCCGAGGAAATAAGTTCATCACTACTAAATTTCCCATCCTTGTTTAAATCTAATTTTACTTCATCTAAAAAACCGTTTCCAAGTTTATTTATACTAAAAAACAATGGACCTGTATTTACGGTAATTCCGCCCTGAGGGCGCATATTATTAGTAGAAATAATTGGTTGTTTAATTCTAATTGGTTGAATATCTTTATCATATTCGAGCGTATACTCAGAAGATTTTTCTGCAAAGAAAAACACCCAAATCCACTTTACACTCGCATCTGCAGGCTTCCAAGTCGTCACTTCTGTAACCTGACTTAAAATTTCTTTCCCCTGACTGTTTATCAATCGAATATGATCAATCGAGGCTAACTCTCCTATTGGAAACGGAACCCCTATAGTAATTGGAGCACCAGCTATATTATTTTCAATTTTAATGGGTATTTGTTTTATAGTGCCTGCATTCATTACCACTATTTGAAATAATAGCATCAATAATATAATTCTAGTTTTCATATTTATTTTTTTAAATGATTATTTAAATCTTGTAAACAAAGAGAAGCTGCTCCCAAAAGAGCTATTCCATTTAGATCTGAGAGCTCAATTTTTAAATTTTTAATTTGACTTTGATAAGCAAATGATTCTAGCGAAAATTCCATAGACTTCTTGAAAAAAGGAAAGGACTCGCTGATTGAGCCGCCTAAAATTATAGCCTCAGGAGCAAACATGTATAAAATAGCCTTAATTGTTTCTCCAAAATGTCTTCCAAATTCGTCAAAGGATTTTAATGCTGCTATATCCCCTTTCGAGGCCCTCTGACTCATGTCTTTTGCGCTTATGTTATAATTATTGGTAAAGAAAAAACTACTGGAATAATCTTCGATGATTCCATCTTTATAAGGTAGCATACCTACTTCTCCTGCGCCACAAAGAATACCATTGTACAATTGGTTATTTAATATAATTCCCATCCCAATACCAGTTCCAATAGATAATCCTATGAAGTTATCATAGCCTCGTCCTTTACCAAATATTTTTTCACCCAGTGCAAAACAATTAGCATCATTATTTATACTCACCTTAAGTTTATAACGTTGCTCTAATATTTCTTTTAAGGGAACTTCTTTCCATACTGGTATGTTTTGCACATCATATACTACACCTGAACTAGGATCTACAATAGCTGGTACTCCAACACCAATTGAGCTAACTTCTGAATTAATCACTCGATCTATAGCTTCAAAAAGAGAGGAAAGGGTTTCCTCTTTTGATGCATTTAGATTGACAGCATTATACGTTTGTTTTACAATTTTACTGTTTTCAATTCTCCCAACTTTTAGGTTTGTTCCTCCAATGTCAATTCCTAAAATTGTACTATCCTTAATCATACCTCCTATTTTTTTATAATTATAGTTTTATTGTTTACTAAAGGTGAAGCCCAAAAACCAATACTCAGTATAAAACCCAAAGGGACAATCAGAAAAAACATTCCCATTTTTAAACTTGTTAATTCTCCTATCCAACCAACTATAAAAGGCACAATTGCGCCTCCTGCAATCCCAGTACATAAAATACCTGATAATGTTCCATGATTTGTCGAGACCGAGTTTAATGCCAAAGAAAAGATAATTGACCACATGATGGAAATGAAAAAACCAACCATAGGGAAAGCAATTAAAGCTACATCCGAACTTCCTGTTAAAGCAAAGACCAAAGCTCCAATAGTAGCTACTGTTGTACCTATCAGTAGTTTTCTACTGTCCATAATCTTCAATAGAAAAAGCCCTAAAAGACATCCAAAAGTAAGCATTGCCCAAAAATAAGCTACTGTACTTGCTCCTACTGTTTGTGGGTCAAAACCATGATATTCTGATAAAAACTGAGAAATCCAATTCCCAATACCCTGTTCAACACCTACATAACAAAAAATGGAAATAAAGAATAGAAGGGTCCATTTGTTTTTCAAAAGGCTAAAATAAGAACTTGAATCTCCAGCCTTTTCTTCTTCCTTTTTCTCAAATTTCGGATATTTTGTAATGATTACGATCAGAAACAAAACAAAGCATATTAATGCAAAAACTACATACAAGGATACCCACGATAAATTATCTGGAACCATACTTGTTAATAATTGAATAACCCCATCTTCCTTAGAATCCTTACTTACAATAGTTTGATATAAATGAGGGCTTAAAAAGGAAGCAAGGCCAAATATCAATTGAGCCAATACGGAATTAAAGGCAAAATGCTCCTCACCGCCAGCTACCCTTAACATAGGATTAATAACAACTTGTAAAACGGCCATACAACATCCCAAACAAAATAGGGTAATACTAAAAACAAAATAACCCGGGTACAAAACAAAAAGCAAGGAAGCTATCATCATCACTAAAAAAGAAATAGACAACAATTTTTTATCACTGTACTTCTCTGATAATAATCCGGCTGGAACCGACATGACACCATAAGCTATAAAGAATGAAAATGGCAACAAACCCGTTAAGGTTAAACTAAGATCAAAACTGGTTCTTACATCAACAATAATTGAATTAAGGATGTTAGTTATAAAAGAGATCACAAAAAAAATTAAAATGACCAGAGTAATTATTGAATAATGAATTTTATTTTTCGAACTGTTATTTTTTATCATATCTAAATATATTATTATTCTTAAAACAGATTTAAATTTTCCCTAACATGGGGAACAATTGTTTTATTTCCGCATCCGTGGGTTGTTTTCCATATTCACAGATTTCAAAAAATTCAATATGCTTTACCGCTGTACTTTCAAAATTTGGGTACCATTTCTTTACGGATGACCTCTCCTTTTCTGTCAAATTAAGTTTCGGTGCATAATTATTTTTTAACCATGCCAATCTTTCCGTTTCTCCTATTGGTATATCTTTTTCTTGATCTCCTCTTACCCATGGCAACCATTCAAACATCTGTGATTCATGAGCTGATAATGCTTTTATTTTTTGATCTACAACATCATCTATAATTACAGCAATATCTGTAGAAAAAGGATAAGGTTTTTGGAAGTTGTCTTTCATATATAAGAATACTGGATTCTTTTTAAGAGCAGGAGTATCTGAAGTTACATTCGGTACTATTACTAAATAGGCTGCATCCTGAACAACTATCCCAGCATTTCTATGATCTGGATGATAATCGTTAGGGCGCAAACCTAAAACGATATCTGCATCCCATTCCCTTATTTTTCTAATTACTTGATGTCTAACTTTTAGTGTTGGTATAAGTTCTCCGTCATGATTGTCAAGAACATCATAAGAAACCCCTAAAATTTTTCCTGCATTTTGTGCTTCGGCACGTCTTCTTTTTCCTAAGACACCACCGCCCATACTCTGATGACCTGCATCACCATTAGTTAGAGATACAAATTTTACTTTGTGACCCATTTTAGCATATAATGCTGCTGTTCCTCCAAACTTAGCATCACAATCGTCGGGATGTGCTCCAAATGCTATTATATTCAATGCCCTTGTATTGTTTTGAGCACTAGTTATACCCAAAAAAAATAAAAACATAAATAATAATATGTATGTGTTTTTCATTTTTTATAGTTTAGAATTTAACATTGGGAAAAGAGCTCGAATCTCATCTTCTGTTGGTTGTTTTCCATATTCACAGATTTCAAAAGATTCTGCATGTTTAGCACTATTCCCCTGTTTTTCTCCATACCATTTAACTAGTGATTTTCTTATTTCTGGAGATATAGACCGTGACCAATTGCTCTTTAGATAATCCATTCTCTTAGACGCATCCATAGGCACATTTGCAAGATCACCTTCTGTCCAGGGCAACCACTCGTAAAACTGCGATTGATGTGCATCCATGCCTATCAATTTCTTATTAAAAGTACTTGTAATGTCTACCGTTATATCAGCATGAAAAGGATATGGTTTTTGAAAATGATCTTCTAAGTAGAGAAATACAGGGTTTTTTTCAAGTGGTGGAACATCCGACACTACATTGGGAACGATTACTAAATAGGCAGCATCTTGAACTAATACACCTGTATACCTATGATCCGGATGATAATCTACAGGGCGATGGGTTATGACAACATCAGCATTCCAATTTCTTATTTCTCTAATTATTTGGTGTCTTATATCTAAAGAAGGAAATAGTTCTCCATCATGATTATCCAAAACAGTATATTCCTTTATACCTAATCTTTTTCCTGCTTCAATTGCTTCTGCTCTTCTAATTTTAGCCAGAGCCCCTCCTCCTTTTTCAAAATGACCGGCATCTCCATTGGTTACAGAAACAAACTTTACATTATGTCCCATTTCTGCAAAGAGTACCGCTGTCCCTCCTATTTTATTATCGCAGTCATCTGGATGTGCTCCAAAAACGATTATATTTAATTTTTTCATACTTTCCTGACCTTTTATATTTTGTGTACCACAAAAGAGAACTACACTTATAACCGTTAGTAATATAGATTTGTTCGACATGTTTAAATGTTTTATGTTTAAGGCTTAATTTTTTTAAGACATTTTATTAACCAATTAGGTGTAATTATTATTTGATAATAATTTTTAATAAGTCCGAGTGATTTTACAAGAAAACAGTATCGAGAACAATAACAATTTATTGAAAACCGATTCTCGATACGTTTTTTTTATTGGATTTTACTTCACAAAAAATACCCGAAATTGACTTTTTCAGCAATTACACATAACGGGTATCTCATTATTTATTTTGCACAAAATTTTTATTAATATCTAATTCTCTTTGTGGTATTAGAAAAGATTCCCTGATTCTTGAACTTTCAATAAAAGGCTCAGCCGCAAGTACCTTTTCTTTTAGTACGCCAAATCTTTTTAAATCGGCAAACCTGTGGTTTTCAAATGCGAGCTCGACGCGCCTTTCTTTCAGTAATTTCTCTTTAAAACTACCAGGTGTCGTTTGATCTATATTAGCTAAACCAGCTCTGTTTCTTACTTCATTAATGTAACTGTAACTTTCATTTGATTCACCGATTGCCTCTGACAACATCAATAACACATCTGCATATCTAAACACTACAAAGTTTATGTCAGAATCATTTTCTAAAGGGGGGTTACTGAAGTATTTTTTTATATAATTTTGTGTAATCGTAGTTCCTGAAAGATTTACCCACTTTGCTCCCATTGAGGGATTAAATCTTTTGTCGTTAACTAAATAATCATTTCTCATTGATTCTGTAGGACGATTTCTTCCAAATCCTTGACCCGTTTGTAAAGACGCGCTAGGAGAAAAATCATTTGTAAAAGAACTGCCTTGGCTAATACCTCCGCTTAAAAATTGCACTTCAAATATTGATTCGGCATTATTTTCGTTTACTTTACCCCATAAAGCAGAGTAATCATTTAACAATCTGTAGTTGTACGTATTCTTAATTCTTCTTAGAACCACTTCGGCTTCACTTTTTTTACCTACTGTTAAATAAACTTTAGCCAATAAGGTAGCTGCAGCTCCTTTTGTTGCTCGCCCCTTATTAACGTCAGAATAAGATACTCCTAAATTCGCTTCAGCCTTAATTAAATCTGTAATTAATTGATTGTATACTTCACTTGAACGAACTTGCGTTAGTTTATCTCCAGGTTTAAAGGCGATTAACTGAAGTGGGATATTTTCAAAAGCAACTGCTAAATGATAATACATTAAAGATCTTAAAAACAAGGCTTCTCCAATAATCCTGTTTTTTAATGTAGCATCCATTTCTATAGGATCTATTCTGCTTAGAATAACATTATTATTTGCAATAACCCTATATGAGCCACTCCATGCTGATTCCACATATTCATTTAACGCATTCTCAGTAAACGAATTTATTTCTTTAAATTGACTTGCTAAACCGGTTTGATCCGGGCCTTGATCAGTATTGTCACTTCTCATTTCAAACATGGTCCAATATGCTCGACCATACACTCCATTTGCTAACAATCCTCTATAACTTGAATTTATTGCACTGATAAAATCATCTGAATTCTTATAAAAATCAGCTTCATTTCTATTAGAGATAGGTGCTAAGTCAGTAAAACTATCACTGCATGATGTAAAAACAATTAATCCAATTAATGTAAAAAATATCTTTTTCATTTGTCTTTTTTTAAAATTAAAAATTGAGGTTTATTCCAAAAACAATTGTTTTATTAAGTGGATAGGCTCCGTAATCTTCTCCCGGCGTTAATCCACTTGAAATATTACTAACTTCTGGATTGTAACCCAAATAATCGGTTTGAGTAAATAAATTATTACCTGTAACATATACTCTAAGCTTATCGATAGCACCACCAAATAATATTTTAGAAGGTAATGTATACCCTAGTGATATGTTTCTTAGTCGAACAAAAGATCCATCTTCAACCTGATAGGATGAAGGCCTTCCATTATTACCGTGGAGTCCCGATTCTCTATCAGCTCTAGGCACCTTTCCATTTCCTGGTTGTTCCTCTGAAATCCACCTTTCATTTTGTATTGAATATGAGTTAAAGTTTGCCTCCCCATTATTAAGGTGTCTAGAGGTTAAATTTAAAATTTCATTCCCCTCAACTCCTTGTATAAGAATACTCATATCTATATTTTTATAATTAAAACGATTGGTGATTCCCCACGTAAAATCGGGAAAATAACTACCAGTAACGGTTCTGTCATCAGGTGTTATTTTTCCATCTCCATTTACATCCTTAAATTTTAAATCTCCTGGAGCTGGCTTTGGAGCCTGTGTATCAAAGGGTGAATTTAAAATATCTTGTGCATTTTGATAAATACCATCAACCACATAACCATAATAACTACCAATCGCATCTCCAACACGAGTAACGTGTCTAACTCCTGCACCTCCCGCTGAATAAATTGGCTCATTACCCGCATTCAATGAAAGTACTTTATTTTTATTACTTGAAAAATTCAACTCAGTGTCCCAAGTAAAATCTCCGACAAGATTCCTTGATTTTAGAGCTAATTCTATTCCTTTATTTTCTACTTTTCCCAAATTTTGTAAAGTAGTACTAAAGCCGGATACAGAAGATACACTTACATTGAGTAACAAATCAGAAGTGATTGATTTATAGTAATCTGCTAACAGGAACAAGCGATTTTCAAACATTCCTAACTCAATCCCGATATTGGTTTGCGCTGATTTCTCCCAAGTAAGGTCTGGATTCGATATCGTAGATTGTACCAATCCATTAACTTGTGTTCCATTAAAGTTATAATTAAAGGGATTCAATAAACCTATAGATCCATAATTCGGTATTTCAAAATTTCCTGTTTGCCCCCAACTAAAACGAAGCTTTAGTTCTGAAATAGCTTTCACTGAACGCATAAAACTTTCTTCATTTACCCTCCAACCTAAAGAAAAAGAGGGAAAGTAACCTGTTTTATTGTCATTCCCAAATCTTGAAGATCTATCAGACCTCATAGTTCCTGTAAAAAGATATTTATCTTTAAAACTATAATTCATCCTTAAAAATCCAGAAACTAATGACCATTCTTCTTCTATTGAAGTTCCAGCGAATACCTGACCTCCACTTATAGTATGAACCAAATCATCTGGAAATTTATTGGCTTGTACTTGGGTAATATTAATTTTATCTCTTTGGATTGAATAACCTCCTATTCCATTAAAATAATGACTATCTGACTCTTTTTCCCAATTTAAAGTGTTCTCCCATAAATAATTAAACTGAGTTGACGACGAAGATTGTGCATTTGAAACTCCTTTGATTGCCTCTCTGAATAACAAAGAATTTGCTTGGTAATAATCTCTATTGTAAACATTTAAATAAGAGCCTCCAAAAGTTTTAAAAATTAGTTTAGGCACGATTTCATAAGATAATCCCAATGAAGCTTGATTTTGGAATTGAAACAATTGATCATCAATACCTTCAATTATCGCTAATGGATTACTCGCTGTAGTTGTCCCTCCTCCTAAATGTGATTGGTTATTTGTTTGATTAATTGAACCATCAGCATTATAAGGTCGTACAGTTGGAGAGTGAACTAAAGCTGAATATACAATTCCCGGGGGAGTAGCGAAATAAGGCGCATTAACTGGCTTCTTCTGATTATTAGTTAAGGAAGGTGCTAACCTCAAATCTAAACTTAATTTATCTGTTAATTGTGAACTTAAATTCCCTAATAATGTAAATCGCTCATATTCTGTTTTATTCACAACACCTTCTTGATTAAAATAACCTCCTGAAACATAAAAACTAGTGTTGTTTTTAAGGGGAGAGGCGTAAGACAAATTATAACTTTTCATAGGAGCTGTTTTGAAGATTAACTTTTGCCAATCTGTATCTGTTCCATCCCAATTAAGGAAGGATTCAGGCATCTCATAATTTGTATTACCTCTTTGACCAGGGCCAATTGGATCATTTATAGACGCTCCGGCTACTGATGAAATATAATTATTATTTCTAGCATCACGTGTATAAGCTATCAACTCTTCCGAATTCATTAAGTCCACACGGTTTGCTACACTTTGCAAACCAAAAAAGGAATTAAATGAAAAAACACCTTCATCAGTATTTGACCCTTTCTTTGTAGTAATAAGTATAACCCCATTCCCCGCTCTTGAGCCATATATAGCTGCTGCTGAAGCATCTTTTAAAATTTCGATGGAAGCTATGTCATTAGGGTTTATTGTAGCCAAAGGATTAGCTGATGGCTGTGCAAAACTACCTAGCCTCCCTACAATCTCACCTTGACTTTGGGATGCTGATCCTTTTGAAATCGGGATACCATCAACAACATAAAGGGGATCGTTACCTGCAGAAATTGAACCTGTTCCCCTGATTCTTATTGTAGGACTGGCTCCAGGCTCACCCGAAGTTTCCTGTACTTGCACTCCTGCAACCTGCCCAACAATAGCATTTTCAATACTTACTACCGGAATTTCTTCAATTTGTTTCGATGAAATAGAAGAAATTGAACCTGTTACTCTTTTTTTAGCCAACTTTCCATAACCTACAACTAAAACTTCTTCAAGATTTTGGCCTTCTTGTATCATACTAACGTTTATCACTACGTTACTGCCCACTAAAATCTCTTGGGTTTTAAAACCTAAATAGGAAAATATTAAAACGTTATTTGCACTTGCAGTGATAGCATAATTCCCATCTAAATCAGTTTGTATGCCTTTCTGAGTGTTTTTTATCAGAATAGAAACTCCTGGCAAGGCTTCCCCTTTATTATCAGTAACTTTTCCTTTAATTAGCTGTTGAAGAATTAAATTATTTACCTTTATATCCTCCTGAATGAGTAACATTCTTTCCTTCTTTTTTAATATAATTTGTTTGTGAAGCACTTCAAATTTAACATTTTCATTAAAAAAAATATTATCTAAAACTTCGTCAATCCGTTTTTTATTAACATTTATAGAAATCTTTCTATCTAAATCAATATTTTCACGCATTAGCATAAATTTAAAGTCAGATAATGATTCTATCTCATGCAAAACGCTTTCAACACTTACATCCTTCATATTTAAGGAAACATTTGTATTTTGAGAATAAGTACTAGCTTCTACTTTAAAAAAAGAAACCACTATTAACAGTATTGTTAATTTCATCTTTAGGGAGAGTTTTAAAGGATTAACTATCTTTTCCTTTGAATAAATAATTTTTTTCATAATTTTGCCTTGAGTATTGGTTTAATTTGTTTTTCATTAAATCATTTTAATATTATCGGGAAATGTTAGAGCATTTTCCGATTTTTTTTTAAATAAGTATCTAAATTCATTTTATCCATAGGCCTATTTCTTTAGTTATTAATTATGACTACATTATCTTCTATTTTGTAATTAATCGTATAAATGGAACTAAATGAATTCAGTATTTGTTCAATACTTTCTATATCAAATGTGGCATCAAAAAGTTGTTCATCTAATGCGCTACTATTATTTATTATTTTGATATTGTATTTTCTCTCTAGTACCTTTCTGATTTCTTTAAATTTTGTATTCCTAAAAATCAATTTACCACTTAGCCAACTTGTATAAATTTTTGAATCAACACTTTTAACAGAAATGGATTCCTTTTTTTTATCCCACACTGCTAGATAATTAGGCTTAATTACCTTGGAAGAAGAAATTTGGTCTTCTTTTCCCTTCTCATATATTTTCACAGAGCCTTCAACTAAAACAGTATTTATAGAATTATCCTCCGGATAAGAGGTTATATTGAATTCCGTTCCCAAAGCTTTTACATTAACTTTGTTAATGTTGACAATAAATGGATGTTTTTTATCACTAAACACATCAAAATAGGCTTCTCCGCTTAAAAAAACTTTCCTTGCTTTTCCTTCTATAAAATCAATAGGGTATTTTAAAGTACTTCCCGCATTTAAATAAACTAAAGTACCATCAGATAAAGTCACATTAAATCTTTTCCCATTAGGAACCTTCAGGGTATTGTATTCAATTTTATTGTGTCTATTTGAACTTGTATAGACTAGTTGTGTGCGTTTTTGATTCCCCACAATCCTTCCATTAATGTTTTTTATTTTAGTAGAGTCCTCTGGATCTAGAGATACGACAGTTCCATCTTGTAACTGCAAGGTGATAATGTCAGTTTTGGCGATTAAAGTAGTCCTTTCCAAATTATCAGTCTCAATACTATTAAACAACTGACTGATACCTATTAAAAGAATTAATACTGCCGCAAATCTTAAAACCAAATTACGCTTCCGTTTTAATTGAATATTTTTGTCATTGTGAATAAATTGTATTACCCCTCTTTTTGCCTTTTCGGTATCAAATTTTTTTAATTCATAATCAGCTGCATAATTTACTTTTACATACAAATTATAAATAATTATATTTTCAGGTTCTTTTAACCACTCGAGCAGTTTCTCCGTTTCAATAGGTGTTGCCTGAGTACTTAAATATTTGACAATTATACCTTCCATCTTACTGTTTTTTATAAATGACATTGTCTTGTTTTATCCTATGACGAAACCAATTACGAATACCCTTACTATTTATTAATATTTTTTAATATTATATTTATTTAAGGCCAAATAAACAAGGTTTAATGCTTCTATTTGAAATTACTATACGCTTAATGCAAATAAAAAATATTTAAAAATTAATGATTAAAACATTGACTATAAGCACATAATACCATTTGTTACTTTAAAAAAAACCACGACAATATTTTATTATATCATCAAAATACAAATTGTCAGAAATTTATGTATATTGCATTTAATGCAGAAAGTGATAAATAAATTTGAAGAAGACAAAGTATTGATTCAACATCTCAAAATAGGAGATGAACAAGCATATACCTATCTAACGGACAAGTATCACCACCTTTTATGTGTGTTTGCAAATAGTTTAGTAAGAAATAATTTTCAATCTGAAGACATTGTTCAGAATGTACTATTAAACATTTGGACAAAAAGAACTTATTTAAATGAGGATATTAATATTAAAAACTTCTTGTTAAGGTCAGTAAAAAACGAATTCATTGATCAATATCGAAAAAACAAATCTACGCTCGCAATTGAAAAAATTCACATTAAGGCTCTTGACTTTGTTATGGATGAGGATGAATATGAAACAACTGCACGCCTAGTTAAAATATTAAAACTAGAAATCCAAAAACTTCCTCCCAAATGCAAAGAGATTTTTATTTTAAGCAAACAAGAAGGACTTACTAATCTTGAAATATCAATTTATCTGCAAATAAACATCAAAACTGTTGAAGCTCAAATAACAAAAGCCTTTAATAAATTAAGAGAGAAAATTGGCGGGAATCTTCAGGCATTGTTTTTTTGGATACATGCCTCCATTTAAAGCAGTCAATAAAATTTAGCATTATTCTTATAACAATTTTATATATTTAATTCAATATGAACATAAGAAGTGATAGACCGGTATTTACTTAATATTGCAATACTCATTTTCGCCTCTATTTATCTAAAAAGCACATAAAACTCGTTCTATCAGTAATAGATAAGGTGTCACTTAATTTTTAGTAAGATTATACAATAGCTAAATAAGAACGTTATACTTTAGAACAAAATTATAAAAACCCGTTGGGTATAATTAAATGAGATGTCTTGAAAAAAGTACAATTGAATTCCCTATTTCCATATCTGTTATATTTTTCTAAAACAATTAAAGTCGCTTTAGTTGAGTGACATTACAAGCTAATTCATATATCGAAAAAAAAATATGTTCGAAATTAGAGGAGTGAGGAAAAAGAGTGAGGAAAAGTAAAAAACACGACATAAACCAATTTATGCTCAAAAACATAACCCCTAATAATCAGTGCTTTACAAAGTAATAAAAGTGACATTTCAATTTTCATAACCCTGAGGTCCCGAGTTCAAATCTCGGTCTCGCTACCAAAACAAAAGCCCTAACATCAATATGTTAGGGCTTTTTTATGTTTAAAATATTATTTATCCTTCATACTTTAACGCTTAGAGTGACGTTTATTTGTAAAAATATAAATTTTCCATGCATTGTCTTTTCTTTTTTTCAAATGTAAAGCAAAGAAGCATTTGCAACCTGTACTCACAATAAAAATCTCAACTCTCAGCGGTGTTTTTGCTTCGAAGTTATTTTTACATTAAAAAAACCGAAAATTCTAAATTTTGGCGAAAAGTTAATAACTATTTATTGCTAAATACTAACAACAAATTTCTTTCTGAAGTAATTTTACAAAATGAAATTACTAAACTCTGATCTAAGAGAATTTCGTGCATTGAAAAAAGTCGTAAAAAAACGTTCGCTTGTTTTTATAATGTTTAGAGTGCCCGTTCTTGCCATTTAATTGTAAAAAATAGTTGTTTGTATTATATCACTTAAATAAACTAAATTACATGGATTCAGATACATTTATTTTCTGCCTCGAAGCCGTTTCCGATATAGAAACCGACACTAGTTGTGAAGTGTTCAAAAACTTAGAACGACTAACCGTTGAACAAGGTATTACCAGTATTTATAAAACATGTGATACTATTGAAGGATTAGAAGAAAGTTTAAATACGTTGCTCTACGAGGATCATAATTTTACCAATTATGAAATAATCTATTTAGTAATGCAAGGTGAAGGAAATAACATTTGCCTTAATGACTATTACTATAGTTTAGTAGAAATAGCCGAGCTTTTTGAAGGAAAAATGAAAGGAAAAATTTTACATTTCGCCAATTCAAAGACATTAGACTTAAGCCCGGAAGAAGCACAATATTTTTTAGATATTACAGGAGCGCGAGCTATTTCTGGTTATGGTGCAGGATTGTACGACTTAACCAGCATCGCTCTCGACAAAGCTTTCTTTGGCTTATTTGCAGAGCTGGATGATGTGGCCGAAATTGTCAAAGAGTTATTTGAAAAACACTATGGCCTTTGCAAACTACTCGATTTCAGATTGTATTATTAAAATGAACGTCGCCACTATTGAATGTTTCCTAATTATTATCGTAAATAAATCAGTCCCGAACTGACATGACAAATCCCTAGACAATACATTTTATCGTCTAGGGATTTTTTAATTTTATGATAGTCTAAAAAGCATAAATTATACGATAGAATAAATTCCAGAAAATATAAAACTTAAATTTCATTCAGGTGAAATCGCAGTTTGGACGAAAAATAGTATTCCAAAATAGATAATCCGAATACAATAAATAAATACATGAAGATTACACTTTACTTAGTCTTAATCAGGATAACTCCATTACCTCCCTGGGCTCCATAAATAGATGCGGCTGCATCTTTTAATACGCTTACACTTTTTACATTATTAGGGAAAATATAATCAATACTTGACACGATTACGCCATCGACTACAAATAATGGCTCGCCAATGTTTCGAAGTGAACTTACTCCCCTAATCGATATTTTATTGTCCCTAGTGACAGTAACCCCTGCTAAACGCCCTCGAATAAGGTCATAAATAGTATTATAAATACTTGCGTTTTTATCGTTTTGAGCATCTAAACTTTGTGTTGTATATACTTTATATTGCTTATCCACTTCAGAATATCCTACATTTATATTATCTCCATTTTTGACTCGATTTTTTATCGATTTTTGAGATTCTAAAAACATGAAAGTCATTACATTTTCATTATTGAATTTAGAAGACAACAAACCATATTTATGTGAGTACACGTTAATAACAGCAACCTTTTTAGGAAGTAAAACTTCAAAATTTCCATTCCTATTTGTAGAAACGTTTGAATAAATGGAATCTAAATATATCCTTGCATTTACTACTGGTTTATTCTTGTAATCCACAACCTTTCCGGTTAGCTTATTTTGCGCATAACCAAAACTAACAAATACGAAGAATAGAACTACCCATGTTTTAGAAATTTTCAAAATGCTAAATTTTATAAATTTTAATAAATGTACTAAAAAACTAATCTCAAAATATTTTTTGCTGAAAATAGATATTTGTGTCAGGCCATAAACTATTACTAACCAGTCCAAAGAATCGTATAAATGTAATGCTAATTAAACTGTCTTTTGTATCCGATAAAAAAAGAAGCCCAATTAATGTCTTTTTATAAAAATCGCAATTTAGTTTTACAAAATCAAAATAACGACGGACAAAAATAGCTGTTTTTTGACCAAATTAGTTTTCGATCAGCTAATTTCTATAAATTAGGATCCGATGATTAAATTGGCCGTTAAAAGGTATTATAGGGATAGATATCTAAAACATTTCAGATGTCAAGATTATTTGTTTAGAAAGCTTTTTTTGTGGTTTGAAAAAATGATACCCGAGAATGTCTGTACTCGTTCGGAAATCACAATAGCTGCATACAATTAGTGGTCCATCTCATCTATCAGGCTTAACTTCAGGTTATTTATAAAATGGGGAACCGGATTCTGTTTCGAAGTGCGAATCATTTAAGAATAGACTGCCCCCAAATAGTATCTAACTTTTTGGGGGCAGGTTATTGCACGATTATTAGTTTTCGCTATTTGAAAAAAACTTTAATTTATTTGAATTCCGTTCTTTTCCAATAATTCATCAAGAGCGATACTTTGATTTGGCTCTTGTTTTTCTACACCACTTTGATACCATCTTGATATTAAGTCTTTCTGATGTGAAGTATAGTTTTCTGTATGGGTTCTCAAGTCTAATAAACCCGCAAGAAGAAAATCTTCCAGAATTTTATTAGTAACAATACATGGTGGAATTCCATCACTAATAGTTCCGTTCATCCGTTCATAGTCTGATCTTCCAGAATCAAATCCAGCAATGAAAGCTTCATTTGTTTCTGCAAAATTAAATTCCATAAATGGATTTAAACCCATTGAATATCCGTCAAGGTAGTGGTCTCTATAGACTGGATTAAATATTTTTTTCATTTTTTTTACTACTGTATAATTGAGAATTGCCTCACAAACATAGTAACAAAATTTCAATACATGCAAAAAAATCGTTTAAAGGATAAAATACTCTTTAAAGCACAATACCACTGTCGTTTATCGATAAAATAGTATCAAATCATTATAAAAAGCAAGTATTTCACTTTAACCAAAAACAAAGTATTTATTCAACTTTTCAACAAAAAAATCCCATTCGCCAAGGCGAATGGGATTTTGAATGCTATACGTAAAATAAATTTTATTTCAATCCGACTAAACTGTGTTCGATTGTTTCAATTTTAGATAAAGCATCGGCTTCTTTTTGTCTTTCGTTTGCCAAAACTTTTTCCGGGGCACCCGCGACAAATTTCTCGTTCCCCAGTTTATTTTGCACTGATTTCAAGAAACCTTGCGTATACTTCAACTCAGCAGTTAGTTTTGAAATTTCTTCCTCAATATTTATATTTCCGGTAATTGGGATGAAATATTCATTCGATTTTACACGGAAAGATAGAGCTCCGTCTACTTTATCCGACACATATTCTAACAAAGTGATGTTTCCTAATTTAATGATTACCGAATCAAAATACGTGGATGCTTTATCGTTATTTACCGCTTTCAGTTCAATAGCATCCTTAAACGCAATATTCTTGTCTTTACGAATCGTTCTGATTCCAGAAATCACTTCGATTGTATTTTCAAAATCAGCGATAATAGCGGCGTTAAAAGGTTTCATTTCTGGCCAAATCGAAACGATTAACGCTTCTTCAGTAGTTCGTTCGGCAAGAATTTGCCAAATTTCCTCTGTTAGGAATGGCATAAACGGATGCAATAATTTTAAATTATTTTCAAGCATTTCTATCGCTTTCGCAAAAGTTACGCCGTCAATTGGCTGTTGATAACCCGGTTTTATCATTTCGAGAAACCAAGAACAGAAATCATCCCAAACCAATTTATAAATTGCCATTAAAGCATCGGAAATTCTATATTTTCCGAAATTATCTTCGATTTCTAGCAGTGTCTGTTGCAATTTAGCTTCGTACCACTCAATTGCCACTTTTGAAGATTCCGGCTGCGCAATTGTATCCGAAACGTCCCAACCTTTTATTAGTTTGAAAGCATTCCATATTTTATTGGTAAACGCTTTTCCTTGATTACACAATTCTTCATCAAACATTATATCATTCCCTGCAGAAGCGCTCAAAAGCAATCCCACACGAACTCCATCAGCACCAAATTTTCCAATCAAATCCAAAGGATTAGGTGAATTACCTAACGATTTAGACATTTTTCGACGTTGTTTGTCACGCACTAAACCAGTCAAATACACATTTGTAAACGGTTTTTTGCCTGTATATTCATATCCTGCAATAATCATTCTAGCTACCCAGAAAAACAAAATATCCGGACCGGTAACTAAATCATTCGTTGGATAATAGTATTTAAAATCTTCGCTTTCTGGATCCATTATTCCTCCAAAAACCGACATTGGCCACAGCCAAGAAGAAAACCAAGTATCCAATGCATCAACATCTTGAGTTAGGTCTGAAGTTGTAAGTTGTAAGTTGTTGGTTCTTTCTTTAGCTAAAACTAAAGCTTCTTCGATAGATTCAGCAACAACGAAATCTTCTTTCCCATCTCCATAGAAATACGCAGGAATTTGTTGTCCCCACCACAATTGACGCGAAATATTCCAGTCACGAATGTTGTTCAACCAGTGTGCGTACGTATTATTAAAACGCGCAGGATGCAATTTGATTTCACCATCTTCTAAAACGGATTTGATTGCCGGCTTTACCAAATCTTCCATTTTCAAGAACCATTGGTCTGATAAACGAGGTTCGATGACCGCTTTGGTTCTTTCAGAAGTTCCTACTTTATTCAGGTAAATTTCAGTTTTTGCTAAAGCTCCGATGGTTTCTAATTCTTTGGCAATTGCTTCCCGAACCACAAAACGATCTTGTCCTTGATAATGTAGTCCAAAACTATTCAAAGTTGCATCTTCGTTGAAAATATCAATAATTTCAAGATTATGCTTTTCTCCCAATGCTTTGTCATTCATGTCGTGCGCCGGAGTGACTTTTAAGCAACCCGTTCCAAACTCGATGTCAACATATTCATCTTCAATAATTGGAATTACTCTTCCGCAAATAGGAACAATCGCTTTTTTGCCTTTCAAATGAGCAGAACGTTCGTCATTTGGATTAATACAAATTGCAGTGTCTCCAAAAATAGTTTCCGGACGCGTTGTAGCAATCGTCAGGAAGTCTTCACCACCTTCAATTTTATATTTTAGGAAATACAATTTTCCTTGTTGTTCTTCATAAATTACCTCCTCGTCAGACAACGTAGTTTTAGCTTCGGGATCCCAATTAATCATTCGGTATCCTCTATAAATCAAGCCTTTATTGTACAAATCGACAAAAGAACGAATTACCGAGGCTGACATATCAGGATCCATCGTAAACTTAGTGCGTTCCCAATCACAAGAACAGCCCAATTGTTTCAATTGATCGAGAATTACTCCACCATATTTATCCGTCCATTCCCAAGCGTGTTTCAAAAACTCTTCACGAGTCAAATCATTTTTATTAATCCCTTCCGCTTTTAATTTTGCAACTACCTTAGCTTCAGTGGCTATTGACGCGTGATCTGTTCCCGGAACCCAACAAGCGTTGAATCCTTTAAGCCGCGCTCTTCTAATTAATACATCTTGAATGGTATTATTTAACATGTGTCCCATGTGTAAAACTCCAGTAACATTAGGCGGAGGAATTACAATGGTATAAGGTGTTCTTTGGTCAGGTTCTGAATGAAAATAATTGTTCTTCATCCAGTAGTCATACCACTTATTCTCAATGGTTTTAGCGTCAAATTGTGCAGATATTGTCATAAAAAGCAACTGTTAAAACCAAAATTAATCTTTGGTCTGATATTTGTAATTCTAATTGGGAACAAAAGTAAATAATTAAGTACACTATAAAAAGAGAAATAAAAATTTGTACGTTAATTAAAAGAAAGTAAATTTACTAAATGAATTTAAATATAAGAAAATGAAAAAAACAATAGCTTTATTCGCGTTCGCCTTAATCAGTACTAGTAGTTTTGCTCAAAATGGCCCAAAAATTGAATTTGCTGCTAAAGACAATACTATCGATTACGGAAAGGTTACTAAGAATGAAAATGGCGCTCGTGATTTTATATTTACAAACACGGGTAATGCTCCATTAATTATCACAAATGTTCTATCAACATGTGGTTGCACGGTTCCTACAAAGCCTGATGAACCGATCATGCCTGGAAAAACAGGAATAATAACTGTAAAATACAATATGGCACCAGGACCAATCCGAAAAACGTTAACCGTTGAGTCAAATGCAGTGAATTATGAAGCGGGAAGAGTTGCTCTGAAAATTAAAGGAGAAGTTATTTCTAATTAATTTGCAGAAGAAAAAAAAAATTAAAAACGCTTTTGGATATTATTTCCAAAAGCGTTTTCTGTCTATAAAATATTATACAATTGAAAACTAAACTTTAAAATTTCGCTTTTACGTTCTACTTCTAACGTAATCCATTTTTCTTCTTCCGTCCTAAAGAGCGCATTAATCTCTTGTAATGAATGTTTGTGAATGGGATTATTATTAATCAAAATGATTATATCTCCTTTTTGCAATCCTGCGTTCGCGGCGGGAGAATTCTGCCTAACATGGGCGATTTGATAAATAGGCTTTAATTGGAATTTGTATTTAAAGTCATTGGTAAATACTTTAACAATACCAAACTCATTATATTTTTTAGACAACGGAACCGTTTCCATTCGCACGGTTTCCTGAACCCACTGCAAACCGTTCTGTTGGATCTCAACGCCACTTTTATTATAGCTAAAGGGAGCTTTATAATCACGGTTTTTTTTTAAATACAGTAGGTTGTTTTGGTAATCAAAAACAACTGTAAATCGCTTCATAATTTCTCCTCCTACTGAACCTCTCCTATCTGGCACCATATTTACATTTCTAATGGATACCGAATCGGGAAAGGCGACCACAGGATTATTAAATTCAAAATCTCCTATTTCAATCTTTTCAGTTATGGCTCTTCTTCCTAGTACATCACCACTAAAACCTCTTCCTAAAAAATCTTCGAAATTTTTTGCCGGAATTTTAATCCATTCTGATCGATCTTGAAACAACCATATCGCATCGCTATTCCCTATATCTATCAATAACTTTGCTGAAATTTCTTTTGCATTTTGAATCACTGTGCTTTTTAAATAAGGTTTAAATTTTTCAATGGTAATAGGAATTGTTTTGTAACTTTTTTTGATTTTTTTCCGATTTCTATCGGTGTCTTTATACACGATAATTCTCTTTTTCCTGTAATTAACTTCTACTAAATTATTTCGAAAAAAATGATACCCAATAATTCCGTTAACGGGAATCCCAACATGTGAAGACAAATTAAATTCAGGGTCTAAAATAATATAGAGCATGTGATTGCTATACTTCATACTACTGAATTCTAAAATATTATTAGTGGATTTCAAACCTTCAACAGCCTCTTGGCTGCCTAAACCTTTCAATAATATTTTTTCGGCATTAAAAAAACGAACTTCTTTTTTATCTTTTAAACTAAATAATATGGTTTCGGCAACACCGGTATCCAATAAAAAATTCAATTCGACGCCATTTACTTTTATAGGCACAAAAACTAAATTATTAATCAATTGAAAAGGGACACTAATTTTATTCATGTTTTTTTCAAACTGAAATCCTTGTTGTGCAACAACAAGGCTAGTAAATAAGTAAATGAAAATTATAACTATCGTTTTTTTCATTGTTAATCTTTTACATAAAATTACTAAATAAATCATATCAAAAATGCAGATTTAACAATATATACGCATATTGATTCGAAAAAATTCGAAAAAAAAATCGCAAATTTGCAATTCAATAATTAAGACTATGCCAAAAATATCAAACAAAGGCAAACAAATGCCTGAATCGCCAATACGAAAATTGGTTCCGTACTCAGAAATTGCAAAGAAAAAAGGACATAAAGTTTACCATTTAAACATTGGCCAACCGGATATCAAAACGCCAGAAGTTGCCATGAATGCTATTAAAAATATCGATTTAACGATACTGGAATACAGTCATTCAGCAGGAAATGAAAGCTATAGAAAAAAATTATCAAACTACTACATCAAACAAGGCATTTCAGTAAATATTGAGGACATCATTGTCACTACTGGTGGATCAGAAGCACTAATGTTTGCTATGGGAAGCACAATGGATCAAGGAGATGAAATCATTATTCCAGAACCATTTTATGCGAATTACAATGGATTTTCAACAGCGTCCGGTGTAACTGTTGTTCCAGTAATTTCAACTATTGAAACAGGTTTTGCTTTACCAGCTGTAGAAGATTTTGAAAAACTTATCACCCCGAAGACCAAAGCTATCCTGATTTGTAATCCCGGAAATCCAACGGGTTATTTATATTCGAAAGAAGAAATTATGAAGCTCGCAGCTTTAGTAAAAAAACATGATTTATTCTTGATTTCTGACGAAGTATATCGTGAGTTTACCTATGATGGTGATATCCATTATTCAGTCATGAATGTTCCCGGGCTTGAAGAACACGCTATTATGATTGATTCAGTTTCGAAAAGATACAGCATGTGTGGCGCAAGAATAGGTTGTATTGTTTCTAAAAACAAAGAACTTATGGCTACCGCTATGAAATTTGCACAAGCAAGATTAAGCCCTCCTACTGTTGAACAAATTGCGAGTGAAGCTGCGCTTGATACTCCAAAAAGTTATTTTGATGAAGTAATTTCAGAATATCGAGAGCGAAGAGACACATTAATAAATGAGCTACATAAAATTGAAGGTGTTATAATATCAAAACCAAAAGGTGCTTTTTATTGTATCGCACAACTTCCTATTGACAATGCCGATAATTTTGCACAATGGCTTTTAGAATCCTATGATTTAAATGGTGAAACTGTAATGGTAGCCCCCGCTGCAGGGTTTTATTCGACTCCAGGAATGGGATTAAATCAGGTCCGAATAGCTTACGTATTAAAGAAAGAGGATTTAATTACGGCAGTATCTATTTTGAAAGCCGCTATTCCAGTTTATAACGCTATTCAAATAAAGGGCTAAATTAAGCGTCGCTTTTTAGCGCTAAACGATAGCCGAAAAAATTTATATTGTATCAAAAGGCAGTAATCATTGTGTTAGTGCCTTTTGATTTTTATAACCAATAGAAACAAGCCACTGACTTTGTAGGCTATAAAGTCATCATTAAATAGTATGAGCTATAGAAATTCTTTACTTTTTATTATTTATCTTTACCGCTTAAATATTTACACCCACAATAATAGTTGCTTTTAATGATAAAAAACGAAGAATTTCAAGACGAAATAGGAGATAATCATTTTAGTTTATCTGCACAAAATCCAGTAAGAGACGATGCTTTTGATTTGTCTGATGATGAAAAAATTGAGAAAATAAAAAAGGACGTGGAGAGCATTCTAATAACACTTGGAATGGACTTGACTGATGATAGTTTGAAAGGCACGCCCAATCGTGTTGCTAAAATGTTTGTGAAAGAAATTTTTGCAGGTTTAAATCCTGCAAAAAAACCAAGAGCGTCTACCTTTGACAATAATTACAAATACGGCGAAATGTTAGTTGAAAAAAACATTATCGTTTACTCGACTTGTGAGCATCATTTATTACCAATTATAGGAAGAGCTCATGTAGCTTATATTTCTAACGGAACAGTTATTGGCTTATCTAAGATGAATCGTATTGTAGAGTTTTACGCTAAAAGACCTCAGGTTCAAGAGCGTTTAACCATGCAAATTGTTCAGGAATTACAAATCGCTTTGGGGACTAAAGATGTCGCTTGTGTGATTGATGCCAAACACCTTTGTGTTAACTCAAGAGGAGTCAGTGATATTGAAAGTAGCACTGTGACCTCAGAATTTGGCGGAAAATTTAAAGACCACGCAACTCGAAGAGAGTTTTTGGATTATATCAAATTAGAAACAAAGTTCTAAAATAGAAATAAATTCATTTTACCGATAAAGCCTAGCCCTGATGGTAGCGGTATCCTTTTTATGGCGTCTTTAGCCAAAAAAAGATTAAGCGTACAGCAGGAATAAGCTCTTAAAAAATAAAAAATGTCATTATATAGTAGCCAAACTCTAAAAATATACAATTCTCTTTCGGGAGAAAAAGAAACTTTCACCCCCATACATGCAGGAAATGTAGGAATGTACGTTTGTGGACCTACGGTTTACAGTAATGTACATCTTGGGAATGTGCGAACATTCATGTCTTTTGACGTAATTTTTAGATATTTTTTGCACTTGGATTACAAAGTGCGTTACGTTCGGAACATTACCGATGTGGGGCATATCGTGGATGATGTTGACGAAGGTGAAGATAAAATTGCAAAAAAAGCACGTTTAGAGCAACTGGAACCCATGGAAGTGGTGCAGCGTTATACGGTAGATTTTCATGATATTTTGAATGAATTTAATTTTTTACCGCCAAGTATTGAGCCAACAGCCACAGGACATATTATTGAGCAAATTGAAATTATTAAAACTATAATTGAAAAGGGAATTGGTTATGAAGCCAATGGATCTGTTTATTTCGATGTAGTAAAGTTTAATGAAACCAATCATTACGGCAGATTAAGCGGTCGAAACATTGAGGATATGCTTGCGAACACTCGTGACCTCGACGGTCAAAGTGACAAGAGAAATTCACAGGATTTTGCGCTTTGGAAAAAAGCCGAACCACAACATATCATGAGATGGCCATCGCCATGGAGTGATGGATTTCCGGGTTGGCATCTAGAATGTACCGCCATGAGCACAAAATATTTAGGGAATCATTTTGATATTCACGGAGGCGGAATGGATTTAAAATTCCCGCATCACGAATGTGAAATTGCTCAAAATGAAGCGTGTACCGGTCAAACTCCCGTTAATTACTGGATGCATGCCAATATGCTGACATTAAACGGTAAAAAAATGGCTAAATCTACTGGTAATAACATTTTGCCAAGAGAGATATTGACTGGAGACAACACTATTCTAAGTAAAGCCTTTTCAGCATCAGTAGCCCGATTTTTTATGTTACAAGCACATTACCGCAGTATTCTTGATTTTTCTGATGACGCCATAGTTGCTGCAGAAAAAGGATACAAACGATTGATGGAAGCGATGAATGCGTTAAAGGACATTGCGGCGGGCACAAAAAGCACTATTGATATTTCGGCTTGGAAACAGTTGTGTTATGACGCCATGAATGATGATTTTAATACTCCCATTTTGATTGCACAGTTATTTGAAGGCGTTCGTTTTATAAATGTCTTGAAAGATGGAAAAGAAACATTAAATACTGAGGATATAAAATCTTTCGAAAAAGCAATGCACGGTTTTATTTTTGAAGTTCTAGGTCTGGAAGAGGAAAAAATTTCGGATAGCAATAATGACAGATTAGCAGGAACGGTCACGATGCTTATTGAAATGAGAAAACAAGCTCGCGACAATAAAAATTTTGCCTTATCAGACCAAATTAGGGATCAATTGATTGCACTAGGAATTCAGCTGAAAGACGGAAAAGAAGGTACTACTTTTAACATCTAGTTTCCTCTAATACGTTTATAATTAATACCGTAAAATAATTAAGATTAACAAATGTGAAGTTTTAAATTCCAATTCTAAAGTCATGTTGTCAAAAATAATTGTTTATCCATTTCTAGTATTGATTCGGTTTTATCAAGTTGCAATTTCCCCTTTTCTTCCTGCAGCTTGTAGATTTCAGCCTACTTGCTCGTCGTATATGATTGAAGCATTACAAACCCATGGTTTATTTTATGGTGGATTTTTGGGATTGAAGCGTATTTTGAGATGTCATCCTTGGGGAAAAACAGGCTATGATCCTGTTCCAAAAAAAGTGTGCCATCACAAACATTAACTTTTTTTAAATACGAAATTGTACTTTAAATCTTTATTTTTACGACTAATTAACAAATTTAACACTAAATGACACACGCTTTAAACATCGTTTGGAATCCATCAGAAGGAATCGATTTAGGCTTTTTTATCATTCGATTTTACAGCTTAATGTTTGTAATCGCTTTTGGATTAGGCTGGTACATAATGAAACATATATTTGAACGTGAAGGACAATCTATAGAGAAACTAGATTCTTTGTTTATCTGGACTGTACTTGCTACTTTAATTGGTGCGCGTTTAGGACATGTTTTCTTTTATGATTGGGAATATTATCGCAATCATGTATTGGAAATCATTTTACCGTTTCGTTTTTCTCCGACTTTTGAATTTACGGGTTACCAAGGTTTAGCCAGTCATGGCGCTGCTATTTCTATAATAATTGCGATGTATTTTTACAGTAAAAATGTACTTAAAAAACCACAAATGTGGATTTTGGATCGAGTGGTAATTCCCGTCGCCAGTGGCGCTATTTTTGTACGATTAGGGAATTTTTTCAATTCAGAAATAATTGGTCATGAAACTACATCTACATTTGGAATTAAATTTGTCAAAGATCATTTCAGTCCAATGGATGCTGTCAATGCTACGCAAATAGCAAATCCTAAAGAGGCCTATACAGCGATCGCAACTGACCCAAAATTTGCGTCATTGCTTGAGCAGGTTCCAGCAAGACATCCTACGCAATTATACGAAGCCTTTTGTTACATTTTTGTTTTTGCAATTTTATTTTTCTTGTATTGGAAAACTGAAAAAAGAAACAAAACGGGATATATATTTGGTATGTTTTTAGTCCTTTTATTTTCTGTGCGTTTTGTAATAGAATCAGTTAAAGAAAGTCAAGGTGGTTTTGAGAGTTCGTTAGGGTTATTTTCTACGGGACAATGGTTAAGTATTCCTTTTATATTTATAGGGTTGTATTTTATTTTTACAGCCGAAAAACCTCTAAAAGTTTAACTTCAAATTCGCGTTATAAAGTAAAAAAAGCTTCCTAAAATCAGAAGGTATTAAAAAAGTCTTTTTAGGAATAAAGTATTAATTAAAAGGAGTAGGAAAATTTGATTTTTACTCCTTTTTTTATGTATTTTTAAGTGTAATCATTTTTACGATGCGTTGTTAAATACATGCTGTAAAAATAATGGTCGCACGGCAGCAAGGCCTGTTCATATGTTCACGTATTTGCTTTTGAAAACAATTTATACCATCTCAGATGTGATGTCGAGGAGCGTTCGTGTTTTGCTATGTCTTTTAATTTCATTACCCTCTAAATTAGGAAGTTTTTATTTTTATCTTTTTAAAGAAAAATGGGATTTAAAATTTTTGACTACGTCCTGTTCTATATATTCAATACTGAACCAATAATCATTGGCTGGCATTGGCTGTCCAATATACGTGCCGTCCCATCCGGTACCATTTGGAAAAATTTCTTTTAAAAATTTACCATGACGGTCAAATATTAGAATTTTGGAATTTAATTGCTCTTGTAAAGTAAAAACATTCCATGTATCATTGTATCCATCATCATTTGGCGTGAAAAATTTAGGATAATTAATGACTAGAACATTATCATTTGTAAATTCACTACAACCATTTACATGTTTTACAGTAATGGAATGCGTTCCTAAAGAAACATTTTCAAATACAGTACTTACTTGAATAGGGCCGTTATCCAGTTGATACAAATAATTCACTCCCACTGGATCCGTAACAGTAACTATTTGATTTTTGGCAAATGCATCTGTAACAGTCCAATTTAAATTTGTAATTGCATTGGATGGATTTACAGTTACATTTATGGTTTTAACCGTGGACGCACACATTTGGCCAGGATTTGGAGTAAAGACATAAGTGGCACTAGTTGTATTATCAATTGTCGCTGGAGACCAAGTTCCGCGAATTCCATTTGGGGATGTAGTATTCAAATTAGGTGCTGGCTTACCTGAACAAATTGAAAAATTAATAAAATTAGGCACAATAAGGGGATTAACTGTTACTGCCAGTGTTTGGTTTGTAGCACATTCCGTAGTATTAGGTGTAAAAACATAGCTCCCACTTACAGTATTACTTATTGCTGCTGGCGACCAAGTACCGGTTATACCATTTGGGGAAGTGGTTGCTAAAGTTGGCGCTGCACTTCCAGAACAAAAAGCGGGTATCGCCGCAAAGCTTGGAGCTGATTTTGCTGTGACAGTTACACTTAAGGTTTGAGTTGTGGCACATTGATTAGGATTTGGTGTGAAAACATAATTTCTGCTAACTGTATTACTAATTATTGCCGGTGACCAAGTACCTACAGTACCATTTGGAGATGTGTTAGATAAAAGTGGCGCTGTGGTTCCTGAACAAAAAGGTGGAATATTCGCAAAATTAGGTGTTACAACAGGCACAATAGTTATAGAAACAGTAGTGGGTGTAGCTGATGTACATTGACCCGGGTTAGGTGTAAAAGTATAAGTGGTGGCTCCGAGCATAGTCGTATTCACCGTAGCAGGACTCCAGAAACCTGAAATAGCAGGTGAATTATTCGACGTGGTTGACAAGAATGGCGGAGTCGAATTTTGACAGACAGTAGCTGGAATACCGGTGAATGTTGGTGTTACCAATGGTACAACGGCCACATTCAAAGTTTGTGTGGTAGAACATGGAAACAAAGTTGGATTTGGAGTAAATACATAACTTCCGCTCGTCGTATTGTTTATAAGAGCTGGTGACCAAGTTCCGGTAATACCTTCATTCGAAGCCAATGATAATAAGGGTACCGGAGTAGTCCCTGAACAAAAAGGAGCTATAGGATTAAAAGTTGGGGTTGATAAAGTAAGACAAGGAACAGTACAAGTTAATACTGAACGATCACATGGATATGTAGTATGCGATACTGTTAAAGTAACTGATTGTCCTGGTGACAATCCAAAGACCTGTAAACTGGAGAAAATTGTAGTCCCAGTAATTGCAGGAGCTCCATCAATGGAATAACTATATGTATATTGATTGGGTACACCTGTAGTATTTGTCCAATCAAAATTAACAGAAGAATATTTATCTGCAAGTAAAATTTGCGAAGGATCACATCTAAAAAGAAGAATCTTCGATCCATTATTAGCAACAACAATTACATCAATTTTAGAACGGGTACTTTCAATACCTCCAACAGTTTCGCTAACATAATAAGACGTTGTGCCAACGGCAGCTGTTGAAGGAGTTGGTGCAGTAGCTGATGCTGTCCCTCCTGTTGCGTTTATTCCATACCAATTCAATGTTCCTCCGGAAGATGCTGTGGCTGTCAAAGCAACAGCAGTAGCGTTTTGACAATAATAAACTGGGGAAGTAACTGTTGGTGGGGAAGCAAAAAAATCCAATTCTTTACTTACAGTATTAAGAAATATTAAAGTATCCTTAGAATGGCAACTAGCTTCTAATGATAAAAAAAAATAGTCGATAATTAATCCTTCACTTTTAACCCCACAACCAATAAAATTGCTTTTTGCGTGAACAATTGCATTTGATAAAATTGTAATCAGAAAAATAAAAACGAAAGACTTAATAAATTTTTCCATTATTAGTTAGGTTTAAATTTCAATTAAAAAAGTAGTGTGCTTTAACAAATATTTAGTAAATATATAAATTTTATACATTCATAATAAATATGTTAGTACATATTAACTGATTATAAATGAGATAGAAAAACTAGAAGCAATTTAATAAAGAAAATGAACAACCAAATAATATTTTTTAGTATTTATCTGGATTTGAATCTGGTCACAGCGCATTACTAACAGGACAAATTTAGGCTTTAAGTCATCTGTAGTTTTTTAAGCAAGATTCCCTATAAAAAGATTTTTTGTTTGGCTTACGGTATCGTTTAATTGTAGTTTATTATAACTCTTAGAATACCTAAAACAATTAAAAAAAGAAGTGTTTTTTTTTGTAAATGAAATTAATTTTACAACCAATCAATTTCCTTCCAAATAATGGTTTACTATTGACCTTATAGAATAAAAAAAGAGATTCAACTTTCGCTGAATCTCTTTTTTTGAAATTTATGTAAAAAGATTTTTTTAGCTTTCCTGATGAGCTTTTTCTACCTTGCTCTTATCTTCTTTTGAAATTGTATCTACAAGTACTGGAGTTGCAATAAACAACGAAGAATAAGTTCCTACGATGATACCCACTAACATAGCGAAAATAAATCCTCTGATAGATTCCCCACCAAAAATAAACATGATCAATAATACCACAATCATTGTTAATGAAGTATTGATTGTTCGTGACATGGTAGTGTTGATGGATTGATTTACAATATCAGCGAATGTTCCTTTAGTTTTTCCGGCTAAATACTCTCTAACCCTGTCAAATACAATAACGGTATCATTCATTGAATACCCAATAACAGTTAAAATAGCAGCAATAAAATGTTGATCTATTTCCATACCAAAAGGCATAAATTTATAACATAGTGAATAAATACCCAATACAAAAATAACATCATGTGCTACAGCTGCAATAGCTCCTAAACTATATTGCCATTTTCTAAAACTGATCATCAAATATAAGAACACGATAAGCATAGCACCTAATACAGCCCAATATGCATTGGTTTTGATATCTTCAGCAACGGTAGGACCTACTTTTGAAGCCAGTAAAACACCTACTTTTTTACCATCATATGCATTTATAAATTGATCATAAGTTAATCCTGCTGAGTAATGCTGTTTCAAATTATCGTATAACAACCTGTTAACTTCTTCGTCAGCCTTACTTCCATGCTCTTTAACTTTATATTTAGTAGTAATTTTCAATTGATTCTGACTACCAAAAACTTTTACTTCAGCACTACCGTCAAAAACTTTTGCTAATTCCGCTTTTACTATTTCTGTTTCAATCGGTTTTTCAAAACGAACTTGAAAGGTTCTTCCTCCAACAAAATCTACACCTTCATCAAGACCGTTTGTAGCTAAAGAGATAACACTAATAATTACTACAATACTTGAGAATAAATACGTCCATTTTTTCACTCCTAAGAAATCAAAATGAAAATTGTTAAACATATTTTTAGAAAACTTAGTAACAAAACTTAAATTATTCTTTTTACTTATATTCCAATCTATAAAAATTCTTGCGATAAAAATAGAAGTAAACAAAGAGGTTATGATACCGATCAATAACGTAGTAGCAAATCCTTTAATTGGTCCTGAACCAAATATAAATAAAACTGCTCCTGTTAAAATATGCGTAACATTTGCATCTGTAATTGATGACATTGCCCCTCTCCAACTGTACGAAGTTTTAATAGCTTCTTCAAGTGTTTTTCCCGCACGCAATTCTTCTTTTGCTCGTTCGTAAATAATGATATTCGCATCAACCGCTGTTCCCATTGTTAAAACGATACCTGCAATACCAGGCAATGTAAGTACGGCTCCAATACTCGCTAAAATTCCGAATAAGAAAAGTAAGTTAACCGCCAAGGCAAGGTTAGCATACCAACCTGCTTTACCATAATAGATCATCATCCAAAGTGATACTAAAAGCAAACCTATCAAAGCAGAATTAGTTCCGTTATCAATTGCTTCCTGACCCAGGGATGGACCTACTACTTCTGACTGAACAATATCCGCCGCCGCAGGAAGTTTCCCTGCTCTTAAAACATTCGCTAAATCTTTAGTTTGTGTAATATCAAAAGCTCCTGAAATTTCAGATCTACCACCTGAAATAGGGCCTGTAGAAACTCCAGGTGCAGAATAAACTACATCATCAAGAACAATAGCAATATTACTTTTTTGAGTATATGCTCTACCGGTTAGTTCTTCCCAAGCTTTAGCTCCTTGACCGTTCATCTGCATTGAAACCGCTGGTTTACCCGATTGATCAAATGTATCACTAGCATCTGTAACAACACCACCACTCATTGCTGGCACATTGTCTCTGTTTCCTTTTAAAGCATATAATTCTAAAACTTCAATATCTTTAGCTTTAGCATCTTTAATAATTGTTGGTATACCCCAAACAAATTTCGCATAACGTTGGTCACCTGCTAATAAAAGTCTAATGTCTGCTCTTTTCAAATATCCGTTTACAACTGCAGTATCCTTTGGAGAGAAAAGTCCTAAAACTGGACCTCCACCTTGCCCGATAATTTTATCAAATAAAGGATTTTCTCCTGTTTTAGCAGCAGTTGAATCCTTAGAATCCGTAAGCAAAGCACTTAAAGAATCTTTTACAACTGGTTTTACTTCGGTAGTTTTGATTTCAGTTTTTTTCAATGACTCATTAGCAGCCATTAAAAAGGTACCCATTTCTTCAATTTTATACGTTTCCCAAAACTCTAATTGAGCAGTACTTTGTAATAAATTTTTAATTCTGTCTACATCTTTTGCACCTGGAAGTTCTACGAGAATTTGTCCCGACTCTCCTAATTTTTGAATATTAGGTTGTGTTACCCCAAATTTATCGATACGTTTTCTTAAAACTCCAAAAGCGCTTTCTACGGATTCATCTACTTTTCTGGAGATTACCTTTTTTACTTCTGCATCTGTCATTTGAAAATCAACGCCACCTTCACCTTGCAAACTTCTGTTAGCAAAAATATCGGGCGATGCTAGTTTTACATTACCTTTCGAATTGGCATCAAAAGCATCATAAAAAGCATCTAGATAGGTCTGATTTCCTTTTTGGTTTGCAGTTGCATCAGCCAACGACTTATTGAAAACTGGATTTTTAGAATTATTAGATAATCCTTTTAAAATATCTTTTACCGATATTTGAAGAATAACATTAATACCGCCTTCTAAGTCAAGTCCCTTGTTGATTTGTTTGTCACTAACTTCGTTAAACGTAAAATTAGTAAACCCAAGATTAAATACTTTTTCTTTACCAATAGAATCTAAATATTTTACTTCTTTTTCAGGATTTCCACCAGCGAAAGATTTTGCATCACTTTTTACTTTGTTGGCCACAAAAGTGAAAGAAAGTTGGTAAATACTTACCAATGCAAATAGAATTGCGAAAAATTTAATAAGTCCTTTATTCTGCATTATTACTAAAAATTAATTATTTTTTATTTATTTGTTTTTACTTTAAACCTTATAGAATGGGACGTGACATCGATTTTTTAAATTCAAAAAAGAATATCTCGCACTACATCATTTTTTTAAACCGAGCAAATATATAATTAACGTTAAGATTAACCAATTAATTTATTGATTAATCTCAAGAAAAAGACTGCATATTAGCAGTCTTCCTTATTATATCTGTGTTTTTTTATGCTAAAATCGATTTTAAGGCATCATTCATTTGTCTAACGGCGTCAGCACTTTTAGCAAATAAGGCTTTTTCTTGTTCATTGAGCGTAATGTCAAGAATTTCTTCTACACCATTCTTACCAATAATACAAGGAACACCGATACAAATATCATCCTGACCGTATTCGCCTTCAACAAAAACAGAACAAGCAATCATTTTCTTTTGGTCATTCAAAATACTGTCGACCAAGAAAGCAACTGAAGCTCCTGGAGCATACCAAGCCGAAGTTCCTAAAAGACCCGTAAGTGTAGCCCCACCAACCATCGTGTCTGCAGCTACTTTTTGCAATTCCTCTTCCGATAAAAATTGAGAAACTGGAATTCCGTTATAAGAAGCCAATCTTGTTAAAGGAATCATAGTAGTATCCCCATGTCCTCCAATAACCATTGCTGAAATATCATTAGCCGGTTTGTCTAACGCCAAAGACAAATACGTTCTAAAACGAGAACTATCTAATGCGCCACCCATACCAATAATTCTATTTTTTGGCAATCCAGTAGATTTCAAGGCTAAATATGTCATGGTATCCATAGGATTAGAAACTACAACCAGTATAGTATCTGGCGAATGTTTCAATACGTTTTCAGCAACCGTTTTAACGATTCCTGCATTAATACCTATTAATTCTTCACGGGTCATTCCGGGCTTTCTTGGTATTCCTGATGTAATAACAACTACATCACTTCCCGCGGTTTTAGAATAATCATTGGTAACCCCTACTACTTTGGTATTAAAACCTGTATTGGTAGCGCACTGCATAATATCTAAAGCTTTACCTTCTGCAAAACCCTCTCTAATATCTAACAAAACTATTTCGCTGGCAATTCCTCTATAAGAAATTACGTCTGCACACGTTGCGCCTACATTTCCTGCTCCTACGATAGTAACTTTCATTTTTTTATATTTATTTGGTTATTTGTTTAATCATTGAATCGATTAAACTAATAACCAAATCAACGAATAAACGTTTTAATTAAGCATCAATATTGGCATAAACAGCATTTTTCTCAATAAATTCTCTTCTTGGCGGTACCTCATCACCCATTAACATAGAAAATACTCTATCAGCTTCGGCCAAACTGTCAATAGTTACTTGACGTAAAGTCCTAAAACTTGGATCCATTGTAGTTTCCCATAATTGTTCGGCATTCATTTCTCCAAGACCTTTATATCGTTGAATTCCTGCGCTTCCGCCCATTCTTTCATTTGCTTGGTCACGTTGTAAGTCATTCCAAGCATATTCTTTTTTGTTTCCTTTTTTAACTAAATACAACGGTGGCGCTGCAATATATACATGACCTTCTTCAATTAATTCTTTCATAAATCTAAAGAAGAACGTCAAGATTAAAGTAGAAATATGACTACCGTCGACATCGGCATCACACATAATAATTACTTTATGATAGCGTAATTTTTCAATATTTAAAGCCTTGCTGTCTTCGGCTGTTCCAATCGTAACTCCAAGCGCCGTAAATATATTGCGAATCTCTTCATTTTCGAAAACCTTGTGAACCATTGCTTTTTCGACATTCAAAATCTTACCTCGCAACGGCAAAATGGCCTGAAATGCACGGTCACGACCTTGCTTTGCCGTTCCACCTGCCGAATCTCCCTCGACAAGATATACTTCGCATTTTGCAGGATCTTGTTCGGAACAATCCGATAGTTTACCTGGCAATCCGCCACCACCCATTACGGTTTTACGCTGAACCATTTCACGCGCTTTTTTGGCTGCGTGACGTGCCTGGGCTGCAAGAATTACTTTTTGAACAATGATTCGAGCATCATTTGGATTTTCTTCCAAATAAGCCTCAATCATATCACCAACAGCTTGACTTACTGGCGAAACAACTTCTCTATTTCCAAGTTTAGTTTTTGTTTGTCCCTCAAATTGTGGCTCAGCAACTTTTACTGAAATAATAGCGGTAAGTCCTTCACGAAAGTCATCACCAGATATGTCAAATTTTAATTTATCTAACATTCCCGATGCATCTGCATATTTCTTTAACGATCTGGTAAGACCCGTTCTAAAACCTTGCAAGTGCGTTCCTCCTTCGTGTGTATTGATATTATTTACGTACGAAAAAATATTTTCAGTGTAACTTGTATTGTAAATCAAAGCCACTTCAACTGGAATTTCTCCTTTGTCGTTATCCATAGAAATAACGTGCGCTATAATTGGCTCACGATTACCATCTAAATATCGGATGTATTCTTTAAGACCTTCAGTAGAATAAAAAATTTCAGAAACAAAATTTCCGTCTTTATCTACTTCTCTTTTGTCTGTAAATGTAATTGTAACCCCTTTGTTCAAATAAGACAACTCACGCATACGCGCTGACAAGGTATCATATGAAAACTCGGTCGTTTGTGTAAAAATACTTTCATCTGGGTAAAAAGTGACTATTGTCCCTCTTTTTGTAGTTACGCCAATTTGTTTAACCGGATATAACGCTTTTCCCTTTTCATATTCTTGCTCGTAGACCTTTCCGTCACTACTGTGAACGGTTGCTCTTAAGTGATTTGATAATGCATTTACGACAGAAACCCCAACACCGTGTAGTCCCCCGGAAACTTTATACGAATCTTTATCAAATTTCCCTCCAGCACCAATTTTGGTCATTACAACCTCTAATGCCGAAACACCTTCTTTTTTATGAATGCCAACCGGAATTCCACGACCGTTGTCCTCAACAGAAACAGATCCATCTTCATTTATATCAACTATAATCGTATCACAATGACCTCCCATTGCCTCATCAATAGAGTTATCTACCACCTCATAAACTAAATGATGGAGTCCTCGAACTCCTACATCTCCAATATACATCGACGGACGCATTCTAACATGCTCCATTCCTTCTAATGCCTGAATACTATCTGCTGAATAACTGTCCTTCTTGATTTCTTCGCTCATATATTTTATTCTAAAAAATGTAATTTTTGTCTAACACGCAAATATATAAAAACGTAAATTATATAAGCGTTAAAATCCCTTTTTAAGCGCCTAAGTTATTAACATTTGTTCATATAATAGCGAAAAAACGCTCTCAAAATCGAGAGCGTTTTTTATTTATGCAAAATCAAATTAGTATTTTAAACCGTAGCGCCTTTTTTAGCAATTTCGGTGTCTGCCTGAACGTGCGCTGCATTTGCTCTTCCGCTAGGATCTTGATTTTCCTGCCATTTTGGGATCCATTTCCTAACCGTTTGTGCCGCACTTACTTGCGGGTAATATTTATTAAATATGGATCGATAAAAGTACGCTTCTTTACTCGCAGGCGAGTTGTATGGAAATTCTGCCTCAGCTCCAGCTAACTGATCATCCGTAACTTGAGCAGCACAGTATTCAATCAATTGATCGATCCATTTGTACCCCACTCCATCGGAAAATTGCTCTTTTTGCCTCCATAAAACTTCTTCTGGAAGATAGGGGTTGTCCGGAGTATCAAATGCTTTTCTTAATATGTATTTTTCTTTTCCCTCGTACGTTTTAGGCATCTTTTCCTCTGCTTTAATACGAACAGCCACATCTAAGAAGGCTTTGTCTAAAAACGGAACCCGAGCTTCTAATCCATGTGCCATGGTTGATTTATCGGCTCTTAACAAATCAGCAGTAAATAATTTTTGAACTCTTTCGATTGTTTCCTTTTGAAAATCTTCCGCTGATGGCGCATTTCTAAAATACAAATAACCTCCAAAAATCTCATCGGCACCTTCTCCAGAAAGCACCACTTTTATTCCCAAATCAGTAATGGCTTTTGACAAGAAATACATAGGTGTACTTGCTCGTACCGAAGTCACATCGTACGTTTCTAAATGCCAGATTAATGTATTTAAAATCTTAATTCCTTCTTCAATAGTAAAGTGAACTTCATGGTGTTCAGTACCTAAATACTTCGCCACTTTTCTGGCAGCGGCAGCATCTGGTGCATCCGCATCCAATCCGATAGAAAAAGAATGTAATTTTTTCCCGCTTTCGGCCAATAATCTGGACGCAATAGCTGAAGTCAATGAGGAATCTAATCCACCGGAAAGCAATACTCCAATGGGCACATCGCTCATTAATCGTTTGCGAGTTGCTTCAGTCAAAGTTGCTCTGATTAAATCCAAATCTAATTCTTGATCCGCTTTTAAATAATCTTCGTATTCCGGTTTGTAATATTTTACAAAGCCTGTTTTTTGAGTATAATAATGTCCCGGAGGAAAAGTAGAAAATGTTTTGCATTGATCAGCTATAGATTTCATTTCAGAGGAGAAATAAATTCTGCCTCTTTCGTCCAAACCATAATACAACGGCTTCACTCCCATTGGGTCTCTGCCGGCAATAAAATCATCCCCATCAATTACTATAAAAGCCCAGTCTCCATCCAGCATGTTGCAAAAATCGTATCCAAACTCTTCATACAAATGCACAATAACTTCTGAATCTGATTTCGTTCTAAAAGTGTGCCCTTTCAAAACACCATTTCTTAATTCCTGATGATTGTATATTTCTCCATTATGAACCATATAGGCCGTTTTCGTGCCTTGTATCGGTTGTTTTCCAGAATGCAAATCGATTATCGATAACCGTTCATGACTTAAAATGTGTCCTCTTTCCGTAACGTATAAATCACTTTCATCCGGGCCACGATGCGCCATTCTTTTTGAAAGTTCTCCAAATAATTGCTCCTCTTTTCCTCTTCCGATGATAGCTAATATTCCGCACATAACACTATTTTTTTTATTTTTTCACCACTTTTACCATAACAAATATGCGACAGCAGTTACAAACTCAAAACACAAACACACTTTTTAGTTTACATTTAAAACAAAAAATTTGATTTTAAATCAAAACAGTAATTTAAATAGCAATAAATTAAATTTTTCATGACAAATATAAATGATCAAAACGGAGCACTCCTTTATTTCACTTTCTTGCCTTTCAAATATGTGTTCGTCGGTTTCATTTTCACTATTTTATTTTCTTCCACTTTCATTAAATCTTGATCATACATTACAAAGTCAGCCCATTTACCCACTTCTAAACTTCCTTTTTCTTTTTCTTCGAAATTAGAAAAAGCAGCCCAAATTGTCATTCCTCTTAAAGTTTCGGCTCTGGTTAACGCATTTTCCTTTTGAAAACCATCTTTTGGGTATTCCTTACTGTCTTTTCTGGCTACGGCAGCATGAAAAGTTAGCATTGGATTCACTTCTTCCACAGGAAAATCTGTTCCTAAAGCTATCATTCCCGCTTTTTGAAGTAATTTTTTATAAGCATATGCATTTTTTAATCTTTCTTTCCCCAATCGGTCTTCTGCCCAATACATATCAGATGTGGCATGAGTGGGTTGAACCGACGGAATAATTCCAAATTTAAAATAGTCAAAATCAGCTTCACGTAAAACTTGGGCGTGCTCAATTTTCCATCTTCGATCTTTTGTGCCTGTCAAAACTTCTTTGTATATTTTTAAAATCACCGTATTTGCCGAATCACCAATGGCATGTGTGTTTAATTGAAAATCTGAGCCCGCAATCTGACTCGCGACCGCTCGTAATTCTGTAGGAGGTGCTAACAAAGCTCCATTTTGATCTGGCTTGTCAGAATACGGTTTGTGCATACAAGCGCCACGCGAACCCAAAGCGCCATCTCCATACATTTTAAAGGAACGTACAGTTAGATTATCCGTTTTATAAATTCCTTTTTTTAAGTATAAATCAATATTTTTTTGATTTGCCGTAACCATAGCATATACATTAAGCTTCATCAATTTTGCTTTTTGTAAGCTATCCATTAAATGAATTACATCCGGATCTAATCCTGCATCATTTACCGTTGTCAATCCATAATCAAACATTACTTTTTCAGCATCCAATAAAGCAGCAATTTGTATTTTACGAGTTGGTTTTGGAATTATCTTAAACACTAATTCCATTGGATTATCAACTAAAATTCCTGTTGGTTCCCCGTTTGCAATTTCAATCTGACCGCCAACAGCTTTCGTATCTTTTGTAATTCCAGCTAATTTTAACGCCTTGCTATTTACGATTATCGCATGCCCATCTACTCTATTCAAGACTACAGGAATATCCGGAAATGCAACATCTAAATCTGCTTTTGTTGGATACTTTTTTACATTCCAATCGTTCTGATCCCAACCATTACCAACAATAAATGTAGGATTCTTATCTTTTTGAAAAGTCTTTAAGCGGGTAATTATTTCGTCCATACTTTTAGTTCCACGCAAATCAGCTTCTTGTAGACTTAATCCATAGCTGTAAAAATGGCAATGCGCATCAATTAAGCCAGGATAAATGAATTTTCCCTCCGCTTGTATCGTATTTTTAGATTCGTATTGTTTTGTAATTTCACGATTAGTACCAATAGCCACAATTTTGCCCTTATCTATTGCCATAGCCGAAGCGGTCTCAAAAGCGTTATTGACCGAGTAAATCGTTGCATCGGTAATAATGGTATCAACGGAAATTTTATTTTTTTGATCACAAGAAATCAATAAGAATAAGCCAAAGAATAGTGTAATAAATTTCATAATAAACATTTTAGTTGCGCTAATATAAAAAAACTCACCTAATTATTTTAAACAATGCGTAATTATAACGTTTATTCAAATTCTATATTTCTACACAAATATAGTTTCCATAAAAAAACGCTCTCGAATGGAGAGCGTTCTGTGAATTTAAAAAATCTTAATTATTTTATGCTTATGCTTTTACATACGCGTCATCATGCACACTCGCTACCGCTCTTCCGGAGGGATCATTCATATTCTTGAAAGCCTCATCCCATTCCAATGCAATTTTTGTACTACACGCAACACTTGCTTCTTGTGGAACGCACAAAGCTGCAGCATCACTTGGAAAATGCTCGTGAAAAATTGAACGATAGTAATATTCCTCTTTAGAGGTAGGCGTTTGTAAAGGGAACTTGTATTTAGCATTTGCTAATTGTTCATCCGAAATTTCAACAGCTACCACTTCTTTTAATGTATCAATCCAGCCGTAACCTACACCATCACTAAATTGTTCTTTTTGTCTCCAAGCCACACTGGGCGGTAACATCTCTTCAAAAGCTTTGCGAACCACCCACTTTTCCATGGGATGTTCTGCATTAATCATTTTATCTTGTGGATTAACTCTCATCGCCACATCGATAAATTCTTTATCTAAAAATGGCACACGGCCTTCAATTCCCCATGCTGCTAAACTTTTGTTAGCCCGCAAACAGTCATACATGTGAAGTTTCCCTAATTTACGTACATTTTCTTCATGGAATTCTCTCGCGTTTGGCGCTTTGTGAAAATACAAATATCCTCCAAAAAGCTCATCTGCTCCTTCACCAGATAACACCATCTTGATACCCATAGATTTAATAACTCTTGCCATCAACCACATTGGTGTTGAGGCCCTAATTGTTGTCACATCATACGTCTCCAAGTTATAAATTACATCTTTAACCGCGTCTAGCCCTTCTTGAATAGTGAATTTAATTTCGTGGTGAATGGTTCCAATATGATCCGCTACTATTTGCGCAGCCGCTAGATCTGGAGAACCGTCTAATCCTACCGAGAACGAATGTAATTGGGGATACCAGGCATCGGCTACATCTCCGGATTCAATACGTTTTTGCGCATATTTTTTGGCTACAGCCGAAGTAATTGACGAATCTAATCCTCCCGAAAGTAAAACTCCATAGGGCACATCGCTCATCAATTGTCTGTGAACCGCTGCTTCTAAAGCGACTTTAATAGCATCAATACTGGTTACGTTGTCTTTTACAGCATCATAATCAACCCATTCTCTTTTATACCATTGTACAAATTCGCCATCTTTACTTGACATATAATGTCCCGGAGGAAACAATTGGATTTTGGTACAATATCCTTCTAATGCTTTCAATTCTGACGCGACGTAAAACGTTCCGTGCTCATCCCAACCAATGTATAATGGAATAATTCCCATGTGATCCCGAGCAACAAAATACTCATCTTTTTCGACATCGTAAATGGCAAATCCAAAAATCCCGTTCATTTCATCTATAAAATGAGGCCCTTTTTCTTTGTAAAGCGCTAAAATTACTTCGCAGTCACTTTCAGTTTGAAAGTTATATTTACCCTCAAATTGTTTACGTAATTCTCTGTGGTTGTATATTTCACCATTTGCTGCTAAAACAAGTTGTTTGTCTTCACTAAACAACGGTTGTTTTCCAGAAGCAGGATCAACAATTGCCAAACGTTCGTGAGACAAAATCGCTTTTTCATTACTAAAAATTCCGCTCCAGTCAGGTCCACGATGACGGATAATTTTAGACATCTCTAACACTTGTGGTCTTAAAACTTCGGCTTTTTGTTTTAAATCAAAGGCACATACTATTCCGCACATAACTATATATTTTTATTGTTTTGTTTATTTTGATAGGGCAAAGATGGCGTTATAGTTCTAATTGAAAAACACAAATGCTATTTTTAGTTGTAGATAACAACAAAAAAAGATTATTTGTGTTTAAAATGTAATTGAAAGGTAATAAAAATAGCTTGGAAGTTGCGGATTGTAAAATGAAACGCAGATGAGATGAGTTTTATTCAATATTCTCCACCAAATACTTCGTCCCGTTAATCTCAAAAGTAAAACCTTCTTGATTTCCCATCAGTTTATTTCCCAAAGGTGATTGTGGAGATAATGCGATAATATTGATTCCTTCGACATTGATTTTTGGAAGTGCCACACTTAGGTATAAATAGATTCCATTTGCTTTTACTAAGCTCCCCACAATAATAGTTTCGGCAATTGTGACGGCATCAATTTTATCCAAGACTGTTTTTTGATCCAGTACTTCTCTCAATTTTCGATTGAGTTTTTCCTGCTCAATGTGCATCATTGATAAAGCGGTCTCGTGTTTGTCTCCGGCAGAACCTTTGGCGTCGTTTTTAGAATCTTCGGTAAGTGCCACGATCATATCTTTAAAAACATCGATTCGATCCTGAACTAATTGCAGATAATGAGTATGTATTTTTTGTTTGAAAGTCATAGGATCTTGCCACTAAGGCGCGAAGTTTTTGAATACAAAAGTAATTATTATTGTTGTTGCGTTTTGGCTTCCTCCTTTTCGGGGAGGGCTGGGGTGAAGATTAAAAATCGAATTTATAGTTCACGCCTAAAATCACCTGAAAACCCTGAACTGGATAATTCAACCATTTTTGGTACGCATTATTAGTGATATTATTGGCTCTTGCAAAAGCAGTCAATCGGTCACTGTATTTGAATCCTACATTTGCATTTACATCAAAATAAGATTTTAAAGTAAAAGGACCCGGCTGAACTACATATACTAAGTCGGTATTTACCTGAAAATCTTTTCGCTCGCCTACGTAAAACACATTTGCACCAGCGAACCATTTCTCCGTAATATTAAAATCAAGATTTGAACTTATTTTTATAGTAGGCAGATTCCAAGCTTCTTGCTCAAAATCATTGGTATATTTACTGAAAGTCCCGTTGATCCCAAAAGACACATCGTCAGAAAAATCAGCTTTTAATTCTCCGTAAAAACTCAATGTTCTCATGTCGTCATAGACCACTTGAAAGGAATTTCCATACCCATAATCAGCATTGCTCGCATTTTCATTGTAATCGTTGCTTCTAAATAAAGCTTTATTTCTTTCGTTTACATAGGAAGCCTTAACATTATAACTTATAGTATTAATTAATTTCCCTTTTAATCCGGCAAAAACGTCATACTGTTTGTCTGTTGGAGCAATATTTAATGTTGGCGATAAAAACGGATTTTCACTAACAAAATCCATATAAGAATTTTGCTCTATGTTTCCTTCGGCTCCAGCATAAAAAATCATCAAATCACCCACCACTTTGTACGAGGCATTGAACTGCGGATAGACTAGAAATTTATTGTTGCTGTTTACATTATCTAAGCTGTAAAACAAACCAGCTCCAATATTTAACGTCCAATCATCTTGCTGCATTACAAAACTAGGAACGATTCCAAAATTCGTGAAACCATACTCTACACGCTCGGTATTCGTATTTGAATAATTTTTCTTGAAACTACCACCCACATAATCAACAATTATGTTGGTTTTTACCGCACTTTCCATTACATTAAACGTTACTGTTGGCTTAACATAAAATCGATTTTCAGAAGATCCGGAAGCATCTGAAAAATGGTTGTATTTTAAACTTGCTTTATTTAAAAAACTTTCGTTTAATACTACATTTCCGCCGAACGATATCGTACCATAAGTCTGCTGTGGATTAATTCCGTTAATCAAAGCCACTCTGTTTTGAGAAGCCAAAGAGCTTCCAAAATTTTCAGGTAATCCGTACCAATTATAAATTTGGTTTTGATACCCTAAGTCAAGATTATACGACACGTTTTTTTGATTTGAACCATACATCAAGTCAATCGATGTATCATAAAAACGATCTTCTAATGCTATATTTTTAATTCCGCCTTCAGACGAATGATGACGAAACATCCCGCCAAGATAATCCGTGTTGCTGATAGCATGATTTACGAATAATTCCCCTATAAAAGTTCCGTAATTTCCAACACCAAAAGTGGCATAATTTTGAAACAAATGTGCTTGTTTTTCTTTCTCTACGCCTTCAGCTTTTCCTTTAGACGGTGTAAAAGTAGACGCGACAGGAAAAGAGAAAATCGTATATTTTATAGTTTCTTTTTTGGTATTCGCCTCATCATCGAGTTCCGGAATTTCTTTCACTTTGAATGCGTCGGAAATTTTGGGTGTATATGGTTTTACTACATTTACGGTTTCTGTGCCTATTTGCTCTTTCTTTTGAGCAAAAGAAAATTGGGAAACGAAAAGAAATAAAATCCCAATACCAACCTTCCCCGAAGGAAAGGAAGCCGAAAATGGCGTTACCTGATTTAAAAATGGTTTTATGTTTAATTGTTTGAATGTCATGTTTTATTTTTTTTTACTTCTTATTTCTAATGCTTATAATTATAGTATTACACTTCCCATTCGCCTTTTGCAATGAATTCCGTTTTCCCTCCGATTTTTATATCAAAATGATTTTTTGTCAATTTTCCATCAAAATAAATCTGTGAAGGTCTGTTTATAAAATCGCCCTGATGATTGATTATTTGAATTTCAGGCGCGTCATATTTTAACAGAAAAGCCTGCAAACAAGTGCTTGCACTTCCCGTTGCCGCATCTTCAACAAGTTGATTATTTTCAATGCACAGCATTCTGCTACTGAGTTCTGCATCATCTAAACAATAAAAATAGAACGCTCTATGATTGGTTTTACAGTGCTTGTGTAACCATTCATCCATTTTAACCTTGTCAAGAATTAAATTCTCCAATGCCTTTTTACTTTTAACAGGAACAATTACAAAAGCGCTTCCTGTAGTCACCTCCTGAATAGGAAATTTATCATCAAAATCCGTACTGCTTAAATTGCTGAAAGATTTAAAATCCTCTGAGGAAAAAGTATCCAAAAATTCCGGTTGAGCTGCCTGCAACCATACTAAATCTCCCGATTGATTCACTGGAATTTCACCAATAGGTACTGATAGCGTAATCTTTTCAGGCTGGTGCTCAAATATTTTATTCATCAAAACCCACGTAGTTCCAATAATTGGATGACCGGCGAACTTCATTTCGTGTTCCGGAGTAAAAATTCTAATTGTTGCCGAATTGTTTTCAGCATTAAGCTTGGTGATAAAAGTGCTTTCCGCAAAGTTGATTTCACGGGCAATTTTTTGCATCTGTTCGTCACTTAATGCTTGAGCTCCTAAAAAAACAGCCAACTGATTGCCTGCATATTTTTTTGACGTAAAAACATCAACGATATAAAAAGATAAACTCATTCAATTTGTTTTTTGGCTTTCGTTTATTAAAAAATTCCATGCCGTTTCTTCCTGTTTCCGTAATCCAATTTTCGGACTTCCTTTATTTAGTAATTGATGAATTTGTTTTGGATTCTTCGGCCTTTATAGTGTTCAATTCTCTTTGTGCATCTGAAACTACATCCTGAAAATCAGTGAAGTTTTGAATTACATTTTCTAAAATATAGGTTGCTTGGTAACTATCTTTCAGTCCGTAAAAGTTTTTAGCCATCAATACTAATCCTTTGGCTCCAAAATATTTATAGCTGGAATAATTCTTCGCTAATTTTTGTACTGCAGTATTAGAAGCTTCAAACTTTTCTTCTTTATTTTTAAAATAAGCATCATAATATAAAGCTTCGGCGGCTAATTCCCCTTTGGCAATCGTCATTAATTTTGCGTAAGCAACTTTAGCTTTCGCTTCATCACCTGTTTCAATTGCCGCGCGAGCGATAATAATTTGCGCATCGCTTTTTACAGTATCGTCAGTTTTAGGATTGATCAAAACTTTCTCCGCATAAATAACTGAATTTGGATAATCTTTTTTGTCATAGTAGGATTTCATCAAGTTGGATTGTGCATATGTTTTATTCTGAGAAATATCAGCTTCGTTTTCTAAACGAGATAACACCAAAATTGCTTTTTCAGACTCTTTATTTTTAAGGAAAATCTGAGCCAATCGCAACAAAGATTGCTCTGTAAATTCGCTTCGAGATTGTGCAATTACGTATTCATAATTAGCAATAGATTTGCTCTCTGATCCTTCAGAGAAATACAATTGAGCAAGATAATAGTTAGCCTGTAAAGCATGAATACCGCGAGAAAACTGATTTATATAACCACTAAATCCTGCAATTGCCTGCTTAACATTATTCTGTTGAAATTGTTTTTCAGCGGCTTCATACGTATCATTATCAAGTTCTGCATCAGTCACCGCGACAAAATCCAATGTACGAACCCATGTTGCATATTCATCCACTCTGCCATTATCCACGTAAATCAATCGAGCGGTGGCTACCGCTGCTAAAGCTTCAGCCGTTCTAGGAAAATCAGCGGCTACTTTTTTAAATTTCAACAATGCCTGATCGTCTTTATCAGTGTTATAATACACTAATCCCTGACGCAAAATAGATTTGGAAGTAAAGGAACCTTTTTTAAATTCAGTATTTAATCGGTCATACGTTTTAATTGCAAGGTCATTTTTATTCTCGGCAACATAGGTATTAGCAAGTTCAAAAAGCGCATCGTCTCTGTATTCTGATTTTGGATACAATTGTAAAAAAGCATTTAGCTCCTCCATTTTCTTATCGTTTTTAGCCATAAACCCATAGGAAATTGCTTTTTGAAAATACGCATAATCCGCATCGACACTTTTAGATTCAATCACTTGAGTGTACGCATCCATTGCCGGACCATATTTTGAAGTTACAAAACGACAATCAGCCAAACGCAAATAGGAATCATTCAATCGCACTTTATCACTAGGTGCTTTTTCTATTTGATTTTGAAAATAGTTACCCGCCTGATCGTATTCTTTCAATTTAAAATACGCGTAAGCAATATTGTAATTAATGTTTTTAAATTCCGGTGTTTTTGCGGCTTGATTTGAACCAATGAATTGCTTAAAACTTAATAACGCCTCTTTGAAATCATTTAAAACATATTCAGACTCTCCTTTCCAGAAAGTAGCTCGGGCAGTAAAAACCGCATCTTTTTGTTCATTTATAGATTTAGTGAACATTTTCAATGCCTCTGAATAATTCTCATCGGTGTATAATTCTAAACCTCTATAAAAAAGCACTTTTTGGTACGCTAATTTATTTTCTGGTGCTTTATTTTTTTCCAATAAAACAAGGGCTTCTTTGTAGTTTTTCGAGGAAATATAAGAGTCAATCAATAATTTTTCAACCTCAGAACGGCTTCCATTGTCTGGATATTTATTCAAAAAAGCTTGCAAAACAGCGGGTACACTTTGGTATGAATTCCCTAATTCATAACTCAATTTAGCATAATTCAAACTGGCATCTTCCTGAATGGCCAAATCAAATTCCATTTCCGAAGCATTTTTGAAAGCATTCAAGGCCTGTTGTTTTTTATCGGTATTCAGGTAGCTTTCACCCAAATGATAATAGGCATTTTGCGCTACGAAATCTTTCCCACCAATGATCTTATTGAATTGAGAAATCGCATTTTCGTAGTCTTTTTGTTTGTAATACGCATATCCCAATTGGTAAAAATCCGTATTGTTCCATTTTCCTTTTTTTCCTTTATAATCTACTAAAAATGGAATTGCTTTATCATATTGCTTCAAATTAAAATAGCTTTCGCCAATAATTTTATTCAATTCAGATTTTTCTAAAGGACTTGATTTTGCCATTGCTTTCTGACCTAAATCTATTGCTTTTTGGAAATTTCCCAATTTAAAATTCATATCAGCCTGATAGTAAGAAAGCTTTTCTTTGTATTTTTCTTCTCCCGAAACTTCATCAAAATATTTTGTAGCTTGCTTATAATCATCGCCTTCATAGGCCATAAACCCCAAGTAATATTTAGCTTGAGAGCCATATTCAGCGGAGTTCACTACTTTATTCAAATAAACTGTAGCCTCTTTTTTCTTTTTGGCATTAAAAAAACTGTAACCTTTCTGGAAATTAAATTTATCTTGGTCATTTCTGCTTAAACTGCTTTCGTCCACTTTATCAAACCATTGTAACGCCTGCGGATAATTTCCTTGGCTAAAATGATAATGTGCCACCTCAATGTAAGCTTGATTTTGTTTCACACTCGTAGGATAATCCGAAACAAATTGCTCCATTAATGCATCTGCATTGGATTGATTGGTTCGAATGGCACAATTAGCGGCATAATATGCGCAGTCTGATTTTAGCTCTTCAGTTGTCGCCGTTTCCTTTACTTTATTAAAAATAATTTGCGCCGATGCATATTGCGCATCTTTAAATAACGAAACCGCTTTATTATAATCTTTCGAATCGTGTGTATAAATAGTTGATTTTTGTGCCGTAACAGCGGTCGTTATGATAAAAATTGGAATAAAGAAGAGCCAAGAAATTTTACGCATTGTGATTTTATTTTAATAATTCAAATGTATCATATTCTGAACTCTATAACGAATCGTTATTGGCTTTTATTATGAACATTTTTTTTAACACTGCAGAATTCACCTTTACAGGCCCTACTATTCATCGCTGTAAATGCCGCTACTTTCCCCTATTATTTATAATTATCAGAATTCTATCTAATTGAATAGAATTTATTTTGAATAGAACCGTTATCTTATTACTTTTACCCAATAAACAAATGCAAATTATGTCACAATCCGTACTGTCTTTAAAAAATGTAACGATTTATCAAGAAGGAAAATCTATCTTAACAGAGGTAAACCTAGAGGTAAAACATGGTGAATTCCTTTACATCATTGGAAAAACAGGCTCGGGAAAAAGTAGCTTAATGAAAACTTTATATGCAGATTTAACTTTAACGGAAGGAGAAGGAAGCATAGTAGATTTTGATTTAGCCACTTTAAAAGAAAATGACATCCCGTTTTTAAGAAGAAAAATTGGAATCGTTTTTCAAGATTTCAAATTACTTCCGGACCGTACTATAAATGACAACATGCTATTTGTACTCAAAGCAACTGGCTGGACAGACAATATAGAAATGCAAAATAAGATTGATGAAGTTTTAAATAAAGTGGGAATGAGAGATTTTGGCAAAAAAATGCCGCATCAAATTTCTGGAGGAGAACAGCAACGTGTTGCCATAGCTCGCGCTTTACTTAACGATCCGGAATTAATCCTTGCTGATGAACCAACAGGAAACTTAGATCCTCAAACGAGTGCCGAAATACTGGAGGTCTTAAAGAAAATCAACGCCAATGGAAAAACCATCATTATGGCGACGCACGATTACGCTCTATTGATGAAATTCCCTTCAAAAACGTTGAAGTGTGAAGACGCAAAAATCTTTGAAGTAGTTCAGAGAACGGCATAATGCTTTCCATTCTTGTTCCAATATACAATTACAATGTTTATCCGCTGGTTTTAGAGCTGCACAAACAATGCAACAATTGCGCAATACCGTTTGAAATTTTATGTCAAGACGACGCTTCAAAATCAAGTCTGAATGCATTTAATGAGCCTGTAAATGCTTTATCAAATTGCAGTTTTGTCTCCTTGAAAGAGAATCTAGCACATCGTGAAAACAGAAATTCCTTGGCAGAGCAAGCAAAATTTGATTATTTGCTTTTTATTGACGGGGACTCTATAATTATTCATGATCATTACATAAAAAAATATATTGATAATCTCCAAGATTTTGATGTGGTTTTTGGCGGCAGGATACATCCTGAAAAATGTCCTTCCGACAATCAAAAACTACGTTGGAAATACGGACGATTTATTGAGGACAAATCTGCAGTACACCGAAAGAAAAAACAATATCAGTCGTTACTTTTTAATAATACTGTAATTAAAAAAGACTGTTTTGACAAAGTAAAATTTGATACAAACAGGAAAAAATACGGTCATGATGACACCCAACTTTCATATCAGTTGAGTCTGTTAAAAGTTAAAGTAAATCAGATTGAAAATCCTGTTGAACACGGCGAAATTGACACAAACTTGGTTTATATGAACAAAACCAAAGAGTCCTTAGAAAATTTGATTTCGCTGTACAAAGAAGAAATAATTACTATTGAGTTTGTAAAGCTTATTCAATTGTATCATTTTTTGAAACAAACAAAATGCACTTTTATCATTTCAAAAATACATTCGGTTTTTGAAAAATATCAGCTGCGAAATTTAACCGGGAAAAATCCTAATTTATTCCTTTATAATTGGTTTCGGATAGGTTATTTATGCTCAATAAATGATAAAAATTAATTCTTTTGCATTCCAATGAATAATTGATTCCAAGTTTCCATAATAGCATCGATATTGTATTTTTCGCTGGATAATTTTGCCTTTGCTCCCATTTTTTTTCTTACTGTAGTATTTTCGATTAAAGTCTCAATTGCTTTGATATATTCTGGTTCATTGCCATTTTCAATCAAAAATCCGTCTTCATTTTGAGAAATTATTCCTCTTGGTCCGCACGGACAATCATAAACAATACAGGGCAATCCAGAAGCCATTGCCTCAATTAAAACCATTCCAAAACCTTCAAATCGAGACGTCATTAGATAAAATGAAGCATCTAAATATTTTTCGTTAATATTCTGAACTGGTTCATGAAAAATAACATTGTTGAAAATATTCAGATCTTCAGCTAACAATCGTAAATTACTATTGTCAGATGATTTTCCATAAATTTCCAATTTCCAATTTGGGTATTTCGCGACCACTTTTTTCCAGATTTGCAACATCCTGTCAAATCCTTTTTCATAAGTATGGCGACCAACTGCAATAACTTTTTTATTTTCTAAAGCACTGCATTTTTCTGAAGTAAACCATAAAGGATTGGGAATGATAACTGAATTCTTTATCTGCCATTCTACAATGCTTTCGCTTGTTTCCACAACAAATCTATTGTATTTTTTTATCCCGATTTTTTTTAAAAGAGGAATACAAGTAGACACAACTTTCGTCAAAATATTTTTATCTGATTCTTTTTCTTCAACAAATTTGGAACTGTGCATTTCTAACACAATAGGAACTTTATTTTTTAAAATAAAAGGAATTAAATACGCTTTTAGACCATTATCACAAACAATAATAACATCCGGTTGTATTGCTTTTATTTTACTTTTTAGTCCTTGCGCGAAAGAATAAAAAAACTGAAATAAGTTACCTTTCAATCGCAAATCGTGAAAAACAATAGCGGCATTAAAAGAATAAAACAAAGGGAAAAATCCCTCGTTTTGCGTCAGAATATGGACTTCATATCCAAATTTTTCAACGAGATAGTTGGCTTTTACGGAAATAACTCGGGCCACACCGCCTTCGTTATTTATGCTGGGGACAATGTACAAAAGTTTCATTTTTTAGAAATCAAAAATTCATCAAAATCCCGAATATAATCTTCTTCATCGAATACATCAGATGCCAAAACCAAACAAACTGCTCCGGAAGAAAAATTTTCTAATTCCCTCCAAATGTGATTTTCTATAAATAATCCTTTGTCCGGTTTATTCAATGTAATTGTTTTGACTGAATTTCCGTTCTTTAAAACTACATCAAAACTTCCTGAAATGGCTATCAATATTTGATGAAGATTTTTATGGGAATGACCACCTCGTTTTGAAGAACTTGGAATATCATATAGATAATAAACTCTTTTTATATCGAAAGGAATGGAACCATTTTCCATTACTGCAATGTTTCCTAAGGCATTTTCTATTTTTGGAATGTCTATTATTTTTACATTCATAATTTTAATTTAGTTGTATTAAAAGAACCTTCCATTTTCATTAGTTCTAACCATTGCTGTCCAATTGTTTCCAGTAAAAAAGGCTTTATACTTTCTAATGCATTTTGCTTGCAATGGAGATATAGAGATTCATCTGACTCTAGTAAATTCATTGCTTCCGTAAGTTTTTGCAAGTTTTGATTTTCTACTAAAATCCCATTTTTATTATGCTTGATTATTACGCTTGGCCCACAGGGACAATCAAATGCTATAACGGGTGTTTCACATGCTAAAGCTTCTAATAAAACATTGGCAAATCCTTCATTTTTACTCGTAAGTACCAAAAATTTAGCTTTAGAAATATACTTAAAAGGATTGTTTTGGTATCCTAAAAAATGTACATATTCTAAAACTCCATTTGCTTCTGCTATACTTTTCAATGGGCTTTTATTGCCTTTTCCAAGGATTATGAGATGAATATTTCTACGATGTAACATTGAATTTACATAACTCACTATTAACTTATCAAACTGCTTTATTGTACTCTCATATTGACCTATCGCTATGATATAATCAAATTCAATGTCAATAGATTCCGTGCACTTCTCGTTAACTTCCTCTATATTTACTGGATTAGAAATAGTAACTACGTTTTTTAAATTATGTTTTTGCTCAATCAACTCCTTCATTTCTTCCACAATAGCGACATTCGCATAACAATGATTGTACATAAACCTAGTTAACAAAGAGTTGTTGGGCATATAATGATCTATCAAAAAACTATGAACTGTAAATATCGTTTTTGTATTATAAATCAATCGTGACAAAATTAACTCTTGAAGGGGTTTGATTCTAAAACGAAAATCTATTATATAATCAAAATTATTTGCATTTAAACAATTTCGCAATGCAATCAGTCGCTTGTATTTATTGATAAATCCATTTTTGTTGTCTTTCAATAAACCTAAATTGACAAGCTTCCCAGAATACCGATACGATACTTCATCTAAAATAATTATGTTATAAACGTCTATTCCCATTTTATCAAAAAAAATCGACAACGTAGCCATAACTTTTTCGCTTCCTCCTCCACTTAACCGATACCCAATTAAAGCAATTTTATACTTAAAGTTTTGTTTTATCATTGCTGATTGCATATTTTCGTTACAAATATAATCATTCATGCGGATTTTACTTATTGGCGAATACAGTCGTTTACATAATTCCTTAAAGGAAGGTTTGCTACAATTAGGCCATGAAGTTGTCATTGTTGCTGACAGCGATGGTTTTAAAGATTTTCCTGTAGATCACTCTATTGATTATAAATTTAGCAAAACAAAAATCATCAATATTCCGAGACAAGTAATTGCACGTTTGTTTCACTATGATATTGCAAAATTAGAAAAAGGCATCCGTTTTTATTTATTGCTAAAAAAGGTCAAAAATTTTGACATCGTTCAGTTCATCAATGAAACTCCAATAAAAACCAATAAAAATTTCGAACTTTTCTTGCTTAAAAAAGTCTTTGAAACAACCAAAAAGGTGTTCGTTTTGTCTTGTGGTGTCGATTATTTAAACATGAAATTTGATTTGGAAAATAAATCCAAAAAATCAATATTACAGCCGTTCTTTCAAGATCCAAGCTTGACAAAAGAGTATCATTCTTTGTTTGCATATTTAAAAGAAAACCATAAAAAACTACACACTTTTGTTCTAGAAAAATGCAGTGGAATAATCGCAACCGACTTTGATTATGTAGCTGCCATAAGCCAAAACCCAAAATATTCCGGTTTTATTCCATATCCAATTAATCATAATAAATTACTGTTTCAAGAATTGAGTATTGAAAGTAAAATAGTGATATTTCTTGGTATAAATGAATGGAGTTACAATCAAAAAGGCATCTCCTATTTTGAAAAAGCACTTGAAATTATAAAAATAAAATACGAAAAAAAAGTTGAAATAATTATTACAAAAACACTTGCGTATGACCTCTATATTGACTCCTACAACAAGGCACATATTTTATTAGACCAATCTTTTAGTTGTGACCAAGGATATAATGCACTGGAAGCTATGGCAAAAGGAAAAGTGGTTTTCACGGGTGCCGAAAAAGAGTTTGTACAGCATTACAACCTTTCTGAACGAGTTGCTGTAAATGCATTACCTGATGTAGATTATTTAGTTATGGAATTGTCTTTTTTGATTGAACATCCCGAAGAGATTATCGCAATTGGCAAACGAGCACGAGCATTTGTGGAGAAAGAACATGATTATATAAAAATAGCGACTCAATATTTAGAAACTTGGAATAAAGCTTAATTTTTTATCAAATAAACTAAAATAAACTCTTCCTGAAATAAAGAACCAACACTAAAAAATAAAGCAAATTATCAAAAGCCTGAGCCATTACAACTCCTTGAATTCCGAATAAATTAATTAAATAAATACTTGAAAAGTACAATACAAGAAGTGAAAATATTTCGGAAACTATAAAGGCTACAGTTAATTTTTTTGCGAAAAATTGATACCCTAAAATTAAAGACGCTACTTTAAAAACATCTCCAGATAATTGCCAAAAAAACAAAGTTGTAACGGGTAGAAATGCCGTGGTAAACACTAAATTAACGATAAAAAACCGCATAAAATAAACAAGCGTTAAAGCAAAGATAAAAACGGGTACAATACTTTTAAAGTACGTCCAAAAAACACGTTTTGTGTCTTGAATACTTTTGGCAACAGCCAATTTTGGTAAAAAATAAACCGTCAAAATTGTAGTGACAAACATCATATAGTAGGTAGAAATTCGTGTCATTGTCTCCCAAAAACCGGCTTGTTCAAGTCCAACATGCTGAATAATATGATTTCTGATTACCAAATAAACCAAAGGTCCTAAAACCGTTGAAATTACTGCCATTAAAGAATATGATGATAAATTTTTTAAAACCTGATAATCAAATTGATTAAACTGAATCGTTTTAATAAAATTAATGTCTTTATTTATGTAATAAAATGTCACAAAAAACAATAACGCCGGCGAAATAACTAACGACAGTAATGCACCAAGAGTTTGATAGTTCAAAATCATCCCGATTGCAATCATTAAACCTATTGCATTCCCTATAATATTAACCCAAATCACTCTTTTGAATTGTCCAAGACCATTGATTACAGCTAACAAAAAGACCGAAATTACATACCAAGGCAGAGCGAAGGCCAGCGCTTTAAAAACAACAGAATATTCGACATTGCCTCCAAATATTTGATAATTCCAATACGAGGCAAAAAAGTATAAAACACCACTTAAAACACTCGCAACAACAACTAAACTAATAAAAATTGTACTAATTATTTTTTTAAGCTGCTCTTCGTTTTTTTTGTTTTCAACAACATATTTTATAATTCCGTTTTGAAAACCTAAAGTCGAAACACCTTCTAATGAAGTTAAAAAATTTCTCAAATTTCCCACTAAAGCCATTCCGCTTGGGCCAACAAAAACAGCCAATAATTTTGAAGTTATTAAACCAATTGCAATCTTTACAATAACACTCAAACTATTTAAAGAAGAAATTTTAAACAGCTGTGTTTGGACAATTTTTCTAATAAATTTCAACTTAATATTTATTTAGAATTTCAATAATAAAATGCACCTCATCCATTGTCATAACTGGACTTATAGGTAAACTCAACACTTCATCATGAATTTTTTGGGTTACTGGAAAAGATAAATGATTCCAGTGCGATAAAGCTTTTTGATTGTGCGGCGGAACAGGATAATGAATTACCGTTTGAATATTATTTCGATGTAAATAACCCAGTAAATCAACTCTATTTTGAGTTCGAATGACAAATAAATGGAAAACATGACTGGATTGCTTCTTGCCTCGCACTAACATAGTTGGCAATATTATTTTATCGTTTTTAATTTCAGACAAATAGCACTCTGCAATTAATCGCCGTTTTTTATTTTCAGAATCTAAATTCGGTAATTTCACATTCAGGAAAGCCGCTTGCAGTTCATCTAATCTTGAATTTATACCGATATAATCATTGTAATATTTAGCTTCTGAACCATAGTTCCGGAGTGATTGAATCGTTTTTGCTAATTCGGAATCATTTGTTGTAATTGCACCTGCATCCCCCAATGCTCCTAAATTTTTTCCTGGATAAAAACTATAGGCTTGGGTTTTTGGCTCCACGTTCTGGGTATCAGAATTTTCGTCTTCAAAGAAAGCGCCATGAGCCTGAGCCGCATCTTCAATAACAAGCAAATCATGTGCAACAGCAATTTCATTTATCTTGCTCATTTCAGCCAGTTGTCCATAAAGATGAACTGCCAGAATCGCTTTGGTTTTTGAAGTAATCTTTTCTGAAATTAAATCGGGATTAATATTGTAGGTTTCTAATTTTGGTTCAACCAAAACCGGAACTAAACCTGCTTGTAAAATAGCCAGAATACTGGCAATATAAGTGTTCGCAGGAACAATAACTTCATCGCCTTTTTGCAATTTCCCAAGTTCAATATAACCTTTGAAAATCAAAATTAAAGCGTCTAGACCATTTCCTGTCCCGATGCAGTATTTTGTACCGCAATATTTAGCAAAACTGGTCTCGAAATCCTTCACTTCATTTCCTAAAACATACCAACCACTAGCTAAAACTGTTTTCAATTTTTCCTGAAAAGCAGATTCATATGGTTCGTTTATTTTTTTTAAATCAAGAAATGGGATCATTAAAAGCGGATTTAAGATGGTTTTAATTCTGTCTGTTTAAAATCGATTATTAGACAAATATATTTTCTAATTTGAAATGATTTGCCGTTTCTACTTCATAAAAATCATGCGCTACAGTGCCGGCTCCGAAACTTTCTTTCCAATAGGACAATCCTTTATTCAGTTTTCGTCCTTGTGCTTCATTAGAAGTTCCAAAATCAAAAAATCGTTTATCAGAAAAAACTTCCGTAATCAAAAAATGACATAATAAATCTAAACTACCAAGATTCTCCCCTTTTTCATATTTAGAAATGTACTGACAATGCGCAACCCTTTCGCTTTCAAAAACTGTTGTTCCTGCCACAATTTTATCGTTGTAAAACACATTAAACTGCCTTATATTATTAGGAAAATGACTTTTTAAAAGTTTCATGTCTGTAATGGAATGAACCGGCTCTGCATGGTGTTTTTCACTTAAGTTTGGAATCAAAATTTCATTCCAAAAGGATTCAAAAACCTCTTCTTCCTTAATTATCAATCCGTTTACAAGTGCATTTCGAATGCCTCTTTTTCTGATTTTTGACAACTTATTATGATGTGACAAATCAATAACCGACAAACTATCTCTACGCACCAATTGGGCTTCTGCTAAAAATAACGCATATTGAATTTCCTCGGCAGGTTTAGTATTATAAATATAAGGAATTGTTTTGAGATGCAATTTCTGTATCTTATTTTCTTCCAAAAACAACAAAATAGATCTAAAAGCCTTAATTACAGTGGTCAATTTTGATTGTCCATTAAAAACTAAGCCGCCATAGGTTAAACCCTGATGGGAATAAACTATTGCCCCAGTCCTATTTGCAGGCAAAACAGCAACCAGTTTTTTATTCTCAAAAACCAGCAACGAGAAATCCTCAAATTGATCTTTATGGTATTCCATAAAATCACGGTGAAATAAAAAGGTAGCGTTTTTGGCTTGACCAATAAAGGCATTCCAATGTGCATAATCATTTTCTTGGTATCGTTTGACGAAATAATTTTTCACTCTTTAATTTTAGACTTCGTTAAATTAAGCATTTTTTATTTGTTTTCTAAAGTAGGTAAATACCATTTAAATTGTACTGCCATCAAACGAACCGAAATGATCACTACGGATGTCACTACGTATAAAACATCATTTTGTAGATTAAATTCCCGAAGGATAAAGAAAACAATTCCGCCCAAAATACAAATCGTTGCATAAATTTCTCTACTGAAAATAACTGGAATATCAGTACATAAAATATCACGGATAACACCTCCAAAACAAGCTGTCATGGTTCCTAAAGCGATACAAATGACGGGATGAAGTCCAATATTTATTCCTTTTTCAAGCCCTATTAAAGTAAAAACGCCTAACCCAATGGTGTCAAATAAAAACAAAGAAGTTCGCAATCGATCGAATTTTTTTCTAAAAATAATAGCCACTATAAATCCGATGATTATGATATAAACGTATTGTAAATTCAGCATCCATCCCACAGGCGTACTACCAATCATAACATCTCGTAAGGTTCCGCCGCCTACGGCAGTTACAAATGCAATAATAAATACACCAAAAGGATCCATTTTTTTACTCATTGCCGTCAAAGCGCCAGACATGGCAAAAGCCAGTGTACCGATGATGTCTAATAAATGAAACATGCTGTTTTGGATTTAAAAATGGATAAAAATGATGCAGTGAATTGAATATGATTTAGGCAAAATTAAAGAAAATACTGCTGTAACCAACTCCTATTGTCTACTTTTAATAAACATACATTACAGCTAATAAATATTCGAATTCAAATATAGAAAACTGAACTTTCTCTATGTATCTTTGTTTCCAATAAATTAAAATAGGTGTACCTCTTGAAACAAATCACTTCGATACAAAATCCATACATAAAATTATTAGTGCAATTGCAGGAAAAAGCAAAAGCACGTAAACAATCTGGTACCTTTTTAATCGAGGGAAAACGCGAAATTTCAATTGCGATCAAGGGTAATTATGTTATGGAGACACTGCTATTTTTACCCGAAATTTGTTCAGAAGCCGAAGCCAGACAATTATCTAAAAACGCAGAACTGATCGAAATTAACAAGGAAGTTTATCAAAAACTTGCTTATCGAGATACTACTGAAGGAATTTTGGCTGTAGCCAAAACCAAGTCGTTGCAATTATCTGATTTGAAATTATCTGAAAATCCATTGATTCTTATTGCTGAAGCACCCGAAAAACCTGGAAATATAGGCGCATTGCTTCGTACCGCCGATGCTGCTAACCTTGATGCAGTAATTATTGCCAATCCAAAAAGCGATTTATACAATCCAAATATTGTGCGTTCCAGCGTGGGCTGTTTGTTTACCAACCAAATTGCCGCCGGAACTACCGCTGAAATTATTGCCTTTTTGAAAGAAAGAAAAATCAATTTTTATTGCGCTACTTTGCAAAACTCCACTTCATATCATACACAAGATTACACTACTCCAACCGCTTTGGTAGTAGGGACCGAAGCCACTGGATTAACGGAGGAATGGAGAAAAGAAGCGACCCAAAATATTATTATTCCCATGCAAGGCGAAATCGACTCTATGAATGTTTCGGTTGCAGCAGCCATCTTGATTTTTGAAGCCAAAAGACAGCGAGGATTTTAGATTATTAGATGTAAATTGCTGATTTTCGATTTCCGCTTTTAAAAAAAATAAAATTAATACTATGAAAAATAAATTAGTACTTGTAATCACGCTATTAACCACAACACTTTCTTTCGCACAAATCAGTTCAACTCAAGTCGATGAAGTGGTAAATCGTACACTAAAAACATTCAATGTTCCTGGAATTGCTGTCGCCATCGTAAAAGATGGAACGGTTATTCATGCTAAAGGATACGGTGTAAAATCGATTTTGACTAATGAAAAAGTAGATGCAAATACCCTTTTTGGAATTGCATCCAATAGTAAAGCGTTTACGAGTGCAGCACTAGCAATGTTAGTAGACGAGGGAAAAGTGAAATGGGATGATAAAGTGATTAAATACCTTCCTAATTTCAAGATGTATAATGACTATGTAACGACCGAATTTACGATTCGGGATTTACTCACGCATAGGAGCGGCCTTGGACTTGGCGCAGGCGATTTAATGATTTGGCCTGGAGGAGGTAACTTTACACCAACAGATATTATTGAGAATTTACAGTATTTAAAGCCCGTTTCGGCATTTAGAACACAATACGATTATGATAATTTACTGTACATTGTTGCCGGAGAAGTAATTCGCGTAGCAAGCGGTTTGAGCTGGTGTGATTTTGTGGAAGAACGCATGATGAAGCCCTTGGAAATGAATAATAGTGTCGCTTCTTTTTTACGATTAAAAGACACCACAAACATTATTGCGCCACACGTTCCTATTGACGGTAAACTAAAAGTAATTAAACGCTACCAAAATCAGCTTTTTGATGCTGCCGCCGGAATTTACTCTAGTGTTAATGATTTGAGCAAATGGACGATTATGCAAATGAACAATGGAAAATACGGCCCACAAAACAAACAATTATTTTCCGAGAAAGAGCACGACGAAATGTGGCAATTACAAACTATCATTCCTACAAAAACTAAAGCGCCCTATAACACTCATTTTAGCGGCTATGGGCTTGGTTGGTTTTTAAATGATGTAAAAGGCTATAAACAAGTATCTCATACGGGCGGATTAGAAGGAATAGTTACCCAAGTGACTTTGATTCCAGAATTAAAATTAGGAATTATTGTATTGACCAATCAACAATCTGGAGCTGCTTTTAATGCTATTACTAATACGATAAAAGATAATTATTTGGGGATTCAATCGGAGAATTATGTAACTATTTATAGCGATCGAATGAAAGCGAATGAAGAAACTGCCGATAAAATAACAGCTGAAGTATGGGCTTCGGTAGCCACAAAGAAAAAAGAAAATATCAAAATCGATTTTAAAAGTTTCATTGGAACATACAAAGACAATTGGTTTGGCGAAGTCGTTCTTTCAGAAAGAAAAGGAAGATTGTATTTTGCTTCAAAACGTTCTCCCCAACTTACGGGCGAAGTTTTTTTCTACAAGGACACGAATTATGTGGTGAAATGGGACAATGCCTATTTCCATGCCGATGCGCATTTATTTTTTGAATGTGATGCAAGCGGAAAAGCTGTTAGAATAACTATGAAACCGATTTCTCAATTAACCGATTTTAGTTATGATTTTCAGGATTTAGATTTTAAAAGAATACAGTAATAGAAAGCCACATTTCGTAACCTTAAATTCAAATATACATTTGCATATCTCCGAGCTTATTGCTATTTTTAGAAAATGAACCATGCCGTTATGACTGATATAGATTTAGAAAAAGAAAACAAAGCAATTGCTCAAGAATATAAAGAACTGCTTCGGATAAGTTATCAAACCTTAACTCCTGAAGACAAAAAACTGATTCGGAAAGCATTTGATGTTTCCGTTGAAGCTCATAAAGAGCAACGGAGAAAATCGGGGGAAGCCTATATTTTTCATCCTATTGCTGTGGCAAAAATTGTCGCTTCCGAAATAGGTTTAGGAGCAACATCCATTGCTGCTGCACTATTGCATGATGTTGTTGAGGACACTCCAACTACAGTGCAGGATATTGAACGTTTGTTTAATCCTAAAGTCGCTCAAATCGTTGAAGGATTGACAAAAATATCGATGGTGCAAAGAGATTTAAATGCCTCTTTACAAGCCGAGAATTTTAGGAAAATGATTCTTACACTGAATGATGACGTTCGTGTGATTTTGATTAAACTAGCCGATCGTTTGCATAATATGCAGACTATGGATTCAATGCAGGAAGACAAGCAAACTAAAATTGCCTCTGAAACTTTATACATATATGCTCCATTAGCGCATCGTTTGGGTTTATACAACATAAAAACAAAGCTAGAAGATTTAGGATTAAAATACACGGAACCCGCTGTATACAATGATATTGTAAGTAAAATAAAAGAAACCAAAGAAGAGCAAGATGACTACATTGCTAATATTACAACTGTTCTAAAAACAGCTTTGGATCAAGAAGGAATTGAGTACATGATAAAAGGTCGCCCAAAATCTATTTATTCTATTCGTCGAAAAATGCAAGCGCAAAACGTAAGCTTCGACGAAGTGTATGATAAGTTTGCGTTGCGCATCGTATACAAATCAAATCCTCATGACGAAAAATTTCTTGCCTGGAAAATATATTCTATCGTAACTGACCATTACAGACCAAGCCCAAGTAGATTGCGTGACTGGATTTCGTCACCAAAATCTACTGGTTACGAAGCGTTACATATTACAGTAATGGGTCCAAAAGGACGCTGGGTTGAAGTGCAGGTGCGAAGCGAACGTATGGATGAAATAGCTGAAAAAGGATATGCAGCACATTACAAATATAAAAATGGCGCTACTGAAGAAAGCGGTTTGGATGTTTGGCTAAATTTACTAAAAGAAGCGCTGGAAAATTCCGAAACGAATGCGGTCGATTTTGTAGAAGACTTCAAAATGAATTTATATTCTAAAGAAATCTTTGTGTTTACTCCTAAAGGAGAAATAAAATCTTTGCCAAAAGGCGCCACTTCGCTTGATTTTGCTTTCAGCATTCACTCTGAAATAGGAATTAGAACAAGAGGTACACGTGTTAATGGGAAGCTGGTTCCTTTGAACTTTGAATTAAAAAGTGGTGACCAAATTGAAGTTATTACCTCACAACATCAAAAACCTACAATCAACTGGCTCGATTACGTAACCACTTCCAGAGCGAAAACGAAAATAAAAAATGTTTTAAACGAAAACACCAAGAAAATTGGCGAGGAAGGAAAAGAACTGCTCACGCGAAAACTCAAACATTTAAAAATCACATTAAATGAATCAGTAGTAAACGAATTGGTTAACTTTTTCAAACTCAAAACTAGTTTAGATTTATTTTATCGGGTGGGAATTGGGGCTATTGAAAACCAGCAGCTCAAAGATTACGCAGCTCAAAAAAGCAATACTTTCATTAATTTTTTCAAAAACAAAATGAAACGTACGCCTAGTACTGCTGATGAAGACATCCATAAACCAATCATAAGCAGTAGTTATGATATGCTTGTTTTTGGTAAAGAACACGACAAACTGGATTACAAATTATCTCCGTGCTGCAACCCCATACCTGGTGATGACGTGTTTGGATTTGTAACCATCAACGAAGGAATAAAAGTGCATAAAAAAGATTGCCCAAACGCCATTGGAATGCAATCTAATTATGCCTACAGAATAATGACAGCCAAATGGATTGACTCTTCACAAGAAGAATTTAAAGCCATTATAAACATAACCGGAATGGATGTTTTAGGGCTGACAAACCAATTAACAAAGGTAATTTCAAACAATATGCATGTCAATATTCAGAGTATTTCTTTGAGTACAGATGCAGGAATTTTTCACGGTCAGGTTGCGGTAATTGTTCAAAATAATACTATTTTAAAAAAAATGATCAATAACATCAAAAAAATTGACGGAATCGATAAAGTAACAAGGGTATACAAAACGTAAAAAAAAATCTGCTTTTTTTGTTTTACTTCTCGATTTATTTAACTTGAAGCTAAAAAACTTGAAACTAAACAAACCTGAAACTTTATACTTTAAACTAAAAAATTTATCTTTGCCTGCATATGACACTCATTTCCACAGATAACTCCAAAAACCAAGAAATTGTAAAAAATGTTTTTACGATGTATCTTGAAAAAAAAGGACATCGCAAGACTCCTGAACGTTATGCTATCCTTCAGGAAATTTACGATAGCGAAGAACATTTTGATGTAGAGAATCTTTATATTAAAATGAAAAATAAAAACTACCGTGTGAGTAGAGCAACTCTCTATAACACGATTGAACTGCTACTAGATTGTGCTTTAGTGCGAAAACACCAATTTGGACAAAACCAGGCGCATTACGAAAAATCGTATTTTGACAAACAGCACGATCATATTATAATGACAGATACTGGTGAAGTAATTGAGTTTTGTGACCCCAGAATTCAAAGTATCAAAAAAACAATCGAAGAAATTTTCGACATAGAGATTACAAACCATTCCCTATATTTATATGGAATAAAAAAGCAAAAATAGTACGGATAACTTATAAGTTGTCCCTTTAATATATCACTAACTACAAATAACAGATAGAATGACCGTAGATTTATTACTAGGATTACAATGGGGAGATGAAGGTAAAGGAAAAATTGTTGATGTTCTAACTTCAAATTATGATATTATCGCTCGTTTTCAAGGCGGCCCAAATGCAGGACATACTTTGGAATTTGACGGTATAAAACATGTTCTTAGAACAATTCCTTCTGGTATTTTTCATAAAACTGCAATAAACATAATTGGAAATGGAGTAGTAATTGATCCGGTTGTTTTTCAAAAAGAAATTGAAGGTCTTGCAAAATTTAATTTAGACATTAAAAATAAATTAATTATTTCAAGAAAAGCGCATTTAATTTTGCCTACTCACCGTTTATTAGATGCCGCTTCTGAGGCTTCAAAAGGTAAAGCAAAAATTGGTTCAACATTAAAAGGAATTGGCCCAACGTATATGGACAAAACCGGAAGAAATGGTATTCGTGTTGGTGATATTGAATTAGAAGATTTTGCTGATCGTTACAGAGCTTTGGCTGACAAGCACGAAGCCATGATTAAATTTTACGATGTTGCTATCCAATACAACTTAGAGGAATTAGAAAAAGAATTTTTTGAAGCCATCGAAGAACTAAAAAAATTAGATTTTATCGACAGCGAAGAATATTTACACCAAGCTCAAAAAGCGGGTAAATCAATATTATGTGAAGGTGCTCAAGGTTCGTTATTGGATGTTGATTTTGGAACGTATCCATTTGTAACTTCATCTAATACCACTGCTGCCGGTGCTTGTACCGGTTTAGGGATTGCTCCAAATAAAATCAAAGAAGTATACGGAATCTTCAAAGCATATGTAACACGTGTAGGAAGTGGTCCATTCCCTACTGAACTTTTTGACGAAGATGGTGCAACTATGGCACGTGTAGGAAATGAATTTGGTTCAGTAACCGGAAGACAAAGACGTTGTGGGTGGTTAGATTTAGTAGCACTTAAATATGCTGTTCAGGTGAATGGTGTAACACAACTGATGATGATGAAAGGTGATGTTCTTTCAGGATTTGAAACGTTGAAAGTATGTACTGAATACAATTATAAAGGCGAGAATATTTCTCATTTCCCTTATAATATCGAGCCAGAAAATGTAACTCCGGTGTATCAGGATTTCAAAGGATGGCAAGCTGATTTGACGGGTATGACAACCTATGATGAATTACCAACAGAGTTAAAAGATTACATTGAATTCATTGAAAAAGAAGTGGAAGTTCCTATCAGAATCGTTTCTGTAGGTCCAGACAGAAAGCAAACTATTCTAAAATAGATTCCAAACGCTCTGAAATTTCAGAGCGTTTTTTTTAGTTTAAAAAACCAATCCAACCGAATGAAAAACCCAGCTATCAAAATACAAAAAACCGAATTGCTCTCTGACAATTGGTACGTCTTAAACAAAGTAACTTTTGACTATCAAAAAAAAGATGCCTCTTGGATTACCCAAAAAAGAGAAGTCTACGATAGAGGAAACGGCGCTGCCATTTTGCTTTATAATACACAACAAAAAACAGTTATTCTAACTAGACAGTTTCGTTTGCCAACCTATCTTAACGGAAATGAAACCGGTATGATGACTGAGGTTTGTGCAGGACTTCTGGACCAAGATAATCCAGAGCAATGCATCATTCGGGAAACTGAAGAAGAAACAGGATACCGTATTTCTAAAGTCAAAAAAGTAATGGAAACCTATATGTCTCCCGGTGCCGTAACTGAAATTTTATATTTATTTGTGGGCGAATATGATGAATCCATGAAAGTGAGTGACGGTGGTGGAGCAGAGCATGAAGAAGAAAACATAGAGGTGATGGAAATGGCATTCAACGACGCGTACGATATGATTGAATCCGGTCAAATGCAGGATGCAAAGACCATTATGTTATTACAATATGCCAAAATAAATTGTCTTATTTAATGAACAATACCAGTAAAGGAGTTTTATTTGCCTTATTCGCTACCTTGCTTTGGTCAGTAAATATGGTGATCGCCAGTGGTATAAAAGGACACATCCCACCTGTTGGGTTGGCTTTTTGGCGTTGGTCAATTGCTTGTGTCGTTTTGGCTCCATTCGCTGTAAAAACCACTATTGAAAGCTTCAAAATTGTAAAAAAACATATTCGGTATCTTTCTCTTACCGCTGTTTTAGGCATTACAATTTTCAATACGCTTATTTACTTTGCAGGAAAAACAACAAGTGCAGTCAATTTATCATTAATTGCTATTACGATTCCGCTTTTTATTGTTGTACTCTCTAGAATTATTTTTAAAGAGAAAGTGTCTAATATAAAAATAGTGGGAATTGCTACCATAATCACGGGGGTTCTAGTGCTTATTTCAAAAGGTTCCTTGCAAGCACTACTCCACATCAACTTCACAATTGGGGATTTATTGATGCTCATGGCTTGCTTTTTTTTTGCTTATTACACGATATTAGTCCGACAAAAACCAGAGGAATTAACGGCTAAAGTATTTTTGTTTAGTGTATTTGTCATTGGTACAATTGTACTTTTCCCTTTTTATATGTATGAACACATCTATCATAAAAAAGTGATTTTTGACACTAAAACTGTTTTGGTAACCTCTTATGTAGGTATCTGCGCTTCCCTAATTTCTTTTTATTTATGGAACGAAGCCATTCGATTAATTGGTACATCAAAAACCGCATTAATTTACTATTTGATTCCGGTATTCAGTGGGATCTTGGCGTATTTTTTTTTAAATCAAGCGATTTTACTGACGCAAATCATAAGCATGGTAATCATTATTTCAGGGTTATTTATCTCCAATAAGAAGTAATTATTCGTTTTTTTTAGTACTAAATTAAGCACTAAATCCAACAATGAAATTAAGAATTTACGAGCACATTTGAAGATTTTATATATTACATTAAAAAACGTAAATACCTTTATTCTAAATACTACATCCCAAAAAAAAGCAGAATAAAAATCAATTTATTCTGCTTTTCAATTTAAAAGGTGTTTCAAACAAATTTTATTTATTAGGTTGTGGGGTCATTCTTAAATACGGCTTTACTCGTTCATAACCTTTTGGGAATTTAGCAGCAATATCTTCATCTTTAATCGTTGTAGAGATTACTACCTTTTCACCATCTTTCCAATTTGCTGGTGTTGCAACGCTATAATTAGCAGTCAATTGTAAACTGTCTATTACACGTACTAATTCATCGAAATTTCGACCAGTTGAAGCTGGATACGTCAGCGTTAATTTTATTTTCTTATCTGGTCCTACAATAAACACCGAGCGAACCGTGAAACTCTCACTTGCGTTGGGATGAATCATATCATATAATTCAGCAATATGCCTGTCTTCATCGGCAATTATAGGGAAATTTACAGTTGTGTTTTGAGTTTCATTGATGTCTTTAATCCACTCCATGTGCGAATCTACTCCATCGACACTCAAAGCGATTACTTTTACATTTCGTTTTTCAAATTCAGGATAATAATTTGCAACTGTTCCTAATTCAGTGGTACAAACAGGTGTAAAATCAGCGGGATGTGAGAATAAAATACCCCATGAATCTCCTAACCATTCATGAAAATTTATTTTTCCTTGCGACGTTTCTGCTTCAAAATCAGGAGCAATATCGCCTAATCGTAATGTTGCCATAGTAATTTATTTTATTAATTAGTAACACTGTAAGTTATTGAAATAAAAGCAATAAAGGAGAAAACTAATCTTAAAATTGTATTAATTTTTATAAAACCAGATAGCTATTCTTTTAAAATAATGCAAGTAGGAAACTAGATGCGCTAGCCCTGATAGCAGCGGCATCCCGCGCTTTTTCTGCGCGGATACAGCGAATAGCAGGAAAAAGCTTCTGAAAAAAAATATTATTTTTTCTTTAGGTTAGGCAAAAAGAGCGCTATAATCCCTATCAAAGGCAAATACGCACAGAGGTAATACACGTAAGTTATGCTGGTGTGATCGGCAAGATTCCCTAATAAAGCGGAACCTAACCCGCCCATACCAAAGGCAAAACCATAAAACAGACCAGAAACCATTCCGAGTTTTTTAGGCAATAATTCTTGTGCGTAAACCAAGATTGCCGGAAATGCAGAGGAGATTATAATTCCAATTAAGACTGATAAAACTCCTGTCCAAAACAAATCAGCATAAGGCAACAATAAAGTAAAAGGCGCGGCTCCCAAAACCGAAAACCAAATCACATATTTCCTTCCGAATTTATCGCCTATTGGTCCTCCTATTAAAGTTCCAATGGCACAAGAAGCCAAGAATAAAACCAAATAAAATTGCGCATCCTGAACCGACAATCCAAATTTTTCGATTAAATAAAAGGTGAAGTAACTGGACATACTGGCCATGTAAAAGAATTTTGAAAATATTAAAACCAGCAAGATTCCCACTGAGATTACAATCGTTTTTTGGGATAGATTAGGCAAATCGATTATCACTTTCTTACTACTTCTCAAACTTAAATGGTTTTGATACCAAAACGCGATTCTGCTCAAAACAATCATTGCGATAATGGCAACCACCACAAACCAAATGATGTAATATTGTGAATTTGGTACAACAATCAAGGCAACCAATAAAGGTCCTATTGCAGTTCCGGCATTGCCTCCCAGTTGGAAAATGGATTGTGCCAAACCACGTTTTCCACCTGATGCCAAAAATGAGATTCGGGACGCTTCAGGATGAAAAATGGAAGAACCTATCCCAACCAAAATAACCGAAATTATGATCATTGAAAAACTGGAAGCATACGATAAAAACACAATACCGGATAAGGTAAACAGCATTCCGAAAATTTGAGAAAAAGGCTTAGGTCTTTTGTCCGTATATAAACCTACCAAAGGCTGCAATATAGAAGCTGCCAACTGATACGCCAGGGTGATTAATCCGATTTGTGTGAATGTTAAATTGAAATTTTCTTTTAAAATAGGATACGCAGCTGGAATAACCGACTGTAATAAATCATTCAATAAATGGGCGAATGCGATGGAAAATAATATAGAGTAGACGGTTTGCTGAGCAATAGGAGTTGTATCAATTTTTGATACAGTATCAAGAGATGAATTCATAATTCTAAAAAACTATATTACTAATTATTGGTTCAGATTCATTTTATAAATTAAAGAAACTGAACAACGAAATACCAAAATAATAAGGTGATAAACGATAATGGGATTCCAAAACCAATCATCATACTGCTTAAACGAGGTTTTAATCCATGGGTAGAAGCTAAAATGCAACCTGTAATCATGGGTGCCATCGCTGACTCCATGATGGCGACTTGAATAATTTTGGAATGCTGTTGCAAAATTACGACATACAACACGTAAATGAGAGCTGGAGTCAATATTAATTTATACAAAAGTCCCAGTCCTAAAAACTTCCAATGCTTGCTTTTGCGATCAAAACGCAATTGCAACCCTACAGAAAGCAAAGCTAAAGGCGTCACACCACTTCCTAGTTTTAAAAATAACTGCTGAACCAACTCATGAAAATCGAGATTAAAAACATTCATCAAACAGGCTATTAAGAAAGTTATAAATGGTGGAAAGAGAAGAATTTTTTTGGCGATTATGTAACCATTTGGATTGCCTCTGGAATATACCGTCGCTACTAGAATTCCCAACGTAGTAAGTACCACAAAAGAACCGGGTTGATCGACTAAAATAGCCGTTTTTAAACCTTCTTCCCCATACAATGCTTCAATTATTGGAAAACCTAAAAAGGACGTATTACCCAAACCAGCCGTTAAAATTAAACAACCAATCAGTTTTTTAGACCAGCCGAATTTGTTGCCTAAAAAACTGAATAAAAAATAGGAAACAATAAATCCAATCCAAGCAACTCCAATTGGAAATAACAATTCATTACTCCATTTTATTTTTGGAATATAATACAGGGCCAGCGCTGGAAGACAGATATAAATAACAATCTTATTTAATAGCTTATAGATATTTACAGGAAATCCTTTTATATTCTGAAGTACAATGCCTAGGAATAAAAAAACAAAGATTAGTATAATGTTGGTCATAATACCGCAAAGATATTGACAAATGATTTATAAAATGAATTCAAAAAATGTAAAATTTTGCAGAAAAGTAGTAAGATGACATCAATAATTTAAAAGGAACTGACATTTTAAGAGCATGACCGTCTATTCAAGATAGTTTTTTATTAATTTTACTGTTCAAATAAGTCACTTTGCCACATAAAAACCCACAGCATTCAGCCCTTAACGAAAAACCCGGGATTTCTCCTCCAGAAATCATCAGTGCCATTGCTGTTGGAAATATTCAGCAATTTAGAAAAATACAACCTTTGGCAAAAGAACTCGTTAAAGGGATTTTAGAAAAAAATATCACTGCGCTGAGCCGTGCGATTACGTTAGTCGAAAGTACGAATATAAGCCATTTGGCAAAAGCCAATGAAGTAATAAATGCTTGTTTGCCTCATGCCAATGAATCCGTCAGGATAGGAATAACGGGCGTTCCGGGTGTTGGAAAAAGCACTTTTATTGAAGCTTTTGGAAAATACTTGACCGGTTTAGGAAAAAAAGTAGCGGTGCTGGCTGTTGATCCCAGCAGTACGATTTCACATGGAAGTATTTTGGGTGATAAAACCCGAATGGAAGAACTCGTCAAAGACAAGAATGCTTTTATACGCCCATCAGCTTCGGGGGAAACATTAGGTGGCGTAGCTCGAAAAACCCGCGAAACTATTACCCTTTGTGAGGCCGCAGGTTTTGACACCATCATCATCGAGACGGTTGGCGTAGGCCAAAGTGAAACTGCCGTTCACAGCATGGTTGATTTTTTTCTACTCTTAAAAATTTCTGGTGCAGGTGATGAATTGCAAGGAATCAAACGTGGAATCATGGAAATGGCGGATGCTATTGTCATCAACAAAGCGGATGGTGACAATATTAAAAGAGCACATCTTGCTAAATTGGAATTCAATAGAGCCTTGCATCTTTTTCCTGCTAAAAAATCAGGTTGGACACCTACAACAGCAGCCTGTAGCGCCATAACCCATGAAGGAATACCTGATGTATGGGAAACCGTTCAAAAATTCTTAGAACTGACAAAAGGCAATACCTATTTCTTTGAAAAACGAAAAGAACAAAACCAATATTGGATGATGGAGACCATCAACGAGCAATTGAAAACGAATTTTTATAGCAATCCGGAAATTCAAAAATCATTGGATTCAACTAAAAAAGCGGTGCAAAATGATGAAATTTCACCCTTTGCAGCCGCTCAGAAATTACTGGAACAGTATTTTAAAAAAGACTAATATATTACTTTATCATCTTCCTTTTTAAATAGGTTTCATAACCGTATTTTATCATCATTAAGCCTAAGGCAATTTTAGCAAATTTATCAATAACATAACCCGCAACATGTCCATAATTATAGGCATCACTAAAGTTTTCATTTGAACGAATTTCAAAAGGGAAAAAATTAAAAATCCCTTTAATTACGAGCAGTGTCCCAAAAATAAACATGGAATACATAAATACATTTTTCATATAAATAAATTAAATTGGTTACAAACTACTCTTTCTCGTACCGTTCCATTTCTCTATCGTAAAACTCATTGGCAAGAACGATTAATCCTTCCATTTCAGCATTTAATTCTGCTTCGTCAAGATCCTCAGCTTCTTCCATAAACTCTACCTCATCATCTTTCAGATTAATTATAAATCGAGGGTAATCAAGATGTATGATGAAAATATCCTCGGGAAAATCAGTGTTATCGCCCAGTAAAAATTTTGGTAATTCCATGAATTTAATAGTTAAGTAATTTATTATTTTATTTGTTCTCGTTTTGCACCACCAACTTTCTTGTCAAACTCGCAAAGCGAATATACAAAAATAAAGCGGCTGCGGTTAACCCTGCCAGAAGACCTATCCAAATTCCAACGGCTTTGAGCTCCGTATATTTTCCTAAATAATAGGAAATAGGAAAACCTATTACCCAATACGCCACAAAGGTAATGTACATGGGAATTTTTACATCTTGTAAACCCCGTAACGCTCCCAAAACAACGACTTGAATTCCATCCGAAATTTGGAAAATGGCTGCAATCAATAGTAATTTTGAAGTTATAATGATAATTTCTTCGTTATCCATCATCTGACCTAAATCTGTCATATTGAGGAATAAATGCGGCAAAAAATTATGAAATGCGACAAAGATTATCGCAAAAAAGGTTTCCAGTATAATCGCCAACAGAAAAATAGATCGCGCTACAGTAATCAACTTTTTATAATCGTTCATTCCTTTGGTATGACTCACTCGTATCATTGCGGTAACGCTTAAACCCATCGCAACCATAAAAGTGGAGGAGGCTAATATAAGTGCAATCTGATTAGCAGCCTGACTATTTTTACCCAATGAACCGGAAAGCCAAATCGCTGCGGTAAATAACGTTACTTCAAACAACATTTGCATTGCTGACGGTAAACCAAGACTGATAATTTTTTTCAAAATTAATTTCCGTATTTCTTTAAAACTGAAGTTTTTAAAATATTTTTTTAATTCCGAATTTCGTTTCATTAGGTAATGCATGAAAACTACCATCATTATTCTTGACAAAACAGTTCCTAATGCAGCTCCAAGAATTCCTAATTTAGGAAAAATCCAAATCCCGTAAATCAATACGTAGTTAAAAAATATATGCACCACGTTAGCCATAAAAATAGCATACATCGAATATTTTGTTTTGGCTAAACCATCCGCAAATTGTTTGTACCCCTGATAGATAATCACCGGAATCAAAGAAAATGCAACCCAATCAATATATGGAGCAGCCATATCAGCAACTTCTTTGGGTTGGTGCATCAAATACATAATTTGTTTAGAGAGTACTGTCAGAATAAATAAGGCAACTCCCAAAACTGTGCATAAAAGCAACCCATGATGAAAAGTAGAACGGATTTTTTGGTCGTCTTTTTCGGCATCTGCCTCAGCCACTAACGGAGTGATTGCCGTAGAAAATCCGATTCCTAAAGACAAAGCAATGAAAATAAAGCTATTACCTAATGAAACGGCAGCCAACTCTGTGGAACCTAATTTGCCTACCATGAAATTATCAACTATACCGATCAATGTATGTCCTAACATTCCTAAAACAACAGGATAGGCTAATTTAATATTATAGGAAAACTCTTTGAAGTACTGAGATAAATTCACTTTTTACTTTTTTGATGGCAAAGATAATTAGAAGCTTTCAATTGCATCACAACTATTACATATATAACGCGTCTTTTTTACTGATTTTTCTAACAAAACAAGGAATTCTATAACAAAACCAAAAAATTCTATAACAAAACAGGCTTATGAGGGCTCTACATTTGCACCGTTGTTTTGAATTAAACAAATCAAACAACATAAAAAAAAATTAATAAAAAATTTACAATTATGAAAATGACAGGAAAAATCAAAATGTTATTTGTATTTGCAATAGCAATGATGTTTGCTAACAATGTACAAGCACAAGAAACAACAAATCAAGATACAAATTACGATCAGGGATTCCGTTTAGGTGTTGGTTTAAATGCTGGATACTCTACTAATGATCCTTACAAATTATCACTTGGTGCAGATGTAAGAGGACAATATGATTTATCAAAAAGATACTCTTTGACCTTGACTACAGGTTACACTAATTTATTTGTAAGCAAAGCTGATGGGTTTCCTGGTCAAACAGAAGGAAAAGATTTAGGTATTATTCCAGCTAAAGCTGGTTTCAAAGCTTTTATTTGGAATGACCAATTTTACGTAATGGGAGAAGCTGGTGCAGCATTCGCAACAAGTAATGTAGAAAATACCAGAGACAAAACTTCTTTATTGTTATCTCCAAGTATAGGTTATGCTACGAAATACATAGATATTTCTTTAAACTATACACAGTACAATCATTTTGATCGTTTAAACAGTAACGGTTCTCTTGGTAGAGGAATTGGACAAGTTGGTGTACGTTTAGCTTATGGTTTTCAACTGTAAAAAAATATTGAATTAGTTAAGAAAAATGCGCTGAAATTCAGCGCATTTTTTATTTACTGTAAGTGGCAATTTTTAGTTTCTCATTATTCATATTTAACAGGAACGCCAGAACATCAAATTTACAATAACAAACTGTAATTGACCTTACGCTAAGAACTATTGTAAGCTACTTTTCCTTCTTAAGCATTTCTTTATACAACTCAATATTCGCCTTTATAGCAGTGTCCATTTTTGGTTCTTGAATATCAGAATGTTGTCGCATTTCTTCCCAAATAATTTTAGCGACAATATACCGCGCCATTTCTTTATCATCAGCAGGAATAATAAACCACGGCGCGTAAACAGTAGCTGTTTTATTAATTGCTTCTTCATAGCAATGCATGTAATCATCCCAACGTTCACGCTCTTTCAAATCACCAATAGAGAATTTCCAATTGTGTTTTTGCTCCTCTAGACGGCGCAACAAGCGTTTTCGCTGTTCCTCTTTACTTAAGTGTAAAAAGAATTTCAACACGATGGTACCATTTTGGGTAATGTGCTTTTCAAAGTTATTGATTTGCTCCATTCTATTGTCCCAAAACTGAGGCGTGACAGCTGATATATCGTCAATTCCCGGTAAATTTTCATTTAATAGATATTCGGGATGAACACGAGTAACCAAAACATTTTCGTAATGCGATCGATTAAAAACCGTGAATTTTCCCTTTTCAGGTAAAACTAAATAATGCCTCCATAAATAATCATGTTCTAATTCACTGGAATTTGGCGTTTTAAAACTATGGACTACAACACCTCGTGAATTAAATTCCTTAAAAACTTCCCGAATCAAACTATCCTTCCCAGAGGTGTCCATGCCTTGCAGACAAATCAAAACACCGTATCGATTGTGCGCATACATGACATCCTGTAACTCGCTCAATTTCTCCTGCACCTTATCCAATTTCTCCTCTTTATCGTCATCACTGGAATCATTGAACAAGTTCGTAGGAATTTTTGACAAATCAATTTTGCCAATCACTTTAAAATCATCAGGGTTTATAGATTTCATAACAAATATTTTATCTTTGTAGACTCAAATATAACAAATTATAAGGAGCATTTTCCAGCTATACGTTGCAATTTTTTATTTTTAAAAAAAATATTAAAAGGATTTTCACTGCAAACTAAATTTGCTAAACTCCTATGAAAATAGAAATTAAGTGAAGTAATCCGGGCTAGGAACTCGCTTTTAAAACAAATACAATGGAAAAATTTACACTCGAATTACTCTTTCAAATCATTGGCATTGGTTCCGCATCAGGACTTATTTACAAAGACAACTCACTACTGATTATAGGTGACAACAGCGGTTATCTTTATGACTACCACATGGATTCACAGGACTTGAAACGACATCCCTTACTGGAAAACCCCACAGAGAACACGCCCAAAAAAGACAAAGCTGATTTTGAAGCTATTACTCATTTTGGTGATAGTATGTATGTTTTTGGTAGCGGTTCCACCGAGAAAAGAAACAAAATGATACAAGTCAATTCCAGCGATAAAAAGGTAATTGCTACAAATGATATCTCGGGTTTGTATGCAGTCATGCAAAGTTTTGGAGAAATAAAACCTGAAGATTTCAACATTGAAGGCGCCATATACACTGGGGAAAGGTGGTTTTTATTGAATCGTGGAAACGGCGGTTCCCATAAGAATGTCCTTTTTACCATTGAAGGAAAAAACCTCACCAATGATTTCACTATTCTTTCTAACGCCTACAAACTTCCTAAAATAAAAGGAGTTCGCAGTAGTTTTACCGATGGCGTTTTAGTCAATAATTGCATTTATTTTTTGGCGACAGCCGAAGATACTGCATCTACTTATGATGACGGTGAAGTTTTAGGAAGCTTTATTGGGAGAATTAACCTGAAAACTATGAAAATCGAGTTCACCCAAAAAATTAGCAGTACCCATAAATTCGAAGGATTGACTTTGTACAGCAATTCAAACAAAAAAATCGAGTTCTTACTTTGTGAAGACAAGGACACAGAAGTTTTAGAAACGGACATTTATAAATTAACTTTGAATTTAAACGGAAATCCATTAGATTAAAAATATTTGTTTTGTTCCAAATAAGAGAACGTTAAATTTAGATTAAATAGAAAATCAAAATAGATTTCAAATATAAAACAAAGTACTTTTACAGTAAACGGCGCCTTTCATTGGCATCAAAACAATTAATAGTATGACAGATTTAAAAAATAAAAATGCCCTTATCACCGGCGCAGGAAAAGGAATTGGAAAAGCGATTGCTTTGGCCTTAGCCAAAGAAGGCGTAAATGTAATATTGGTAGCACGAACACAGGAAGAAATAGACAGTGTAGCGGCAAAAGTGCGCTCTTTAAGAGTAAAAGCACTGGCGATAACCGCTGATGTCGCTGATATCAATTCTGTGAACGTTGCAGTTGAGAAAGCATTGGCTGAATTTGGGACCATTGATATTTTAATCAACAACGCCGGAATAGCCGCTTTTGGAAAATTCTTAGAATTAGAACCCACGGATTGGGAACGCATCATTCAGGTAAACTTAATGGGGACATATTATGTAACGCGTGCCGTTTTGCCAAATATGATCGAAAGACAAACGGGCGACATCATCAATATATCTTCAACAGCAGGATTGAGCGGAAATGCGTTAACGAGCGCTTATAGTGCTTCTAAATTTGCAGTTTTAGGATTAACCGATTCTTTGATGCAGGAAGTGCGTAAGCATAACATTCGTGTAACGGCCTTAACGCCAAGTACTGTTGCCACTGATATGGCCAAAGAACTAAAACTGACTGACGGAAATCCTGATACCGTTATGCAAGCGGAAGATATGGCCGAATTAATCGTCGCGCAACTCAAATTAAACCGACGCGTTTTTATCAAAAATAGCAGTATTTGGTCTACGAATCCGTAAAAGTAGCCGAAAGTCTAAAAGTCGAATAACCAATATCTAATAAAAAACCATTAAGAAATTAAGTTTCATTAAGTTTTACGCTTAATTTTCTTAATCTCTTAATGGTTTACAACTTTCGAGAAACTTATTTAAATATCACTCTTATTCTCTTAATCTCTTTGTTTTGTTAAAGTCCTGGTTAGTCCTAAAAACTTAAATGACTTATATGTTTATAAACTAAACCATAGCCGTAACAAAATCCATTCGAACACTTCCGTCTTCATCAATTTTTGTCAAATTAATGTCGTGCAACGTGTTGACTAATTCTGGATTCCAAGGTGTTTTTACTTTTACATAGTTTTCTGTAAACCCGTGAATGTAACCTTCTTTATTTTCACTTTCAAACAAAACGGTTCTATTGGTTCCCAACTGACTTTCATAAAAAGCACGACGTTTTTTCACCGATAGACCGCGCATCATTTTGCTGCGTTTTGCGCGAACATTTCCTGGAACAACACCTTCCATCGTAGCAGCCTCCGTATTATCACGTTCTGAATACGTGAAAACATGTAAATACGAAATATTCATCTCATTTAAGAAATGATAGGTTTCTAAGAAATGTTCATCTGTTTCGCCAGGAAAACCAACAATCACATCCACGCCAATGCAGGCATGTGGCATAACTTCCCGAATCTTATTTACTCTTTCGGTATATATTTCACGTTGGTACCGGCGTTTCATTAATTTCAAAATATCATTACTTCCTGATTGCAACGGAATGTGAAAATGCGGTACAAAAGTCCTGCTTTTCGATACAAATTCTATCGTTTCATTTTTCAATAAATTCGGCTCAATAGATGAAATTCGCAATCTTTCGATTCCGTCCACTTTATCCAATTCCTGAACTAATTCTAAAAAAGTATGTTCGTGTTTTTTATTTCCAAATTCCCCTTTTCCGTAATCGCCAATATTTACTCCTGTAAGAACAATTTCCTTGATATTTTGCTTCGAAATTTCAGCGGCATTCTTCAATACATTTTCAAGTTCTTCACTTCGCGAAATTCCTCTCGCTAATGGAATCGTACAGTACGTACATTTATAATCGCAACCATCCTGTACTTTCAGGAAAGCACGTGTTCTGTCTCCTATCGAATAACTTCCCACGTAAAAATCAGCTTCAGAAATTTCACAGGAGTGTACTTCTCCAAAATCATTTTTGGACAAATCATTAATATAATCGGTCAATTTAAATTTTTCAGTTGCGCCAAGCACTAAATCCACACCATCAACTGCCGCTAATTCTTCTGGTTTCAATTGCGCATAACAACCTACCGCTGCGACAAAAGCTTTGTCATTCAATTTCATTGCTTTTCGCACGACTTGCTTGAATTGCTTATCTGCATTTTCCGTCACCGAACACGTATTAATCACATACATATCAGCCACTTCCTCAAAATCTACCCGATCAAAACCCTCATCTTGAAGATTACGGGCAATCGTAGAGGTTTCTGAAAAATTCAGTTTGCAACCCAGCGTATAAAAAGCAACTTTTTTTCTGTTTTCCATAAAATAACTCAATTAATGAAATCGTTGTCAAAAAATTGAGTGTGCAAATTTACGAACTAAAATTTATTAATTTTAGACAACAGCCAATTTATTAAAAACTAAATCCGACACTCAGGCTCTTTTATGAGACCAAGTATCGGATAATAAATTAATTTTTAAACTAAAATTCTAATTCAAGATAAATCGTCTCACAACCTCAGCAACGCCGTGATCATTATTTGATGCAACAATAACATCTCCTTTATCTCTCAATTCAGGGTCTACATTATCGACCCAAACGCCCAATCCTGCATATTCAATCATGGTTAAATCATTTTCTGCGTTTCCAACGGCGATAATTTCACTTTGAAGGATATTTAGTTTTTCCGCTAAAAATTTAATACTGGCTCCTTTATCAATTCCATTTTGTGCTACTTCAAGAAAAAAAGGCTTTGACATGCTGACACTAAGATCTGGCATAGTTGCTTTCAAATCTTTTTCTACTTCTTTCAAATAACTTGGCTCTTCTAATAATATGCATTTTACAGCTGAAGATTGAACTTCCTCTTTAAAACTTACCACTTTATTATGCTCTAAACCAGTGATGTTTTTTTCGATTTCAATATATTCCGAATCTGTTTCACTTACAATTTTACCAGCAACGTACGTAATAATATGGGTCTTACTTTTTAAACTATAATCATATAATTTATGAATTTGTTCTTGCGTTAAAGTTTGCTCAAAAATGACTTTATCTTCTTTTAGATCAGTAATCACAGCGCCATTATACGATATCATATACGAATCGTCCAATTGCAATTCTTTGGCATACGCAGTCATTGCTGGTGTAGGCCTTCCGGATGCCAGAACAATATGAACACCCAATTCCTGTGCCTTAAACAACATTTCTTTATTCTCGTTTGAAATGGTATGGTCATCGGTCAACAAAGTATCATCCATGTCCAAAACCAACATTTTATATTTCATTTTTATTTTTTAAAAGTAATAGTTTCAACTACCGCAGATTCACAGTTACCTTTTCAATTTGACTGAATTCTGACGAGTATCAAAAATTTGAAGAATACGAATTTCCGTTTCAGAGTGAATTTTATATATAACTTTATAATCTCGAACAATCATTCTTCTGTATGGTTCACCTAAGAATTCATCTACTTGATATTGTTCCACAAAGTGAATGTTTTTACTTTGAATAACAATATCCTTGATAACATTTATTGCTCCTTGAGACGATTTTAATTTGATGAATTCAAAGATTAATCTTAAATCTGCTTTGGCTTGGTTATCCCAAAATATAATAATTGGTTTTTGCATATTACCAATTCTCTATTTCTCTTTCTAAATCTTCAATTGTTGTATAGTTACCTGAGGATATTCTTTCATCAGCTTCTTTAATCATATTGATATATTCTTCTTTATCCACTGGATATCCACTAATAGTATGAGCAACAACTTCTTTATCTAAAATAGATTTAAACGCTATTATTTTTTTGAGTTTACTTTCATCCGTAATATGAAGCAACCAATCCATCAATTCTATTTTCTTTGCAGCTATATCCATGTTACGGAGTTATTAGAATAACAAATATACAAATTTTAAATACTCATTCTGAATTCCTCAATAACTGGATTTACTTTTGAAAACTCGGTTTCCTGGACGAATAATTCAACCGCTAAATCCGAATTTCCAAAACCTCCCAATCGAGCTGATTGGATATTGTTTTTCACAACAACATTTACACCAATCGCTTCAATTTTTTGTTGTAAAGCCATTGCTAAAATTTCACTTCCCGAAAACACTTTCATTAATCCCATTGTACTTTTTATTTAATTATTTATTACCATTTTCTTGATCACCGTCTTGCTCCGTAAAATCAGCATCTTCAACTGCCTCAACGTTTTCTTCATCTTCAAAATCTTCCTACTCTTCCACTCCACCAAAATCGAATTCAAAAGGTTCTACCAGCATTTTGTCGGCAAGAACTTCTATTCGTTCTGTGAATTGTTCTGAAAAAATAATACGTTGGGTTCTGACTATGCTATTCGAAATACGCATAATCTTTGTTTCATGACGCAATTTCAAAATTGGATCTGCAGCATCTAAAATAAACATTTTCAATCGGTTTACGTTAAATCCAGCCGTAGTAAACATTTCGCTTAATTTATTTGGAGTTCCTATCAATACGTCAACGCCGCTAGAAATATAATTTTTGTCGTATTCCGTATCTCCTTTATCATGAACACCATAAACTTCTAAATTAGAATTCTTTCCGTATTTTTCAAAAAGTGATTCCATTTCCAAAACTTTAGCTTTGTCTTCAACAATAATCAAAGCCCTTGGTGATTCCTCGTTTGCGCCTGCCAGCCTTTGAATTACATTCAGCACAATTGTTGTCGATTTCCCGCTTCCTTTAGGTGCAATAATAATACAATCCGAACCACTTTTCATTGTCGAAAAGGTTTCTTTTTGCATCGCATTGGCCTCGGTCAAACCGTTTTCAATTAAGGCTTGTTGCAACTCTTCGTTTATTTTTTTTAGTTTCATTTCTTATGATTGAAAGATTAAAAATTAAAAGATTAAAACTTGTGCCAAATCTTTAAATCATTAAATTAATTTTATTTTGATGCGAACAGCTTCACATCATTTTCGGAAATTTCGCTTCCGCCAAGGATAATCAACCGCTCCACTACATTTCGCAATTCACGGATATTTCCTGTCCAATCGTATTCCTTCAGTAAATTAATCGCTGCCGAAGAGAACTTTTTGACGGCATTTCCTTGCTCCGAAGCAATTTTATCAGCAAAATGCGAAATCAACATCGGGATGTCATCCCGTCTATCATTCAATGACGGAACTTTTATCAAAATTACGGCCAAACGATGGTACAAATCTTCACGGAAACGACCTTCGGCAATTTCTTTAGTCAAATCTTTATTCGTAGCTGCCACAACACGAACATCTACTTTAATATCCTTGTCCGCGCCCACTCTGGTAATCATACTTTCCTGTAAAGCACGTAATACTTTGGCTTGCGCCGAAAGGCTCATATCCCCAATTTCATCCAAGAAAATAGTTCCTTTATCGGCCGCTTCAAATTTACCTGCACGGTCTTTTACTGCCGATGTAAACGCTCCTTTTACGTGACCGAATAATTCGCTTTCTATCAATTCAGATGGTATTGCTGCACAATTCACTTCGATTAAAGGAAAATTAGCACGTTCACTTTTTTCGTGTAATTGATGTGCTACGAGCTCTTTTCCGGTTCCGTTTGGCCCCGTGATTAAAACCCTGGCTTCGGTTTGAGCTACTTTTTCAATCATCACTTTGATATGATTGATGGCTTCGCTTTCGCCAATCATTTCGTAGTTCTTGCTGACTTTTTTCTTCAGAATTTTATTCTCTACTACGAGCTGTTTTTTGTCTAAGGCGTTGCGAACCGTGTTTAATAATCGGTTTAAATCTGGTGGTTTTGAGATGTAATCAAATGCACCTAAACGCATCGTATTGATTGCCGTTTCCATATCGCCATGACCAGAGATTATAACCATAGGAATTTCGGGCTTGATTTTTTTGACTGCTTCCAGTACCTCAACACCATCCATTTTTGGCATTTTGATATCGCACAAAACCAAGTCGTAATCGTTATTTTTTATTTTTTCAAAACCTGCAACACCATCTTCGGCTTCTTCAACCTGATAAGTGTCGTTTTCTTCGGTGAGTATTTTTGTAAGTACTCTTCGAATTGCGGCTTCGTCTTCTATGATTAGTATTTTTGACATATTTTAATAATTTGTTTGATCGTTAATTTGGTTATTTGTTTAATCGTTAAACGAATAACCAAAGTAACGAATTAATCTTAATTTAATATTTCAACCAGCGGTACATTTCACTCCACGTTGGTTTTTTGCCGTACATGAGTATTCCTATTCGGTATATTTTTGCGGCAAACCAAACTACAAAAAAGAAGCTTCCGAATAATAACGTAACTGATATTGCAATTTGCCACAAAGGTACGCCAAACGGAATTCGCATCAGCATAACGATTGGCGAAGTAAGGGGTATCATAGAAAAAACAACTGCAACTGTTCCGTGTGGATCATTGATAACCGTGAAAAATCCGACATAAACACTTAACATCAATGGCATGATGATAGGTAACAAAAATTGTTGCGAATCAGTTTGATTATCGACTGCTGCACCAATTGCCGCGTAAAACGAACTGTACAGAAAATAACCGCCAATGAAATAGATCACAAATCCAATGAGGATACTGGCAATGGGCAAATTCCATAATTCCTTAATATACATCTGGGCAGTTCCGGTCATTTCTTGCTGTGCAGTATGCATCAATTCAGGTGAAACACGGGCTGTAGGCCCTACATTTACTCCCAAAAATACCGAGGCAGCAAACATTAATGACATTCCGATTATTGCCCAAATAAAGAATTGCAGCAATCCCGCTAATGAAGTTCCTATAATTTTCCCCATCATCAATTGAAATGGTTTGACTGAGGAAATTATGATTTCTACGATACGGCTGGTTTTTTCTTCAATGACACTTCGCATCACCATGTTTCCATAAATGATTATGAACATCATAATAAGATATCCAAAAGCGCCGCCAATCCCAATTTTGATTTCGTTAAGTCCTTTGACACTTTCTTCACCAGATGCTTTGGACAAGCTGATATTCACTTTTGACTGGGCATTTTTAATTGCCAGGGTATCTAAATGTGCCTTTTCTAAATTATTTCTGGTCAGTTTATTAGCTATTACATCCTGAACGTTTTCAATGAATGAAATACTGGGACTACTATTTGAAATAAACTGGATTTTACTTTCAAAATCCTTTGTATTAGTCGCTTTTGGGATGAATAACAATCCTTCATAACTTTCATTGACGATACTGTCTTTGAGGAATCTTAATTCTATAGTTGACAAATCAACGTATTTATATTCTTGATTTTTAGTGTTTTGCGACGTAAATTCCTTTACAAACATACCAGATTGGTCATGAATAGCGATTCGTTTAGTATCTGCTTTCATCGAACTTAAATACGCAACAAAAATAGCTATTCCCACAAATAGTAACGGACTTAAAAAAGTCATAACAATAAAAGATTTGTTTCGCACTTTGGCAATAAACTCTCTTTTTATGATTAATGCTATTATAGACATTTTAGATTATTAGATTGTTAGACATTTTAGATTTATAAACCCTTAGATTTTCTGAAAATCTAAGAAGTCTAAGGAAGTCTATTTACTTACTGTTTGAATAAAAATATCATTGACACTTGGAATTTTTTCCACAAAATGTGTTACTTGGCCGCGTTGTGTCAGGATATTCAATAACTCATTTGGTGATGCATCCCCGAGTTGAATTTCCAATTTTAATTCGTTGTTTAGTGATTTAAAATTAGCGGGGCCAACATTAAATTTTTGTGTAATAGCATACATCAAACCTTCTATATTCTCCGACAAAATACCCACTTCAAAACTATTGGTTTTAAATTGTCTTTTTACATCGTCCAGTTTTCCTTCAATGAGTTTATTCGATTTATGAATCAAAGCGATGTGATCACATAATTCTTCAACGCTTTCCATACGGTGTGTTGAGAAAATTATGGTGGCGCCTTCGGCTCTCAGTGCAAGGATTTCATCTTTTATGATATTGGCGTTTACGGGGTCAAAACCAGAAAAAGGTTCGTCAAAAATCAATAGTTTTGGCTTGTGCAAGACACATACAACAAACTGAATTTTTTGGGCCATTCCTTTAGAAAGCTCTTGTATTTTCTTGTCCCACCAGCCCTGAATATCTAATCTTTCGAACCAGTATTCCAGCTGTTTTTTGGCTTCAGCTTTAGAAAGTCCTTTCATTTGAGCCAAATACAAACATTGTTCTCCCACTTTCATCGTGTTGTACAATCCTCTTTCTTCAGGCAAATAGCCTATATATTGGACGTGTTTGGATTGCAATTTTTCACCATCCAAAATAATTTCACCACGGTCCGGCAATGTAATTTGATTTATAATTCGAATAAGTGATGTTTTTCCCGCTCCATTTGGACCTAAAAGCCCATAGATACTTCCTTTTGGAACCATTAATGAAACCTCGTTAAGCGCCACATAATCACCGTATTGCTTGACAACTTTATGCACTTCAAGAATGTTACTCATGCTTATTTTTTAATTGGTGTAAAAGTAAATAATTAGTATCAAAATACTTAGAATAGTTTCATATATGTAGCATTTAATTTTTAGCGGTCATATATGTTATCGCCTTATATTATTGATGTTTGTTTGCAACTAACAAATTGTTAGCGGCGATTGCATAAAAAACCCATCCTTATTATAACAAGGATGGGGAATATATTTTTTCAATAATATCGATAAATTGCGTCTCTACTATTTATTATGAAAACATGTCTTTCACTTTTTCAAAAAATGATTTGTCTGATTTTTCAGGATTTGGAATAAAATTCTCATCGGTAAGATTTTTTTCAAAAAACTGTTTTTGATCTTTGTTCAGCGTTTTTGGAGTCCAAACATTTACATGCACCAATAAATCTCCGTTACCGTACCCATTGATGCTTGGAATTCCTTTTCCTTTTAATCTCAGGATTTTACCGGATTGTATTCCTTCTTCCAGTTTGATTCTTACTTTTCCGTTTATAGCTTCGATGTCTTTGGATATTCCAAGAACCGCTTCAGAAAAACTGATATATAAATCATAATGCAAATTCTCTCCTTCTCGTTTCAAGAACTCATGCTCCAATTCTTCAATAGCAACAATTAAATCTCCCGGAATACTGTTTCCTGGGGCATCGTTTCCTTTATTAGAAACTTTCAATTGCATTCCGTCCACAACACCCGCGGGTATTTTTATTGAAACTGTTTCATCCTCAAGAATCATTCCTTGTGAATCTGCTTCTGCTGGTTTTTTATCTAAAATTTGACCCGAACCACTACATGTCGGACAAGTAGAAGCAGACTGCATTCTACCCAAAATTGTATTCGTAACGCGCATCACTTGTCCTTGACCATTGCAGGTAGAACATGTTTTATAGGAAACGCCAGGCGCTTGAACTTTACGTTTTACTTTTACTTTTTTCTCTACACCATTGGCAATTTCTTCCAATGTTAATTTTACTTTGATGCGCAGGTTGCTCCCTTTAGCACGACGAACTCCACCGCCACCGCCACCTCCGAAACCACCAAAACCGCCTCCAAAAATATCACCAAACTGGCTGAAAATGTCATCCATATTCATTCCACCGTGACCACCGCCTCCAAAACCGCCTGAACCATCAAAAGCTTGATGACCATATTGGTCGTATTTTGCTTTTTTCTGAGGATCACTTAATACTTCGTAAGCTTCAGCAGCTAATTTAAATTTATCTTCTGCCGATTTGTCTCCAGGATTCTTGTCAGGATGAAATTGTAGTGCGTTTTTTCGGTATGCTTTTTTAATTTCGGCAGCATCAGCATTTTTTGAAATGCCTAATATTTCGTAAAAATCTTTTTTCATTTTTATTTTTTCTTTTGTTGAGTCACACTGCTGTGCACCTCTAAGCGTGATATAAAGACGTGGTAAATCGCGGCTCGACTACTGCCCTAATACAACTTTTGGAAAACGAATGATCTTGTCTCCTAATTTATATCCTTTTTCGAGAACATCAACAATTTTACCTTTCAATTTATCCGATGGTGCAGGAATTTGAGTTATTGCTTCAGCAAAATCAGCATCAAAAGCGTCTCCAGCCTGTACCTCTACTTGTTCTAATCCTTTAGACACCAACGCATTCTTTAATTTCTCATGAATAAGCTCCACTCCTTTTGTCAATAATTCATCATCAGATTTGTTTATTTCAACTATAGCTCTGTCAAAGTCATCCAATACAGGAAGCATGGCTAGCAAAACGTCTTGATTAGCCGTTTTAAAAAGATCGATACGTTCTTTTGAAGTTCTACGTTTGTAATTTTCAAATTCAGCAAATAATCGTAAATACTTGTCTTTCTCTTTGGCTAAGTCTTGAGTCAATTGCTCTTCCAGACTTAATTCCTCAATAATGATTTGCTCTCCATTTGCATTATTCTCTAAGGTCACATCATCTATTTCTTGATCAATTTCTGTATTTTCAGTAGTCATATTACTTGTATTTTTAAAAATATCTTTAAACTTCATTTTTATTCTTTTCTTTGGATTGCAAAAGTACTGCCAATTCTTTTAAAATGTCAAATTGTCATCTTTTTATTGACTTTAAAAATCATATTCCATATTATACTCTTTAAAATAATTTTTACCCACTCAAAATTTTAATACAATTTTAAGATTATCTTGAAGTAGTTTATATAAATTTGCTTCCAATAATTTACAGTTATTTTTCTGTACTGAAAAATTAGAGATTCCCTACAAATTATTAATTCACCATTATTTTATATTAAAAAAAGCTTCGTTTAGTAGACGAAGCTTTTTTTATGCACCTAAAATAAAACTATAATAATGCGTTTTTCAAACCTTCAAAATCCACAGAAGTCTGTTCGCCGTTCGCTAAATTTTTAAGCAAAAAAGAATTAGATGCCATTTCTTGTTCTCCCGCGATTACGGCAAAAAGAATTCCTCTTTTATCTGCATGCTGAAACTGCTTTGCTATTTTCGCATTATCAGGATACATTTCAACTTTTATACCTGAATTCCGTAAGTCTTTAATCGTTTTCATTGCATAAAAAGCTTCTTTATCTCCATAATTAATAAACAGCGCTTTTGAAGTTGCGGTTACGGTTTCAGGAAATAAATTCAATTCTTCGACGACCAAATAAATTCGGTCCAATCCAAAAGAAATCCCCACGCCACTCATATTTTTCAATCCGAAAATTCCGGTCAAATCATCATATCTTCCGCCACCGCCAATGGATCCCATCGAAACTGATTTTGGCGGAGCCACTTCAAAAATAGCGCCGGTGTAATAATTCAAACCTCTGGCCAAGGTCACATCCAAGTCTAAAATTGCTGTTGACAATCCGAGTTCCGTAACGTTGTCACAGATAAAACGTAGCTCTTCAACTCCTTTCATTCCTTCATTGGACTCCGTAAGCAATACTGAAAGCTGGTTTAATTTCTCCGAAATAGTTCCTGTAAAATTAAATAACGGTTGTACTTTGGCAATTGCTTCTTCCGAAATCCCTTTTTCCATCATTTCTTTTTTCACGCCGTCTTCCCCAATCTTATCGAGTTTGTCCAACGCTACCGTGAAATCTATTAATTTATCGGATGCGCCAATCACTTCCGCAATCCCAGATAATATTTTTCGATTATTTATTTTGATGGTTACTCGCTTTAAACCCAAAGCAGTGAAAACAGAATCATAAAGCTGTACTAATTCTACTTCTTGCCACAATGATTTAGAACCTACCACATCTGCGTCGCATTGAAAAAACTCTCTGAAACGTCCTTTTTGCGGGCGATCCGCTCGCCAAACTGGCTGAATTTGGTATCTTTTAAAGGGAAATTCTATATCATTTTGGTGTTGTACCACATATCGCGCAAATGGAACGGTTAAGTCATAACGCAAAGCTTTCTCAGAAATACTTGACGTTAATTTAGTGCTGTCTTTGTTTTCTAAATGAGTGGCATTGGCTTTTGCCAAATAATCTCCTGAATTTAATATTTTAAAAATCAAACGATCGCCTTCTTCTCCATATTTTCCCATTAAGGTTTCGGAGTTTTCAAATGAAGGTGTTTCTATGGGTTGGAATCCGAATTTCTCGAAGTTGCTTTTTATAATTTGGATGATATAGTGCCGTTTTGCCACTTCAGTTGGTGAAAAATCTCTGGTTCCTTTTGGAATGCTCGGTTTTGATGCCATTTTAATTAATTACAAATTACGAAGTACAAATTTCAAAAAATAAAACCGATTTCTTCAAAATCGTAATTACTACTTTGAAATTTTTAATTCTCTCTGCAAATATCTTGATTTTAAAATAAAAAAATTTAGAAATTTCCAATTATCTCAAATTCCTTCTTTTGGTCTTTATTATCAGAAACTCGTTTCAAAAAATCTTTAAGTTCATTCGTTAAGGGTAATTGATTTTGATTGTTCCAAAAAGTTGCCGAATAAGGAAATTTAGCTTTAAAAACATCTTTGTCAACATCAAAATTGGATTCCACTTTTTCATTCGTAATAGAATTGGTCGTGAAATAATCCATTGTTAAATTGTAATAAAATCTTTCATCACTTTTTTTATCTGCCAATACTTCAACCTGCGCATTCAGTTTTGATAAACTGAGATAATATTTATTTAAGGCATCGTTTTTGTTGAACTTGATGATTTTTTCATACTGTGTAGTTCTATATTGTGTAGTCGAAAGTTTAAATTTCTTAAGAGGAAGCTCTCCAGGATTATCATACATTGACACATAAAATTCGATGATTGCATAATCGTTTATATTAATAATAAGATACCCTTTGCTAATTTGTCCCCACACATTTTTCTCTTGAGCTTCAAATAAAAATTTTCTGTAATCAACTTCATTGTAATCAACTTCTGTAAAAATATTTTGATCCAATGCAGGATAGAACCCACCAAAAAACTCTGTAAAATCTGGAAAGGCAAAATCAATATGCTTCTTTTTTTCAAAAAAACTGGTTTTCCTCATATTTAAAACTTCGATCTCGCTAAAATTTTTGGGAAATGAATTTTTACCTCTTTTGGCGTGAATATCTTGCAATACGACGATGTTATTGCCTTTTTTGAGTACATTTCTTAAAAAGAAGTTTGAAGTGTACTTTGTACTATAATTGTCGACCATTTTATCATAGACTTTTTTGATAAACGATTCATTATTAGTCACCACAACCTCCTTGAGCTCAAAGGTTTTGGCTTCCATAAAAATGGTATCTTGCTTTTCTATTCCTTCAAAATTAGTTTTTGAGGAATTATAACCCAACAAATTGAAATTGATTTCGTTTACACCAGAAACAAATACAAATAATCCCTCTTGATTCGTTGTAGAATTATCTTTATCATTGTAAATACTGACGTTTTCTAAAGGTAATTTTGTTGTTTGGTCAGCAATTATTTTACTGATTTTAAAACTTTGAGAGTTCCCAACATTGCTAAAAAAAAGAATACAGAAAAGGGTATAAAAAATATTGTTCATTTCAATTAATTTACAAAAAAAGAATTTCAAAAAATCTATTTAGTCAAAACCTAAACGTCAAATTTTCTTACAGCAAATGTATTACTTTAAAATAAATAATGCTTCTTCTAAAACAAATTTGTAACAAAAATTGTATTTTCGTGTCAAACTGCTATGATGTTAAAATTATTCAAAGAAAATATTCGAATTGCATTCGGTTCTATCAGAACACAATTGTTGAGAACCGTTCTTACTGTGTTGATTATTGCTATTGGTATCACCGCTTTAGTAAGTATTCTTACCGTAGTTTCTGCTTTGGAAAACACTATTTCCTCAGATTTTGCATCGATGGGAGCCAATACATTTAACATTAATCAGTATGAAAACAACACGAGAAGGCACGGAAGTGATGAACGTGAGGTGATCAATCCAATTATTTCTTATCCTGAAGCGGTTGCTTTCAAAAACAAATACAAATATCCTTTTACCGAAACTTCACTTTCTTTTACCGCAACCTCAGTTGCTGAAGTAAAATACGGGTCCTCAAAAACGGATCCTGAAAATACGGTCGTTGGTGTGGATGAATTTTTCATTACTAACTCTGGATTAGAAACCAGTTCCGGACGTAATTTCACCCGATTTGACGTCGACAACAATGCATATGTGTGTATTGTAGGTTCTGATTTTGAAAAAGGATTATTAAAAGACGTAAATCCTATTGATAAACTAATCTCGATTAGAGGAGCTAAATTTAAAGTCATTGGAGTATTAAAGGAGAAAGGATCCACTTTTGGCAATAATCAAGATTTAAGAATTTTGATACCTATTCAAGTGGCTCGTTCCATGTTTACAGCGCCACGTATAAATTATACTATGAGTGTCATGGTGTCTAAAAAAGAATTATTAGAGCAGGCCATAGACAATGCAACAAGCACCATGCGTCGCGTACGTAAATTAAGTCCCGTAAAAGACAATAATTTTGGAGTCGTTCGCAGTGATGATCTTATCAACAGAATCCTTGGAATCACAAAATATCTTGGCCTTGCCTCTTGGCTTATCGGTATTATCACCGTACTTGGATCTTCCATTGCTTTGATGAATATTATGATTGTTTCGGTAACGGAACGTACACGGGAAATAGGCGTTCGAAAAGCTTTAGGCGCCAAAAAAACGACAATTGCCTTTCAGTTTTTTATAGAAACATTACTTATTGGTCAATTAGGCGGATTGGTGGGTATTATTTTTGGGATCTTGATTGGTTTTGGGATTGCAACTGCCATGAGTTTTGCATTCGTAATTCCGTGGAGCGCAATTATGGCGGCATTCATCACCAGTTTTATGGTTGCAATCGCTTCTGGATTATATCCTGCCATAAAAGCGGCTATGCTGGATCCAATTGAGGCATTGCGATATGAGTAATTTAGAGTAATTAGTTTAGTTTAACATGCAGTACATTCAAAACTCACTACGATTACTGCACACTTCCTTTAATCATCCTGTCATTCCCGTAAATGTCTTTTCGTAATTCAATGTTGTTGAAATTCATTTTTTCGAGTAAATCGACCATTTCTTTTCCTAAATACTGATTGATTTCAAAAAACAATTGTCCGTTTTTAGACAGGTTTTTTTTTGCCAATTCGGCTATTTTTTTATAAAAAATCAACGCATCATTATCTTCTACAAAAAGCGCCAGATGCGGTTCATTGTCCAATACATTTTTCTTGATTTCCGCTTTTTCTAAATGGCGAACATACGGCGGATTAGAAACAATGATATCAAATTGTTGCCTTAAATCGACCGTTTCAAGAATATTCTGATTGATAAAAGTAACGTTCACCGAATTATTTTCTGCGTTTATTTTGGCTGTAGCCAACGCCTTTTCAGAAATATCAATTGCAAAAACTGTTGCATGTGGAAGATTTTTTGCCAATGAAATAGCAATACAGCCACTTCCCGTTCCAATATCCAGAATATGGATCTTTTGACTTTCGCCTTTCGACTTTTGACTTTCTAAAATCCATTCCACTAATTCTTCCGTTTCAGGTCTTGGAATCAAAACATTTTCATTGACTTCAAAATCCAATCCATAAAAACTCGTTTTTCCCAAAAGATATTGTACTGGAATTTCCTGTTTCAATTGTTCCAAAATCGAGTTCCAAATTATTATTTCTTCCTCCGAAAAAACCAAATCAGGATGCAACGCCAAGTCAATTCTTTTCACTTTGTGTTTTTCTTCTAAAATTAAATAGAAAAAACTCTCCGCTTCACCGGCATCATAAATTGATGTCAGTTCGTGAATAAATAGGGTTCTATATTCTTTAATTTTAAAAGAGCTGTTTTTCATTTAAAATTCATAATTTAAAATTCATAATTTTTTGAGCATCCAAACAGGACAACTGGTATGACCCGTGCTTCCCATCGGAGAAGAAATGTATTCAAAACCTACTTTCTTGTATAGTTTTTGAGCATCCAGCATAAAAGGCATTGTTTCCAAATAGCATTTTTCAAAACCAAAATCTTTGGCACTTTGCAAACATTTGGACATCATTTGGCTTCCAATTCCAAGCCCCCTGGTTTCTGGCAGAAAATACATTTTTTGAAGTTCGCAGATGGTTTCTGCTTCATTTTCAAGTGGTGCGACACCAGCCGAGCCAATAATTTTTCCGTCCTTTTCTAAAACATAATAAACTGATTTTGGCTTACTATATTCCTCAAACATCAAATCCAAATATGGATCTTCATAAGCTGTTCCTACTTTTGGAATATTTAATTCATCAAAAACTGCTCTTATCAATGCTGCAACTGCTGGATTGTCCTCTTTTTTTATTTTTCTAATGCTGTAATTTTCCATTTTTATCTAAAACTAATTTTACATGCAAAAGTAGAAATTGTTTGCTGTTATTTTAGAAAGTTTCAAAAATAATCCCATTCTATAACTACCCGATTGGGGCTCAACTCAAAAATTACTACTTTTGTGTTGTGAATACACATGAAAAATATATCCGACGGTGCATCGAGTTAGCCAAAAATGGTTTAGGAACAACATATCCGAATCCTTTGGTAGGCAGTGTTATTGTCTACGAAGATAAAATTATCGGCGAGGGCTGGCACAAAAAATCAGGAGAACCACACGCCGAGGTTAACGCTGTGAATTCTGTAAAAGACAAATCGTTATTGAAAAAAGCGACAATTTACGTGAGTTTAGAACCGTGTAGTCATTTTGGCAAAACGCCACCATGTAGTGATTTGATTATCAAAAATAAAATTCCAAATGTAGTTATTGGAACTGTAGACCCCAATGTGAAAGTGGCAGGAAACGGAATCAAAAAACTAATGGAAGCTGGAATACAAGTTACCGTAGGGATTCTTGAAGACGAATGTAATGAACTCAACAAAAGGTTTTTTACTTTTCACAAAAAGAAAAGACCTTATATTATTTTGAAATGGGCCGAAAGTCAAGATGGTTTTATTGCACCAAAAGAAAAATTAGAAAAAAAACCCGTTTGGATTACAAATCAGTATTCGAAACAATTGGTTCATAAATGGAGAACCCAGGAACAAGCTATCCTGGTGGGAACTCAAACCGCTATCGAAGACAATCCAAAATTAAACGCACGGGATTGGTCCGGAGAAAATCCCATTCGAGTAGTTTTGGATCAAAATAATCGCATTCCCAAAGACAACCATGTATTTGATAATCAAGTTAAAACAATTGTGTTTTCTAAATCAAAACGAACTATTGAGAAAGAAAAATGTATCTTTGAATCTATTGATTTTGAACAAAACATAGCCTTCCAAATAATACAATCGCTTTATCAGCATCAAATTCAATCCATTATTATTGAAGGTGGACGGCGAACATTACAAACATTTATTGATGCCAATCTTTGGGACGAAGCGCGAATATTTGTTGGAAGTGTCCAATTTAAAGAAGGGACCAAAGCTCCAATTATTGTGAAAAACCAGTTTAAAAGACAATCTATTGGTAAGGATCAATTAACATTATTTAGAAACTATGATTAATTCGATAATTTTTGATTTTGGAGATATTTTCATCAACTTAGACAAAGAAGCTCCTATAGCTGCGTTTACTAAACTAGGTTTAAAAGAATGGACGGAGGATTTAAATATACTCAACCTATCATTTGAAAAAGGAAAAATTTCTGAACTTCAATTCATTGAAGGTTTCCAGAAACACATACCTCATGCTTCAATAGATGAGATCAGGAGCGCATGGAATACCATTATATTAGATTTCCCATTGTATAGACTTGAATTTTTACAAATGCTTTCGCAAAAATACCGCTTGTTTTTATTGAGTAACACCGATGCAATTCACATTGACACCTTTCAACACAAAGCTGGAATAACGTTTTACAGAGAATTTTATCAATGTTTTGAAAGGGTTTATTTTTCTTTTGAGTTAGGAATGCGAAAACCCGACGCCGAAATTTTCAATTATTTGGTAAAAAAACATGATTTAACTCCAAAACGAACGTTGTTCATTGATGACAAAAAAGAAAATACCGATGCAGCGCTTGCATTAGGATTTCAAGTTTGGAACTTACAAGTGGGAAAAGAAGATGTAGTGCAGTTATTTGACATAAAAATAATTTAGAAAAGTCACTTTTGGAATTGAAAGACACGTACAACACTATTGAAGTTCCCTCTTCAGTAGTATTATTCAAAGAAAAAAACAGTAAATTTTTTGGTTATGCATTTCCAATTCAATCAGAGGAGGAAGTAAAACCACTAATGGAAACCTTACGAAAACTACACCATACTGCTGGACATTTTTGTTATGCGTATCAAATAGGAGCTGAAACTGTAACCTATAGAGCAAATGATGATGGCGAGCCCAGTAATAGTGCCGGAATGCCTATTTACGGACAAATTCAGTCCTATTCTGTTACCAATTTACTTATTGTTGTAGTCCGAATATTTGGCGGTGTTAAATTAGGCGTAGGAGGATTAATCTCCGCTTATAAAACTACCGCACAGATGGTGTTGGCGACAAGCGAAATAGTCGAAAAGACGATTGATATTCATTTCACAATCACTTTTGATTATCAAAACATGAATAAAGTAATGCGGGTAATCAAGGAGAAAAAGCTAGATATTGTAAGTCAAGCAATGGAAATAAATGAAAATTCAGGGCTTCCGATAGGCAAAATTGAGCTAAAAACCAGAAAAAAAAATGCCGAAATGGTATTCGACATTTTTAATTCAATGTTTGAAATTGATATAAAACAACATTAATTACTATTCAAAATTGCTTTTTTTATAATTTATTCCATTGTTTTTAAGAGTTCTAAAATATAATCGGGCGGCGCAGTAGGACGACCTGTTTTTAAGGACACAAAAACAAGAATAAATTGGGCAGTTGTTAATAACTCATCAGATTCGTTATAAATAGCGCAATCAAATTCTATCTTCACAGAACTCTGACTTTTGAAAATAGTGTGAACGCTTAACAACTCATCATAGCGGGCTGATTTTTTATAATTTATATTCATCGAAACTATTGGAAGCGCAATCCCACTTTCCTCCATGCTTTTATACGAGATCCCTTTGTCTCTAAGCCATTCCACTCTTCCAATCTCAAAATAGGGGATGTAATTTCCATGATATACCACACCCATTTGATCTGTTTCAGAGTAACGAACCCTAACTTGTATTTGATGATCTTTCATTAATTATGTATTAAAAATTTTAAATTGAAAAAGCTCCTTACAACAATAATTTATAAAATTTTTGTCCAATATATTTTTTTTTATAGAAATTTGTTCACATATTTGTTAACCCGATAAATAATAACAAAACATCTTTTTTTTAGTAAGATAAAAATTACCAATTAAAAACAATTTAACAGAATATATGAACAAAACTGCTCAATCAGTATGGGAAAACTGTTTGTCTTTTATAAAAGACAACATTCAGGATCAAGCTTACAAAACTTGGTTCGAACCAATCAAATCAGTTGAACTTACCGATAACGCATTATATATTCAAGTTCCAAGTAAATTTTTTTACGAATGGTTAGAAGAACATTATGTGAAATTATTAAAAGTAGCACTAACCAAAGAACTTGGAAAAAACGCTAAGTTACTTTATAAAATTAGAATGGAAAACACTTATGGCAACAAACAACCGTTTACGGAGCAATTGCCAAGTGCCAACAGAGTTCCGATGAAGCCACAAGAAATTGATGCTCCATTTAAAAACTTAAACCCAGAGTTAAAAAATCCATTTGTAATACCAGGAATCCGAAATTTAAAAATTGAATCGCAACTAAATGCAAATTACAGTTTTGATAATTTTCTAGAAGGAGATTCTAATCGTTTAGCCCGTTCGGCAGGTATGGCTGTTGCCAATAAACCGGGAGGAACTTCCTTTAATCCGTTGTTGATTTTTGGAGGAGTTGGTCTAGGGAAAACACACTTAGCGCATGCTATTGGTGTAGAAATTAAGGATAAATATCCCGAAAAAACAGTTTTATACATTTCAGCTGAGATTTTCACGCAGCAGTATATTGACTCGGTAAAGAAAAACAACCGAAATGATTTTATACACTTTTACCAATTAATTGATGTTTTAATTATTGATGATGTTCAGTTCCTTTCTGGAAAATCTGGAACGCAGGATGTATTTTTCCATATTTTCAATTATTTACACCAGAATGGTAAACAGGTAATCTTGACATCTGACAAGGCTCCAGTTGACATGCAAGATATTGAACAACGTTTATTATCGCGTTTCAAATGGGGATTGTCTGCTGAGTTGCACCAGCCGGATTATGAAACCAGAATTTCTATCCTTAAAAACATATTGTACAGAGATGGTGTTGAAATCCCGGAAGAAATAATTGAATATGTTGCCCGCAATATCAAATCGAACGTTAGAGAACTCGAAGGAGCTATCATTTCCTTGATTGCACAATCTTCATTTAATAAAAAAGAAGTCACACTGGAACTTGCTAAAAGTGTTGTCGAAAAATTTGTTAAAAATGTAAAACGAGAAATTTCTATTGATTACATTCAAAAAATTGTTTCTGATTATTTCCAATTGGATTTAGAAACATTGCAATCAAAAACCAGAAAAAGACACGTTGTTCAAGCCCGACAGTTGGCTATGTTTTTTGCAAAAAAATTCACAAAAGCATCTTTGGCCAATATTGGTTCTCAAATAGGGGACAGAGACCATGCTACCGTATTACACGCGTGTAAAACCGTTGATAATTTAGTTGCTACTGACAAACAATTCAAAAAATTTGTTGAAGACATCAATAAAAAATTAACGCTGTAAACGCATCATGTCCGTAAAAATTTTAATGATCTGTTTAGGTAATATTTGTCGATCACCCTTGGCCGAAGGCATATTAGCTTCAAAGCTCCCAAAAAATAAATTCAAAGTTGATTCAGCAGGAACTGGTGCTTGGCATGTTGGCCATAAACCGGATGATCGTTCTGTTGCCGTAGCAAAAAAAAATAAAATAAATATCTCCGATCAAAAAGGAAGACAATTCAGTAAATCGGATTTCGATTCCTACGATTATATCTATGTAATGGATAATTCTAATTACAAGCACGTAATTGAACTTGCCGAAAATCAAGAACAAAAACAAAAAGTCAAACTAATTTTAGATGAATTATTTCCAAACGAAAAAGTAGATGTTCCGGATCCTTATTTTGGTTTACCCAATGGATTTGAGATTGTTTATAACATGCTGGATGAAGTTTGTGAAGTAATTGCAAAAAAATTAAAAGACAAACATCAATAATCCTTTGGATTTAAAATTCTTATTACAAAACAACAAAAAATTTACTCTAGAAACGTAAAATTACAGCGATGCAAACAACTACTTTATTAGGAAAACTATATTTAATCCCTACTACAATGGGGAATTGCGATCCAATGGATGTGTTGCCTCAAACCATAAAAAGAAGCATTGATTTCATTGATTATTATATTGTTGAAAACGAAAAAACAGCCCGAAAATCAATAAAAGGTGTAAATATTGAAAAGAAACAATCTGAGCTCAAACTTTTTGTATTAAACAAACACACTGAAACCAAAGAACATTTAGAATTTATAAAACCTTTGCTGGAAGGTCACAACATGGGTTTAATGAGCGAAGCAGGTTGTCCCGGAGTGGCTGATCCTGGCGCTGTGATTGTGAAATTAGCCCATGAAAAAGGAATCCAGGTTATTCCTTTGGTAGGCCCTTCTTCTATTCTTCTGGCGATGATGGCATCAGGAATGAACGGACAAAGTTTTACATTTAATGGTTACTTGCCTATAGAAAAAGGAGAAAAGAAAACAACTCTAAAAAATTTAGAGAAACTATCTCAGGATAAAAACCAATCTCAAATTTTCATAGAAACTCCGTATAGAAATAATAAAATGTTGGAGGATATCTTACAGGCTATTAATCCCGCGACTCACCTTTGTATTGCAACAGATATTACTTTACCAACAGAATATATCAAAACGATGCGCGCTTCTGAATGGAAAAAAGTGCAAGTAGATTTACACAACCGTCCTACTATTTTTATTATTCACAAAATTTAATATTTCAGCTTTTGGAATATAAATATATTTAGATCTCAATTAGAGATTAATCACTTGTCAAAGTACAGCTTTTATAGCAATGCAAACTCATTTCAAAAATTAAACATTTTGAAAGTTTTCCTCCTGTCTATTTCCTAAACTGGAAAATTACTTTGTATTAGTTTTGTCCTTTCGAGACAGTAAATATAAAATACAATTTTTGCAGATTAATATGAAACGTATGAAATTATATTTTTGATGAATTATCAGTCCGCAAAAAATTAAAATAAGGATTAAACTACTACATTTATAAAGTAATCAATGTTATTTGTAATGAGTAAACTTCCTAATATTAGCACGAGTATTTTTACGGTAATGTCAAAAATGGCAGCTGAATATAATGCCATCAATCTTTCACAAGGTTTTCCAAACTTTCCTGTTGACCAAAGATTAACTGATATTGTTGCCAAACTGGCTAACGAAAACGTGCATCAATACACCCCTATGTCTGGCTATCCGCCGTTATTATCAAAAATAGCAACCTTAATTAATACCTCCTATGGAAGAACAATTCAACCGGAAACGGAATTGTTAGTTACTGCTGGAGCGACCCAAGCCATTTTCACCATTATAACGGCTTTAGTGAAAAATAATGAGGATGTAATTATTTTAGACCCAAGTTATGATTGCTATGAAGCACCCGTGTTATTGTGCAACGCTAATCCGGTTCGGGTAGCACTAAACGATGATTATACGCCAAATTGGGGAATTATCGAAAAAGCGTGTACGGCAAAAACTAAGATGATTATCATTAATAATCCGCATAATCCAACAGGGAAAATTTTAACGGAAATTGATTTCGAAGCTTTGGAAATCCTGTTGGAAAAATATCCCGACATCGTGCTTCTTTCTGATGAAGTGTATGAATACATCACTTTCGAGGAAAAACATATTTCGGCTCATACACGCGAGAAACTACTTAATCGTTGCGTGATGGTTTCCTCTTTTGGAAAATCGTTTCACGTAACTGGATGGAAAGTGGGCTATTTAGTAGCTCCTGAATACTTAATGAAGGAAATCAACAAAGTACATCAGTTTTTAGTTTTTAGCGTAAATAGTATTTGTCAAGCTGCCATTAGCGCGTATTTTGACATCGTTTCGATAACTAAAATCGGGGAATTATATCAGGAAAAACGAGATTATTTTAGACAATTATTAATTAGTAGCCGCTTCGAACTACTGCCATGCGAAGGAACCTATTTCCAGGTGGCTTCGTATGCAGCTATATCAAATGAGAGTGATATTGATTTTTGCAAACGTCTCATCACGGAACATGGTGTGGCGGCAATTCCCATTTCTGCTTTTTATGCCGATGGAAAAGATCTGAAATTAATACGTTTCTGTTTTGCTAAAGACAATGATACGTTAGAGGAAGCTACTAAAAGATTGTGTGCGATTTGAAAGCACTGATTATATTTTTTTATTATGCATGCATACTATTTAATTGATTATATTTACAATGAAAAAATATAAAAAACATGAGTTCTACAGATAAAATGTTACGAGACGATGCCCTGAAAGGCAAAGTAATTGTTGTAACCGGAGGCGGAAGCGGCTTAGGAAAAGCAATGACTAAATATTTCTTGGAATTGGGAGCAGAAGTTGCCATTACCTCCAGAGATTTAGAAAAACTAAAAAACACGGCTGCAGAGTTAGAAACGGAAACAGGCGGAACCTGTCTTCCTGTTCAATGTGACGTACGGCATTATGAAGAAGTAGAGAATATGCTTCAAGAAGTTTTGAAAGTTTTTGGCAAAGTCGATGTTTTGCTTAATAATGCTGCCGGAAATTTTATTTCTCCTACCGAAAGATTATCTGCCAATGCCTTTGATACTGTAATTGACATTGTTTTAAAGGGGACTAAAAACTGTACACTTGCTTTTGGAAAACATTGGATTGACACCAAACAAAAATCATCTACCATATTGAATATCGTAACGACGTACGCTTGGACAGGTTCTGCCTACGTTGTGCCTAGTGCCACTGCAAAAGCTGGAGTTTTGGCAATGACACGAAGTCTTGCGGTAGAATGGGCAAAATACGGAATTCGTTCTAATGCGATTGCACCCGGACCATTCCCAACTAAAGGTGCTTGGGACCGATTGTTACCCGGAGATCTAGCCGAAAAATTTGATATGGCCAAAAAAGTACCGTTAAAGCGCGTAGGAGATCACCAGGAATTAGCCAACTTAGCAGCGTATTTAGTTTCTGATTTTTCAGCCTATGTAAATGGTGAAGTAGTTGTTATTGACGGTGGCGAATGGCTGAAAGGTGCCGGACAATTTAACATTCTGGAAGCTATTCCTGAAGAATTATGGGATCAGTTGGAAATGATGATTAAAGCAAAAAAGAATAAGTAATAGTTTTAAAAAATTGAACCATTAAGAGATTAAGAAAAATTAAGAATTAACGATTAATAAACCTTCCTTTCTTAATGGTTTAATTTTTATTGTTTTTTAAGGCCCCCAAAATTTCACTTTTTAGCAAACCACTTCCACCGCCATAATGTTGAACAATACTTATATTTGGATTTTGATTTTTGATAAAAGCACACAATTCAGTTTCGCTTTCTTCCTGAATTCCAGAACCCAATAATACAAGGGAAAAATCTTTTCTTAGAAAAATTTCCTTCGCTTCCTCGTCGTTCATTACGCCAACTCCATTCCAATTTTCGTTTGCATTTATTAATCGGATGACAGTTTCTAGAATTTCAAGATGTCTTCCTATGTATAAAATAGTAATGGTTTCCATCATTCCACTTTTTTAAAAAACACAAACCCCAAAGGAAATAATTCTTTGAGATTTGCGTTTATTTACTTTAAAATTATTGTTGCAAAAATTGTAGTTCAATATTCAAACGAACTTCTTCGCTTACTAAAACACCACCCGTTTCAAGAGCCGAATTCCAATTTAACCCCCAATCTTTTCTATTAATTTTACCTTCTAATGAAAGTGCCGTTTTGGTATTTCCCCACGGATCTTTCATTAATCCTCCATAGTCTGCAGCTAATTTTACTGATTTTGTAACGCCATGTAAGGTTAAATCTCCAACCAATTCATATTCACCTTCATTAATTTTGGAAAAAGAAGAAGCGCTAAATTTAATTTCTGGAAATTGTGCAGCATCAAAAAAATCGGGACTCAATAAATGAGTATCTCGATCTGTATTTCCTGTAGTTACGGAATCAATTGCTCCAGTAAATTCAATTTTTGCATTTTCAAAATCATTGTCTTCTGATTCAATCGTTGCGTCGAATTTTAAAAATTTACCTGAAATAGTAGTGAACATCATGTGTTTTACTTTAAAACCAATTTCTGAGTGTGTCGGGTCAATTACCCATTTTGTTGTTGACATAGTATTGTGATTTATTATTTATTTTAATTATGTTTTCTTTAGATTATTTACAATTTCATTGGCACTTCCATCACCAGGATTTCGGCATTAACTGAATTAGCGGTAATTTTAATACTATTTGTATCCCAAATTCCTAATCCGTCACGTTCCTGTAAAGCGATGTTCCCTATGGTGAAATCCCCTTTTAAAACAAAAGCATAGATTCCATTTCCAGGTTTTTTCAATTCATACGAAATAGAAAAATCCTTGTCGAATTTCCCGATATGAAACCAAGCATCTTGATGAATCCAAACCCCTTCATCTTCTGGATTTGGCGACAAAATTTGCTGTAATTTATTATGACGATCGTTTAAATCTAAAGTGATTTGGTCGTAACGTGGCGTTACATTTTTCTGATTCGGATAAATCCAAATCTGTAAAAACTTAACCGATTGGTCTTTGTTCTTATTGTACTCACTATGAAAAATTCCGGTGCCGGCACTCATTGCCTGAATATCTCCTTCTTTAATTACGGTAGTATTTCCCATACTATCTTGATGCTCCAAATCCCCTTCGAGCGGAATCGAAATGATTTCCATATTGTCATGTGGATGTTTTCCAAAACCCATTCCCTGATTGACTCTGTCATCATTCAAAACGCGAAGCACACCAAAATTCATACGTTCTGGATTGTGGTAATTTGCAAAACTAAAAGTGTGGTACGATTCTAACCAACCGTGATTAGCATGACCGCGCGTATTCGCTTTATGCAAAACAGAATGCGTAATTACACCGTCTGTTATTTTATCTGTATTTTCCATCGTTGTATCCTTTAATAGTAGGATGCAAAGTTGCGGCAAAAAAAAAGCGCCTGCATTGAACTAGGACAAGAAATGAAAAGTACTAGGATTTTAATTTTTGGCAATTTTAGTTCTTATCTTACTGAGAAACTCTGCAGAAATACCTAAATAAGAAGCAATATAATGCTGGGCAACTCGCTGTGAAAGTGTGGGATAATGTTCGAGAAACTCTAAATATTTTTCAGTAGCAGTTTTAGAAATAGTATTGAATAAGCGTTCTTGAGTCACTGCAAGACTCCTTTGCATCAGGATACGGAAAGCTCTTTCAAATTTTGGTGCTCTGATAAATAAATCTTCTTTAGTGTCAGGGCTAAACATAAAAAACTCACAATCTTCCAATGTTTCGATATATACCCTACTGGTTTTTTTCTCGTAAATACTAAAAGAAATATCGCTCACCCAAGCATTTTCGACAGCAAATTGCAAAATGACTTCAAAACCATTGGCATCAATATAATATTTTCGGACACAACCTTTGATGACAAAAGCTTCAAAATTGCACATCTCGCCTTCCTGCAGTAAAATTGTTTTCTTAGGAATCGTTCTATAGACCAACAAAGAATTAAAAATTTCTACTTCTTTAGGTTCAAAAGTGACATAGCGGCTAATATTTTTATTGATTTGTGAATACAAAATAGTGTTTTTTAGATACTAAAGATAGAAAAAATGTCAATTAATAACGCATCCTAAATATATTAAATTAGCAAGATTTCCGCAAAAAATAAAATCCACTCCCAATTAAATTCCTATTTTTGTCAGGATAAAACACATAACAAATAAATTATGCTCATTATAGGAATTGCAGGTGGTACAGGAAGCGGAAAAACGACCGTTGTACATCAAATCATGAATGAATTACCACAAACCGAGGTGGGCATTATCTCGCAAGACTCATACTACAAAGAAAACCATGGACTGTCATTTGATGAAAGAGCATTAATTAATTTTGATCATCCGCGTGCCATTGATTTCGAATTATTGGTAGCGCACCTTAAGGAATTAAAAGAAGGAAACAACATTCATCAACCCGTTTATTCATTCGTAACGCATAATAGAACGGACGATACCGTTTTCACACATCCCCGAAAAGTGATGATTGTGGAAGGAATTTTAATATTGGCAAACCCAGAATTAAGAGAATTATTTGATGTGAAAATATACGTTCATGCTGATTCTGACGAGCGATTAATCCGCCGTATGAAACGTGATATCACGGAACGCGGCCGAGACATGCATGAAGTAATCAACAGATATCAAACAACATTGAAACCCATGCACGAACAGTTCATCGAACCTACCAAAGCATTTGCAGACATTATTATACCAAACGACAAATACAACACCGTAGCCATCGACGTGGTTCGTGCGGTAATTAATCAAAAAATTCTATAATTTAATTGTATTTTTAGTGCACTAAATATCAGGAGCTATTTCCCGCTTTCCGTTGCAATCTTATTAGTAGGTGAATCTTCCTTTCGTCATCATCACCTACTAAAAGGATTTTCACTGTAATCGGGGCTAAAACAAATAAAAAATGACAAATCCGTACAAAAACAAACCCTGGTTTAAATTTTTAAGTAACAAATATGTATGGGTCTTATTATTTTTTGCTGCGTGGATGATTTTTCTGGATAACTATTCCTATTTCGGACATCGTGTTTTAGACAAACAAATTAACGAATTAGAAGACAATGCAAATTATTATAAGGAAGAAATAAAAAAAGATCAGAAAAACATCAAGCAATTAAAAAATTCAGAGCAGATAGAAAAATACGCCCGCGAAAAATACTATATGAAAAAAGATAGTGAAGATATTTATATCATTGAATTCGAAGGCGACACTATTGAAAAATAAAAACCCATCCCCAACCCTTCTTAAAGGGAAGGGAGTGTGAAATTTATAGTAATTATTGAAAACACAACAACTCAGTTTCAGCTCACTTTCCTTTGGTGAACCTGGGATTAGGAAAACCATATACAAAATGACAACAAATCTTTTCGATGATTTCACTTCCATTTCGTCAAAACAATGGAAACAAAAAATCCAATTTGAACTCAATGGAGCTGATTATAATGAAACCTTAGTGTGGAATTCTCCCGAAGACATCCAAGTGAAACCTTTTTATCACAAAGATGAATTCACGAAGGTTTTTTCAGTACCTACAAAAGCGACAAATTTCAAAATTTGCCAAAACATATTTGTTTACGATGTTGAAAAATCGATAGATAGAGCACTTGACTCGCTAAAACGTGGTGCTGATAGTATTCGTTTTACAATAGAAAATGAGTCAATTGATATTACACAACTATTGGAAAAATTACCTTTAGAAAACATTACTGTCTATTTTAATCTCTCCTTTATTTCAATCGATTTCGTCAAAAAAATAGATGCTTTTGCAAACAAAAGCCACACTGCCATTTTCTGTAATCTGGATCCAATTGGGCAATTAGCCAAAGATGGAAACTGGTTTGTAACTAACGAAAAAAGTAATTTCGAAACACTAAATTTACTTTCTTCGGCGACTACATCAGTATCACTAATAGGTATCAATGCCTCTTTGTATCAAAATGCTGGAGCCAACATGGTGCAGCAAATTGCTTATAGTTTAGGACAGGCCAATGAATATTTCAATAGAATCGAAGCCGTAAATCAACCCATTGTTTTTGAAGTTGCCGTTGGGACAAATTACTTTTTTGAAATTGCAAAACTGCGTGCTTTGCGATTACTTTTTAATTTGATTGCCAAAGAATACAATCATACCTTAGATTGCAACATCATCGTTTCGCCCACAAAACGAAACAAAACTTTATATGATTATAATGTAAACATGTTGCGCACTACAACTGAATGTATGAGCGCGATTATTGGCGGAGCGGATGCAATTGCTAACTTACCTTACGATGCATTATATCACAAAGACAACGAATTTGGTGACCGAATCGCCCGAAACCAATTGTTGATTCTCAAAAAAGAAAGTTATTTTGATAAAGTCAACAATACCGCGGACGGCAGTTATTATATAGAAAATATTACCAGTCAATTAGCAGAAAAATCATTGGCTTTATTCAAAGATATAGAGGTGAATGGCGGTTTCTTGAAACAACTTAACGATGGAATAATTAAAAGAAAAATTCAGGAAAGTGCAGACAAAGAACAAGAATTATTTGATGCCGGAAAGGAAATTTTATTAGGAACAAATAAATATCCCAACAAGGATGACAGAATGAAACATGATTTAGAATTATTTCCTTTTGTAAAACAAAATCCTAGAAAAACCTTAATCACGCCTATAATCGAAAAACGTATGGCAGAAAAAATAGAACAAGAGCGATTGAATCTTGAATAGTCAGTCCGCTATTTCGATTAATCAAAATTAAATATCATCAACATTCCTGTAATTTGGTACTAAACAAATGAAAAGAAAAGATTTACAACATATACAATTAGAAAGCACGCCTTTGAAAGTGGAGAACGAAAATTCTTTGGATGATGCATTTTTAACAGCCGAAGGAATCGAACTAAAACAAACGTATTCAGAACAAGATATTGAGAATCTTACTCATCTTGATTTTGGAGCTGGTTTTGCACCAAATTTACGTGGTCCTTATGCTACGATGTACGTTCGTCGACCATGGACTGTGCGTCAATATGCAGGATTTTCGACTGCCGAAGAAAGCAATGCTTTTTACAGACGAAATCTGGCTGCAGGTCAAAAAGGACTTTCCATCGCTTTTGATTTACCAACACACCGAGGCTATGATTCTGATCATGAACGCGTTGTAGGTGATGTAGGAAAAGCGGGAGTTGCAATAGATTCCGTGGAAGATATGAAAGTATTATTTGACCAAATTCCGTTGGATGAAATGTCCGTTTCGATGACGATGAATGGAGCTGTTTTGCCCATTATGGCTTTCTATATTGTCGCCGCCGAAGAACAAGGCGTACAACCGGAAAAACTTTCGGGAACAATACAAAATGATATTTTAAAAGAGTTCATGGTGCGTAATACGTATATTTATCCGCCAACACCTTCGATGAAAATCATTGCTGATATTTTTGAATTTACCAGCAAAAAAATGCCGAAATTCAACTCGATTTCAATTTCAGGATATCACATGCAGGAAGCCGGTGCCACTGCAGATATTGAATTGGCTTACACCCTGGCCGATGGATTGGAATACATTAGAACCGGACTTGCCACAGGAATGAAAATTGATGAGTTCGCTCCTCGCCTTTCTTTCTTTTGGGCCATTGGAATGAACCATTTTATGGAAATTGCCAAAATGCGTGCTGGTAGAATGATCTGGGCAAAACTGGTGAAACAATTCAACCCAAAAGATGATAAATCATTGGCATTGCGAACCCATTGTCAAACTTCGGGCTGGAGTTTAACAGAGCAGGATCCTTTTAACAATGTGGCTCGAACATGCATTGAAGCCTCAGCTGCAGCTTTTGGAGGAACACAATCCTTACACACGAATGCTTTAGATGAAGCTATTGCCTTACCAACCGATTTCTCTGCCAGAATTGCGAGAAACACGCAGATATTTTTACAGGAAGAAACTAAGATTACTAAAACCGTTGACCCTTGGGCAGGCAGTTATTATGTAGAAAGTTTGACGAACGAGATTGCCGAAAAGGCATGGGAACTGATTCAAGAAGTGGAAGAACTGGGCGGAATGACTAAAGCCATTGAATCTGGAATACCCAAACTTAGAATCGAGGAAGCAGCCGCTAGAAAACAAGCACGAATAGACAGCGGACAAGATATTATTGTGGGCGTGAATCAATATCGATTAGAAAAAGAAGATCCGTTACAAATTTTGGATGTCGATAACCAAATGGTTCGCAAACAACAATTGGAACAATTAGAGCGAATTAAAGCAACTCGAGATTCAGAAAAAGTACAAAATTCACTAAAAAAACTAACCCTTTGTGCACAAACAGGAAAAGGTAATTTACTTGAAATTGCCGTTGAAGCTGCCAGAAACCGAACGACATTAGGAGAAATTAGTGATGCACTGGAAACGGTTTTTGGAAGATACAAAGCACAAATTAAATCCTTTAGCGGTGTGTATAGTAAAGAAATAAAAGACGACAAAAGTTTTGAAAAAGCAAAGCTATTAGCAGACGAATTTGCAAAACAAGAAGGACGCAGGCCCCGAATTATGATTGCCAAAATGGGGCAAGACGGTCATGATCGTGGTGCAAAAGTTGTGGCTACAGGTTATGCTGATGTTGGTTTTGATGTAGACATTGGGCCACTTTTTCAAACACCAGCCGAAGCGGCCAAACAAGCGGTAGAAAACGACGTGCATATTTTGGGCGTTTCCTCTCTTGCGGCAGGACATAAAACGCTGGTGCCACAAGTAATCGAAGAACTAAAAAAATACGGTCGCGAAGACATTATGGTGGTGGTTGGTGGAGTAATTCCGGCACAAGATTACCAGTTTTTATTTGATGCCGGTGCAGTTGCCGTATTTGGACCTGGAACAAAAATCAGCGAAGCTGCCATTAAAATATTAGAAATTTTAATGGATAGTTTCGATTAAAAACAACAATCTACTTGTCAATTCTATTTAGCACTAGTCAAAAGATTAGTGCTTTTTTGTTTTAATCAAAAAATTAAAAACATATTATTCTTATTAAAAAAGAGATTATTTGACTTATTTTATTAACATAACTTATGGTATGTGTTAACGCAAATAGCTAAATTAAAAAGCTAAATTTACACTAATATTTATGTTTTTTACTGAAGAATTAAACTTTATATTACTGATATACAGTTTTTTATGTTTTTTGATAAATTAAAAATAATACGGCAAAACTACAAGCTACTAGTTTATTACAATTATAAAAATCATTAATTAATTTAAAACTTAAGTATTATGAAAGCACTTATTATTCTACTTTTTTTAAGCGTTACTATAGCATCGTATTCACAAGAAACTCCAAAAGGTAAAATTAAAATCGAAGAACTACCTGGTGTCGTTATTAAAAGGGTTGGATCAGATTTTTCTGTCTATATTCCTGATAATAATCCTGACCAAAGAGTGAAAACTATTGAAGAAAAATTTATAGCCTATGATTTAGGTACGGATGCTGAAGGGTTTGAAGAATACCTTGTAGTAATGGAAATGAAAAATGGTTCTTTGACCGCAACTTATAATGAAAATGGAAAATTAGTACGGGTTGTGGAAGAATTCAAAAATGTAAAGCTGCCTGGTGAAGTTATTTATTCTATTTATCGTACCTATCCTGGTTGGGCTATTGTAAATGACAGCTTTCTCTATTCACAGGAAGATGGAGATGTGCTGAAAAAACAATATAATATTAAAATCAAAAAAGATAAAGAAACAATAAAATTAGTGGTGCGTCCTGATGGAGAAATTCTAAAATCTAGATAATTTAGTTTTATAATAAAAAAAAGGCTGTCTACAAGTTAACTTGTAGGCAGCCTTTTTTTATTTGACTATTTTTGATTTTGGCTTATATGCTTTTTACGCTTGCATTAATATCTGCAACAATAAATGAGGTATCATACCCGCCGAAAAGCTTCATATATGTTCGAATGGAAGTTCCATAAGCATCTTTAAAATAACGCTTTCCATTGTTTTTAAAATATTTTTTTACTGATCCGGCACCGCCTAAATGAGCTGCAGCTAAAATTCCAGATTCAGTAACATGTATGCCATTAAGTATTGTTCCTTCATATTTTTCAATTTCTTTTTTCAATTCCCATTTATTTTTAGCCAACAGTGCAATAAATGCTTTTTCTTGTAATTCAGGGCTATTTAAAAAAGTAATACTATTGCGAACTCCTACTGATTTTAAAGTCTCAACACCAAATTGGTATTTACCTAAATATCCTAAAGAGTTGATTTTTTTATATTTACTTTCAGATTCTCGATATCCGATCGCTTCTTTAAAACCAATGAAAAAATTTCCAGTAAAAGGGATGTTCGAATTGATGTAATCTTCTTGCTTTTCAGAAGGAAATAAGTAGTGTGTTCCTTCTTCTTCATTGATGAGAAACCAAGGGCTGGTTTCTAATTTAAACGGTTTAAAACCTGAACTTAAAAAAACTGTAATAACAGTCAGACTAGTGTAAAAATACCACTTCTTTATCATAAATTATTTTTCTTCAAAACGCTGTCCCGTTAAGAAATTTCTATGTGCAAAGATACAACAAAAATAATTATACTGATAATCAAGTAGTTAAACTTTTCTAAAAATAGATGAAGTGGTATTTTATATCGTTAAAACGCACAAATTCGATGGTCGGTGCAGGAATTTTAACGGTATTAAAAACAGAGAAAACGGTCTTCAAAAAATGGGATTTTGTCTTAATTTTTGTCAAATCGACATCCAAACTCAGGTAAAATTGTCTCAATCTTTGTGGATTCGAAGTTAAAACTGGCGAAGTATCTTCTTTATTTCCGGTGATCATACCATCGGCTCCATACCCCAAAGCCAAGTTGAGCCATTTTGGTATTTTTGAGCCTTTAGCAAAAGAATGTAAATTCACCGAAAGCCAATAGGTTTGTCCATTATAGTCTTTTAGAATTTGCTCCGTAAAGGAACTTCCTAAAACCTCTGGCCTGTCACTAGCATATTTTGTAGTATGGAAAGAAAACTTAGGTGCAATGCGCTGTTCTTTCCAGATTAATTCTTGGGAAACATATATAGCGGTTCCAGATGCATTAGCAACAACATCCCCTACTGAAGCGCCCCATTCAGTGGAATACCCATCTAGAACTTCAACTGCCGTTAAAAACGCAAATCCTAATCCCGCTCCGTACAACAATTGATTTTTTTTACTGGCCCCACTCCAGTGTAGCATTTCGGCACCAAATCGACCTAGATGGTACGACGAAAATACATGACCGGCTTTATCCATTTGGAGCCACTCTGAAGTGTCATTTATAAAATGAAACGGAGATTTAGGATAATCGGCATACCAAACTTGGTTTAAACCAATTAAAGTTCCCGTAGCCAAAACTGCTTCGGAAATGACAACTGTATTTTGTCTTTTAATCTGTAACGAATCGGATGGCTGAAAGAAACTATCCGCTTCATTTTGTGAATATCCAATTTGAATTCCAACATAAAATAAAAATACCAGTAATTTTTTTAATCCCAAAATTATCTTTTTACGCCTTGGCTATTGATCCAATCCGAGTATTTTTTGGCATTTTTGTTGTGTTCCTCTAAGGTCGCGGCAAACTCGTGGTATCCAAAACGCTCAACACTGGCACAGAAATAAATAAAATTATTTTTTTCCGGATTTAAAACCGCTTCTAATGCTGTAATGTCAGGCATAGCGATAGGTCCAGGAGGAAGTCCTATATTCATATATGTATTGTAGGGATGACTCCTTGTCAAATCATTGTAAAAAACCCTTTTGATGACCTGATTGAAGTCATTCGATTTCTTTTTTATCGCAAAAATAACAGTTGGATCAGCCTGCAATGGCATTCCCGCTCTCAATCGGTTCAAATACACCCCTGCAATTCTAGGTCGTTCATCTTTTTTAACAGATTCTTTGTGAACGATCGAAGCCAAAATAGTCGCTTCAATAGGTGTTAATCCTTGCTTTTGCGCTTTGGCAACTCTTTCCTTATTCCAAAAATTACGGTATTCCTTAATCATTTTATCACGGAACTTTTCAGCCGTAGTGTTCCAATAAATCTCATACGTATTAGGAATAAACATTACCAAAACGTTCTCTTCATTGAACCCGTTTTCTTTTAAAAAAATAGAATCTTTAAACGACGTCAGTAATGATACGCTGTCGGCTTCTATTTGAGAACCAATTCGCCCCGCTAAATTCTCTACTCGTTCCTGATTATTAAATGCCAGTTTTACAGCCGAATTAAGTCTTAAAGTTTTTACCATTTCATAACTATTCATTCCTTTTGTGAATAAAAAACGACCCGGAATCACATTATCAGTATAGCCTCTTTTATTGGCTACCATTTCAAAACGATCCATATTCTCGACATATGGCGCAATTATCTTCTTGACATCTTCGTATTTAGAGTCCGTTGGAATGTACACATACATTTCATTATCTGTAAATTTTGTATTGGCCGAAAAAATCTGTCTTAATAATATTAATCCGTAAATCATTAATATTGATATTAAAATAATTGAAGCGATGGTGATAATTTTCTTGAGATTCATAGGTGGTGTTATTTTTTATGGCATGACAATCGTGTCATTCTTCCTATTTTATTTGATATTAAAATGGTAATGATTCAAAACTAAAAAATTTAAAATTTAGTATTGATTAATTGAAAAACAGCTTCGTCTTTATAAGTCCCGTTCACAAAGGTCCAATCTTTTTTGACACCTATCATTTCGAATCCAAATTTAGCAAAAAGTGCTTTACTAGCTTCATTTTCGGTACCAATATTTGCATATAATTGGTGTAAATTAAGATTATAAAAAGCATATTCGATTAATAGCCCCAAAGCTTCTGAACCAATATTCTGCTTTCTATTTTCATTGTCTTGGATAACAATACCTACTCCAGCCCTATTATTCTTTGGATCAAAATCAAATAAATCGATTAAACCCAAAGCGGGAAAATCCTGATCCTGACAAATAGCCAATCGCAACTGCTTGGCTTCATAAATATCCTGATGGGCATTTTCTAAATATTGTTTCACTAAAAACCGGCTATAAGGAGTATGTGTATTACTGACTTCCCAAATGCTTTGGTCGTTTTCTAAACCATATACAAACTCCAAATCATTGGGTTCTAATGCACGAATATAGATGTTCTCGCCTTTTAATGTTTTCATTTAGGTATTAGGTTCTTGGTATTGGGTTTTAGGTTTTGGGTTTTAGTTAAATCTGAATTGTTCCTTTAAATACAAATTCCGCTGGTCCTTTCAAGAAGACATTAGTAAACTGTCCTTCTTTTTTATCAAAAGAAACGACTAATTTTCCGCCTTCTACATTCAAATCAATAGAAGAAGCATTCGTTTTTCCTAATACATTCATTGCAATTGCAACTGCGGTAGCGCCGGTTCCACAAGAAAGCGTTTCATCCTCAACACCTCTTTCATAGGTTCTTAACGCAAAAGTCGATTCGTCAATTTGTTTTACAAAATTGATGTTGCTTCCTGCGTTCCCGTACAAATCTCCATATCGAATGGCTGCTCCCTTTTCCTTTATATTATAATTTTCTAAATCATCTACCAGTTGCACATGGTGTGGCGAACCCGTATTTAGAAAAACATGATCTGAACTCACTTTTACCTCGTCAATGTCTATCATTTGAAGTGAAACCAATCCGTCATCCGCAATTGTTGCGTGATGCAAACCATCTGTCGCAATAAAAGTAGCGCTGTTTTGGATTACGTTTAGCTTTTTGGCGAAAGCCACTAAACATCTTCCGCCGTTGCCACACATCGAACTTTGGTTTCCATCCGAGTTGTAATAGATCATTTTGAAATCAGTTTCAGCGTCATTTTCCAATAAAATAAGACCATCGCCGCCTATTCCAAAACGTCTGTCACATAAGTGCGCGATGAGTTGTGTATTCTCTAATGGAAAACAATTGGAACGACTATCAACCATTACAAAATCATTTCCTGTCCCTTGGTATTTATAAAATTCTAGTTGCATTTAATTTGAATTGAGTTGTACAAAATTACGAATTATTAATGAAATGTTAATCATTGTTAAAGAGCGTTAAACTGTATTTTACCTAGCTAATTTAGTTTTATTTTTACGAATAAAAATCGTAATAAACGAATTTAATTATGAAAAAATTTTCAACACTATTTTTGGTTTCCCTGTTGAGCGGAGTAGTAACACTAGGTGCCTACAAATTATTATTTGACACTAATGGATATTTTTCTAATGATAGAAATTTAGGAATAACGAGAGCATCCGATTCTTACGGAAAGAAAGTAGGATTATCATCCGATGTGCTTGATTTTACTGAGGCTGCCGAAAAAACCATCCATACCGTGGTACACGTGAAAAACGTGTCCCGCAGAACTGTTACCAATCCGATATTAGAATATTTTTACGGGTACAAAGGGGGACAATCCCAGGAGCAAGTAGGAACAGGTTCCGGAGTGATCATTTCTGAGGACGGTTACATTGTGACGAATAATCACGTAATTAAAGATGCATCAGAAATTGCAATTACCTTGAACAACAAAAAATCATATGTAGCAACACTCATTGGAACCGATTCTAAAATGGATATTGCCTTATTGAAAATTGATGTGGAAGAGAAATTACCATATACTGTTTTTGCCAATTCTGATTCGGTTAAAGTGGGAGAATGGGTTCTGGCAGTTGGAAATCCGTACAATTTAACTTCTACAGTAACTGCAGGAATTGTTTCGGCGAAAGCCCGAGATTTAGACACCAGCGGAATCCAGTCTTTTATACAAACAGATGCTGCTGTGAATCCCGGAAATAGTGGTGGTGCCTTAGTTAATACGCGTGGTGAACTGATAGGAATCAACACGATGATTTCGTCCATGACCGGTTCATACGTAGGCTATTCCTTTGCCGTTCCTTCAAATATTGCCCGAAAAATTATTGAGGATCTTATGGAATTTGGAAATGTACAACGCGGAATTCTTGGCGTTGAAGGAGGAGAATTGAACAGTATTAGTTCTAAAGAATTAGGAATAACACAAACGCAAGGTTTTTACATTAATAAAGTGACCAAAAATTCCGGTGCCGAGAAATCAGGTCTGGAAAAAGGAGATGTCATCGTTAAATTAGACGAACTAAATGTGGCAACTTTTGCGGATCTTTCTGGGTACATCAATACAAAAAGACCGAATGATAAAATACAGGTCACGTATATCAGAGCGGGAAAAACCAGAATAGTGCCTGTGATTTTGAGTAAAAATGAATTTTTCAACGCCGAATTTAAAGGAATCGAATTAGAGAATATTGAGGCCGCTGACAAAAAAAAGTTTAAAATTGAATACGGTGTACGAATTAAATCAATCAGCAGTCAAAGTTTAAAACAGTATGAAGACGAATTAATAGGAAATATTATCTTGAGCATTGACAATATCAAAGCTACAGACGTGGAAACGGTTTCTAAACTTTTAAGTCAAAAAGAGGAAAATCAAACTGTACGTATCGAAATGATTAATAAAAATGGAGAAGTACTGCGCGTGATTCTTTAACGCATCCTATTTTTTAAAAAACCAAAGCCATCTTGACAAAACAAGGTGGCTTTTTTATTTTGTAAATAATCTTAAAAATGCGTTACGAAATCGATTGAAATGGGTATTTTTGCGCAAATTTTAAAAAATACAATTCCTTATTTTCATTAAATTTTCAACATGGCAATTACAACATTATACGAAAAAGAAGTTTCTTTTCAAGCCGACAGGCGACGTGCAGGAGTAAAACTCATTAAAATCATCAGCGATTTATGGTATGATAAATCCATAGAAATGGTCTTCTTCCGAAATCAATTAATTGATCGCAATGTCAGTGATATTATAAACCTGCATGAATATGCTGCCGAATTTGTAGGCAAGCCAATCTCCGTATTTGATTCTGTTAAAATTGCAAAAGCCATTTTAGAAATGAATTTACCACCGGCAAAATTGGACATTGGTAAACTGACGTACGAATATGGTTTAGAAGAAGACAAATATCCGGATGCCAAGTATTTTGTCATTGACAAATTAAAGAAAGCCAAAAACTCTGAGGACATTCAGCCGAAAGATGTTGTGTTGTATGGTTTTGGTCGTATTGGACGCTTATTAGCCCGAGAATTAATGTCTAAGACCGGAAAAGGAAGTCAATTGCGACTGCGAGCTATCGTAACTCGCGATAAAAATGACGCCATTTCTCTTGAAAAAAGAGCCTCCTTGCTGCGATACGATTCTATTCACGGTAATTTTCAAGGCTCAGTAACTGCTGATCCTGAAAATAATGCTTTAATTATTAACGGAACTACCGTACATGTCATTACTGCTAACGGACCGGAAGAAATTGATTATACGCTTTATGGAATTACCAATGCGTTAGTAATTGACAACACAGGTGCTTTCACTTCACATGAAGCGTTAAGCCGACATTTGGTTTCGAAAGGTGTGGACAAAGTGTTGCTTACCGCTCCCGGAAAAGGAGTTCCTAATATTGTTCATGGCGTAAACCATAACGAATACAATCCTGACGAGATCAATATTTTCTCGGCAGCCTCCTGCACTACGAATGCCATCACGCCAATTTTGAAAGCTGTTGAAGACACTTTAGGAGTTGTCAAAGGCCATTTAGAAACTATTCATGCCTATACAAACGACCAGAATCTTGTTGATAATATGCACAAAAAATACCGTCGCGGTCGAGCAGCAGCCCTGAATATGGTAATTACTGAAACAGGTGCAGGAAATGCTGTTGCAAAAGCATTGCCAAGCCTTGCCGGAAAATTAACCTCAAATGCGATTCGGGTGCCAGTTCCTAACGGTTCATTGGTTGTCTTGAATCTTGAAGTATCCAGAGAAACATCGCTGTTAGAAATCAATGCCATTATAAAAAAATACGCACTGGAAGGCGAATTAGTAGAGCAAATAAAATATTCTTTGAATAACGAATTGGTTTCTTCAGATATCGTGGGGACATCAGCACCTGCAATATATGACAGTAACGCCACAATCGTTTCTGCCGATGGAAAAAATATCGTGTTATACATTTGGTACGATAACGAATACGGATACAGTCATCAAGTAATCCGATTAGCAAAATACATTGCCAAAGTAAGACGCTTCACGTATTACTAGCCTATAGATTACAGGTTGTGGATTGCAGGTTGTAATTTTTAGTTTTTTAGTTTTTAGATTTAAATTGAAAAAAGCAGCAACCCAACCTGAATTTAACAGAAAATCCGTCGCGTTATCAAAACGAGACGGATTTTTTTATTTAAGTGTTAATGTCTTTATTGTACCGAATTGGAACGCAGATGACGCGGATTTTTTAAAAACTACTAAAATTAATTATGATTGTTTTTTAAACATATAAGAAATATAAGTTGGACTAATTTGAATTCATAAATAGTGTAATACAGCCACAAATTCATAATTCATAATTAAAATAAACTACTCCTTAGCTTTGGTCAAATAATACACCGGAATACCAATTAGCATAATCACCACCCCCCAACCACTGGTACTGGTTTTAGTATACAATAAAGCGATACAAATAGCTGTTGCGATAACAATATACAATCCCGGTAAAAATGGATATCCAAACGCTTTATACGGTCTTTCAGCATTTGGCATTTTCTTGCGCAGAATAAATATTCCTAAAATAGTCAGAATATAAAATATCAAAACGATGATGACCACAAAATCCAATAAATCTCCATATTTCCCTGTAAGACACAACGCCGACGCCCAAATACATTGCGCCCAGATAGACCAAGCCGGAACACTGGCTTTGTTCAGTTCAGCTGCTTTCTTGAAGAAAACACCGTCTTGCGCCATCGTATAATACACTCTGGCACCCGCCATAATCAGTCCGTTATTGCAGGCAAAAGTCGAAATCATAATCATCACAGCAATAATTAATGTTCCAACAGCTCCAAAAATACTCTGCGAAGCCACAACAGCCACCCGATCAGATTCAGCCGTTGCTATTTCGTACAAAGGCACCACTGCCAAGTACATGATATTCGCCAAAACATAAATCACACTCACAATTAAGGTTCCTAAGAATAAACTCAATCCCACATTGCGTTTTGGATTTTTTATTTCACCGGCGATAAAAGTTACTCCTTCCCAAGCCACACTGGAGAACATCGAACCTACCAAGGCAGCCGAAATCCCCGATATTAAAGCCGTTCCGCTGATGGGCAACCACGCACCAGTTTTCACATTCAATGCTTGTGACGTCCAGGCATTCGTCCAGTTTGCGTCCCAAACCTCGGCTTTGGCAGCCATAAAGCCAAAAATAATCAAACCTGCTAACGACAGAATTTTTATAACTGTCAAAACCGTTTGTAAAATCTTTGAGTTTTTCACCCCACGGCTGTTAATGTAACTCAGCAAAATAATGGTGAAAATAGAAACAATCTGAGCCGCATTGAGTTTGAAATCCCCTATTTCATATAAAATATTCTTATCACTTAAAGGTGCGTACAGATAGGCGGCAAATTTAGCAAAAGCCACACCCACCGCAGCAATCGTACCGGTTTGTATCACGGCAAAGAAACTCCAACCGTATAAAAAACCCACCAATTTGCCGTAGGCTTCCTTAATGTACACATATTGACCACCCGCTTTAGGAAACATCGCGCTCAACTCGCCATAACTCACGGCAGCAATCACCGTAATGGCACCCGTAAGCACCCACATAGCAATCAACCAACCAGCGGAACCCAACTGGCGAACCATATCAGAGCTTACAATAAATATCCCGGAACCTATCATAGAACCCACCACAAGCATGGTTCCGTCGAGTAATCCTAATTCTCTTTTAAAATCGTCTGGTTTTTGGTCTTCCATATTTTTTTTTGGTATTGGGTTTTGGGTTTTTAGTTGGCTAAAGATATACTTTTTTTGGAAATTTCATAAAATGGAAGTGGAAAGTGACAGCAAAGTCAATCGTGAAAAGTGAATGGTGAGTGGTAAAAGCGAAGTGAGATTGTTCCTTTGGGCGTGCCCCTGCAGTAGCTTTGTCGTTCCTCCTCGCAACTTTGGGTCGGGCGGTACGCTGTATCTTTATTTTCTTAAAGAAAGAAAATAAAGGATGCCGCTTCCCTCCCTCACGCAAACCGCAACAATTATAACGTTTATTCTTTTCAAGAAAAATTGTAAGAAAATTTTAATATATTTGAGAAATATAGAATAAAACAAATCTTCGCCAACCTACCCATATTTGGGTGCATGTACGAAGGTTTGTTTCGTCGATATATTAATTAGGCGTAATTTAAAAACTGCACATGAAAAAAAAATACCATTTGGAAATTCCTAAAGAGAATATTAAAAAAACGGAAATAAATAAAACCGGATTTGGTGAATCTGTTCCAAGATTTAGTTACTCTGAACATGGGATTTCTTTAAGAAATAATACAAATAAATTTAAGGAAATTGAGTCTGCAAAAAAGGATTTGAAGGTTATAAGTAATATATTTTTACAACTTTCAACACTCGATAACATAAAAATTAAATCGCATATTCTCAAAATAGAGAATTTAGGATTTGAACTAGTTTCCTTAAATCACGAAAATAAATCTATTGCGAATTTTAAAATTGATGATGATAAATTTGAAGAATTTGAAGTAAAATTAGAAGAGTATATTAGTACTCCAGAAAACAAATATAAAACTTACTTTTCCGCCATTGAAAATATAAAAGCAATACCTATTGAAACTAAAGTATCACACGATATTGATATCAATTCAGAGGCAAGATATGATTTGCTTATACAATTCTTCGATGGAATAAAAAAAGACGAAATTAAACCTTTAGAAAAATTAATAAGAACAGAGTTTCTTCAGAATGATTTCGAATATAATTTTTCAAATATTTCAAATCGGATAGTAACTGTAAAAACAAGATTAAATGGTTCGGAAATTAATTCCATTCTCAATGAATTTAACTCAATTAAAGAAATTACTTTAAATCAAAATTACTTCATTACAAATTCTGTAAAAGGAGAAACAATTGCAGATGATATAAAATTCGAAGATGTTTCTTCAAGTTCGGCAATTTGTATATTTGATTCTGGAATTACAACTAATGGTCAAATAATTCCAAATTATGTTCGAGCTAGAATTAACTCCTATTTACCAACGGGTTCTGTTTCACCACAATATTCTCACGGAACATTTGTTGCAAGTCGTTGTGTTTTCGGTGATAACATAGAGTTTCAAATTACTACTAAAAATTTAAAACCATATTGTTATGTTATTGATGTTCCAGTTTTCGGGATTGATAGTCTTAATAATATACTTGGATTAAATGATTTTGATTTAGCAATTGCTATTACAGAAGTTGTTGAATCTCTATATTTAGAAGTTAAAGTCTATAACTTATCTTTAGGGAATCCAAATTCATTAAGAGATAATGAGCGATCCCATTTAGGGAAAACACTTGATTTTTTATCTAAAGAATTTGATGTGTTATTTGTTATTTCGTCAGGGAATATAGATTTTAGTCTTGGAACTTACCCCGAAAATCATTTTTCTAATGTAAATGCTAGAATTGGCTCACCAGCAGAATCATTATTAGGATTAACGGTTGGATCCATCGCTAAATATGACGATCACGGTTCACTAACAAAAAGGGACTTAATTTCTCCTTTTTCAAAAATTGGTCCTGGCACAGATGGCGGTTTGAAACCTGAGTTAGTTTCTCATGGTGGAAATCTTATGTCTCCTTATACTTCATTCCCTAGAATTTCAACTTGTGGATTGTTTGAAGATGGTTTAAGCTTGTCTTATGATAATGGAACTAGCTTTTCTTCCCCCATTATCTCAAGATATGCTCAAATGCTTTTCGACTACTATCCGTTCGCAAAAACAAATATAATTAAAGCTTTGCTTATTCATTTTGCAGAAAAAAGAGAAATTTTTGAAAATTTTGATTTCGATTTTAAATTTACAGGATTCGGTGAACCTTTGATACAAAATGCTTTATATGCAAATAATACAGCAACATACCTATATCAAGGAGAGTTAGATATGGACAATTACGATAATGTAAAATTTAACATTCCAAATATTTTTTCTGATGGAAACTCAGAAGGCAAGCTTAAATTAAAAATCACAATTGTATATAATCCAGAGGTTAATTTAAATAATGATTGTGAATACTCAAAAACGAGACTTTCGGTAAAATTGGTTAAAAATACTGAAATTGGGTTAAAAGAAATTAGTCTTTCAAATTCAAATATTTATACTAAACAATGGAGTCCAATTTTACAATTTGAAAAGTCTTTTACTAGAAATTTTGATGCTGGGGAATGGGAAGTTGCTTTAAGGTTATATACTAGGAGTATAAATGATGTAAATTTCAAGCAAGACTATGCTATAATTATAGAAGTCATAGATGAAAATGGGAATATTAATGTTTACGATGAAATTAAAAACGATACAAGCCTAAACTATAATTCATTTGAGCATGAAGTTAATAATATAAACTACGCCTAATTGCGAGAGTGCGAATTTTGTGGTTAATTCACGTTTCCGTTTCGCAAGAAATTTTATCTTAGTCGAAAGATCTCGGTTACGAAGTTCACAACCTCGCAAAGACGCGAAACGTTAAAAAAAAACTCAAATTAAAAATGAAATACGCTGAATTTAATATTGAATCGAACAAAATAGAATTCTGGAACTCTATTTTTGGAATAGAAAGCGTTTTATTGAATGGGAAAAGAATTTCTAAAAAGTTTTCTTTTAATGGAATTAAGCATGAAATAAAACTACACGCCAGAGATTTAATATTGGAATCCAAATACAAACAATTCGACAAAAAAGAAATCAAACTTGAATTGAAAGAAAATGGTGAATTGGTACAAGAGTTACTGGTAAAAGTAGACAAATCGCAAAGATTTTTTTGGATGCTAATTGGAGTAGCTACAGGAATCGCACTCTATAAACTTCTGAATTTACTTTTGGAATATCTGTATCAATAAGATATCGTAAACCTAAACAAAAGTGACATGAAGTTACTTTTTATGAAAAAACCATACTTTGATTTGCTTCGCCTGTTCGCTATCGCTCGGGTGGCAAATTCGAATAATGTGCTTAATTTAGTCCCAAACCCGCTTTAGTACCAAGACATTACCTGCAACCTTGTGTCGACACTACAAAAAACAAATAACAAAATAAAATGACTGCTAAAAAAAACATAACAAGAAAAACTGTTTTTATATCCTCAACTTTTGTAGACCTAAAAGAGGAAAGAAAAAAGGTTTGGGATACTCTTGAGAAATTTGACGTAACAGTCAAAGGAATGGAACAATTCGGTGCAAGAACATCTAATCCTTTAACGACTTGCATCTCTGAAGTTGAGCAATCTGACATATATGTTGGCATAATAGGAATGAGATATGGTAGCGAAGAGCCAAATAGTGGAAAATCCTATTCACAATTAGAATACGAAAAGGCTGTTAAGCAAAATAAAGAAATCCTAATCTACCTTATTGACGAAGAAAGTTCTCCTGTAATTCCAAACTTAATTCAGTTTGATAAAATTCAGAAGCTAAATAACTTCAAAGCTATTCTTAAAGATAAACATACGATTGACACATTTTCTAATTCGCAAGATTTAGTTACAAAACTTCAAAGAAAATTTAAGGAATTATTAACCCCCAAGGCTACAGCAGTTATTGAAGATGAATACGAAAACACGAATAAAATCCTTAATTTGTTTTTTCTCGTGCCAGCTGCATATTCAGGACGAGAAATAAAATTAAAAATAAAGTTTAAAAGACAACCACTTCCTGTTTCAAAAGCAATTTGCAAAAACTTCAATTTTGAATTTGGAAAAACCATTGTAAGTCAAATAGAAGTAGTTCATCCAGAACTTAAGTTTAAAAATTTTCGACACATTTTCATAGAATTTGAACAATTCAAGAAATTTATCACTCTTAATAAATCGATAGAATATGAAATATTCGCTAAAGTTTTATTCAAAGACGAAAAAGTCAATACTTTGACAACTGACTTTAAAGACAAATATGAACGCGTTTATAATCCTAGTTACAATTATTATGACCCAGCGGACGACTATGATCCAAGAGAGGAAGAAGAATATTATGATGTCCTAAAAGAAGGTGATGGTCAAATTGCTTTAAACTTAACAGACATAATAATTAGTAAATAAAAAATTAAGTGATAAAAAAGGGCAACAGGTAACAGCTGTTCCTATGTAAAGCATCATTAAGTTATTAACAACTTTTAAGATGGTTATATGTAGGGTGTTTTTCGATTACGAATTCCGTTCCAGCGGCTTGTTGGAAAAGTTGGAAACAACTTTTTG